>NZ_JARFYL010000003.1:0-594791 GCF_029194425.1 Kaistella sp. PBT33-4 | reverse complement strand
GCGAAAGCGGGAGAGTAGGTCGCCGCCAGTTTTTTTTCATCCGCCTCGGCGGGACACAATCCTCAATCACACACGTGGTTGGGGATTTTTTTGTTTGGTGGAATAAAGAACAAAGAACAAAGAACAAAGAGCAAAGACTTCAGATATGAGAGGTTAGAGGTTAGAAGTTAGAGGTTAGAAGTTAGATATGAGGGTTTAGAAGTGAGATATGCCTGTTTAATCTGCTTACAGCTTACAGCTTACAGCCTACAGCTGATGGCTGATGGCTGACTGCTGACCGCTGATGGCTGACTGCTGGCCGCAGAAACCGATCACCAGTCACCAGTCACCAGCCACCAGTTAGAAGTGAGATATGAGAGGGTAGGCTGCTTACAGCTTACTGCTTACAGCTTATTGCTTACCGCTGATGACTGACTGCTGACCGCTGATGGCTGACTGCTGGCCGCAGAAACCAATCACCAGTCACCAGCCACCAACGGCCAACGGCCAGTTAGAAGTGAGATATGAGAGGTTACGCTGCTTACAGCTTCCTGCTTACCGCTTCCACCAGCTATATGCCCGCTAAATGCTGACCGGAAGACGCAGAAACCAATCACCAGTCACCAGTCACCAACGGCAGTTAGAAGTGAGATATGAGAGGTTAGGCTGCTTACAGCTTCCTGCTTACAGCTTACTGCTTACAGCCTATATAAGCTATCGGACCGCGGGCCGCACTAGTCACCAATCACCAATCACCAGTCACTAGTCACCAGCCATCACAAATCAAAAAACCACTCCTTGTGCGGGAGTGGCTCTGTTAGGTCGGCTGAATAATTACACCTGAATAACGCCCAAGTTGAATTTTTCAGTTATGGGCGCGTGATCTGCTGCCTCAATACCCATTGAAATCCACTTGCGCGTCTCCGTTGGATCAATGATGGCATCTGTCCAAAGTCTTGCTGCGGCATAAGTAGGTTCTGTCTGCTTCTTATAACGCTTTGAGATGGTATCCAGAATCTCCTGATGTTCCTCTTCCGTAATTTCTTTTCCCTGCTTCTTCAGAGTCGATTCCTGGATTTGTGCCAATACTTTGGCAGCCTGCGATCCTCCCATAACCGCCAGGTCTGCCCATGGCCATGCCACGATCAGCCTGGGGTCATACGCTTTGCCACACATTGCATAGTTTCCGGCTCCATAGGAATTTCCGGTAATTACGGTGAACTTCGGAACAACAGAGTTGGCAACCGCATTAACCATCTTAGCACCGTCTTTAATAATACCACCATGCTCAGATTTGGATCCCACCATAAATCCTGTTACGTCCTGAAGGAAAATTAACGGGATCTTACGCTGGTTACAGTTAGCGATAAAACGCGTGGCTTTGTCCGCAGAATCAGAATAAATTACTCCACCAAACTGCATTTCACCTTTACCGCTTTTTACCAGTTTACGCTGATTAGCTACAATTCCTACGCTCCAGCCATCTATTCTGGCTGTTGCGCAGATGATGGTCTTGCCATAATCCGGTTTATATTCTTCGTATTCGGAATTATCCACCAGACATTTTATTATATCAGCAGTGTCATACTGATCTGTTCTGGAAACAGGCATAATTCCGAAAATATTCTCAATTTTCTCCTTTGGTGGTGCACTTTCAATTCTGCTGAATCCTGCTTTTTCGTAAGATCCAACAGATTTCATAATATTCTTAATCCGGTTTAATGCATCCGCATCATCTTTGGCTTTATAATCGGTCACACCTGAAATCTCGCAGTGTGTTGTTGCACCGCCGAGTGTTTCATTGTCTATATTTTCCCCAATTGCTGCTTTTACAAGATAGCTTCCGGCTAAGAATATAGAACCGCTTTTATCCACTATCATTGCCTCATCACTCATAATCGGCAAGTATGCGCCACCCGCTACACAACTGCCCATCACTGCTGAAATCTGGATGATTCCCATAGCGCTCATCTTGGCATTGTTCCTGAAAATACGTCCGAAATGTTCCTTATCCGGAAATATTTCGTCCTGCATAGGCAGATAAACTCCTGCAGAATCCACAAGATAGATGATTGGTAACCGGTTTTCAATGGAGATTTCCTGTGCACGTAAATTTTTCTTGGCGGTAATCGGAAACCAGGCACCTGCCTTCACGGAAGCATCGTTGGCCACCACAAGGCATTGTTTTCCTGAAACATAACCCATGACAACAACTACGCCGCCACTGGGACAGCCGCCATGTTCTTCATACATTTCAAATCCGGCAAAGCCCCCAATCTCTATAGATTCACGGTCTTTATCCAGAAGATAATCAATCCGCTCACGGGCAGTCATTTTACCCTCCTGTCTCATTTTTTCCAGACGTTTTTCGCCGCCACCTTTTTTAATTTCGGAAAACTGACGGTTTATTTCGGAGAGTTTAAGTTTGTTTTGATCTTCGCGTTTATTAAATTCTAAGTCCATATAAATTTTTCGGTGCTTAAAGATAGCCATTTTCACCTAAAACAGTTGGGAAGAGAGCTCGTGCATTAATGAACTGATGTTGAGTGTGATATGTTAAAAATATTTAACATAATAGTTTTGAAATACTGACAATAATAGCACAATTTTTGCGTTTGAAATAATAACTGAAATCCTGCAAAGGGTACAGTTACAATCCCTAGTTTATTTTTTTAATAGTTTATTAATTGAGGACCCCGGAAGTTTAGTTACTTCCGGGGTTTTCAATGGAGGTTAATGTTACATTTCACCGTCATTGGCGTGTGAATAAAATTTCGGCATCTGCCAGTGGTACTTCACCGCCAGCGTCCTGATGACAACAATGAGTAGTATGGTGAAAATTTGAATAAAGGTGAAGGACATGTCGGTGAAATGGAGCATAAGCAGAAAAGTGCCACCGCCCAGGATACATGCAGTTGCATAGATTTCCTTTCGGAATATGAGCGGAATTCTGTTAAGCAAAGTGTCCCGGATTATTCCTCCAAAGCAACCCGTAATCGTACCAAGGGTTACACAGATTACAGGATGAAGTTGCGCATCCAGCCCTTTCTGAATACCGATTGTAGTAAAAAGTCCCAGGCCCAGACTGTCAAACAGGAAAAGGGTTACCTGAAATTTCTTGTCGAAATATTTAACCACAAAAGCCAAAACAGCTGCCAGGAAAATGACACTGCAGATAAAGATATCGTGCATCCAGAACACCGGTACACCCAGCAATAGATCCCGAACCGTACCACCGCCTACCGCGGTAATGAAGGCAATTATGAGGACGCCGAAAGGATCAAACCTCTTTTGCATAGCCGCAAAAGCGCCGGACATTGCAAAGGCAATGGTTCCGATGATTTCAATTGCAAAGTTAAAGTTATCGTGAATGTCCAAGTCCGTGACAAATAAGATTAGATGCGTACAGCCGGCGGAACCAGTAGTTTATAATCGCCGCGAAAAGTAATTATTTCCCTTACTATACTACTGCTGATAAAGGATTTTCCGGAAGATGTAAGGAGGAAGATTGTTTCAATCTTGCGGTCCCTGGTGAGTTCCCGGTTGGTTTGTGCAATGGCTTTTTCAAATTCAAAATCGGCGGGATTTCTAAGGCCACGTAAGATGAAGCTTACATTTTTGCTTTTGCAGTAATCAATGGTAAGGCCTTCAAAATGATCTACCTCAACATTGGGAAAGTCGCTGAATGTCCTTTTTATGAAGTCCATTCTCTGTTCCAGTGAGAACATATATTTTTTTTGGGAGTTCTGACCGATGGCGATAATGATTTTGTCGAAAAGGGGAGCTGCACGCTCCACAATATCATAATGTCCCAAAGTGATAGGGTCAAAGGAACCCGGGAATACTGCTGTTCTCATATTAATTATGTTTTTTATTGAGGGCTTTCTGCACTTCATTACCGCAGAGTTGCTGAATGGAAATTCCATAGATCTTTGCCTGCTGCGGCAATATGGATGCCGGTGAGAATCCCGGGTTGGTATTCATTTCCAGCATATAAGGCGTACCATCCATTATTATAAATTCGCTGCGTGAGAAACCACTCATTCCTAAGGATTCGTAGGCTTTTATGGCAATTTCTTCAACCTTCAGACGGGTGTCTGCATCCAAACGGGCCGGAGTGATTTCTTCTGAGGCTCCTTCGTATTTAGCTTCATAATCAAAGAATTCCTTTTGAGGAACGATTTCGGTAATTCCCAGTACGATGGTCTTCCCTTCGAAATCCACAACTCCAACTGATACTTCCATACCGTCCAGGGCAGACTCTATAAGTATTTCCTCATCCTGCTCATACGCAAGTTCAAAAGCTCTGTCGAATTCGTCAACGCTTTTGACCTTTGATATACCCAGCGAGGAGCCGCTCTGATTGGGTTTTACAAAGCAGGGTAGGCCAAGCTGTTCAACAATTGAGACAATGTCAGTCTTTTCTCCTTTTCTCAGGTAAATACTTTTTGCAGAAGGTATTCCATATTTGCCCAGTACCGCGAGTGTATCTTTCTTGTTAAATGTAAGTGCGCTCTGATAGAAACTGCAGCCGGTATATCTCTGGCCTATGATGTCCCAGTAAGCCTGAAGTTCACCGTTCTCGCCAGGTCTTCCGTGAATGATGTTGAAGCAGACATCAAATTTCACTTTATAACCGCTGTCCAGATCCACGCTGAAGTCTGATTTATTGATTTCTACCTTCACATTATGATCATCTACAAAGTACCACTTCTCTTTAAGGATCACTACCCTGTATACATTATAAAGTTCACGGTCCAGCGACTCGTAGATAAGTTGCCCGCTTTTCAGGGAAACCACGTATTCATCAGAATAACCGCCCATTACAACGGCCACATTTTTCTTGTCCATAATAAATCACACAGTGAGGAGGCAAATTTACAGAAATTGTTTATTTATAATCCGACAGCAGGCTAATTTAGTGACCTAATGTGCAGTAAAGGTACGCAGGCGCAGCTGATTGCAGTGAAACATTCTAAAATTATTATTTATATTTGCCGCTACATTTAAAGTAAAAACCATGCTGAAATCACTTTTCCATTGGAAAGTTCTGGTAAACCTTGTGCTGGCCGCAGTAATCTTCATCGGCCTGGTATGGCTGACCTTTCGCTGGTTGGAGCTCCATACCAATCACGGTAAGGAAATACCGGTTCCCAATGTAATGAACAGGTCTGTTCATGAAGCTATCAAGATCCTGGATGACCAGGGATTGGAATATAAGGTGGACAGCGGTACATATGATCCAAAGTACAAACCGTTTCAGGTACTTAATATGTTTCCCAAGCCGGGTTCCCGTGTGAAGAACGGCCGTATAATAGAAGTTCGTGTGAACCCGCGTACATGGGGTAAAGTTACTATTCCTGATATTCTGGACCGTTACAAAGGCCTGGCGTTCCGCCGTCTGGCGCAGGTGGGTCTTAAAGTCGGTGATACCATATTTGAGCCAAGCATACAGAGAGATGCAGTGATCCGAATGCTTCATAACGGCGTGGTAATAAAACCGGGCAGCCAGCTCCCCAGATTTTCCACCATTGACCTGGTGATCGGTGCAGGTCCGAAAAGGAATATTGCAATCCCAAACCTGGTGGGGCTGACAGTTGCTCAGGCGAAAGCCATCGTGGCCAATAATCTTTTTGAAATAGGTCTTGTGGAATACGAGGACGGTAAAGGTGATGATACTGATATAGTGTATTATCAGGATCCTGCAGGCGGCGACCTTCGTGACCAGGGGATGCAGGTAGACCTCTGGGCGAGTAAAAAATCGCCTGCTGAAATGAGCGGAAGGATTTCCCAGCTCAATTCCATGTACAGGGTAAAGATTGATACTACGCTTCCGCCGGTAAGGTATGAGGAAATTCCTGTTTATCAGGAGCCTACATTTGAAGCCCCACGCAGGCAACCCGCGGAACCGAAACCTGCAACTCCAACTTCGCCCATGAATACACCTGCGGAAAATACTTCAAAAAAACCTTCCAATAACTCTGGAACGGCTGTACCTAAGTCAGAACCTGCCAGCGGTAAACAACCATCTGCAACTCCTGCCAACAAAACTGCCGAAAAGCCCAAAGTAAAGAAAGTGGTGGAGTAATAGTAAATTACCGGGGTTTCAGCATCTGCGAAGCCTGTATTAAACTAATATGTTAGAGGATAGCGAAGAATTATTTGAAGAGGACTTGCCGGAATCCGAAGCGGATAGCGGCGAGAACAGTGGGCTGTTTGAACATCTGAGCATAAAGGTAGACAGAGGACAGGAACCTTTGCGGATAGACAAGTACCTGCTTAACTTCCGCCAGAATTCTTCAAGAAATAAAATTTCCCAAACCTGCCGGGCCGGCAATGTGGTTGTGAATGGGAGCGTGGTCAAGCAAAACTACAGGGTGAAACCCGGAGATGAAATCTCTGTTCTGCTGGCGCGTCCGCCGCGGGTAAATGTAGTTGTGCCGCAGGAAATTCCGATTAATATTATTTACGAAGATGACGACCTGGTTGTTGTAGATAAAGAAGCGGGAATGGTGGTTCATCCGGGCCACGGGAACTGGGACGGAACCCTGGTTAATGCCCTGGCGTTCCACTTTGAAAAGAACGGCGTAAAGTCCGATCTGGACCGCGTGGGTCTGGTTCACAGGATAGATAAAGATACCTCCGGGCTTCTGGTAGTGGCTAAGAACGAGTATGCACTTAGCTTTCTGGCCAAGCAGTTTTTTGACCGCAAAACAAAAAGGCTCTACTGGGCTTTTGTGTGGGGTAATATGGAAAATGATGAAGGAACCATTACCGGGCATATTGGGAGGCATCCGAAGAACCGTATGCAGATGACAGTGTATGAAGACGGGAGCCAGGGTAAACATGCAGTTTCCCATTACAGGGTGCTTGAGAGGTTCCGGTACATGTCCTGGATTGAATGCAAACTGGAAACCGGGCGCACCCATCAGATACGGGCGCATTTCAAACATATTGGTCATACCCTGTTTAATGACGAACGTTACGAAGGTCATATCCCGTTGCGCGGTGAAAACCTGCCCAAATACCGGCAGTTTATCAATAATGTATTTGAAATCCTGCCGAGGCATGCCCTTCATGCACATACTTTAGGCTTCGTTCATCCGGTTACAAAGAAGGAAATGTACTTTGAAAGTCCGATGCCTGCAGATATGGATGCCGCGGTAAAAAAATGGAGAAATTATTTAGAAAAATAAAAATATACCAATAAATTTTCTATATTTGTTCAACTGAAATCTTGATTTGTTATGAGAAAACTATATGCTGTTGTTTGTTTCGCCCTATTCTCTGGCGCGTACCAGGCACAGGAAACATTACCATATTATCAGCAATATCTGTTAGACGGTGATTTTCTTTTTAATCCGGCCCAATATGGTAAAACGGATGATGTGCACGTAAATGCAAACTATCAAAAACAGTATTCCTCATTCAGTGAGTCACCTAATGTGCAGTCTGTAGGATTGCATGCCAATATTTTCGACAGGGTGGGTGCCGGTCTTTCTGTTTTCAGAGATCAGAACGGGCCTATCAGCGCAGGTGGTATTACACTGGGAGCTTCCTATTTTATTCCTATCAGTGACGAAGGAACCAGGAAGGATCAGTTCTCTTTCGGTACAAGTGTTACAGCTTATAATATGAATTTTGATTATACCAAGCTTAATACAGACAGCCCAAATGACCCATTGCTTTCGGGCGAAAACAGCATCTTTATGATGTATGCCAATTTCGGTCTTGCGGCAACCTATAAAAACATCTTTGCAGGTGCATCGGTAAACGACATCGCATTAAGTAACGATGAAGCTATTGTAAATAACTACGAACCTTCTCCCATTAAGATTTTCCTTAATCTTGGATACGACTGGGAAATTACAGACGGAATAATCATTACTCCTTCTGCCCTTATGAAACTTGATACCAATTCATCCCTGATGCTGGACGGAAACCTTATGGGAACTGTAGCAACAGATTACAACAGATTCTCTGCCGGAGCAAGTTTCAGATATGTACAGAACAGATTTGACAACCAGACTTTAAGTATTGCACCCGTTGTGAAGGTAAATCTGAACAAAATTATGATTGGTGCTACCTATAACATCGGTCTTTCTGATATTGCCGAATACGGTGGTAACAGTTTTATGATCGGTCTGGGGTATAACTTTGATAACTTCATTAACGTAAGAGGTTACAGATATTAATAAACTACGATTACAATATTTTGGAGCTCCGGTAAAACGGAGCTTTTTTTTATGATTTACCTCCATATTCCATTCTGCAAACAGAAATGCAGTTACTGTAATTTTCATTTTTCCACTTCGTTACGCGGTAAAGAGGAGATGCTGCAGGCTATTAAGAAGGAATTATTTCTCAGGAAAGATGAGCTGGATAACAAAGTCCTGAAATCACTTTATTTTGGTGGCGGAACACCTTCGGTACTTACTGGGGATGAGATCAAAGGCTTAATTGATGAAGTGTTGAGATATTATTCCTTTGCGGATGATATTGAAATCACCCTTGAAGCTAATCCGGATGACCTTGACGGTATTTTTGTTAAAGAGTTGGCCTCCACCCCAATCAACAGGTTGTCTATTGGCACCCAGAGCTTTTTCGATGATGACCTGAGACTCATGAACCGCGCACACAATGCATCGGAAGCTGATGCCTCGATAAAGCGTGCGCAGGATTATGGTTTTGAAAATTTAAGTATTGACCTGATATACGGTTCGCCAACTTCCAGTCTTACCATGTGGAAAGAGAATCTTAACCGTGCGGTGGCCCTTCAGGTCCCTCACATATCGTCGTACGCGCTCACTGTGGAACCGAAAACTGCACTGGAAAATTGGGTGCGAACCCAAAAAATAACTGCACCTGCTGAAGAGGAGCAAAATGAGGAGTTTCACTATATGTGCAGTTTCCTTAAAGAGAGCGGATTTGAACATTATGAGATTTCAAATTTCGCCAAACCAGGTTTTCATTCCCGGCACAATGCTGCCTATTGGAAATACAAACCCTATTTGGGTATCGGACCGTCTGCGCATTCTTATAACGGTTTAAACAGGCGAAGCTGGAATGTGGCCAATAATGTACTCTATATTAAAAATCTTGAAGCAGGAATATTGCCTGCCGAAGCTGAACACCTTCAGGAAAAGGACCGTTTCAACGAAATGCTTATGATCGGACTGCGGACCGTTTGGGGTGTAGATTTGCACAGACTTAACCGGAATTTCAGTCCGGAAATTCTTCAAGGCTTTAATCAGGACGTTGCCCGTAAAATTTCTGAGGGAATTCTGAGGATCGAAAAGGACCACCTCTTTATTCCGGAGGAGCATTGGTTCATGGCAGACGGTATTGCTTCGGATCTCTTCGTACTTTAATAATATGGCTTAGGCAGAACCATATGGTTGGCACGTTTAAAAAATCGTTATTTTTGCAGTTAAATTTCCATTATCCTTGAAAAAGCAGAAAGAGGACTATTCCCACCTTCAGGCCAGTCAGCCTATTGGCATTTTCGATTCCGGCGTTGGCGGACTTACGGTTGCCCGGGAAGTAAAAAGGATGCTTCCGCAGGAAAACCTCATCTATTTCGGCGATACCAAGCATCTGCCTTACGGCGACAAATCACGGGATGCCATCATTGGATATTCAACAAAGATCACGAACTTCCTGCTGGAAAAGAACTGTAAAGCCATTGTAGTGGCCTGTAATACTGCTACTGCCAATGCGCTGAACCAGGTTCTGGACATTGTGGACCGAAAAGTTCCTGTAATCGACGTAATTCATCCTGTAGCCGAAAAAGTCGCTTACGAAATCCATAATAATGTAGGCGTAATTGCAACCAAAGCTACCGTAAGTTCAGGTCTTTACCGCAAGAGCATCCGTAAGCACAATAAATTCATCAAAGTGGATGAACTTGCAACACCACTTCTCGTTCCTGCGATTGAAGAAGGATTCAGGAACCATCCTATAACCAATGCTATTATCTATAATTACCTGAGTAACAGCAAGCTTAAAAACATTGAAACGCTAATTCTGGGCTGCACGCATTATCCGCTGCTTATGGCTGAAATAAGGCAGTTTTATGGCAACCGCGTTCGGGTCATTGATTCACCGAGTATTGTGGCTACCCAGCTGAAACATATACTGGACAAGCACCGTCTGCTGAACAGTGATAACGCCAGTCCGAGCTATGAATTCTTTGTATCTGACCTGACGAAGAATTTCGAAAAAATATCAAAGAAAATATTTGGAAATTCAATTAAGCTTGAACTAAAAGTGCTTTAAAAAATAAGCGGGGAAATGAGTCATCATCTCCCCGCTTATTTTTTTTTCCTGTTTAATTGTTATTATTTCTTTTTCAGATCCAGGTCTTCAAAGTCGAAGCTGAAATCGGTGATGTCGGAAATTGGTTTCAGTGTCGCAGTCTGTGCTTTGCCGTTCTCATCCAGGCTGAAATTGATGAAAGCGTCGGCGTCATAACTGCGGTCGTCCCATTTAATAATCATCACATTTGGAGTATACGGGATAAGTTCACCTTTCAAACGCGGCGAATTCTGGCAAACTATTCTGTAGGTTTTGCCGTCGTAGGTAATCTTAATATCGCCAAACCATTTGTCATTATAGGTTCCGGTAATCTGTTCCGGCCTGATCTGCTGATTTTTCAGTTTGGCAAACGCTGAAGATTTCGCAAACACTTCTTTCTTGCCTTTTTCTATTTCCGCATTGTATTTCGCCATACGGTCTCCATATGTTTTCAGCCAGTTCTGGTCGGGCATGCCCAGGTAAGAATCCTTAACTGTATTTGTAATTGTGTTGAAGGCGGCACCGCTTTGCTGGTTGGTAAGTACCACAATACCCAGTTTCAAATCCGGAATCAGTGTAAACTGAGTAACTGTGCCTATCAGCCCGCCGGTATGATAGACTTGCTTGTGTCCTTTCACGTCGGTGAGAAACCATCCCAGCCCATAGCCCGCAAAATTGGAATCATAGGTGTTCTTGAGTGCTACCGGTGTAGAGATCTGAAGATTCCACAGTTGCTGGATTTGTTTGTCCGAAACTAGTTTTTTGCCGTCTTTGGTGGTGAAGCCGTTCATCAGGAAATCAGCCCATGTCAACATATCTGTTATATTGCTGATGATGCCACCGGCAGCATCGGCGGTCTCGTTCCAATCGTGCGGAACCATAACTGCTTTACCGTTTACAGGCGCATGAGCATCTATGATGTTGGTTACTCCGGCCTTTTTAGCGCGGTTATAGGATCCGTAGCTGGCGTTCATTCCCACAGGTTTCAGAATTCTCTGTTCAATAAATTCTGCCCAGGTTAAACCTGAAATACGCGTAATTACCTCGCCGGCCACAATGAACATAATGTTGTTATAATCCAGCGTGGAGCGGAAACGGTTTTCGGGTTTCAGATACCTTACGTTATGAACTATATCCTTCACGGTAAGGTTTCCACCTTCCGGGAAGAACATAAGGTCGCCCTGGCCCAGTCCCAGTCCGGTTCTGTGCGTGACAAGGTCCTTTATTGTAACCTCATGAGTAAGATACGGGTCATACATCTGGAATTCCGGAATGTATTTGGTCACTTTATCGTCCCAGTTCAGTTTGCCTTCATCCGCCAGGATGGCAAGTGCCGTACCGGTAAAGCCTTTGGAGTTAGAGGCAATTCCCACCAGTGTATTTTGATCCATTGTCTTGCCGGTAGCAAGTGAGCTTACGCCAAAGCCTTTAGAATAGACTGTTTTTCCGTCTTTAATGATTCCTACAGACATTCCCGGAACGTCGAAAGTCTTCAGGGTATTTTGAATAAGTTCATCCAGTTTTTTTTCTTCCACCTGCCCAAAGGAGAGTAGGGAAAGTAGGATAAGCAGAAAGGAAAAGTTCTTCTTCATTGATAATAATTTTCTCAAAGATAACTGAATTCATTAACTTTGAGAAACAGCATAAACAGAACGAATGGTTAAAGCCGGTAATATAATAGGTACAGAATATTTTCAAAAAAGAATTTTACAGATTATCCTGCTTCTGGCGTTCTCCCCGGTCTATGCTCAACTGGAAAAGCATGAACTTCCGCTTTGGCAAAAAGAGAATGCCGGCGTAAAGGAAATCAGGATTTTTCGGGATGGTGAGCAGGTAGCTTTAAGGCAGTTCCGATCTGACGGTAAAACTGCGTTTCAGATGGTCAGAAATGTAAATTCCAAAACAGAGCATTCCGTACATTTCTATACGGAAGAGGGAGGGATGGACCGGACCGTTCTTGCCAACTCCAGGTCGGGCTTTCTTGTGTTTAGAGAGCAAAAAATAGGGAAGACCAGAAAATATTTCGCTAATCAAACTTTAGATTATAGCAGTTTGGATTTGGACAGGAATAATTTTCTGTCTCAGGTTCGCAAAATTCGGGACAGTATTTCTTTGCTGTCTCATACAAAGGTCCGCCACCTGCTGGATGAAACTCCACATTTAAGACAAACTAATCACTTTGATGACGGCGGAAAAAGAGTTAAGACTTATAACTATCATAACGGAAAACTGATTGGCTCGTCAGCAAATGCCTTCCAGGCAGATGATACAGAAAATCATACTAACCCTGACGGTACACCGGCGGGAATCAGTATAGAGCGCAAAGAAAATTTAGTGGTAAGCATAAGGACAAACAGGACAGAAGATTTTTTTGGCTATAATAATGACAGGTTGTTAGTGCAGCACACCACTTATGAACTTGGAAAGCTGCGATATACTACTAACAACCGTTATGATGCGGGGAAATTGATACACCGCAAGTTTGAAGATTTGGACCGTAAAAAAGTGATTGAGTATTCATTTAATTATGACGGTAGCGGAAAACTGAAATCCATTTTACAGAATGACGGTAAAAAAACTATGACCTATAATTACGAGTATAGTTATTATACAGAGTCTCGCTAAAAATGAAAAAAATATTTTTTTTATCTCTGATACTGATTGCTGCCTTAAGCTTTTTCTATTTTAAAGATGCAATATTGCTTGTGAAGGAAGAAAACTACGCCATCGTAAATGAAACGAACAGGAAAATCCCTGCGACTTTTTACTCGAAGAATGTAGTTGTAGATGTAGGCGGAAAAGCGGAAAGCGTTTATGAAATATTAATCTTCTTTGACGAAGAACAGGAATTGAACCCCATCGTAATTATCCCGAAATACAAATTAATTGGATTGGTTGAAGGTGGCAGGAGAGGGTTTATAAAATTTGGAAGTAATGTCCTTCAATTATCAGATGATTCAAACAAGTTTAACATGTTAAACGATACTGCTTTTTTTGATGATCCTCCGATAAAGCAAATGCGCTTTGACCACGATTATATTGTCTTTAATACCTTTAAAGGACTCAAAAAGTATGGGGCAACCATTATCCTTAGAAAACAGTAATCCGATGTTGTCCCGCGAAACTTATCGAAGCTGTCCAGCAAAATTATTTTTGCTTCAATGATAAAAATAAGTATCCCTTCAGTTTTATTAAGTATGAGACCAAAAATAAGTTTGATAATAAGTTTAGTATTTGTGATGGGTTTGTTCTTTTACCTCAATCGCATTGATTATCATAGTAATTCACAGGTATTAGCTGCGGAAGAATGTATTTTAGTTGTAGAAACACCTCCCTCCTTCTATACTTCTGCCATGTTCAGAACAAAAGGTTACGACCCCCTAACTAAAGAACCTTGTGAATGTAATCATTACAACAGATGGTGGAGTTCCTATAAATCTGAAATCGGACTGGGTGATACTATCGTTAAAAAAAAAGGGGAACTGGTTTTTAGTATTCACAAAAAAGATACTACTATTACTTATAAGTTTCAGACCCAATATTGAGAAATACAATGTAAATTTTCCATTGTATTTTTTTGATACTATCAGCGCTGCTTTAAGACCTCGGTAATCCAATGGAGCCAATCCCTCCTCTAAACGCCATATCCCACCAGCAATTAGCTACTATTAGCATTTTTTAACCTTTTTGCATTCGGCCGGTTTTGCCCGAAAACCCTAACTTTGTAAGAAAGTAAAATGATCAATGGAAAGTAAGAAAGAATTTTTTCTGGAATGTTATAAGCTGGGTATTATTAAGTTTGGACGCTTCACCCTCAAAAGTGGTATAGAAAGTCCTTTTTATGTGGATTTAAGGCCGCTGGCTTCCGATCCTAAAATTTTAAAACACCTGGCGAACTACCTTCTGGACATGCTTCCGCTTGATAATTTTGACCTTATTTGCGGCGTACCTTATGCCGCTCTTCCTATGGCGACGGCCATGTCCCTTGAAAGTTATATTCCGCTGATCATCAAACGTAAGGAAGCCAAGGATTACGGCACCAAAAAGATGATTGAGGGTATCTTTACCAAAGGTCAGAACTGCCTTTTGGTGGAGGATGTTATTACCAGTGGTAAATCTCTGCTTGAAACCATCCCTGAAATTGAGAATGAAGGTATTTCCGTGTCAGATATCGTAGTGGTTCTGGACAGGCAGCAGGGTGGTAAGGAACTTCTGGAATCGAAAGGTTATCGTGTTCATACACTCTTCACCATTTCCGAAGTCTGCGGAATGCTGCAGGAAGAAGGTCACCTGACTAATGATGAAGTACTTAGAATAAGCGACTTCCTGAAGGGTAATGAAGTAAGGTTTGAAGAGAAAAAAAGACTTTCCTATGCCCAGAAACTGGATATGGCAGAACATTCGGTAGCCAAAAGGCTTCTTGAGATCGCGGTTGCAAAGCAAAGCAACCTGATTGCCTCCGCTGATGTAATGACCACAGCTGAACTACTGGATTTGGCTGATAAGGTGGGTCCGCATATTGTGGCGCTTAAAACCCATATCGACATCATTACAGATTTTGATCCGGATGCCACCATTCTTCCGCTGAAAGACCTGGCGGCAAAACATAATTTCATGCTGATGGAAGACCGTAAGTTTGCCGACATTGGTAATACGCAGGAACTTCAGTTCTCCTATGGCATCTATAAAATTTCCAACTGGGCCGATTTTGTAACCTCGCAGGTAATCGGTGGCTATGATTCACTGGACTGTTTCAGGAATGTTGGCGTAGTGGCCATCATCGGGATGTCGTCTAAAGGCACTCTTACCGACGCCGGTTATCAGGCAGAAGCTCTGAAGGTGGCACAATCGCACCCTAACGTGATTGGCGGGGTTTCCCAGAAACAGATTCCGGAAGAACTTCTTCTTTTTACACCCGGGGTAAGCATGGCTGAAACAGGTGACGGAAAAGGTCAGCAGTATAACACACCTGAAAAGGTTTTTAAGGATTTGCATACCGACTTCATGATTGTTGGACGCGGCATTTATAAAGCAGATAATCCTGAGGCTGCTGCACTCAACTATAAAATTGCAGGCTGGAACGCCTATACCGCAAGTCTGTAAAGGCTATTCTGAAAAAAAAAAGTATGAAGCTGTGGGAAATGATTCCGCAGCTTTTGTTATATACCGGTCTTAGGGTCTGTAAAGTCGAGACAGATGTTATTATACAGCTTTCGGTCAGAATAGATCACCAGAGGGATGTCATGGGTCTTTACGCGGTTCCAGTACGAACTTCCTGCAAACCGGCTTTCACTAACCTGGGCAGGTTTACCCTTGTCGGTGACCTTGATTTGGTGCGGATACCACAGATTCCGGCTGAGTTTCAAAGTGTTTTTCTCGTCATCTGTCAGTACATTTACCTCGCCAAAAAGTTGTGCCACATAAGCATTATAAGGATTAAGGTAAGTTTCCTCCGGACTGTCATTCTGAATCAGCCTGCCATCCTGCATGACAATGATCCTGTCCAGCCACGGCATAACTTCCTGTATTTCATGGGTAGAGATCATGAGCGAGAGGTTATTTTCCTTTACGAAGTTGAAAAGTCGCTCCCGTAATTCAATCTTTCTGGAAAAATCCAGGTTACTGAACGGTTCATCCAGTAATAATAGCTTGGGAAGTACCGAAAGTGCTCTGGCAATAGCCACCCGCTGCTGCTGCCCACCACTCAGGAACTGCGGTTTTACATCAGCGAAATCTTCCATGCCCACTACCCTGAGTAGCTCCTGAACCCTGGCTTTTTTCTCGCCTAAATTAATATTCGATATGAACTTGCCTACATTTTCAGACACCGTGGAGTACGGCATCAGGTCGTACGTCTGCGCAACAAACTTCATGTCTTTTTCGCCCGGCACCAGATTTCCTTTTGGACCCAGCAGGCTTACTCCGTTGAATATGATTTGCCCTTCTTCCCAGTCCAGTAAACCATAGATAAGATTGAGCAGTGTGGATTTTCCACAGCCGCTTTCACCTGCCAGCGCAATGATCTGGCCCTCATCAATGTTCAGGTTCAGATTGTTGAACAGTTTCTTGTCGGGTGTGTGTGAAAAGTGGAGGTTCTTTACTTGCAGGAGCATGACGGCAAAATTATGTTTTTTCGCGGTTAAATTATATTTTCTTAGTTTAGCGTAAATGTAACTATTAAAAGACTAATATATGACTTCCAAGTTTCTATCTCCTCTTTTTGCAGCCCTGATACTGGGCACAGCAACTATTTCCTGCGGTAAGGATAAACCTGTGACCAGTGAAACCTCAGAAGTGACTACCACACGGGAAGGGCAGGTGTATGTGATCGATACCATGAACAGCCGTATTGAATGGAAAGGGTTCAAGGTTTTCAAATCTGAAAATACCAGTCATTTCGGCACGATCAAGTTTGAGACTGGTGATGTTACAGTGAAGGATGGACAGCTGGAAAGCGGGAAATTTGTGGCCGACATGACTACGCTGGAAAATGTGGATCTTAAAAGTGATGCCGAACAGAAATCTAAACTCGAGGGTCATCTGAAGTCCGGCGATTTTTTTGAGGTAGAAAAGTTTCCTACCGCATCATACGAGATTACAAACGTGACCCCATTGTCCGAAGGTGATTATAACACCTTGCTTGACGGTAACCTTACCATTAAAGGGATTACCAAGCCGGTGAAGTTCAATGCGAACGTAGCCGTTAGCCAGGGTGAAGTCTCGATTGCCACGGAACCTACAGACATAATGCGCGAAGATTTTGGTGTAAAGTTCCAGGTGCCGGTTCAGAACGGCCTTATTAAAAATGAAGTAAATGTCCAGATCCGCATCAAGGCGATGGAACAGAAATAAGAACTGCATCATTATTTACAGGCAGGGCGCGATATACGTGCCCTGCTTTTTTACTTTGTCCTGAATGTTGTAAATTTGCGCCACTAAGAAAAATGACGATAATGTTTGATGACATTGACCAGCTGCTGCAAGAGGTAAACTCATTCACCTCATCCGGAAAGGAAGAAACGGAACAGTTCCGACTTCGCTTTAACGGAAAAAAGGGAATCCTGAACGGTCTGTTCGAGACGTTTAAGGAAGTACCCAATGACCGTAAGAAGGAGTATGGCCAGCGGATAAATGCGCTCAAGCAAGCCGTAGCTGCAAAACTGGAAGCGTTGAAGAATGAAGGGGAAGCCGTGGCTGCTTCTGAAAAGGAAGATCTTACCCGTCCCGGATATCCTCTGGAAATGGGTACAAGACACCCCATCAGTATTGTAAGGAACAGGATTAATGATATCTTCCGGTCCATAGGTTTCGCCGTTGCCGAGGGACCTGAGATTGAAGACGACTGGCATAATTTCTCAGCACTTAATATGCCCGAATACCACCCTGCAAGGGATATGCAGGATACTTTCTTTATTGAGCAGAATCCGGATGTGCTGTTGCGTACGCACACTTCTTCTGTTCAGATCCGTCATATGGAGAATAATGAACCTCCGATCAGAATACTGGCACCGGGACGCGTGTTCCGCAATGAAGCTGTTTCTGCAAGATCACACTGTATCTTTCATCAGGTCGAAGGTTTATACATAGACGAAAACGTAAGCTTTGCCGATATGAAACAAACCATTCAGTATTTCACTACAGAGCTTTTCGGAAAATCAAAAATCCGCATGAGGCCGTCCTATTTTCCTTTCACTGAACCAAGTGCGGAGGTAGATGTATATTGGGGACTGAACAGTGAAACCGATTACCGTATTACAAAAGGTACCGGCTGGCTGGAGATTATGGGTTGCGGTATGGTAGATCCGGCCGTACTGTCCAATGTGAATATCGACCCTGAAAAATATTCGGGTTATGCTTTCGGTATGGGGATAGAAAGGATTGTCATGCTGCTTTATCAGATTGGCGATATCCGTCTGTTCTTCGAGAATGACAAAAGAATGCTGGATCAGTTCAGATCAGTATAAACAGAAAAGTGGCCTTACGAAGCCACTTTTCTTATTTAATGAATCTCATAGGAAATTTTACGTTCCGGTAACCGTCCAGATCAGCCTTAAGCGATCCCACGGCCAATTCTGCCTTAATAGAGATCGGTATATGGTTGGCATCATTGCTCACCCATAGAGTTACCCCTTCCTTTGCTTTGAAAACGCGCCCGCTCTTTACCAACGGAATGATTTTTAAACAGTTAATCCGGCCATATTTGGTGTTGATATATTCCGTTCCGGTTACACGGATCTGAAAGGGAAACATCTCATCGTCAATCCAGATATTCATATTCTTAACTGTACCCACACGCAACTCCGAAGGATCCAGCGTGCGCAGATGGTAGAATGCGGACAGCATGTCCTGAACTCCCGCCACGGATTTTATGGTCCTTGAACCATTGGCCGGTGTCTTTTTATCGGTAAGCACCAGCGTTTGATTGGCATGGTTGAAAGTTGTCTGCAGATGCTGGCTGTACCCGCCCTCTTTTACATTCCTTACATAAAAACTTGGTAAACCTGTATTGTAACTGATGTAGCTTTCATATAGATCTTCTACTCTGAAGACTGCTCTTACCGCACCCGTAGTACGTCCTACACCCTTTACATACATATGCGGTTGCCCGCGGTAGGTTGTTTTCTGTGTGGTAAGTGTAGCATTACCGGCGGTAAGCAATCCATAATGGATACGGTAGGTCAGCATTTCACCGGAATTTATATTGTCAAGTTTTTGTGGGAAAATATAGAGGAACATCAGGGCAGCAAGAATGCTGAGTAATTTTTTCATACATATGTTTTTACAAAATCTTTGCCACAAAGATAAGTGCTTTGTGATTGACTTTTGTCAGGTATTTCAGGGCTTGAATATGGCAGCGCGTCACCGGAGCTTCATAATTTTTTTAGTATTTTTGCAAAGTTTTACTTCAAAAAAATAAAAGATTCAATCAATGATTACAACGGATTTGCTGATTATCGGAGCCGGACCTACAGGACTTTTTGCTGTGTTCGAAGCTGGTTTGCTAAAGATAAAGTGCCATATTATTGACGCACTGCCCCAAGCCGGCGGTCAGTTACAGGAGTTGTATCCGAAGAAACCTATATTCGATATCCCCGGTTATCCCACCATCAATGCCGGCGAACTGGTAGACAACTTGATGGAACAGATCAAGCAGTTCCAGCCGGGATTTACACTTGCTGAAACAGCAGAAACATTAACGAAAATTGATGACGACTGGTTTGAAGTGGTGACCAACAAAGGTACAATACACAGAGCAAGAGCTGTGGCTATAGCCGGTGGGTTGGGAACTTTCTCACCGCGTAAGCCGGAACATCTCGAGAATCTGGACAAATTTGAAGAAAACGGTGTTGAGTATTTTGTTAAAGAGCCTGAACATTTCCGGAATAAGAGGGTAGTTATTGCAGGTGGGGGCGACTCTGCCCTGGACTGGAGTATTTTCCTGAGCAATGTGGCCAGTGAGGTGACGCTGATTCACAGACGCAATGAATTCCGCGGCGCATTGGATTCTGTGGAGAAAGTACAGGCGCTTAAAGATGCCGGCAAACTGAAACTGATCACTCCGGCCGAAGTAACCGCATTGCATGGCGATACACATCTGCAATCCATTACGGTTGATGCAGGTGGTGAAACCCGTGATATCGAAGCCGATTTCTTTATTCCTCTTTTCGGACTTACGCCTAAGCTGGGCGACCTGGCCAACTGGGGACTGGAAATTGAGAAAAACGCCATTAAAGTAAATAATGCACTGGACTATCAAACCAATATTGAAGGGGTGTACGCCGTAGGTGACATCAATACCTATCCGGGTAAACTTAAACTTATCCTTTGCGGTTTCCACGAAGCCACACTGATGTGCCAGAGTGTGTACAACCGGATGAATCCGGGTAAGAAATTCGTCCTCAAATACACAACGGTAAGTGGGGTTGACGGCTTCGACGGCAGCCGCAAGGAAGCGGAAAAGGCCGTGGTGAAGAAAATCGATTAAGTATTAATTAACTTTGAGTACCGTCATGTCTGATATCAACATAAAAATTACCGACCGCGAAGGCATTACGCACGATATTGCGGCACCCACGGATATGTCCATGAACCTTATGGAGGTTATCCGCGCTTACGAACTTGCCGAAGAAGGCACTATAGGTGTTTGCGGTGGTATGGCGATGTGTGCTTCCTGTCAGGTCTATGTTATCAATAATGGCGACAAACTGACTGAGATGGGTGATGAAGAAGATGCCATGCTGGGCGAAGCCTTCCATTTGCAGGACAACTCGCGATTGGGTTGCCAGATCCATATCAGTGAGGAAATAGAAGGTTTGGAAGTAGAAATAGCACCTTACCCATAAACCATAAGAAATACAGTTTACAGCGCGCGGATCTTTCCGGGCGCTTTTTCATTATAAAACTAAAAAAAATAGTCTGTCAAGACATTCCACTTTTATATAAATGCACTAAAGCCCATGTATTTTACATTTTTATGCAGTTCTTAGCCCTAAGGATATTCGGAATAGTAAAATAATATCTTTACATTTACATTTATATATGAGTAACGGATACTTTGGCAGTGCTATTCACGAACTGGCCGTTTTTTACAATACAGAGAATTTCTACAGTGCAGAGGCCCGGACTTCACAGCCTCCCAATATTGAGTTCTCCGGCCTGCGCAACTGGGACCGGTTCCGTTTTCAGAATAAACTGCAGAAAATTGCACAGGTTTTTCAGTTGATCCGCGATAAGCACGGCGTCTTGCCCATGGTAATCGGTTTGGCTGAAATTCAGGGTGACGCTGTGCTTCAGGAGCTGGTGGCGCAGCCTGTTTTTGAAGGTCGGTTTCGCGTGGTTCATTATGAATCCATGGATGAAAGGGGCGTGGATGTGGCGCTCATATATGACAGTTCAAAAGTGGAGGTTTTATCCAGCGAACCCATCAGTTACTTCTTTGAAATTGAAGGGACCGATCCCGAAAAATATGATACTACACGGGACGTGCTTCACGTAAAACTGAAGTATGGCATTTCCGCGGTTAATGTATTTGTATTTCATTTGCCTTCCAAAAGGGAAAAGGACATTAACAAACCCAGGCGGGATGTCATCCTCACGGATATCAGGGAAAGGATTGTTGAAATGACTGAATTGGGTGAAGCTGTTCTGCTTATGGGGGATTTCAATGAAAATCCGGATGAGGAAAACATTAGAAGCATTACTTATGGAAGCAATAATGAGAAAATACTTTCCAATCCGTTTCTGGAACTCTTTATGAAAGGTAAATTTTCAACTTATCACCGTCAATTTGGCTTACTTTTTGACCAAATGCTTATTTCTGATGATTTTTTTAAAGAAGAGGCACTTCTGAAGTATGAGTCAGCAGAAGTTTTTGATCACCCAAAGCTGAAGAGTTGGGACCGTAAGTTTGAAGGCAGACCATTCCGCACTTTTGTAGGTTCACGTTACCTGGGAGGATACAGCGATCATTTTCCCGTGCTGTTGAAATTCCGCAAAAATTATAAAAAAAATTGAAAAAAAATAGTATGAAAAACGCAACTAATATTGGCTATCTGCTGGATGCTATTGACAAGAAAATAATTCATATGCTTATGGATAATGCCAAAACATCTCTTGCGCATATCGCCAAAAATGTAGGCATATCTACTACGGCTGTTCATCAGCGTATTAAGAAACTGGAACAGGCGGGCGTTATTGAAAACTCAATCTCCTTCCTGAATGCACGTAAAATAGGTTACAAAGTGGTAGCCTATATCGGTGTTTTCCTGGAGCAGCCCAACCAGTATCCGGATGTGGTAAAAGCGCTGAAAGAAGTTAATGAGGTTGTGGAAGCTCATTACACCACCGGAAACTATACCGTCTTCCTGAAGGTCCTGTGCAAGGACAATGATCACCTGATGGAGATACTGAACAAACTTCAAAAACTGAAAGGCGTTACCAGAACGGAGACTTTCATTTCGCTGGAACAGAGCATCGGCCGACAGCTCAAAGTGTGATATTTTAATGAATTTTAGCTGAAGATAAATGGAAATCAATAAGTATCTGGACTCAACTTATCTGAAGACCCCGGAACAGTCGGGGCTTTCTGAAAAGGAAACACTTGAAACCGTCCTTTCGCTGGTGGATGAGGCAATTGCAAATAATATTTTCGCTGTCATGATCCGCCCGGATTATGTGAAACAGGTTAAAGAATATATTTCTGATAAAACGGCGGACGTAAAGGTGGGTACTGTGATTGGATTTCATGAAGGTACCAACTCCACAGAAGCAAAACTGGGTGAAGCCCGTAAAGCAATTGATGACGGCGCTGATGAACTGGATTTCGTGATTAATTATGAAGCTTACAAAAAAGGTCAATTTGATCTTGTAGAAGATGAGGTGGTGCAATGCACACGCTTCTGCCTCGATCATAATAAGGTAGCTAAATGGATTATTGAAATTGCCGCGCTTACCGACGCCCAGGTAGCAGAAATTACTACGCTGATTGCAAAATGGATCACTGAAAACTTCCCCGGAAAGGAAGACCAGGTCTTTGTGAAATCCTCCACAGGATTCTATGTTACAGAAGGTGGTAAACCAAACGGTGCTACTTTTGAGGGCATAAAAATCATGCTGGACCATGCCGGAAAGCTTCCTGTAAAAGCCGCCGGCGGTGTGCGCTCTCCCGATGATGCCGAAAAGATGATAAGTTTGGGTGTTAAAAGGATTGGAACGTCTTCAGCTTTGGCTTTACTTAAAAACTCGGGCTCTTCGGCAGGTTATTAAATCATTGCTCCATAAAAAAATGAACCCACAGACAATCTGTGGGTTTTATATTTTAGGAAAACTGATGTTCTCTGTAGAAATTACTGGCTTCTTCAATTACACCATCCATTTCTTCCAAAGTGAAAACCTCTAAAAATTTCCTTCTGAAATCCTTGAAATGTGGGATGCCGCGGAAGTAATTGCTGTAGTGCTGCCTCATCTCAATAAGTCCCAGACGTTCGCCTTTCCACTCAGCACTCCATTCCGCATGCTGACGGACCGCCAGCAGCCGGTCTTCGATGGTGGGCTCCGGTAAATGCTCGCCGGTGGCAAAGAAATGTTTTATTTCGTTGAAAATCCAGGGATAACCAATGGCACCACGTCCGATCATAATACCGTCGCAGTCGTATTTCGTTCTGTATTCCAGTGCTTTTTCCGCCGAATCGACATCACCATTGCCAAAGATTGGAATTTCAATATTCGGGTTGTTCTTTACCTTGGAGATATAGTCCCAGTCGGCCTGGCCTTTATACATCTGTGCGCGTGTTCTGGCATGGATCGTGAGTGCCTTGATTCCGGTTTCCTGCAGCCTTTCTGCCACCTCCATAATATTGATGGTTTCGGTGTCCCAGCCCAAACGGGTTTTCACTGTTACGGGTAAATGCGTGGAATTGACCACCGCTTTCGTAAGCCGGATCATCAGGTCAATGTCTTTCAGTACGCCGGCGCCGGCACCTTTGCAGACGACCTTCTTCACCGGACAGCCAAAATTGATATCCACCAAATCAGGGTTTACGGTTTCAACAATCCTGGCCGAAAGTGCCATCGCTTCCTCATCACCACCGAAAATCTGTATGCCCACAGGCCTTTCGTAATCGAAGATATCTAGCTTTTTACGGCTTTTCATGGCATCACGGATCAGGCCTTCAGAGGAGATGAATTCAGAGTACATCATATCCGCGCCATGCATTTTGCAGAGCCTTCGGAACGGTGGGTCCGAAACATCTTCCATAGGAGCCAAAAGCAGGGGGAAATCCGGAAGTTCAATATTGCCAATTTTAACCATTCTGCAAAGATAAGGAATTGGATTGTTAGAAGTAAAGACGTTAAGACGTTAAGTCGTAAAGGTGTAGTGGCGTTGGGGGTGAAATCGTAAAGTTGTAAAGCTGCAAAATCGGATGGCTAAAAAGATGTTCAGTTGTAAAGTTTTGAAATCCAGAAGTATTGGGTGTAAAAGTTGTTTAGTTGATTAGCGCCGGGGCAATTTGCTGGTCGTGAAGTGGTTTTGGAGAGCGAACCATCATTGCGAATTTACGCTTTCCTATACGCGACTTTACGCCCAACAACTTTACACCATTATTTCAGTGAGTTATAGAACGCATTCAATTGATTGGTGATTTTTTCAGTTTGATGCCGAAGTTCAATGTATTCTTCCTCAGAAATTAGATCCAGATCACATGCCAGGACTAGAAAACTGATAACCTCTAATCCTGTACTGTACGCAATATTTATGAATCTGGATTTATCCTTATTCGTGCTTTTTCCCGTGCCCTCCGCAATGTTTGCCATTATGCCCGTCGCTGCCCTCCTGAGTTGGTTAGTAATGCCGAACCTTTCCTCGTCTGGAAATTTACGGGATACCAGATATATATCCTTTACCAGATTGCGTGCGTTCTGCCAAACTTCAAGTTTTTCAAAGTAGAAAGTGTACATGGTTCATGGTATTGTGTTCAGTGTGAAACAATGTTGCCATAAAATCGAAGAATTGCAAAGTTGCTAGGTTGAACATCTGCAAATTGGCCCCAACTAAAGTACGCAATTCTTTTTTTACAAAATTAACTGAATAAACAACTTAACGAATTAACGACTTTACGCCTTACAACTTTACGATTTCCCACTTCTTAGAAACTCGCCTTCAGCTGCATACTCCCGATGTGAATCGTTCGCTCACCAGAGTTACGACCTTCATAGTTCACATTCAGCGTGATGAAGGAATTGATAGCCTGCTGCAGGAACAGACTCCACAGCTGGTTTTTTCCCGGTTTAAGCCCGTCCAGCATCTGGTTTCCAACAATGGAAAAGTTGTTTCCCGTAAAATCATTATTGATGAAAGAGAAATTGGCGCGTACCGACGTCCTGTTTCTTTCCCACTGAAGAGCACCTGTAAGATCAAGGGTTTTAAGAAATTCTTCACCGTCTGCCCTGTCTTTTTTTCGGAGTGCCGCAGATAGTTCGGCCTGCATGCTTTCGGAGAATTTGTACGTGGCTTTAGGTTTGGTTTCAAAATTATTCAGGATGAAATCGCGCGTGTCAAAGATCTGAGAGGCGTTTTCTATATGGTGCAACGAGTTTTCCCAATCGAAACGCAGACTTTTAGTAATACCGTAGCCCACATTCAGGAAGTGGGAATTTTGGTTCCGTTCTTCATTGCTGAAATTGGCGTTTACCAGATTATTATTGGCTATAAAACGGTAGTTCCCATTCCAGGCAGACTTTTCGGTTGGGTTAAACTGTGCCGAGACCAGGATATTTTGGTTTTTCAGGATCTGATCTTCATCTTTCTCGAAAGGGTTCAGCACCAGTACACGGTCCTTTTTGTAAAATGAGTTCTGCGAGTTCAGCGAAATGTTGAAATTCCAACGTTTCAGAAATTCATTCGATGAATTTAATACAGCCGACGGATTTACAAAAAGCGCCAACTGAAGTTTATTTTTATTGGACGGGATATAATTTACCGAGTTGGTGTAGATCCGGATGTACTGGGCCAGATCCGCATATTCAGCAATCTCGAATTCATCCAGCTGCTGCACACCGTCACCGTTGTAGTCGGTCCATTTATAAACACCCTGGCCGTCGGTCACCTTTATATACTGAAATTCGCGCTGCGCTTCCTGCCCGTTTCCCAATTCGTAAAAAGCCTGCAGTCGCATACCGTTATTGAACAGTTGCTGATTGTACAGAATGTTTCCGACTACAAAGTCATTGTTCAGCTGAGTCAACAGATCATCATTCTGATAATAAAACTTGCGGTAATGAACCAGGGCGTTAAGCGTAGTCCTCTCGCTTTTTATTATCTGGCTTTCCACCATAAGGCCCACAATATGATTTTGGTCTTCCAGCTGATTGTTCCGGATGGAATCGTTGTCGCGGAAATAGACCTTCGCCAAAAGTTTTGTACGCGCCGAGTCACCGATGCGTTTCTGAGCAAAAACCTCCTTCCAGCTGAAACTGGTCACATCAAACAGATCGGTGTCATTGAACTTTTTCACATTATGTTCCAGACTTCCGCCCAGTCCCCAACTTCCTTTTTCACCCTGACGTTCCGAAATGACAGCACTGCGGATGAACTTTGTGTCCTGAAATGTGGCTTTGGTGTCCAGATAGGAAAAATTACCTTTAATATTGAATTTACCCGTGATCCAACCAAAGTCCAGGTCATTCTTAAAGCCTTTGTAGAAGTCCTTTTCGTCCAGGAAGTTCATGCGGTAGTTCAGGAAGGATAAGTTTTTCCACTGGTTCAGGAAACTGAATATAAACCGGTTCTGTGTGCGGTTATTAAACTCGTTCGTCAGGTTAAAATCGCGGGAAAATTCCACATCATTAATGCGGTCCAGGATATGGAACTGCGAATTGATATGCTGATATTCAAACGTAGGAGTTCCCTTCCAGTTCTGATTAGTGAAAGTCTTGTGTCCGAAGATCCGTGCGGCGTAACCGAGGTTCTGCTTTGCATCTTTGGAAGAAAAAAGGTTGATGTCATAATTGCTGAAGGAAATGTCAGTGCCAATTTTCCCGTCATTCAGGAGATACTCGGCATTATAGGAGAATACCTGTGCTTTTTGGGGTGAAGGCAGTTTACGGACTGCCCGGTACTCGCCCTGATTGGGTCCCACATACTGGAAAACCCTTCCGTTATTTGTGGTTTGCGCCAGCGTATAATCGCCCAGCTGGTTTCCGAAATAGGTGAAGGCAACCTGGTAGAGGGTTAAGGTTTGATCGGCCGAAAATTCATAATAATCACCATTCGGGTCGTTTACGAGCCTGTAAAGGATTTTATTTACATCATATTCCGCAACTGTTCCCGACGGTGCAAACATGAGGTCAGGATTGTTGCCGGCATCTACCAGCACCTGTTGGTCGGCATCGCTGAGGTTTAAGGCCAGTGGTGCGTTTTTATTGTCCTGTTCCAGGAACCAACTGAAGCCCGTGCGAAAACGTTCGCGTTCGTGCCTAACCTCACCCGTGAAAAGATATCGGGAGTAATTTCTGTTCGTATAATTATAGGAAATCGTGATGAAGTTCTGCCGGAAGATGGGGCGGAAACTGGTAAAAGTTACTTCGCCGGTATTGTAGTTTACGGTATAATCCAGATTTTCACCTCTTTTCATCAGGATACCGTCTATATAGACCTGCTCTGACCCGGAGATTACGGTGATGAAGTTCTCGCCGTTTTTTCCCGTCAGCCGGTAAGGTCCCTGATTGCCTTCTATACCCTGGAAACGTATCCTGTGAAATTCACTTCTCGCTACGCCACCCGCGACGTCCAGAAACGTTTTGTTTTCTTTACCGAATGAGGTCTGAAACTGCAAACCCATGCTCCGGCGCTGGTAGCGCCCAAAATAGGTGCGGTTATCCTCCAGGTCCAGATGCCCGGCCCGCAGGATAGAACGGTCCTTAATATTGAGCTGCATGTAAATCTTGTCAAATTCCTCCAGGGTCTGCGTATAGCCGTCGGCCTGAATGGGCAGATTATGATCCGAGATTGAGGCAAGGATGGAAACGTCCGGTGACAGTTTGCCTGTAATCTGCAGGTCCATTGAGCTTTGCACCGAAGAACCCTGGTTATTGCCAAATGTGACTCCGCGGATTATCGATCCTTTGGAATTAAGGTCGCCCAGGAATTTCTGTCTGTCATTTTTTACAAGTACAGCTTCATCAACAATGACACGGTTCTGGGTACGGATAAAGTCCAGCGTATCGCGGGTAAAAACATCCTGCTCCAGTTTGGCTGTAAGAATGGAATCTTTTTTGATGCTGTCTTTTGGAAGATTAGGATTTTTCCAACTGAAAACCTGTGCTTTATGCAGAATAAAGCAGGACAGGAACAGGATGAAAAACAGGAATTTTTTTGCCAAAACGATTACACAAAAGCGGTGTAAAAGTAACGAAAAATATACTCCTGAATTGTGGTGTTTTACTTAACATAAAATTAAAGCTCAGGATTTTCTCTTTTCAATATTAAAGAGTAATTTTGCAGTATCAATAATTTAAACTTAAAATTTTATTAAAATGAAAAAAATCTTTACCATTTTCGGAGTGCTTGCGCTTTCAGTCGCAGCAAACGCACAGCAGCTATTGACTAATCCTGGTTTTGAAGGTGATTTGACAGGATGGGCTTCCGGGCCTACTGGATCTTACACTTCTCCTACTATTTCTACTACAGCGCCACATAGCGGGACCAAGTCTGCCGGATATGCAGGTGCCACGGCAACTACAGGTTTTTATCAAAACGTTCCAGTGACCGGAGGTACTTCATATACGATTTCTTTCTGGTACAAATCATCTGGAGACGGAACCGATGCAAGGCTATGGAGTACGTACAAGAATGGTTCAACAATCGTTTACACAACGCCAAATGCAGATACGGATTCATTCAGAACCAATAATGCTTATCTGCCAGACGCTGCTGCATGGACACAATATACTGCTACCATGCCTGCTGAAGCATCAGCCAATAGTTTAGATGTTGCAGTAAGAGTTTACAGTGGTGGAACAGCCTATTTTGATGATTTTTCCGCTGCAGTAACAGGTTCACTATCTGTAATGGATCCAAAAACTTTTGACAAACAAATTCTAATGAATACGCTTGTTTTAGATCAAATTACATTTAGATTGCCAATGCGCTCCACAGTAAATATATATACTATGGAAGGACGTCTAGTAAGTTCTGACCGCGTATCTGATGGCCAGTCTTTGGATGCATCCTCCCTGGAAGACGGTTATTATATCGTTACAGTTGATAATGGTTCATCAAAAATCAGCAGAAAAATCCTTAAGAAATAATTTTCTTTAAGATATTATGAAGGCTGCTCAGAAATGGGCAGCCTTTTTTGTGCTCAACCTTTCGCTGGTTCCATCAATCCTGCAATGTGTACGCGTTCATTAATACCATCCCCGTCTTGCGGTATTGATTACCGCACTTAGATTGAGGACCAGGGTGAACCTGATTCTTTGGGCATAATCTTTAAACGAAGGTTCAAACCCAAGAGTGGAGTAGACCGGAAGGTAGACTTCCAGGAAATCCGGGATTATGCGCACCTTCACACCGCTGTCCCAAATGAATTTCGGATCTGCTGACCTGTTTTTGTACATACCCGCATCAGCATAAATATTAAACATTTTCCAGATGTGAGAATCAACATTAAGGGAAGTGATCCACTGATTGGCTGTTGAATCTATCAAAGATTTAAATCCACCATCGGCCATTATAAACTGCTGCGAAAGCAGACCGGAAGTCGCACTCTGACCCAACAGACCATAAGAGAATGAGTAATTGGAAACACGCGAGATCCCAAAATCAAAGATTTCATTACGCGTTTTATTGTTCAGAAAATATCCCGCAAAAAGCCGGAACGCGATTTTTTTGTTGGCTGCATATTCATACCGGTAAGTTGCTTCTGCCGCCACTTTGTTGAAATCCTGCATTCCCTGCACATAAGCACCGAAAAACTTCTCGTGAATCAGTCCGTTGTCTGCAAAGGCATAATTTACGTTCCAAAGGTTATACCGGTTATATTCATTCTCAAATATCATTTCCGGCGTCAGGTCCTTTTCATAATGATTAAATGAAACGCCTAAACTCCTTGAGATTGCACTGCGCGGCTCTTTAGCAAAATTAATTGAAGCACTTGCCGTAAACTTTCGGTAACTCAGGTCATAATCATAATGAAAATAAGAGCCGGAGACTCCCATATTCAGGCTTTGGAAAAAGCTTTCGGGCGGCATGATGCTGTAAGTCACACTTCCGGAACCAGTAATCTGCCCGGTTCCCGTACTGTAATAGGGCGTCAGTGAGTAGGCAAATTTATGATTGAAGAGTGACTCGTTCCGAAAATTCAGACCGAGCAGGACCTTGTCATATGCATTAAAGGTAAGACGCGGATTCAGATAAATCTCATTGTACTCGGGATTGGGAATGTCCTTAATGAGTTTCAGCTTTATTTTTTTCATGTTGCTGAACAAACCTTTGGTGTACAGATAGTTGTCACGGAAATTCTTCTCCGGAAAAAAATGACCGCTGTTGATCACAATTTTATCAGCATCCATTTCTGGAACGATATAAACGTCCTGAGAAGGATGTTCCGGCGTGCCGAACCAGTGTGTTTTAGTACCTCCCTGTTCGGAGATTGTCTCCAGTTTAAAGGGTACCGGATCATAGGTGTTCTTGCGGACGGTTACTTCCAGATTGCCGTCGGCTCTTTTAAATTTCTTAAGGTTAAAGTTGACTCTGTGCTTACGCGACATGAGTTTGTCCAAAAATACAGAAGAGTAATGCGAGCGCATGGCCAGTCTGTCCAGGAAGTGGCCGGTGTCAATCTGCTGCGCAGCATTGGACTGAAGATATTCGCTCAGAAAGTCTTCAAATTCAGAGGTGCCCATCTTTTCGGCCACAAAGTTCAGCAGACTGCCCATTTCAAAGTTGCTCACCGTCATTTCATTGAAATTGCTGAGGTCTTTGAAGTCTTCATCAACTTTCTGATCAAGATTCTGCGTCATCATGTACTGGTACGCAATACCGTAGCGCTCAATCAGCTTGAGACGGGAAGCATGAAAGAGCTTCAGCGGTTTGATTCCGATAATTGAGGCCTCTGTAAGCTGGCCCAGCAATTTATGGTCTCCGTAATATTTTTTGAGGTACTGAAGTTCCAGGTAGGTCTTGATACCGTTTTTAAACCAGTGGTCGTCATCCTTATTGGTGATCAGTCCCTGTTCCAGGATGTTCTTGGAGATGATGCTGAAATAATCGAGGTCAGCATTTTCTTCCGGGGTAAAGAGCGGGAAGCGGAACTTCCAGAATGCGATATCGTCATTACCGAAAAAATCTTCCTTATTCCGGAATTTTTCTGAAATGAAAATCTTTGAGGGTACAAGTCCCGTTTTACTTTGCAGATATTCCAGCTGTTGCGGAATTTTATTTTTAAGATGCTGTTGCTCTTCTGCCTCCAGGCGGTAGCCAAAATCAACCTTAGTCTGAACTCCACCTGTTTGAAAAGTCAGGGTGGGATAAATGTTAAATGAGATCAGAAATTCCGGATCTGCTTTCAGCAAACCTGTGTAGTAATTAGGATGCAGTTCCGTAAGGTTGCTTTTTGAATGATAGTCGGTTGGTAAATCCAGGTTTACTGTCCAGTGCGTGCTATGGTTGGCTGTTTCCTCAATGTCCAGGAACCTGCGCTCATTGCCGTTGGCTTCAGCAAAGCTGTCCGGTACCAGAAAAAAGTATTTAAGAGCAATATTTTGCTCAGACATTCCATAACCGGTGAATTTGGCTAACGGAAGCTGCAATTGATACTTAAGGAGCAGTTTTACACTCGCGCCCGGCTGAAGGGGTTGAGCCAACTGAATATAAAGGTTTTCAGAATTAAGATCGGCCGGGGAAGTTATCTCAGATAGATCTGTTTTAACTTCAAGGGTTTTCAGCTTCCCGAGCTCCTGAGGTTGTGCAAAATGAAGTTCCTTGTTCCTGTCTTCTATTTTCCTGTCGTAAAGGGGTGTGCCACGATTTTTATAGGCAGCAATCCAGTTCAGCAGCTGTACTTCTGTCTGTGCTGAATCCGTTTTATTGTAATAGCGGAGTTCCTGGGTTACATTAAGCGTCCGGAGGTCCTGTTCCAGTTTGGCCTGTAGGTAAATGCTGTCTCTTTGTGCCGATGCCAGCACAAAAAATCCTCCGAATAAAAAACCTGCAATTAATCTCTTCAAAATAACCAAAGGCCAAATATAAAGTAATGCTTTTTATTTAGCAGGATAATCCCTATCAAAAAGCAGACCCGAATCGCTCCGGGTCTGTTCACACTTAAAATAAATATACTATGATTATTTCTGGGTGAGCTCAAAATCACCTTTAATCCTAACCTGGTCGCTGATTACTGCTTCCGGGAAGCCTGGACCTACATTAAAATCAGATCTTTTTATAGTAGCCATAACCTGGTACCCGTGGGTGTCTTTCTTATTCATCTGGTTTACAACCGAACCGCGGTATACCAACGTAACGGTAACAGGTTTTGTAACACCGTGCATGGTAAGATTGCCGTTTACATTATAATAGTTTTTCTGTGATCCCTTTGTGATTGAGGTAGAGGTGAAAGTCATCTTTGGATGATTGGCCACATCAAAGAAGTCTGCGCTTCTGAGGTGATTGTCACGGGCCTCAATATGCGTATTAATTGAATTCACATCAACTTCAAAAGTTAGTTTTGAATTCAGGAAATTCTTCTCATCGGCATTGATGGTCAGATTTGCAGTTTCAAAGTTACCGGTGATATCACTGATGGTAAGGTGAATTACCGAAAACTGGATTCGGGAGTGTGCGGGGTCGCTCACCAATACTTTCTGTGCATATACACTAACACTAAGCATGATAAGCATTAATAAAGACATTAATTTTTTCATAACTGATTTTTTTTACTGATTAATTTATGGTACAAAGATAGCGTAGTGCCATTCTGCCGGGGTTGATGTATGTTAAGAAATCCTCAGTTGCAGTTGCCGTCAGTATCACAACTGTCGCCATTGATTATCTTCAGGCCGTGGTCACCTTCGGAAAATTCTTTCCACGATTTTTCCAGAATTTCCAGAAAAAGTTCGGGTTGTTGCGCACCGGAAACGCCGTATTTATCATTGAAAACAAAGAAAGGAACGGAACTGAATCCTAGCTTTGAAGCCATCTGCATATCCTGGGACACGGCATAAGCAAATTCGTCAGATTCGAGGGCAGCCCTGATATCATTTTCCAAAAGGCCCGCCTGTATGCCCAGATCTACCAGTGTAGTTACATCGTCAATATTCTTACCGTCAAGAAACTGCGCACGGAACAGTACTTCTTCAATTTCGCTGCCCAGGTTTTTGGTTTTTGCCAACTGGATCAGCAGGTGTGCTTTGTAGGAATTGGCCACTTTCTGATTTTCAAAATTAAAGTCAATGCCTGCCTCTCTGCCGGCATTTTCAGCATGTGAGTGCATGGCCTGCGCCTGCTGCCGGGAAATTCCTTTCCTTTCTGCAAAAAATTCAAATGGATCACGTTCAGCTTGCGTCTCCAGAGACGGATCCAACTGGAAACTGTGCCATTCCACAGTTACACCCGCTGCCTCTGGAAATTGTGACATTGCTTTTTCAAATTTCTTTTTTCCTACATAACAGAACGGGCATCGTACGTCACTCCAGATATTTATTTTCATGATATTGTTGTTATAAATAATTACAAATTTACGGTTATCCAGCGTCATTCCCGTTGATGTAGGTTAACTGTGCTGATAGCCGCAACTGTATTTATTATTTAATGCGCTGATTTTTAAGCATAAATTTAACTAAATTTGTTAGATGTCCGTCCGGTTTTACAAACCACATCCAGCATTGCGGCCCTACGTCCAGAACCTGGGGTATATCAATCTGGCGCCCGGTCTGGATGGTGATGCCAATTTTGATTTCTTTCCGCATGGCTTTTCGGGACTTATCCTAAACCTTGCACCCGACAGGATGATTTACGATGCTGTACAGGACTGTGAACTGAAAACCTTTTTCCGCTTCAGCGGGCAATTCGATTCACACAGGACTTACCGTTGTCGTACGGCTCATTTTGTTTTTATCAACTTTACACCTTACGGGGCTTATTTTCTACTGGGTTTGCCTCAGGATGAGTTCAGGAATTCGAAAATAGAGATGGAAGACATCTTTCCCAAACTTAAAGCGTTTTGTACGCTGCTGGAAGACCTGGGGAGCAATGCAGATGTCATTTTAAGAGTTTTACAATCATGGTTGCTACAGAAAGCACGTTCTGTGACCAGCACTTCCTGTGGGACAATGGAATATGCAATTTCAAGAATCAGGCAGGGCAGTGGTACGGCGAGTGTCCGGAATCTCTGTTCGGATGTGGCTATGTCTATTACCAGCCTCGAAGACCATTTTAAGGAGAAAATAGGTCTTACCCCAAAGATGTACAGCCGCATTGAAAGGTTTAATCAATGTCTGCGGTTTATTCAAACCCGTCCGGAAATGTCATGGTGCGATATTGCGCAGGAGTTTGGCTATTTTGACCAAAACCATTTCATTCGTGAGTTTAAGAGATTTTATGGTTATACACCGTCTCTTATGCAGTCCAGTGAATGGAACATGTCCAGGCTGATCACTTTATAACCTTTTCGGGATTTTTTACTATCATAAAAAACTTTAATCTGCCAACTTTGTGTGGTAGTGTCAATTCTATCGGCAATTATCACTCAACTAAAAGATAGTATTATGAAAACAAAATCAACACTTGCATTAATAGTTCTGCTGGCGGGAACCATGCTTACTCCTGCCCAATTCCTCAAAAAGCTGGAGCGGAAAGTGGAACAGAAGGTGAACCAGCGTATTGACCGTCATACAGACCGTGCCATTGACAGAGGGTTGAATGAAGTGGAGGGTACCGTGAAAGATACGTCTAAGAAGGTGTCAACTGCAGCCGGGAATCAAAAATCTAATGTACAAACAAATACCGGGATTAAGACCGAGGCGAGTTCCGCATTTGATTTTGAAGCCGGAAGCCGGACAATATTTACGGACGATTTCCTTAGATATCCGGCAGGCGATTTTCCCTCCGGCTGGAATACGAATGGCAGCGGTGAGATTGTTACACTACGGGGTCAGGGTGGCAAATGGCTTAAAGTACCTGATAATACAGCAGTTTTTCCGGAAATCAAAGGTGCATTGCCTCAGAATTTCACTGTTGAGTTTGACCTTGTATACCCGGATTCCGGTCTGCGGCCGCCAGTTACTTTTGGGTTTTCCGAAGTGCAGAATCCGGCCAAGAACACACTTCAGCATAAAAGTATTTTTTATTTCCTGATTCCACCTTCCGTAAAACAGTTTATAGGTTATTCCACAAGTCTGTATTCCGGTCGGGAAAACACCACCGAATGGCCGGTAGACCGCATGGCAAACAAGAACATACGCGCCAGCATAAGCGTGAACGGTACCCGGATCCGGCTGTATATGGGAAATCAGAAAATATTTGATTTGCCCAAAGGTTTCGATAAAAGTGCGTACCGAAATAATTTTCATTTCCGGGCAGCACCTCTAATGCCGAAACCCACCGATGGTTTCTACATTAGCAATCTTCGGATTGCAGAGGTTAAATAGGGATTCAAATAAACTGAAATCATGAAATCGATCTATACCTTGCTTTTTTCGCTCCTAATATCCTGTCTACAAGGGCAGGAAGAAAAAAAGGCGAAGGTGTTCGAAAATCCATCAAATGCACGGCCCTTTCGGTACAATGATAAGTTGTGTTTTGATTATAAGGTAAACTACAAAGGTGTCTTTGGCGGGCGGGAGGTCGCGGGATGTTTCTATATTAATGGAGAAACCGGAGCGGTGCTCAGTTTTGGTTTCGACAGTACCAAGCAGGCCGGCTGCAGTTACGATATGAACCATCTTGATTTCTATGCATACATTCAAACCCTGAAAGGGAATACCTATACCTATTATAATTCGGCACAGCGGGAGCAGGGAACACATAATACTATACTGAAACATTATGTAAGGACCGGGAACACCGATGATTCGGGTCCAGAAAATATGTTTACCATGAAGAAATTCACCTACAAAAATGAGTTTCGCGAATTTGCCGGTAACGAATTTAAGGGCCGAAAATATGTAAGCCTGGATGGTGAGATAAGTGTGTTCATACTTACAGACAGCAACTTCCCCGAAGCTTTTGAAGGTCTTAAGTTTCTGGGTGCCTACGGTATTGGTTTCCTGGAAACTTCAAAAGGAAACTTCCTTGTCTTGGGTTACGAACAGGGCGAAAGCCGGTCTGAGACCTTGAGTTTCAAAAAAGTGGCCGGTAGCGATTGCTTCCATCCGTCTGCGTTTCGGCGTGAAGAAGACACACGCGTAGTGGAGGCACTAGCCCATGCAGAGGAAGATGGCGCGAAGGTAGAGGAAAAACTAGCAAAACTGTCCGACTCAAAAGATCCATGCGCTGCGCTTAAAATGAAGGTGCTGGCAGAGCAGAAAAAACAGAACGAAGGCAAAAAGGAACAGTTGAATTATCTGAAGGACACCCGTATAGATTACAGTAAACATTCGGACATGGAAAAAGCCTTTTCCAAATATGACCACTTCGAAAGCTTTAAGCTGATGCGTTTGCAGGACGAATATAAGATATGCCAGATAGAAGAGGGACTGGCCAGAAACAAATACAAAGGTGAAGAACTGAGCCGGGCATCCAAACGCCGCAGCTGCCTTCAGAACAAAGTGGAAGAGTTTAAAGCCATCGAACTGGAAGTTGATGCGACCAAAGCAAGGAACCGCAATAACACCACCAGGCTAAATGAGGAACTTAGACCGATATTTATGAAGATTCCCGAGGCTATGAAGAAAAACCCTTGCAGCTAATCCACCTGATGCGCCTGTATAAAGATGTTCAAATACTTTAGTCGAATTAGAGAATTACAACCTGAGTAAACCTCTGAAACCGCGTGCCGCATAATAGGAGTCAGCGCCGTTGTGATAGATAAATACCGTTCCATAGCGGTAATCTCCAAAAATAGCCCCACCTAGCTTACGTATATTTTCTGGTGTTACCAGCCAGCTTGAGGTCTTTGTGTCAAACGTGCCAAGGGACTGCAGATAGCGATACTGATCTTCATCCAGCATTTCAATGCCTATTTCAGCTGCGGCATCCATTGCGTTGTTTTTGGGTTTGTTTTCCTTCCTTTTGTCGAGCGCCACTTTATCATAGCAGAAGCTCCGTCTGCCTTTTGGGCTTTCAGCAGCGCAATCCATAAACAGATATTTGCCAGATTCAGCATCGAAACCTACAACATCGGGCTCACCGCCGGTGTCTTCCATTTTCTGGAGGATTTCAAGCTTCTCCGGATTGGCTTCCAGCTTTTCCTTAATTGCAGGCCATTGCAGGCCATTGTGGCGTTGAGGGTTTTGGTGGAAACGGGTTTGGAGGAGGGTCAATATGTTATGCGTTAACATGGTGATGAATTTTTATGAAATAGAATCTCTGTATAAATTTATAAATCTTTATTTTGAAATCGTGTATCAAACATCATCGGTGAAGTACTGATCACCTTTATTTTTCCTTCACTATTTTCAAGTAAAAGTGAATCCGAAATGTAATCTCTATCAAAAATTCTTAAATTCTCGGGCTTCTTGACTGTACCATTCACAAATTCATTTTTTATCCTACTAGCAATGGAACTTTTCTCTTTACCATTATAACCAAATAGAATGTTCATGGTACGAAAAAGAATGGTTGGGATTTGTATAACCAACAAAATATTTATATGTGAAGTTATTTAGCTTAGTTAACATTGTGTCATAATTCGTACTTTGTATAGATATCATTACACTGACGGCTAACGGTTGGGTATTTCTGCAGACGGGATAAAAATACGAAATCTACTACTTGCTAAAATCTTAATTAATCGCTAAAATCTTCGATGAAAACTTCATGCCTGCTTTGTAGAAATAGCTTGTTACCAGCAGTTTTTTTTATTTCCTGACGTTTTGATTATATAACATTTTTCCCATTCCATTCTGAAAAATGATAAAAATTAAACCCACTAATACTTTAAATGACGCTGAAAATATTTCAGAATTTATTCCTAAAGTGTTTATATCATCTGAAATATTTTTGTTCATATTTCTAATTTTTAGCAACGTAAATAATTTGTTAATTAGTTCAGGAATTGATTCAAAAAGTAATAAAATACCAATTGCTAAAATTGCAACTTGTAATAAACTTTCAGAATTTAATTTTTCGAAATTTATCTTTTCGTCCAAAAATTTCTTAGGCTTTAATCTTGCAATAATTATGTCGGGATTTATTATAAGAAGGTAGAATACTACAACAATTAGTATCACAACAATTATTAAATAAATCCAAGTTTGCATGATTCCATTTTTACTATCGAATGGAAAAAATATATCAGAATTTATTAAGTAAGTTAACTGTTGAGGGAAAAAGTTAAAGATTAAAGTGAACACTGAATATAGTCCAAAAACTCTAAATATTATCCGAAGTAAATTTTTTATTTGCATTGTAATTTTTTAAAATTGCTGGTAACTCTCAAATATACGCATCTCACTCAAACCACCAGTACTCCGTAACATGTAATGATCAACCAATTGAAACTAAGTATATGATTCCAAAAAAAAATATCCAAAACACCTGCGCATTTTGGATATTGGAATTTATTGATTTTCAAACTATTTCTTCGGTATTTCCTTCAGTATTTCTTTCAGGAAGCTCCAGAATTTTTGGGCTGAAGGAATGTTGGCTCTTTCGTCCGGCGAGTGTGCCCCGCGGATGGTTGGTCCAAAACTTACCATTTCCATCTTTGGGTAATTAGCGCCGATGATGCCGCATTCCAGTCCTGCATGACAAGCTACAACATGAGGCTTGCTGCCAAAATCCCTCTCGTAAATATTTTCCATCAGTTTCACGATATCCGATCCGGGTTTTGGTTTCCAGCCGGGGTAGGAGCCACTGAATTCAACCTCCATTCCGGCAAGTTCGAACACTGATTTCAGCTGCTCTGCAACAGCATATTTTGAAGATTCTACAGAAGAACGGGAAAGGTTTAAGATTTTGAGTTCACCGTTTTTAAGTTCCACCCGGGCTACGTTATTGGAGGTTTCTACCAGATCTGCCACATCGGGACTCATGCGGTATACACCATTGTGAGCCGACTTAAGCGCAAGGATTATCCTCCGGGAATCCTCCTGCGAAATCGCTTTTTCATTGCTTGAAAAGTTTTCAATGTTGATTTGAAGGTCTTTTTCTACACTTGCAAACTCCTCCAGGATGGCTTCCTTAAGTTCCGTAGCCTGCTCTATGAACTCTACGGAGTTGCGTACGGACAGTATGGCCATCGCCTCACGCGGAATAGCATTGCGAAGTCCACCGCCGTCTACACTGATAAGCTGGATGTTCTCGTTTGCAATACCTGTGTACAGAAGTCTGCCCAGGATAACGTTGGCATTTCCGAATCCTTTATGAATATCCATACCGGAGTGGCCTCCCTGCAGTCCCTTGATTTCTATCTTTACGATCTGTCCTTTAGCCTCTTCTAGATTATATGTCTGTGAAGCAGTTACATCAATTCCGCCGGCACAGCCAATGTCGATTTCATCATCTTCCTCAGTATCGAGGTTCAGGAGGATTTCGCCCTGTAATGTGCTGGGTTTCAGGCCCATTGCCCCGGTCATTCCGGTTTCTTCGTCTATCGTGAAAAGGGCTTCCAGTGCCGGGTGAGGAATGTCCCTGCTTTCCAGGACGGCCATTATTGCAGCCACACCAAGTCCGTTGTCGGCACCCAGGGTAGTTCCTTTGGCCTTCAGCCAGTCTCCGTCCACCTCCATTTCAATTCCCTGACTGTTAAAATCAAAATTAACATCGGAGTTTTTCTGATGCACCATATCCAGGTGGGACTGAAGCACCACAGTTTTGCGGTCTTCCATACCTGCAGTCGCGGGCTTTTTAATGATTACATTGCCAACTTCGTCTACAGTTGTTTCGAGTCCCAGCTTTTCGCCGAAATTCTTCATGAATTCAATAACACGCTCCTCTTTTTTGGATGGTCTTGGCACTGCATTCAGCGCAGTAAAGTTTTTCCAGACGGATTGCGGTTCTATTTGTGTAATGTCCATATGTAAAGTGTATTTTTAGAATCTAATGTTTTTAGGGTTATATAATGCAGTGCTTCAACAGCCGCATTCACCATAAACAGGTGTGGTAATGGTGCGGTTTTCTTTTTTAATTAAAACGGTAAGCTGCCCCGTAAACATCATGGTTTCATCCTGCTCACTGGTCTTTTTACCGCTCATGCTGATCCTGTACTCGGAATCCTCCAGCACTTTGCTGAAATTAGACGGGTCAAAATCGCCTTCTTCCATCGGAATCTTAATCATATGGCCGTCCAGTTTAATATAGGCATTGTTTCCATAGTCATCCACATATACATACTGCTCATTTTCATACTCCTTCTGATTCCTGGCAAAATAACAGGAGCAGCCTTCAACCTCCGCAGGCATTGGAAAACTCTGAAGCATTGATTTCGCTGCCGCTTCCGGCTCTGCAGGTTCTATTGATACAGTTGTTGTGGAGTCGGATGTTTGACTTATGGAATCACTGGTATATTCTTTTTTACAGGAATGAAATGTTATTAGGCTAAATAAACCGAGGAGAAAATGTTTTCTGATAATTGTCTTCATATTGTTCATGTGCAGTGGCACAAATATAGTAAATATGAGGAACTCCCTTGGGCACTGGCCCGAGGAAGATTGCTCACCTAATGCGGCTTAATGATAACAATATTTCCGGATCTTTTGTCAGGATGACTGTAATTACCCTCGCTCCCTTTCCAAAAGTACCATCATTAAAAAACTGAGTACGACAAGGGTTTCATCTTCATCTGCAATATCGGTAAGGCGGGCCAGCTGGAATTTCCGCCCGAAAAGCGACGGCATTTTCTTTAAGCGGAAATACGCGTTGCCGGCATTATCCCGAACGGTGTAGGAGGGGTTCAGGAAATAACCGGAAAGCATACCGATAAGTGGAATTTCGCCCACGATGCCGTCCAGAACTTTTATCCAGCCATTGTCTTCATTGATCTGGTACTTTGTTTGTCCGTTCCCATCAGCAATGTCGTACTGTGATTTCCACAGTGAACGCATTCCTCTGCGGGAAAGGTTGCCGAACTGTTTTCCGGTTTTCTGATCAGTAATGGCATAGGACGCATTGAAATCAATCCACTGGTTGGCCTTTATCCTGAAAAGTTCCTTAGTCCTGCTTTCGTCGCTGAAGACAATGACATCTTCTTTCAGTTTAAACATTTTCTGACGCACGTACGCTACATAGTTTCCGTTCCTGTCGGTAATGTTAAAATCACTGGAAAGTGTTGTGATCTTAAATTTGAAATCAAGGGGGTAGTTCAGGTTTTGCAGCATTCCGATTTATTTTTGCATTAAAGATATTAAAAGAAGGCAGATTTGCACCCTGAGCTTATATATTTTATTTTTGTTGAATGGAGTATCCCAGTAAAGTTTTGGCCAAAGCCGTAGAGGAGATTTCCGGACTTCCGGGAATCGGTAAGAAGTCGGCTCTCAGGCTTGCGCTGCATTTGCTCCGGCAGCCCGAAAGTCAGGCTATTGTGTTGGGTGAATCTCTGCAGAAACTCGTTACGGAAATCAAGTATTGCCGGGAATGCCACAATTTTTCCGATGCGGAAGTTTGCGATATATGCTCCAATCCTAAGAGGAATGACGAGGTGCTCTGTATTGTAGAAGATGTACGGGACGTAATGGCTATTGAGAATACCGGGAAGTTTAGAGGCAGATATCTTGTACTTGGAGGTAAGATTTCGCCAATGGAAGGTATAGGTCCCAGCCATCTCAATATAGCTGCCATACAGCGCAAACTGGAGAACGGTTCCGTTAAAGAATTGATTTTTGCACTTAGCGCTACTATGGAGGGAGACACGACCGCCTATTATATCTATAAAAAGTTTAAGGACCTCCAGGTGAATTTTTCCACAATTGCCCGCGGAATCTCGGTGGGCGACGAACTGGAGTATGCAGATGAAATATCACTCGGACGCTCTATTCAGAACAGAGTTCCTTACGACGAAAAGGATTAACCGAAAGATTCTTAAAGCAGATTAGAATAACAGGATGACGGTTTCGGTAATAATTCCCATGTACAACGCGGCGCAGAGCATTGAAAGATGCCTGGACTCTGTAAAGGCGCAAACCTGGAGGGGAAACTTTGAGATCATTATTGTAAATGACGGTTCTACGGACCGAAGTGCCGAAGTCGTTCAGGAATATATGGTCAGAAATCCTGATTTGGATATTTCCATTATTCATCAACAGAACCAAGGCGTCTCAAAAGCGCGGAATGTGGCAATGGAAAGATCGAAGGGTGAGTATATTGCCTTTTTGGATGCAGACGACGTTTGGCTGCCGGAAAAGACAGCAAAGCAAATGCTGCTACTGAATGATGAGCGTTTGCAAATTGATTTTATATCCTGTCTCATCAACAAAGACAAACTCCGGTTTCCGTATTTTTCCAAAGAAGGATTAGCAGATGTGACATTCAGGAAATTATTGATCAGAAACGGTATTGCAAGCCCAACTGCAATTTTTAAGAGAAAAATCCTTTTAAATACAGGATATTTTGACAGTGATCAGAGATATGCTGAGGACCACAATTATTGGCTAAGGATTTCGAAGAAAAATAAAATGTATATTTTGGCTGAAAATTTAGTGTTTGCGGGCAATGGTAAGAGAACGTTTGGCGTGTCGGGTCTCTCCGCCAATTTAACTGAAATGGAAAAGGGTTTTCAGAAAAACCTGTCGGAGATGTACCGTGCGGGCAGAATCGGGTCCTCTGAGCTTATTATTTACTCTACATTCTACAGTTTAAAATATGTGTTTCGGTTGTTCAGAAATTTATTTTATACATTGAAGGGCAAGTAAACGTCTATTGATACAAATGGAACTTTCGGTAATCATAGTCAATTATAACGTCACGCAGCTGCTGGAGAAGTGCCTGCAGTCGCTGCACAGGTTTATCGGGAATGTTGCCTATGAGGTTATCGTCATCGATAATGCATCGCCGGACACATCCTGGAAAGAACTTCGAAACCGCTTTCCACAGGTTCACTTTATTTCATCCGCCACCAATATTGGTTTTTCGAAAGCTAATAACAAGGCAGTTCTGGAGGCCAAGGGCGATTTTATACTGCTTTTGAATCCCGATACCGAACTGGAAGGGTACTATATGCAGGAACTGTTAAGCTTTGCCCGGAAAAGAACAGATTTTGGCTGTCTGGGCGTCAGGATGCACGATGCTAAAGGAAATTATCTGCCTGAAAGCAAACGTGATGTTCCCAATATGGTTAATTCATTCCGAAAGCTTTATGTGTTTTCCGGAAATAAAAATTCCAGGTCCTATTACCGGAACGACATTGCGGAGGACGCAATCGCTGAAGTGGAAATTCTTACGGGTGCTTTCCTGCTGATGAAGAAAGAGGTCTACCTTCAGGTGGGCGGCCTGGATGAAAGATATTTTATGTATGGCGAAGATATCGACCTTTGCTACAGCGTCTTGCAGAAGGGATACCGCAACTGGTATTACGGCAAATATTCAATCCTGCACCATAAAGGGCAGAGTACAGTTAAGGATATTAAATACCTGCAGAGATTCTACGGTGCCATGCAGCTCTTTATTGAAAAGTATTACCGGAAAGACAAGCCTTTACAGTACCGTGTACTTCGGGTAGGCCTTATGGTACGCTATGCGCTCGAGAAAATGAAGTTAAAAATAAAAGCGGTCTAGATAAATCTGACCGCTTTATATATTTTTTAAAGGAGCTTGCTTAGTTAGCTGCCGGAGTCTGTACCGGAGCCGGAGTATTCTGAGCCGGTGCTGATTGTGCAGGAGCTTCAGTTCTTGCAGGAACAGCCGTATTCACTTTAGGCTTGGCTGTAAGGATAACACTCAGCATGGAGATTACTACAATGGTAATACCCAACGTCCAGGTTGCTTTTTCCATGAAATCGTTGGTACGCTGTACACCAAACTGAGCCGAAGATGCACCACCGAATGTAGATGAAAGACCGCCGCCTTTTGGATTTTGCGCCATGATGATGATCACCAGAAGAACACAGGCTATCATGATTAATACCATGAACAAAGTAAATATCGTACTCATTGAATTATAACAGTTTTAGAGTTGGCAAATTTAACTTTTTTTTAATGAACTGCAAAAATAACTGTGCACTATCTTGAGGTAATTGCAGTTTTGCACTCTGTTAATAAAAAAACGGTGGCATTTGCCACCGTTTCTTAGATCTTTCTTTCTGTCTTACTTGAAATCTGCGGCAGTTGCCTGATTAACCTGATAAGAGCTTACTTTAAAATCTACATCCATACCGCCAATGTTCTGGCTGAAGGAGTAAGGCATTTTCACACCCGCTACCTCCTTATAATTGCCCCAGGTCACAGGAATGGTCTGGCCACTCTGAGTCTTAACCTCACCGGTTTTAAGTCCGGTTTTGGTGCTGTAGTAATAAGTAGCGTTCTTGCCTTTTACTACATAAGCATCTTCACCGTTGTTTTTCTCAATTCCGGTAACCTTGAAATCGGAAGATTTTCCGAAGGTAAGTTCAGGGAAAAGTTCTGTTTCCTGAGCCATTTCAGCCGCAGTTTCTGCCGGAAGCGGCATCTTCTGACCCTGAGCCTCCATATATCCGGTTTTACCGTCAAAAACTATTTTTTGGAGTGTATTACCCATCATCTGAATATCCATCAGCGTCTTTCCGCCTTTACCCTGTATCAGTTTAAGCATAAGGTCCATACCCTGTACTTTTGCAGTGGCATTGGTTGTGATGAAGTTCACTTTCTGCACATTGGCAAGGCCTCCAATAGCTGCAATATATTTGTCAGCTACGGCTGCCGGAGTGATGCTGGCATCAGCCGCTATTGCCACTGGTTTTGCCACCGGATTCGCCTGGCTGTCGTAATATTTTACAGGGTAACCCAGTTTTTCCAGACCTTCGGAAATTTCTGCCACTTTACCGGCAATAAAAATTCTGGATTTGTTTGGAAGGATAGTAGCTTTCACCGCATTGGAAACATCAGCCGCCGTTACTCTGTCAATAGACTTCAGGTAATTGGTGTAAAAATCAGCCGGAAGGCTTTGTGTCCTGGTGTTCACCGCAAATCTGGCGATGGTCTCCGGTCTTTCAAGTGAACGGATAAAATCTCCTTTCAGTTTCGCTTTTGCATTGGCAAGTTCCTCAGGAGTTACCTTGGAAATAGCGTTAAGTTCATTCATGAATTCCTTCACTGCCTTGTCTGTAACTTCGTTACGAACACTGGAAGATGCCGAGAACATTGGGGAATACTTGCTTGTAGAAAGGGAAGAGTATGCACCATAGGTAAAAGCATTTTTCTCACGTAGGTTCATGAAAAGTCTGGCCTCACCACCGCCACCCAGGATGTAGTTCGCAATGGCTGCGGCAAAATACCTGTTGTCGTTCATTTTCAGATCATGCAGGTTGTTCACGCTGATTACGGACTGTACTGCTGTAGGTACATCTACGATGTCAATCTGTGTGGCAGTAACATTCGTTGCGGGCTCCAGCGCTGCATATTTTGTATTGGACTTTTTCCAGCCGTTGAAATTCTTTTCAACAAGCTTTTTTACTTCGTCATATTTTACATCGCCAACGATTACGAGGTAAGCATTGTCCGGTGCATAATGTTTCTTGAAGGTGTTCTGCACGTCGGCCAGTGTTACTGCTTTAATTGAAGCTTCTGTTTCAAACTCACCTCGGGAAGTGTTTTTTCCATAAATAACCGCATTGGAAACTCTGGAGGCAATGGCATCAGCACTTTTCTCTTCGGTCTTCAGGCCTTCAATCATTCTTTCCTTAGACTTCTCCACCTCTTCAGCCGAGAATTTTGGATTAATGATGGCATCAGACATCATTCCAAGTATTTCAGGGAAATATTTTGAGAGTGAGTTGGCAAAAGCACCTCCGGAAGAGAAGTTAAGGCTTGCTCCAAGATAATCTACTCTTTTGTTAAAGGCATCTTTACTCATTTTGGCAGTTCCTTCACCAATCTGGTCGGCCATGATCTGGCTTACACCTACGATGTTCCCTTCGTAATAAGGGGGCCTGTCCATGGAAATGGTAGCGCTCACACGCGGCAGTTTGTTGTTTTCAACCACCATCACCGTAAGACCGTTTTTCAGTGTGAAAGTCTTGGGCTGGGCAATGTTGATTACCGGTGTTGGTCCGGCCACCGGCATTTTGTTGATGTCTATTTTCTGGGCGCTCATCATTCCTGAAATAAGGAATGCAACCGCGATATATTTAAAGTTGAATTTCATAAGAATTTTAATTTTTGTTTGATTTCACCTCGTAAATTCTGCAATTACTTCGATTCAGGAACATAGTTCAAAATTACACGCTGATTAGGGCTCAGGTATTTCTTCGCTGCATTCATAATGTCCTGACGTGTAATTCCGCGGTAGATATCAATTTCTTTGTTGATAAGGTTGGTATCGCCCATCAGCATATAATTGTGCACCAGTGAATGTGCAATTCCCTGGATGGATGAGTTTGAGTTCACGAAGTTGTTTTCAAACTGATTCTGAAGTTTCTGGTAGTCCTCTTCAGAAATCATCGTAGTCTGCATTTTCTTAATCTCGGCATCGATATCCTTCTGAAGTACTTCTTTGGAAGTCGCGCCCATTGGGATTGCGAAGAAGCCGAAGATTCCGTAATCTTCCAGTCCCTGGCTGAATGCCTGAACCTGAAGTGCTTTTTTCTCCTCGTCTACGAGTTTCTTATAAAGTACGGAAGATTTACCTGCGCTCAGATAAGCGGAGACCATATTCAGGATATAAGCATCGCGCTCTTTGGCACCCGGCGTTCTGTAGGCGAAAACATAAGCGGGCAGCTGGATATTCTTATCCGTTACCGTCACTTCCTTCTGAGTCGTAATTGGATCTTCTTTCGCGTAGTTCTTAGGATAAACTGTTCCTTTTGGAATGCTTCCGTAATACTCCTGTATCCATTTTTTTGTCTGCTCCGGCTTAATGTCACCTGCAACAACTAAAACGGCATTATTGGGTACATAATATTTCTTATAGAAATTCTGGAATTCTTCCAGTTTTGCCGCGTTCAGGTCTTCCATGGAACCAATTGTGGTCCAGCGGTAAGGGTGCTTGGAGAAAAGGTTGGACTGAAGTGCTGTCATGATGTTACCGTAAGGCTGGTTGTCCATACGCAGACGCTTCTCTTCCTTTACAACTTCACGCTGAGTGTCTACACCGATCTGGTTGATCACACCGCTTCTGAGCCTTTCGGCCTCCATCCACAAGCCAAGCTGCTCGTTATTTGAAGGGAAAGTTTCATAGTAATAAGTACGGTCGTTGCTTGTATTGGCATTGTTTGTTCCACCGTTTGAGGACACCACTTTGAACCACTCGCCACGCTTGATATTGGCTGTACCTTCAAAAAGGAGGTGCTCAAAAAAGTGCGCGAAACCGGATCTTCCCGGATCTTCATCCTTTGCACCTACATGGTACATTACACCCGTTGTAACCACTGGTGCCGTATTATCCTGATGAAGGATGACATGCAAGCCGTTTGGCAGCTTATACTCTTCGAACTTGATTTGCTGCGCATTTAGCATCATGCTCACAAAAGCAACTGCAGCAGCAGAAAGTATTCTTCTTTTCATGAAATTAATTTATTTAAATAAAATTAGTAATAATAACCCTCAAATTGTTACACCCAAAACCTAATTAAGCCGATTTAACTGACAATAAATTTGCGGTCACGGATCAACTGTGCAATCTGCAGCATATCTTCGCCGATAAGCCTGTCATCCTCAAGCTTGGCTACTTTCGAACGTAGTATACTGTAGTTTTCTTCAATGACCGGGGAACAAACTGCTGGACGTCTGAATTCCAGACCCTGTGCAGCAAACATCAGTTCCACAGCAAGTATATTCACAAGATTGTCCAGCACCTGGTTGAACTTACGTCCTGAAATGCTGCCCATTGAGACGTGGTCTTCCTGACCAAGACTTGTCGGGATGCTGTCCGCAGAGGCCGGGAAGCATAGTGTCTTGTTTTCAGTTACCAAGGCTGCTGTTGTGTACTGCGGAATCATAAATCCTGAATTTAGGCCCGAACTTTCTGTGAGCAGTCTTGGTAAGCCAAATTTACCTTCCAGCAACAGATAGCTTCTCCGGTCAGAAATATTTCCTAATTCAGCCGCGGCCAGTGTGGCGTAATCAAGAGGTAATGCCATAAGCTGCCCGTGGAAGTTTCCGCCCGAAATTGTTTCTTCGGCACTTAAAACGATAGGATTATCTGTAACAGAATTTAGTTCAGTCTCGGCGAGTTGTTTCAAATGTTCAAAAGCATTGCGGCTGGCGCCGTGCACCTGCGGGATGCAGCGGAAAGAGTAGGGATCCTGTACCCTGTCGCAGAATTCATGTGATTTCAGGTTGTCCGAATTTTCAAGCAATTTAACCATTCGTGCGGCTACCTTCTGGCTTCCCGCGAAAGGGCGGATTTCATGCAGTTCCCTGCGGAAAGGGCTGGCAGATCCTCTGTAGGCTTCCAGCGACATTGCGGCAGTAACATCGGCCAGATCCAGCAGGTATTCCATCTTCTCAAGACCTTTTATGGCATGTGCCAGGATGAACTGGGTACCGTTTATAAGACCAAGACCTTCTTTAGGCCCCAGTTTAAGTGGCTGTAATCCATGTCTGTTCAGTGCGTCGGAAGTGGGAACCGGCACTCCGTTTTCCCAAACCTGTCCCAGGCCTAATAGGGGCAAAACCATATGAGCAAGCGGCGCCAGGTCACCTGAAGCACCTACTGAACCCTGCTCCGGAACACACGGAATAAGGTCTTTTTCAAGCATCAGGATCATCCGTTCAATCACTTCCAGTGTAACGCCGGAAAAACCGCGGGAAAGTGCGTGTATCTTAGCGATCATCATAATGCGGGAAAGTTCCCTGTCAATAGGTTTGCCTACGCCCACCGCATGCGAGATAATCAGGTTATGCTGAAGCTGCGCGGTTTCTTCCTCGGAAATCTTTACATCGCAAAGTGGGCCAAAGCCCGTATTGATGCCGTAAACGGTGCGGTTGGACTCTACAATTTCGCGCACATTCCGCTGGGACTGAAGTATTTGCTGCCGGGATTGATCGCTTAGTTGTGCCAGTGACGGATTTTTTGCTATTTCTAAAATTTGATGGAAAGTTAAAGTATCTGTTCCGTAGGTCATGAGTGATAAAATTTGGTCTTAAAAGTACGGTTTTTTGACGATAAGAAAAGTTCTCTAAAGTTTTACCTATTTTTGAACCTGTGAATCCACAGCTCGAACTTCAGTTAAAAACCCTCTCCTCAGATCCCGGCGTTTACCGTTATTATGATAAGAACGGGCAGCTTCTTTATGTGGGTAAAGCCAAAAACCTGAAGAACCGCGTCCTCAGTTATTTCAACAAAAATCTGTCCGGTTACCGTACACGTATTATGGTAGGGAAGATCTTCCGCCTGGAAACCACAATCGTTCCCAGTGAGTATGACGCTTTGCTGCTGGAGAATAATCTGATTAAGGAGCATCAGCCGTTTTACAACGTCATGATGAAGGACGACAAAACCTATCCCTGGATTTGTATTAAAAACGAAGATTTTCCAAGGATTTTTATGACGCGAACCATGATTAAGGACGGTTCCGAGTATTACGGACCTTTTGCCAAAGTAAGACCTGCGCGCGTTCTGCTGGATACTGTGCGAAGCATTTACAAACTGCGGAGCTGTAACCTGAACCTGGCGCCACCCAAAATTGAAGAAGGAAAGTACAGGGTTTGTCTGGAATACCATATCAAAAACTGCAAAGGTCCCTGCGAAATGCTGGAGTCCAAAGAGGCTTACGATAAGAAAATAGATGCCATCCGCGGTATCATTAAAGGAGATTTCCGCCAGGCACGTAATTATCTTGTGGATGAAATGCAGGCCTACGCCGAAAATCTGGAATTCGAAAATGCCCAGATGGTGAAGGAGAGACTGGATTTGCTGGAAAGTTATCAGTCCAAACACACGGTGGTAAACCCCAATATTAATGACGTGGATGTTTTCGGCATGACCAGCGACGAAACGGCTGCTTATGTGAATTACTTCAAGATACAGAACGGAAGCATTATCCAGAGTTACACTATTGAAATCAAGAAGGTAATTGAGGAATCGGACGAGGATATCCTGGAGCAGGCACTTGTGGAGATACGGCAGAAATTCAACTCAGACAGTGTGGAGATCCTGCTTCCTTTCCATCTTAATTTTGAGATTCCCGGCGTAAAACTGATTGTTCCCAAAGTGGGAGATAAGAAACGGATAGTGGAACTCTCCGAGAAAAATGCAAAGGAATACCGCATCGAGAAACTGAAGCAGGTTCAGATCGTTGATCCCGAAAGGCATACCAACCGCATTATGGCCGAAATGCAGAAATTACTGCGTATGCCGGAGGAACCCAGGCATATTGAAGGTTTCGATAATTCCAATATTCAGGGAACCAATCCAGTGTCATCCTGTGTCGTGTTCAAAAACGGCAAGCCCAGTAAAGCGGATTACCGCATATTCCATGTAAAATCGGTGGAAGGACCCAATGATTTTGCCAGTATGGAGGAGGTGATTTACCGCCGCTACCGCCGTTTACTGGAGGAAAACGAGCCATTGCCGCAGCTTATATTAATAGACGGTGGCAAAGGACAGCTGTCATCGGCCGTAAAGAGTCTCAAGTTGTTGGGTCTTTACGGCAAGATTACAGTTATTGGGATTGCAAAACGTTTAGAAGAAATTTTCTTTCCGGAAGATTCCATCCCGCTTTACCTGGATAAGAAATCGGAAACACTTAAAATTCTCCAGCGGGTTCGTGACGAGGCGCACCGCTTCGGCCTGAAGCACCACCGTACAAGGCGTAAAAATTCAACCATAAAAAGTGAACTGGAAGAAATTCCCGGAATTGGAGATAAGGCAATTGAATTACTTTTCTCCAAACTGAAATCGGTAAAGCGCATTAAGGAAGCACCGCTGGAAACGCTGGAAGAAATTTTGGGGCGGTCCAAAGGAGGCATTGTATGGAAATATTTTAATCCGGAGGGGCAACGCGGTGACGGTCTGTAACCTGATTTTTTTCAAACTTTTTCATTTTCGCAAAATTTGCCATGCTTTTTTATGGATTTTTTGCAGAAACTTTTGAAAATATTATTTGCAATAAAAAAAATTGTATATTTGCACCACAATTAGAACGGGTCACAGCCTTTGCTTCTTCTGTTGCAGTCTAGAATTACCATTTTTTTCTCTCAGTTTTCGCACCAACCGCCGCCGTTTTTTAGCCATATTTCCATTGATTGATTTTGTTCAGTCTCCGTAATCAGTTAAAAAAATCCGTTTTAATTATATTTGAAAACGCGATCCGTAAAACAGTGTAACGGAAAAAGGACAATTTTAAAACAATAATATACGATTATCATTTATGGCAGATTCTTTCTCAAAAAAAGAAAATTTCAAGAAAAAACTTCAGAAAGCAAAAGAAAAAGCGCAGAAGCGTGAAGAGCGCAAGACCAATAACAATAAAGGAAAAAGTCTGGACGATATGTTGCTGTACGTAGATGCCAATGGGCAGCTTACGGATGTAAGACCGGAAGACCAGGAAAAAATAGAGATTAACGCAGAGGATATCCAGTTAGGGGCTGCACCTATTGAAGCTGAAGAGCTTGTAAAAACGGGAATCGTAACCTTCCTTAGTGATAAAGGTTATGGCTTCATCACAGAAAACAGTACCAAGGACAATATCTTCTTCCACGAAAATAACTGTGCACACCAGGTAAAGAAGGGAAATAAAGTTTCCTTCGAAAAAGAAAGATCTCCAAAAGGTTTTTCTGCGGTAAACATTCAGATCATAAAATAGAATACAATAATTTTTTAATATCAATACCATGCAAGAAGGCACAGTAAAATTTTTCAACGAAACCAAAGGTTTCGGATTCATCACTCCATCAAACGGCGGAGAAGATATCTTTGTACATACAACCGGACTGGTAGACAGAATCCGCGAGAATGACAAAGTTACCTTTGATGTAAAGCAGGGAAATAAAGGAATGAACGCAGTAAATGTTAAATTGGCATAAGCTGTTTTTATCATCATACTCTAAATAAAGCTCCGCAAGGAGCTTTATTTTTTTTGGCTTTCTTTTCATGCTATCGAACTGCAGAAATTATAGATTCAGTTTTTTAGAAAGGCACTTTTATAACATAACTGAGCAATTTTTCTATAAAATATCAGGCATAAAATTTTCCGTAAATTTGTGTCCCCCAAAAAGAGTATTGCCCCATGGATTATTTGAAAGGATTGAATGAAGCACAGTATGAAGCTGTTACCACCCTGGAAGGACCGCTTATGGTTCTCGCCGGCGCCGGTTCCGGTAAAACGCGTGTGCTTACCATGCGTATTGCCCACCTCATCACCAATCTAGTGGATCCCTTTCATATCCTCGCGCTTACCTTTACCAATAAGGCCGCCAAGGAAATGAAGGAAAGGATTGCAAAAGTGGTGGGGCATAGCGAAGCACGTTCGCTCTGGATGGGGACTTTTCACTCCGTATTTGCCAGAATCCTGCGAAGCGAAGCGCATTATCTGGGCTATCCTTCCAATTTCACCATTTACGATTCCCAGGACTCGCTGAATGTGCTGAAAAAGGTGCTCAAAGATGCCAATATTGACGCCGACCTTTACAAACCCAAAAAGGTGATGGCCCGAATTTCCAATTATAAAAACAACCTCATTACCGTGAAGGCTTATTTGGCGAATCCGGAGCTTATAGAAAATGATGAGCGTGCCAATATGAAGCATATGGGTCTGATTTACCAGAAATATGTGGAAGCTTGTTATAAAAATGGTGCCATGGATTTTGACGACCTTCTTTTAAGGACTAATGAATTGCTCACCCGGTTTCCGGAAGTACTGGCCAAATACCAGGACCGCTTCCGCTATATTTTGGTTGATGAGTATCAGGATACCAACCACTCACAGTACCTCATTGTAAAGGCTTTGGCTTCCAAATTCGAGAATATATGTGTGGTGGGCGATGATGCCCAGTCCATCTACTCCTTCCGTGGAGCCAACATCCACAATATCCTGAACTTTAAGAAAGACTATCCGGATGCGGTAACGGTTTCGCTGGAGCAGAACTACCGTTCTACCCAAAATATAGTGAATGCGGCCAATGTCGTAATCTCAAAGAACGTACAGCAGTTCAAGAAAAATGTATTCAGCGATAATGAAGAGGGTGAAAAGATCAAGGTGTACCGTTCACTTTCCGATGCCGATGAAGCCAACTTTGTAGCCTCCAATATTTGGGAGCTGCACAACACGCAGCAGCGTAAGTTTACGGATTTTGCGATCCTGTACCGTACCAACTCCCAGACCAGGGCTTTCGAAGATGCCCTCAGACGCAAAAACATTCCTTACCGTGTCTATGGCGGATTGTCCTTTTACCAGCGTAAAGAGGTGAAGGACCTGGTAGCGTACCTTCGTTTGCTTATCAACGAAAATGACGGCGAGGCTCTTTCGCGAATCATCAATTATCCCGCCCGTGGAATTGGTGAAACTACCCAGAATAAGCTTATCGTTTTTGCCGATTCACAGAATGTTTCCATCACAACTGTTCTGGGCAATCTTGGCATGTACGCGCCCTTGCTTGGACTTAATAACGGTATCCTGACCAAACTGGCAGATTTCTGGGCGATGATCCAGGCCTTTAAGGTCATGTTGAAGACCGAAAATGCATACACCGTAGCCATGGAAGTGGCCAAGCGTACCGGCCTGATTAAATTCCTGAAAGATGACCAGACACCGGAAGGTATTTCACGTCTGGAGAACGTTCAGGAACTCATGAACTCCATGCAGGGTTTTATAGAGGAACAGCAGCAGCTGGAAGACGGTGATCCTTCACTTTCCAATTTCCTGGAGAATATCGCGCTTTCGGCAGATACCCAAAATGATAAGAAGGAGGAAGGTGACCAGGTTTCACTGATGACCATTCACCTTTCCAAAGGACTTGAGTTTCCGGTAGTCCATTTGGTGGGCCTTGAGGAAAACCTTTTCCCAAGTTTCATGAGTTCATCCACCCGCGAGGAGTTGGAAGAAGAGCGCCGCTTGTTTTATGTAGCACTTACGCGTGCGGAAAAACAGGCTTTTTTCTCTTATGCCGTTTCACGCTTTCAGTGGGGGAAGATTACAGATGCCGAACCTTCCCGTTTTTTAAGCGAAATGGATACCGCGCATCTGGAATTCATTAATCCCGCCATTGAAAGCCGCTTTGTAAATCATTCCGGTCTTAAGTCAAGCATTTTTGATGATGAACCGGCAGCGCCCAGATTCTTCAAAAAGAAAGAAGAGAAAAAGACCATACAGCGGAGTGAACCGTTACCTGCTTCCCAGAAACTGAAGCCCGTAGCCACGGCCCGCATCATTAACCCGAGCGGTGCCTCATCGGAAAATATTGAGGTGGGCGACCAGGTACGTCACGACCGTTTCGGTGTGGGCGAAGTGATCTTTCTGGACGGTACCGATCCGCAGAATATCAAGGCAAAAGTGAAATTCCAGCACGAAGGCGAAAAGAACCTTATACTGAAATTTGCGAAGTTGACTAAGATTTAAGAGAAGCTGGAAGAAGGAAACTGAAGGATTAAAACAGTTGCATTCTGAGTTTGTATTGCGGGAATGGGACGCAGGCAGAATGACGCGGCACCTCCGGAGATAAACTTACTAAGGGAACGCTTCTTCGCCGTGCTTCTTTATCATAATTATGTTCTTGCGTAGTGTGTTTTTTTTTCCGGTTTACTCTTATAGTTTCCATCTGTGGGCTGTATTGGGTTAATATTTTCATTTTTTTTGGTTAAATAATGTCCGGATGTAAATCTGAATGTATTTTTCATTAATTTTATTTCTTATTGAAGTAAACTTATTAACCATTAAAAACACAAATTATGTCCACATCTGTAGCAAAGGCGTATGCCAACACCGTGAGGAAAAATCAGAAAGTTTTATATGCCGTTTGGGAGCCCGGTTTACCGGTGGAGCTTGGCGACTACGGCACCATGAACGGGAATATCTTTGTTCCGCTGGGAAATATCAGGGAAATCGAAGCCCTGAAGGATTTTAAGATTACCACACGGAAGGATACTACGCAGGATGAGAAAACATTTACCTCTCAGAGAGGGGTAGAATATAAGCTGATACCCAAAGCCAGTGCTTCGGTTCAGGGTATTCCGGTGAAGGCATCCATAGAATTTAATTTTTCAGAGGAGAACGCCGTATTTTTCAATGCCGCCGGCTGCGTTTTCGAGATGATTGAAAACAAACATCAGCTCGGACAGAAAATTAAGGAAATCCATGAGGCTGACAGGAGTATATGGAAGAAGGATTTCGTCCTGGTTACCTCTGTGGTGCATGCAAAACGTGCGCTGATTTTGGTTTCCACCTCCAGCGATTTTGCCATCGGTTTTGAAGCCGCGGGTGAGGTTCCGGCAATTGATTTGGCCAGTGCTTCGCTTAATCTGAATCTTAAATTTCAAAAATCGAGCGGCTACAAGGTAAATGCAGAAGAAGGCCTTATACCTTTAATTGGCTTGGGTAAAATTCAGCGGAAATCTGTTTTTCACAAGGAAGATTTCGGGGCTTTATCGGACTCAGTAAAGAGCGCAGCATCACGTGAAAGAAAGGAATATGAAATGGTTTTCGACGATTATACGGCTGATAAGGAATCGGATGAGGATTGATCTCAGGTCTGGAAAATTACCGTAATCAGTTTTTCTGTATATTTAATAATCAGAGTAGGCGGAGTTGCAATATCAATAATTCTCAGGAATCTGTTAGGATTGTTTCTCCGTTTGCTTTTTTCAATTTCCTTACTTCACCAGTTCATTAAACAACCTCTCAAACGTCTTATCCAAATCGCTTGTTTTCCCGGGGTGCGGGCGCGACGTTTGGATAACCGAGCTCCGCACTGCTGTAAGCCAGCGGAAACGCTCGGGGATGTCGAAGGCTGCGATTTCACCACCGGCTTTATCGCCGTTAGCTACGTGGCGGAAATTTTCAAGGTTTTGCAGTATGGCCTCCTTATCCGTTTCACATTTCATCAGCTCAAATTTTTCCGGACAAAGATGAAAGTCCACACGGATGTACTTTTCTCTTTTCGAAAACATCACCAAACCGATATTGAAGAACTCTTCACGCTCCACTTTCGGTACCAGACGGATTACAGCGTATTCGTAAATTTTAACCTCTTGCATTTTGGGCTTCTTTTACAAAGTTAGCAGAGTTCTCCAGCCTGGTTTTCATGAAAGTAAAATATACTTCCCGGATCTGTTCAGGCGTTTCGTCGGTATCTTTCCAGTGCAGCCAGTCATCAGGAATAAGTTCCACAATTTGGCGCAGCATTTCAGTATTCAGTACAGTTTTGGCAAAAGCATCAGCTTCGTCCAGCAGGCTGGCCTGTGACAGGAGCACATGGTCCTTCACATAAGCGAAAGGACTTAAAGCAAGCTTTTCAAAATTCATCCATGAATGGTGGAAGTAAAAGGAAGCACCGTTATCGATGACCCAAAGCTCTTTATTCCACATCAGAAGGTTGGTGTTTTTGTGGGTACGATCTATATTGGTAATAAATGCGTCGAGCCAGACAATTTTTGAAGCCAGCAGCGGATCCACTTTTACAGAAGCGTCATAAGCAATGGCGCCAGAAAGAAAGTGCAGTGCGAGATTAACACCTTCAGAAAACTTCAGTAAATCCTGGATTTCTTCATCGGCTTCGGTACGGCCAAAGTCCACATCCAGGTTAGCGAACACCAACTCAGGAATCTTCAGACCCAGAACTTCAGCGATCTTGCCGCCCAAAAGTTCGGAAATCAGCATTTTTACGCCGTGTCCTCCGCCCCTGAACTTGAGTACATATTTAAAATCGTCATCGGCTTCTGCCAGGGCCGGCAGTGAGCCGCCTTCCCGAAGTGGAAGGATGTAGCGCATCACCGTAACCGTCCGTAAAGATAAATCCCGCATAGATTACAAATTAACGCTAAAAGCGCGAAATAAAAAAGTTGCCCAAAAAGAGCAACCAAAAACGGTTCAAGTTTTCTCTACTCTCTACTCTCTAATCTTTATTCTTTCTTCTTTCCTCTTTGGTCACTCTTTCCTCTTCCTATAATGTTCATCCCGAAACATAATGTTATAAACCAAATATAAGCCCAGACTGATTGCGATTATAAAGAAAATGAATGGCAGGATGCCATAGCCTAGTATAGAATAACTGGATGGAATACGCATCAGCAGAGCGGCACCAATGATCATTGCAGCAATGATCAGTCCGGAAGTGATTCTGTTCGCCACTTTCTGAAAACCGTCTGTCAGCCTGTCTTCATCCAGTGCCTGGATCTTCAGTTCAAATTCATTGGCAGCCATGCGCTCGGTAATCTTGTTAAGACGTCCGGGCAGGTTTTCGGCCAGTTTTTTATTGTCCAGCAGGTAACCGTAGAAGTTTTCCGGCTTCAGTTCCTGTTTCATTTTCTGGTTCACCATTTTCTCCATAAACCTCCGTATGGCCTGCTGCAAATCGTACTTTGGAGTAAGTACGGCAATAATCTGGTCCAGGTTCAGCAGGATCTTACCAAGTATGTTGAGTTCTACGGCGAGTTTAATACCCTGATCTGCTGCAATTCGGTTCATTTGCAGCAACACACGACCGGTTTCCATGTCCTCCGCGTTGGTACTTGTGCTGTCCATTACCAGCCTGTTAATGTTCTTTCTGAATGAATCTACATTGGCTGTTACATTATCAAATTCGCTCATTTCCAGCAAAGCTTCGCTAATGGCATCACCATCCTTTTTGCTCATTCCTACCAGTAGCATCATGATCTTTTCCTGAAGCTTGGGACTGAATTTAGCCACCATGCCCAAATCCATCAGAGCTACTTTATTGTCCGTTGTTAGGTGAATGTTACCGGGATGCGGATCGGCATGCGCGAAACCGTCTACAATGATCTGTTTCAGATATGCTTCTACAAGATCATCGATGAGTGGGTTGAAATCCACTTCCGTGCGGATGAGTTTTCCGAGTGAAGTAATTTTCTTGCCTGCAATAAAATCCATCGTGAGAACCTTGGACGAAGAATATTCGACCACAGGAGATGGAATGATGAGGTAATCGAACATCTTAAGGTTTTCTCTCAGGATGGTCAGATTCTGGGCTTCCTTATTATAGTCCAGTTCATTAAGCAGGATATAGCGGAGTTCCTCTATAATATCGTTCAAAGCATACTTCCGGGCTGCCTTGGAATGTGAGACCGCCAAATCGGCCATTTGCTGCAGTGTATCCAGGTCTTCCAGAAAATTCCTGCGCACTCCGGGGCGCTGTATTTTAACAGCAACTATCCGCCCTGAGTGCAGTACTGCTTTATGCACCTGCCCAATAGATGCGCTGGCCAGCGGCACGGGATCAAATTCAACAAAAGCCTTTTTTATGCGGACGCCAATTTCCTCCTCAAATATCTTTTCCACTTCTTCATAGGAGATGGTTTCCACATCGTCCTGTAGGTTTGCCAGTGCCTTCAGGTAATGGTCGGGCAACAAATCAGGCCGGGTGGAAAGCAACTGGCCCAATTTTACATAAGTGGGCCCCATTTTCTTGAGGTCTTCCACAAGTTCCTCAGGTTTTTGGCTGAATTCCAAATCCGTTTCGGCCTCTTCCTTCAATGCTGTATTTGCTGTGGATTTTACGATGTCGCTGTCGTAATATTTCAGGATGAAACTGAAAAATTTGGTGTAGTTGCTGAGTTGCTCCAGGGCCATAAGGATATTTTTCCTCAGTAAAGAAAAAAATGTACCACTAACCTTATATTCTGAATACTAAAAAAAATATAATCGACAGGGTAGGTCCGAATTATATTTTACCCACGTACATTCACGTCTGTATTCCAAGTTGGGCCTCCTGACATCGTGCAATTTCCTATATTTGCTTTATGTGCAGGTTCCCCAGTTGTGCATAAGATGATTTTGAGTCGGATAACTCTGCAAAATTTAAGAAACTTATACAGATACTGCTTAATTTCACGGTTGTAATTGCGTTAATCCAGCAAAGCGGGATCACTATTTCTTTATTACTTAAGATTTTTCAGTATAATGATGAAATATCGAATACGGAATTGAGAAACCATGTAATTATTTACAAGTTTGCCCAAATATTTATAACCATAATTTTTCTTTTGATTACTAAATTTCATAAGAAAACCAAGCTGTTTTCGATCATATATCTGCTGACTGGAGTTTTCATCGCTTTCAAGATTCCTGTTGAGTGGTTCTTTGTAACAGATTCTTATTGGATGATTATTATAATAGGGTCCTGTATCTATTTGTTGGCGATACTTTTATATTTTAAACCGAATTCCTCCAACAAGACAAAATGTATAACTCAATGAAAATGTTGTTTTACATAAGAATGCTGAAGAAAAAAGAATTGAATAATGAAAATTAAGTACTTTCTTTTGCTGGTTTTCTCTATAGGTATTGCATTAACTGTGTACACTGGTACACGGTATATCAAAGGCGTAGAAATAGAATCAACGACTGCTCCAATCACGAACTATCAACAATTGGATATCCATTGTGCTGCCCACATTAGAGACACGAGTTCTATGCAAATTTTCTTTGATGGACAGTCGTATACGGTGACGCTGTCGGATGAGCTCTGTGAGGAGATAAGGGAGAATACCGTCACGCCTACACTTTTTTACTATCAGGAAAAAGATGTGGTTTTTCAGGAAGGACTTTTAATGCCCAAAGTATATATCTCACTATCTTTTTTTTCTGCAATCTTACTTCCGCTAATAGGCTTTATTGTCTACAGAAAAGAATTAAACAATAGTGTTTCCAGCATGTAACTCGGCCTACGCAACATAAAATATTTTATCTAATTATCTTCATCGGGTGTAATGCGCAGCTTTTTATAAGTAGATACACGTCCAGCATGCGGATATCCACCCTACGTACCTTCCCGCAATTTCCTATCTTTGCTTCATGTCACACAACAACGATAAAAGGCTCTTTCTGATTGATGCCTATGCCATGATTTTCCGTGGATATTACGCTCTGATCCGCAGTCCGCGAATGACGAGTGACGGCAAGGATACTTCCGCGATATTTGGATTTACGAACTCGCTTATCGAACTGATCCGCCGGGAAAAACCTTCGCATTTAGCCGTGGTTTTTGATGTGGGTGTGGCAAGTGTAAGAACTGTTGATTTTGCTGATTATAAGGCCAACCGAAGTGAAACCCCGGAAGCGATTACCATTGCTATCCCATACATTCACCGTATTCTTCAGGCTATGCATGTACCCATCCTGGGTGTGGAAGGCTATGAGGCGGACGATGTGATTGGCACCATTGCCTGCAAGGCTGAAAAAGAAGGTTATACCACTTATATGGTTACCCCCGACAAAGATTTTGCGCAGCTAGTCACTGAAAAAATAAAAATCTACAAACCGGGTATCAAAGGCGCGGAATTTGAAATCCTGGGTGTGGAGGAGGTGAAAGCCAAATATGAGATTGAAGATCCAAAACAGGTCATTGATTTCCTGGCCATGATGGGCGATTCCGTAGATAATATCCCCGGACTTGACGGTGTGGGCGAAAAGACCGCCAAAAAGTTCCTGAAGGAATACGGTAATATTGAAAATCTGCTGGCAAATACGGATCAGATTAAAGGAAAGCTCCGCGAAAAAGTGGAAGCAAGTGCGGAGCGCGGAATCCTTTCAAAGAAACTGGCCACTATTATCTGTGATGCGCCAATTGAGTTTCATCAGGAACAGTATGATCTTGAAATCCCGGATTTTGAGCAGGTTAAATCTGTTTTTGATGAACTGGAGTTCCGGCGTCTATACGAAAACCTTTACCGGGCTTTCGCACCTTCAGCAAATGAGAACAGTGAGGTTAACAAACTTGCCGGCTTTGAGCAGGTGAATGTAAATAATGCTGATGAATCCCGGACTGCCGGACCGACCCAGCTGGATCTTTTTGCCAATTATGAAGAGCTGGACAGAGCAACCGAAACCAAAACCACAATTGAAAGCAATGACCATCTTTATCAGTTTGCGGATACGGCTGCAGCGCAGGAACTGTTGGTAAGCAACCTGCTGAAGCAGCGTGCGGTAAGTTTCGATACTGAACTCAACTCGCTGAATGAAATGGAGGCAGATATCGTGGGCATCAGCTTCTGTTACCGCAAAGGACTGGCTTATTACGTGCCGCTTTCGGAAAACCGTGATGAGGCTTTGCAGACGCTGGAAAGATTCCGTCCGTTTTTCGAAAAGGAGGATATTGTAAAAATAGCCCACAATCTGAAGGTAGATTTCAAGATCCTTCAGCAATATGGTATAGATGTAAAGGGAGCCATGTTCGACACGATGATCGCGCATTACCTGCTGAACCCGGACGGCCGCCATGGTCTTGATTATCTGTCGGAAGTTTTCCTGCAGTACAAACCTGTCGCTATCGAGACACTCATTGGCAAAAAAGGCAGGAAACAAGGCACCTTACGAGATCTGTCCGTGGAAGAGCAGACCGCCTTCGTGGCCGAAGATGCCGATATTACCTGGCAGCTGTACGAACTATTTGCTCCTCAGCTCAAAAAGGAAGACCTGGAAGATCTTTTCTATAAAGTTGAAATGCCGTTGATGGAAGTTCTGGCAAAGATGGAACTGGAAGGCGTTTCCCTGGACCTGGCTTGGCTGCAGCAGGAGAGTAAAGACCTGGAGGATGATCTGCGCGCGTTGGAGAAGAAGATATTTGAACTCTCGGGCGAAGAGTTCAACATGAATTCGCCGCGCCAGCTGGGCGAAATTCTTTTCGACAAACTGCAACTTGATCCAAAAGCCAAAAAGACCAAGACCGGACAGTACGCCACCTCCGAAGATATTCTGCAGAAGCTTTCATCCAAACACGAAATCATAAAGCATATCCTGGAGTACCGAACCTATCAGAAACTGAAGTCCACGTATGTGGATGCGCTTCCGCAGCAGATAGACAAGGATGACAACCGTGTGCACACCACTTTTTCCCAAACCACGGCCGCAACCGGCCGTCTGGCAAGTGTGAATCCCAACCTGCAGAATATTCCAATACGAACTGAGCGCGGGCAGCAAATCAGGGGTGCATTTGTAGCCGGTGAGGGAAAGAAAATTATTTCGGCAGATTACTCCCAGATTGAACTTAGACTTATTGCGGAGATTTCCAATGAGGATAATATGATCCAGGCATTCCGGAACGGTGAGGATATTCACGCATCTACAGCGTCCAAACTCTTCAATATTCCTCTGGAGGAAGTCAGCAAAACCCAGCGCAGCCAGGCCAAAACAGTCAACTTTGGGATTATCTATGGACAGGGTGCTTTTGCCCTGGCCGAGCAGACCGGTCTTTCCAGAACTGAAGCTAAACACATGATCGAAGCTTATTTTGAAACCTATCCGCAACTCAAAAAATATATGTCGGAACAGGTAAAGAAAGCGCAGGAGCAGGGTTATGTGGAAACAGTACTGAAGCGCAAAAGGCATTTGAAAGATATTAATTCTGCCAACTTTGTGGTGAAGGCTCATGCGGAAAGAAATGCCGTGAACGCACCGATACAGGGAAGCGCCGCGGACGTTATAAAACTGGCCATGATTAAAATAGATAAGAAGTTAACGGAACGGAATATGGAAACCAAAATGCTTCTGCAGGTTCATGATGAACTCCTTTTTGAAGCACCTGTTGAGGAGGTAGAGGCAGTAACTGAACTCATACGGACCGAAATGGAATCGGCGCTGGAAACCAAAGTTCCACTGCTTGTGGAAGTGGGAGCCGGCGCAAACTGGCTGGAGGCACATTAACATTAATTTTAAATAAATAATTGGAAATGAAAGCGGTACTTTTTTTGCGGAACCAAACCGGATATCACCATGGAGAGGATTATGGAAGTTTATCCAAGGCATGCTGCCGTGGTAGACGATTTTAAAAATTCCGGAAAAGTTTTGGGCATAGGCCCCTACGGTAACCCGGGAGAAGGCTCAATGGGAATATTTACTGACATAGCTTCGGCTGAGGAATTCAGTAGAATAGACCCGTTCGTGCTGGAAGGAATTGTTTCCGAAATCACCATCAGGGAATGGAATGACTCGCTGTTGGGATAGCTTAGCTTGAAGTGAAATTTCTAAAATAAAGCATTCCGCCGCGGAATGCTTTTTGTGTCAGATTCCTGCGCAGTACTGATGGCTAACGGATTAGGAGCCGATTATCCAATATTAATATAAATATTGATCTTGAAAACAAAATATACCGCCGTTTCGCACACAGATGCGAACGGTTACAGATACATCACTGTTGAAAATGATGAAAACGATGTAAGGATTTACACGCTTAAGAACGGTTTACAGGTTTACCTGGCTCAAAACTTGGACGCCCCGCGTATACAAACCTATATTCCGGTTCGAACAGGCAGCAATAATGATCCTGCTGACAATACAGGACTGGCTCACTATCTGGAGCATATGATGTTCAAAGGAACCTCAAAGATAGGTACATTGGATTGGGAGAGTGAAAGCGCGTTGCTGGAGGAGATCGCTGAACTTTACGAGCAGCATAAAGCTGAAACAGACCCAGAACGGAAAAAAGACATTTACAGGAAAATTGATGAGGTTTCCCAGCGGGCAAGCAAGTTTGCTTTGGCCAACGAATATGACAAGTGTATTTCAGCACTGGGCGCATCCGGAACGAATGCCCACACCTGGCTGAATGAGACCGTTTATAAGAACAATATTCCGAAAAATGAACTTGAACGATGGCTAAAGATTGAAAAAGAGAGGTTCAGCCAACTTGTCCTGCGTCTGTTCCATACCGAACTGGAATCAGTGTATGAAGAGTTCAACCGTGCGCAGGATCACGATGGGAGGCTGGTCAATAATGCGCTTATGGAACTGCTGTTCCCGACCCACCAGAACGGGCAGCAAACAACGCTTGGAAAGGCAGAACACCTGAAGAATCCTTCCATGAAGGCCATACACCGTTATTTTGACGAGTTTTATGTGCCGAACAATTATGCCATGGTCTTGGTGGGCGATCTTGAATTTAACGAGACCATCCGCCTGGTTGATGAATATTTCGGTGAATTCAGTTACCGCGAACTGCCTGCTAAAACTCCTGTGGTGGAAGAGCCTATGACGGGCATTGTGAGCCGCATGGTAAAAAGTCCTACGGTGCCGAGATTGCAGCTGGCCTGGAGAACCGACAGCTATGGAACAGATGAAGCCTTGCTGGCAGATCTGACCGCGCACATCCTAAGCAATAGTGGCGAAGCCGGGCTTTTGGACCTTCACATCAATAACGCACAAAAAGCACTTTATGCTACAGCATATGCCACCGCATATAATGAATATGGCAATTTTTCAATAGTTGTAGTGCCTAAGGAGGAGCAGACTTTGGATGAGGCTAAAGAACTTGTCCTGGCAGAACTTGAAAAAATAAAGCAGGGGGATTTTCCGGAATGGTTGCTGCCTGCAATCATCAACGACTTCAAGGTACAGCGTGTGAAAGGTCTTGAAACTGCTGACGGTCTGGCTACAAACCTCTACCAAACTTATATCCGAAAACAAACGTGGCAGGAAGAACTTGCGGAAATGGACAGGTATGAATCCATCAGCAAGGAAGAAATTGTTCAGTTTGCCAATAGGTTTTTCCTCGATAATTACGTCATTGTTTACAAAGAAAAAGGGGTAAACGAAGATCTTTTACGTGTAGAAAATCCCGGAATTACGCCCGTGACCATCAACCGCGATGCCGAATCAGATTTTTTAAAATCTTTGCTGGCAGAAAAAACAGGAGACATCCAGCCCGAATTCATCGACTATAAAAATGAGATTGAAGTGATGGTGCATGACGGTGTAAAATTCAATTTTGTGGCAAACCGTTTCAATAATCTGGCGCAGGTACACTATATTTTTCCCTTCGGCAGTGATCATGACCGCGAACTTGCCCTGGCCACACAGGTGCTGCAGTACCTTGGTACTGCGGCTATATCGCCGGATGAACTGAAGCAGGAATTTTATAAAATCGGGATATCGCATGAATTTAAGACCGCACCGGATCAGTTAACTATAAGTTTAACCGGTCTTGAAGAAAATATGGTTAAAGGTGTGGAACTTCTGCATCACTGGATTCAGGATGCCTTACCCGACGGGGCTGTTTACGATGAATATATAGAAACCATACTGGAGAGCCGCAATGCCGCAAAACGCGATAAGGGCAGGATTATGCGTGCACTTCAGAATTATGCTAAGTTCGGCACGGAATCGCGTTCCCGTGACGTAGTTTCTGAGCAAAGACTGCGCGAAATTACCTGCAAAGAACTTACGGACAAGTTAAAGGAACTTTTTTCCTTCCCTCACGAGATCTTCCTGTACGGGAACAGCATGCAGGATCTTAAAGCGGCCTGCATACCATTTCTCAGAAAGATCACAGCCACAGTTCCGCAAAGAAAAATATACCCCCAGCCGGAAACGGGAGGCAAAGTATACTTTGTAGATTATGACATGGTGCAGACGGAGCTCAGTTTGCTGGGACGCGCGGGAAAGGTAGATACTTCCACTTTTGGACGCATTAATGTTTTTAATGAGTATTTCGGCAGCGGTCTTTCCTCCATTATCTTTCAGGAACTGCGTGAAAGCAGAAGTTTGGCCTATTCGGCTTACGCTGTTTATCAGTCGTCACCCGAATTACAGGACGCGGACTACATTACCACTTATATTGGTACGCAACCGGACAAGCTGGAAACTGCAGTGCAGGCTATGGAAGAGTTAATGGTGAATCTTCCGAAATATGAGGCACAGTTTGAAAGTGCCCGGCAGGCTACTCTGAAGCAACTGGCCTCCGGCCGTGTAACAAGGACCAATATTTTCTTCAATCATCTCAGATTGCAGAAGCTGGGCATTGACTATGATTTACGGAAAGATATGTATGCGGAGGTGGCAGAACTTACCCTGGACGGACTGGAAAAATTCTATAAGGAAAAAATTCAGCCTGTAAAATATAATGTCGCTGTAATGGGGAAACGTGAGAACCTTGATCAGGAAGTCCTGGGACATATGGGCACTGTCAGTGAGCTTACGCTGGACGAAGTTTTTGGCTACTAAGAGAAGATTATTTCATTCAAAAACCTCATTATTTACGGATAATGAGGTTTTTCTTTAGCGGTGACTTCAGGCGGAAGTAAGCTGTTTCCCTGCGCAGGATAGTGGCCGCCGCATCATGTTCCATAGGAATTCTTTGAAGATTTTGGATGAAGGAATCGGTTTTGATTCCGGCCGTGCCGAAACTGTAGACATGGGGATACCTTTGGTACATCTGCTCGAAGAAAGATTTGCTTACGCCATAATCCGTGAAGGGAAATGCGAATGCATCCTGCAGGAAACCGTTCGTTTTCATGAAATCCAAACTTCGGAATGTGGTTTCCAACTGCTCATCAACAGTCAGTTCTGAATAATAAGGATGATCCCAACTGTGCGCTCCAATGCCAAAGCCTTTACTTTTGAGTTCCTGCAGCTGGGTGAGGTCCAGATAGGGTTTATTGACCCGGATATATTCAGTAAAATTAAGGCCAATGGATTCGGCAATCAGATCCAGCAATGCCCGCCGTTTATATGCGGTCTTTAAAATATAATGGCTTATTTCCTGTACGCCGGCATTTTGTAAACCGCTTATACTTTGCAGCAGTTTCAGATCGGCTTGTTCAGTTTGGATTTTTTCAACCAGCAGACTGGCCTTACACCGAAAAAGCATATCCTGCTGATCCACAAACGCAGGATTCACAAAATTTACCGCATAAATTCCTTTTCGTTCCAGAATTGGAGCTGCGACATGCAGAAATTCGGAAAGACCATCATCAAAGGTTAGCAGAGCCACTTTCTTACCCACCGGAACTCCGGATTTCTTAAAATTTGTGAAGCTCTGCCAGTCTTCTGCAAAGATGAAATGTTTCAGCAGGTAATCAAGATCTTTTTCAAACTCCTTTTCAGACTTTACCCGATACAAATGCTTCAGATGAGGCAAAGGTTGATCCGAAACCGTGTGATAAAGAGGAATACAGTAATCCAGCGGGTAGTTTTGGGCGTTCAGTGGACCCGAAAATTTAGACACGAGATTGATGACTAGGTCTTTAAAAGGCATATTCAAATATAAGTAAAGATAAGCTGTTAAACCTTCGTACCTAAGCTTTGGTGTTCAATCTGAAGTGTTCCCAAACGTTCGCGGTATATGCTGATGACTTCCAACAGTTCTTCAGGTGTGAATTCCAGATACCTGTGATTAAAATTATAGTTTTCTTCGTTGATGCGCAGGAGGTTCTTCCTTGTAATAAGCGTTCCGCGCCTTTGTGTACGGGTCTTGACAGTTCTGTAAACGATCCGTAACTCGTCAATCTGATCCCATTCGTAAAAATCCTTTCCGTAAACCGTGATCCCTTCGGCGGTAAGCTTGACTAAAACCTTATTTTGGGTACGGATCATCTCGATAATAAGCAGGACGGTGAGAGGCACGTAATACGCAATTGCCAGGAAGGTGATGAGGTGGCGCGCCGACTCGGTGAAAAGGAAAACGAGCAGGAGCGGCGTAAAAAGCAGAAAGGCTTTCAGATAATTTTTCAGCAGCACCTTCAGCGAAGCTTTTATATAAACAGGATTCATTTTGCCTAAAAATAGTCAAAAAGGAGGTGGTTTCACAAGTTATTGACTCTAACCGCCAACTTTTCAGTAGTATATAACTAGGTCGGCGAGGTGAGTATATTTTGGTACAATTTATAATTTTCATCATCAAAACAAACAAAAATTATCTTACCGATACTCCGATCGTGGACGAAATCCTGAGCCGCAGTTACCGCAATGCGGGCGGCACGTTCCTTTGGAAATCCGTAGACTCCTGTGCTGATGTTTGGAAAGGCAACCGACTTACAGCCATTTTTTAAAGCTAAGTTCAGGGAACTCGCATAGCAGTTAGCCAGCTGCGCGTCCTCACCATTATTTCCGCCTTTCCAGACTGGCCCTACAGTGTGGATGACGTACTTTGCCGGAAGATTGCCGGCGGTCGTAATTACAGCTTCCCCGGTCTTGCAGCCACCCTGACGTGCAATAATTTTCCGGCAATCTGCCAGAATTTCAGGACCGCCGGCATGGTGTATAGCGCCATCTACACCGCCGCCACCCAGAAGTGAACTGTTGGCGGCATTAACAACGGCATCGCAGGTAATTTTAGTGATATCTCCCTTAATCAATTCAATCATATTCAAAGCTAAAAAAATCCCGCGACAAAAGCCACGGGATCTGTGATATGAGTTATGAAAATCTTATTTGACGATTTTCATTTCATCGATAAGCCATTTTGCATCGGCATACTTATCAATGATGAAAAGAATATATTTGGTATCAACCATAATGTTCCGGCTGAAACGGGGATCGAAGTTAATGTCACTCATGGTTCCTTCCCATTGTCTGTCGAAGTTCAGACCGATCAAGTTACCATTTGCATCAAGGGCCGGACTTCCGGAATTACCACCGGTGGTATGGTTGGTAGCCGTGAAGTTGACAGGAACATCGCCAGTCTTATCCTTGTAAATACCGTAATCTTTGGAATTATACAGGTCGATGAGTTTTTTCGGCACATCAAATTCATAATCTCCAGGGATATATTTCTCCATAATTCCCGCCACGTGGGTCTGATAGCCATAAGTTACAGCATCCCTTGGATTGGAGCCCTTCACCTGACCGTAGGTTACACGCAGGGTAGAGTTGGCATCAGGGAAGAACTGACGGTCCTTATCGGTTTCCATTTGCTGGGCCATGTATTTTTTCTGAAGCACATCGATTTCAGCCTGAAGTGAAGAAACTTTGGCATCTGTAGAAGAAAGATAGGCTTCTCTCATTGCAGCAGCCAGTTTCAGTATCGGATCATTTTTCAGCGTCTTTATCAGTTCCGTTGGATTCGCAAAAACCTTATTGATGTCAGTATCCACAGTAGCACCGTTAAATGCTTTTCTACCTGTAATAATGGAGTTTTTGGACCATTCCTCGATTACCGGGATATTCTTCTTATCGTCCTTGTACTGGCTGAAATTTGCAGGAAGGAATTGCTGTGGTGTCTTATTGGCATAAAGTGCAAGCAGTTCAGCAGTTACGACAGCATCAAGCTCACCACTGTAGTTTTTGTAAAAACCTGCCAAACGGTCAGTGAAGGCCGTCATGGTCTTGCTGTCTATTTTCCCCGCTTCATAATTCTGCATAAAACTTAAATACTGATTAGCCAGGGTAAGTGTCTCTGCGTTCCGCACCACTTCGGTATAGTACGCGCGGTTCAGGGCGTAAGGAGCCTGTTCGGTATAAAGTCGGTTCAGGCCGTCGATGGTAGGCTTGATCGTAGCGTTTTTGGCAATCAGTGACTGCTCATAGCGCTGCTTTTTACCCACGGCATCCGATTTTTTAAGGCCTTCCACTTCGCCTATCCATTTTTTCCAGTAGTTGGCAATGGAAGCGTACTTGGAAGCATATTTAATACGGGTGGCGGCATCTGTACGCATTTTAGCGTCAAGTGTTTTCAGTGCTACCTCACGAACTGAAATCATGGCCGGGTCAATCTCGGTCATTACTTTTTCCACTGCAATAGCCGGAAGATATTCTGTTGTTCTGCCAGGGAAACCAAAAACAAAGGTAAAATCATTTTCCTGCTTGTCCTTTATAGAGACCGGAAGGAAATATTTCGGTTTGTAGGGAACATTATCTTTGGAATATTCCGCAGGCTTGTTGTTCTTATCAGCATAAATCCTGAACATCGCAAAATCACCTGTATGACGTGGCCATACCCAGTTGTCCGTATCCGAACCGAATTTACCTATGCTGGACGGCGGTGCACCTACCAAACGGACATCTTTGTACGTCTCAATTACATATGCGTAATATTTATTGCCATAATACATAGGTTTTACAACCACCTTTTGCCAGGGCTCAAGTTTGAAAGCGGCTTTGGCTTTTTCAATGTTTTTATTAATCAGCTCTTCAGCTGCTTTTCCTTCCAAATTTTGAGTGCCGGCCAGCACTGTTCCGGTAACTTCCTTTATGTCAGCAATAAAATCAACTGTCACTCCCGGATTTGGCAGTTCGCCGGTCATGTTTTTGGCCCAAAAGCCATCTGTAAGATAATCGTTCTGAACTGAACTGTGACTTTGGATCTGTCCGTAACCACAGTGATGATTGGTGAGCAGAAGCCCCTGAGGCGAAATAATTTCCGCAGTACACCCACCATTGAACTGAACTACCGCATCTTTAATACTTGGTTTGGAAGTGTCAAAGATCTGTTTTGCGGAAATCTTCATTCCCAGTTGCTTCATCTCCTTTTCATTAAGCTCGGTGGGAATCCACATTCCGCCGTACTGCTGCCCGAAGGCCAGGGCTGCAGGAAGTAAGAGTGCTGTTATCAGCACTTTTCTTGTATTAATCATATATCCTGAATTATTTTTCCGGTTAAGAGACCTATAAGTCTCAGGTTTAAACAAAATTGCCCTAAAAATACAGAATTTTAGGGACTTGGGAAAACCGTCCTCGGGAAGACCTGCACCCCTAAAAAACTACTTAGTGGCTTTTTTTTTCCAGCCGGGCAGCGGCACTGCACGAAATCTCCATGAGATCTTTCCATTCGCTCTTATGCCGGAAAGGTATGGTATACCATCCACCCATAGGTCTGCCTTCTGCCGGAGTGAAAACACTGACTCCCGAAAGCTTCTCGGCTCTACTCAGGGTTTCGCCTGATAGTTTGACAACCAAGAAATCCCGCCAAAACATGGCACCGGCTTTTCCGTTTGGCATTTTTACACAAAGGGCACCAAACATTTTTCCTGGTTTGGCTTCAGGAATCTGTGTGGTCAGTTCATTAAAATAGAGTTCTGCGTCAGACATTGTTTTATTTATTTGATGAAAAATTCTTGTGTTGTATCCTCACTGCGTTCAGTATTGCTAATAGTGCTACGCCCACATCCGCAAAAACAGCTTCCCACATCGAAGCTAAACCGCCCGCACCCAAAATCAGTACGACCGCTTTTACGCCAAATGCCATGATGATGTTTTGCCAGACTATCTTTTTGGTTTCGCGACCTATCCGGATTGCCATTGGGATCCGGGAAGGCCTGTCGTCCTGAATCACCACATCAGCAGTTTCAACAGTAGCGTCGCTGCCAAGTCCACCCATGGCTATTCCCACATCGCTCAAGGCGACCACAGGGGCATCGTTTACGCCATCACCAACAAAGGCCACGCTTTTCTGCCCGGATTTAAGTGCCTTTACCTTAGTGACCTTATCTTCAGGTAACAGATCACCATCAGCATCCGTAATGCCAATTTTATCTGCAACCTCCTTTACTACAGCTGTTTTGTCGCCGCTAAGCATTGTAATATTGACACCCAGTTTTTTAAGTTCTTTCACCGCATCGGCTGCATCTTTTTTAATCTGATCGGAAATGGTAAGATATCCAGCGAATTTCCCGGTTACAGCAACAGCCACAAGTGTGTCTGAAATGGATGAATGTTCAATTTGATGATCAATATTAAATTTGTCCATCAGCTTAAAATTACCGGCCAGATATTCCTTTCCATCTAAAATTCCTCTTAATCCATGTCCGGCAATTTCTTCAAAATTCTGTACTTCTGTATGGATTACAGGCCCTACAAATTCCCGGATTGCCGTCGCGATTGGATGGGTAGATTTGCTTTCAAGAGTGTTGATACGCTGTAAAACTTCATCTTTGTTAAAACCTTCCCGAATGTATACTTCCTGAACCTTAAAAACACCTTCTGTCATGGTTCCGGTTTTATCCATAACTACATGCCTTATCCCTGCCAGTACATCCAGGAAATTACTTCCTTTAAATAGAATACCGTTTCGGCTGCCGGCGCCAATGCCTCCAAAATATCCGAGAGGAATGGAAATGACTAAAGCACACGGGCAGGAAATCACGAGAAACACAAGCGCCCGGTACAGCCAGTCCCGGAATTCATAATCAGCTATCAAGAAATAGGGTAACAGACAGATGGACAATGCGAGCACGACGACGATGGGCGTGTACACTCTGGCAAATTTGCGTATAAAAAGTTCGGTTTTCGCTTTTTGGGAAGTGGCGTTCTGAACCATTTCCAGAATGCGTGACAGTTTTGAATCTTCGTAGGGAGTGGTAACTTCTACCAGAGACAAAGTGTTGACATTAATCATTCCCGCAAGCACGATATCGCCGCTTTTGTATGTGCGGGGCTTGCTTTCACCTGTGAGCGCAGCGGTATTGAATGATGCCGATTCGGTAATCAGTTTTCCGTCCAAAGCCAGTTTTTCACCCGGCTTTAGTTGGATCATCTGTCCATTTGCTGCACTCTGAGCTTTAATGAGTCTCGGAATTTTGTTTTCTATAACCGTCACCTCATCCGGCCGTTGGTCCAGCAGCGACTTGATGTTCAGTTTGGCCTTTTGGACAGCCATAGCCTGGAAAACTTCGCCTACGGAATAGAACAGCATTACGGCCACGGCCTCCGGATATTCGCCAATAGCAAAAGCACCAATGGTTGCAATGGTCATCAGGAAAAATTCAGAAAAAAAATCGCCGTGCTTAATACTGTGCCAGGCTTCCTTTATTACCGGAAAACCAACCGGTATATAAGACGCCAGGTATAATGCCAGTCTTAAGCCCTCATTTAACCAGTCTGGCTTCAGTACATACTGAAGCAGCAGTCCTATACTAAGTAACGTTAGTGATATAATGGCAGGCAGAAAGTGCTGAACAGTTGTTTTTTCGCCCGAGTCGTGGCTGTGGTCGTGATCATGACCATCTTCTGTTTTATTCTCGCTTTTATCTTTAGGAGATGGTCTAGTATTAGGGCCGTTTTCCTGCGGTTTTTCCTCAATACTGCAGCATTCTTTTGACATAATATAAGGGGTATTTTAGGCAAGATACAAAACCGGCACCACAATTCTCATGGCATTACTTTTGAATTTAAGTCGGAAACTTAATCATGGAGGTTCTTTCTGTACAAATCCTGTGGCTTCTCATTTTAGCTGTACCCATAGCATGTATTGCCTGGACAGTAACTCATGAAGAAATTTTCCGGGAGCCCCGTGAGTACTGCGTGAAGAAGTCGCAGGAAGAAGAAAAGCTGCTGAGCCGCAAATTCTTTTATCTGTTTACCTGCGAATACTGTTTCAGTCATTACGTGACGGCATTTTTCCTTATCGTCACAGAATACAAACTGCTGTTTGAAGACTGGCGGGGATATCTGATTTCTTTTTTTGCGCTGGTATTCATGGCCAATGTGTATATGAGCCTTTTTGCCTATTTGAGGCAAAGCCTTAAAGTGGAAAAAATAGAAGCCAAGTTAAAGGATAATGAATGGCATGAGGTGAAGGAGGAAATTGACGAGAAGAAAGATGACCGATAATTTAATAAAAACATTAAAACGATAATATTATGGAAGAGCAGGACAGGTTGCAGAAGTATACCTTTGGAGGGTATACTGTAGTAACAAATTTCGAAACAGTTGAAGATGCTGAGCAGTATGCCGCCGAAAAGGGGGGTGAACTTATAGAAGTTGGTTTTACGGATGGTTCAGATAATCCAACACCTAATGAAGACGGCAAGCTTATAGAGGACAGGCGTGTTTTCCGGGTTGCGCTGGATCCGGAATATAAGGTTTACTATGGTCACGATGAAGGATTTCAGGACATGGCGCAGGATATCCTGGAAGAGATGAAGCGTAAGGAAGACGATGTACTTCCCGAGGACTGGTTGGCCGACCAAAACATTGCCACCGGAGACAGGATCATCGTGGTAAAGGATGGTGAGATCAATACAGTGACTACGCGTGAACGGATTAAGTTCCTGATGCGGGGCAATTTATATGAGCTGGCTGTGAAGGTAAATCATTAGTTTTCAGCCGCTGTGGATTAAGTCTCTCGGGGTTTGCGGCGGCGAAGCCGCCGCAAACCCCGAGAGACTGTTTAACTTATCAAATCCAGAAACTGCTGTTCATCCAGCACTTCTATGGTGCCGATTTCCTGTGCTTTCTTCAGTTTGCTGCCCGCTTTTTCACCAACTACCAGATAATTGAGGTTCTTGGAAACCGCTGATATGTTTTTACCGCCATGTTTCTCCACCATCTCTTCAGCTTCATCGCGCGTGAAAAGAGAGAGTTTTCCGGTGAAAAGGAAAGTTTTGCCCTCAAGAGTATTGCTCAAGACTTCGTTCGTGTTTTCTCCTGCTTCCAGCTGCACTCCATAGGACTTCAGACGCTCCAGCATCAGCAGGTTTTCAGGATTCTGCAGAAATGCGGTGATGCTTACAGCAATCTTACCGCCAATATCCTCCACCTGAACCAGTTCATCAGCCCTGGCATTTTTAAGTTCTTCAATGCTTGGGAAGTTTTTAGCCAGCTTTTTCGCTACTGTTTCCCCAACATGCTTGATTCCGATGCCGTAAAGGACTTTTTCAAAAGGAATTTCCTTTGATTTTTCAATGCCGTCTATAATGTTCTGTGCCGATCTTTCGGCCATCCTTTCCAACGGTAAAAGCTGCTCTTTTGTCAAAGCGTAAAAATCGGCTGGGTTTTCCACCAGTTTCGCCCGGTAAAGCTGTTCAATGGTTTCGCTCCCCAGATTATCTATGTTCAGGGCTTTGCGCGAGACATAATGAATCATCCTTCCTACCACCTGGGGCGGACAGTGCAGGTCATTCGGGCAAAAATGAATGGCCTGGTCTTCTACCTTCACCAGCTCAGTTCCACACTCGGGGCAGTTTTTGATGTACTCCACAGGTGAGCTGCCTGGCGCTCTTTTTTCCTGATTTACCCCCACAATCTTCGGAATGATTTCGCCGCCTTTCTCAACATAAACAAAGTCATGATCGTGAAGGTCTAGTTTGGCTATGATGTCCTCGTTGTGTAAACTTGCCCGTTTCACTACAGTTCCTGCAAGCAGAACAGGCTTCAGGTTGGCCACCGGTGTTATGGCGCCGGTCCGTCCCACCTGGTAGGTAACCTTCTGAAGTTCGGTCTCCACTTTCTCTGCCTTGAACTTGTGCGCTGTGGCCCACCGTGGGGATTTTGCTGTGTAACCCAACTTTTTCTGCTGAGCCAGGCTGTTCACTTTCACTACAATTCCGTCTATATCAAAGCTCAATTCATGACGGTGGCTATCCCAGTAGGTTATGAACTCCTTTACTTCGTCCAGGTTTTTACAAAGTTTCATCTGCTCCGAAATTCTGAAACCCCACGACTTCGTTTTCTGCAAAAGTTCCCAATGCGTTGCAGCGGTATTTTCTTCGGAAATAAACTGATACAGAACGGAAGACAGTCCGCGTTTCCTAACTTCTGCCGAATCCTGAATCTTCAGACTGCCGCTGGCTGTATTCCGCGGGTTCATGAACGGGTCGAAACCTTCTTCCTCCCGTCTCTTATTGATTTTTTCAAAGTTTTTTCGGGTCAGGTAAATCTCGCCTCTAACGTAGAATTTATCAGGAAAATCACCTTTTATCTGCAATGGTATGTCGGAAATAGTCTTTACGTTAGGTGTAATTTCATCGCCGCGGAAACCGTCGCCCCGTGTTACTGCCTCCTTCAGCAGGCCGTTTTCATAAAGGATTGAAATGGAGGCTCCGTCATATTTGAGTTCTGCCACATACTCAACAGGTTCGTCTAAAGTTCGCTGCAGCCGTTTTTCCCAATCTTCCAAATCGACGAAATCATAAGAATTGTCCAGGGAATACATTCTGAACTGGTGGGTAACAGTAGGGAAGTTTTTGGTAATGGCTCCTCCCACCCGCATTGTAGGTGAATTGGCGTCATAAAATTCCGGATGTTTTGCTTCCAATTCCTGAAGTTCCTTCAGCAGCGTATCAAATTCAAAATCAGAAATGGAAGGCTCATCCAGCGTGTAATAGTTATAGTTATGCTGATGAAGTTCTGTGCGCAGGTCTTCTATTTTTTTTTGAATATTGTCGGTCATCGCGAAGTCGTTTCAGCAAAAATAAGGAAAGTTGGCAAGTAGCAGCGGCAAATTTATCCTAGGTGATGCTGCTGTCTTTGCCTTTTTATAAGCGCTTGGCAGGCTGACCGATTAAACCTATTTTTGTAAAAAAATTGAGATGCAGAATTATCTGGAATTCGACTTTAAGATTAAGCCGTTACAACCCTGGAATGAGATCCTGATGGCTGAACTGATTGAAGTGGGCTTCGACAGTTTTACAGAAGAGCATGACGGTATCCTGGCCTATATTCCTAAAGATATTTTTGATGAAAAGGAGCTTTCCGGTATTGCATTGATGAATAACGAGGACATTAAAATTTCCTATACCTTCCGCGAAATGCCCAATATCAACTGGAACGAAGAGTGGGAAAAGAATTTTGAACCTATTTATGTGGCCGATAAAGTGCTTATCCGCGCTGAGTTTCATGAGCCTAACCCAAATCTTCACGAAATCGTGATCCAACCAAAGATGTCATTCGGTACCGGCCATCATCCAACTACTCATTTGATGATTGAGCAGATGCTGGAAATGGATTTCAGGGACAAAACCGTTTTGGATATGGGCTGCGGAACTTCAGTACTGGCTATTTTTGCCAAACAGAGAGGTGCCGGCAGGACAGTTGCAATTGATATTGACGAGTGGTCGGTGGAAAATTCAAAGGAAAATGCAGCGCGGAATAATGTGGAACTTGATATATCATTGGGAACTGCAGACAATCTTGGTAGCGAAAGATTCGACGTTATCCTGGCTAATATTAACCGCAATATCCTGATTTCGGATATTCCGACCTACGACGGTGTTTTGAACAGCGGCGGGCAACTTCTTCTTTCGGGACTTTGCTTTTTTGATGTAGATGATATTCTGGAAGTTTGTAGCAAATGCAATCTAGTCCTGAAAAACAAACAGCAGCGCGAGGAATGGATGTCCCTGCTCCTGGAAAAGAACTAGGTTAATTAAACGGTTCGCGGTTTTTCTCTTCAATCCATTTGCCCATATACTTAGTGCTCTGGAACTGATGATGCTGTAAGATCTGGCCCATAAAATTTTTCGCCCTTAATTCACTTAAATTTTCGGAGATATGGACTAATTTGCTTGAGAAATCAGGCAGAAACAGGTCTTTGCTGAAGCGCTCATTTATAATTCTGAAACCGTTGTTGCGCGCAGTATCCCAAGCCGCACTGTCCCTGTAGAGATGGGCGGCTTTTTCAATAAAATCTGCTTCCTCATCAGCAATATGGCCGCTCCACGGTAATAAGCCAGGTATGGCTTCAGCACCAATTGAACTCGTAACATTAGGCAATCCCAGCGACATGGCGTCCAGTAACTTGCCTTTTATGCCGGCGCCGAAAGGGATGGGCGCCAGCAAGACGCGGGCTTTATTAAAAACTTCAGCAACATCAGATGCACGGCCTTTCACGAGAAAACCTTCTTTTACATTATGTAGTTGCATGGCTTTCTGCGGGACATAGGCGCCATAAATATGAACCTCGGCATCATGGATTTGACGTCTGATTTCCTTCCAGATTTTTTTGATTCCTAAAACTGTCTGCCAGTTGGGTTCGTGCAGGAAATTTCCGATACTTATGAAGTGCCGCCGGTGTTCAAAACCCGGACTTTCGACTGAATTTTCGGCAAACAACGGCAAGTAGTGAAGCAGTTCACGCTGTATTTTAAAGGTATTGGTAAGTAAATCCATTTCAAACTCTGAAATGATCAGGCTTAGGTCACACCTCAGTATTGAAGCCATCTCCCTTTTGAAAATGTCATTGGTCAGATGCGAAAGGCTGCATTCAACTCCCTGCTTAAATGCTTCTTCTCTGCCTTTGCGCAGAAAGTGGAGGTCTTCCGTATCAAGGATCCTGACTGCCTGCGGCACTACTTCGGCAACTTTCCAGCCGAACTGCTCTTCCGTAGTGAACCTGTCAAATAATACAGTATCCGGATTCAGTTCCTGAATCACCTTTTCAAAAGAACTGTCGTTTAATTTTACGGTTTTGGTTTGAACTCCGATCGATTCCAGATTTGTGCTGTACTCAGTGGGTAAGGCGGCGCACAGAAATGTGATTTTGTAATTTTCGGAAAGGAAAAACCTGATGAGCTGCATCATCCTGCTGCCTGCTGCCGTAGAATTGGGTTCAGGAAAAACAGTGCCGATAATTACAAGATGCTTCATAGGGCAAAAATAAAAAAGAGAAACCATTTCTGATTTCTCTTTTCAGTGAGCGCGCCAGGATTCGAACCTGGGACCGTCTGCTTAGAAGGCAGATGCTCTATCCAGCTGAGCTACGCACCCTAAAGTGCCAATAAAAAAAATTCCCGAAGGAATTTTATAAAAAAAAAGTCGGGGCGGCAGGATTCGAACCTGCGACCTCCTGGTCCCAAACCAGGCGCGATGACCGGACTACGCTACGCCCCGAGTATACTTTCCAAAGGTTGCGGAGGGTGTGGGATTCGAACCCACGCGACCCTTGCAGGTCGACAGTTTAGCAAACTGCTCCGTTAACCACTCCGGCAACCCTCCTATTGCAATATTTTGATGACCTTCTGTTCTGTAATTGCGAGTGCAAATATAGAAATGATTTAGTTACGAACCAAAAAAATTTACTTATAAATTTTCGTATTTTTGATAAAATTAAACGAATAAAAAGAGAAAATATGACTAAGGCATTATATATCATGGGATTAAGCACGCTGATCGTTTCGTGCACTTCTCAGAAAAGAACTACGGTAAGGAAGACACCGGTGAAAACAACGGCGGTCCCAAAAAGTCAAACTCCAAAACCTGCACCTGCCACACCTGCAAAGTCCGGACTCACGGTGTCACACGGTGTGGAGTATTATACGCAGAACATTGGTGATATCACCAAGAATGACAATACAATAAGTCACGGCTCCATAGTGAGTGCCAGACCTGCCGGATACAATGTTGTTAAAACTTATTTTCCTGCCGTCGCCCAAAACTTCCGGCAGAAATATGTAATCCTGCATTATACGGCGCTGGATGAGGAAAAATCCAAAACCGTCCTTACACAACAGGCCGTAAGTTCGCATTATTTGGTAAATGCTACTGGGGATAATGAAATCTATCAGCTGGTTGATGAAAACAAGCGTGCGTATCATGCCGGCATCAGTGCCTGGAGAAAGGATAAGAATTTAAACGACACTTCCATTGGGATTGAAATAGTAAACACGGGCTTCACCACAGATGCATCCGGTAACCGCGTTTTTGTGCCTTACGATGAGGTTCAGCTGAAAAAAATGGCTGCGCTGGCGAAAGATATTGTTAACAGGTATCAGATTCCGCCAACCAATGTTTTGGGGCATTCAGATGTGGCGCCTACCAGAAAGCAGGATCCGGGACCTTTGTTCCCATGGAAGAGGCTCTATGACGAGTATCAGATCGGAATGTGGTATGATGATGCCACTATGATGAGTTATATGACTACAACAACACCGGAAGCCTTTATGGCAGCGCAGAACAGTTCATCTTTCATTATGCAGGTTCAGGCAATGCTGCAGCAGTTTGGCTATGATATTACTCCAACAGGAACATGGAACAGTGAGAACCGTAAGGTCGTGGAAGCTTTCCAGTATCATTTCCGCCCACAGAAAGCAGACGGCACGGTGGATATGGAAACATGGGCCATCTTACAGGCGCTGATACAGAAATATCCTCAGAAATAGGATGATGCAAATCATTTACAGAACGCATTTTCAAAGGGAAATGCGTTTTTTGCTTTATGGAAAAAGCCTTAACTTTCCCAAAATAAAAACAAATGGAAAACTATAGAAAAGAGAGTGATTTGCTGGGCGAACTCAGCGTTCCTGTAAACGCTTACTACGGCGTTCAAACCCAGCGTGCAATCGAGAACTTTAAAATTTCAGGTCAGCTTCTCTCTTCTTATCCGGAGTTTATCCGGGGTCTTGCTTTTGTAAAAAAAGCAGCGGCTAAAACCAACTATGAACTCGGCTTGCTGGACGAGCAACTGTACCATAAAATTGCCGAGGTTTGCGATGAACTGCTGGAGGGGCAGTTACATGACCAGTTTCCTATAGATATGATTCAGGGTGGCGCAGGTACTTCTGTTAATATGAATGCCAATGAAGTAATAGCTAACCGTGTTTTGGAAAAAATGGGTAAAAATCGTGGCGATTACCAGTTCTGTTCACCAAATGACCATATCAATCTTTCGCAGTCTACGAACGATGCCTATCCAACGGCCATCAAACTGGCCCTGATACAGATGAACCAGAAACTAGTTGAAAAGGTAAAAACCACAGTAAGTGCCTTTCGTGCCAAGGGTGCAGAATTTCACGATGTCCTGAAAATGGGCCGCACTCAGTTGCAGGATGCCGTGCCGATGACTCTGGGACAGGAGTTTGAGGCTTTCGCTGCAAATCTTCAGGAAGATATTGAGAAACTTAACAATAACGCCAAACTTTTTGTTGAGGTAAATATGGGTGCCACAGCCATTGGGACTGGTCTTAATGCTCCATTGGGCTATGCCCGGCTTTGCGCAGAAAACCTGGCTGAAATTACAGGCTTACCGATTGTTTCCGCTCCTAATTTGGTTGAAGCTACACCCGATACCGGCTCGTATGTGATCTATTCATCAGCCACCAAACGCCTTGCGGTAAAGCTTTCAAAGATATGTAATGATTTGAGGCTTTTGTCCTCCGGACCACGTGCAGGTCTTTTTGAAATCAACCTGCCGCCTATGCAACCGGGTTCTTCCATAATGCCGGGTAAGGTAAATCCTGTTATACCCGAAGTAGTAAATCAGGTGTGCTATAAAGTTATTGGTAATGACCTTACGGTGACATTCGCTGCCGAAGCAGGGCAGTTGCAGCTTAATGTAATGGAGCCGGTGCTTTCGCACGCCATTATGGAAAACATACAGTTCCTGTGCAACGCGCTGGATACACTCCGCGAGAAATGTATTGTAGGCATAACAGCCAATAAAGAGGTGTGCCTGAATATGGTAAAAAACAGTATCGGTATCGTAACCGCGCTGAATCCCTATATTGGATACAAAAACTCTACAGTCATTGCCAAGGAGGCGCTGGAATCGGGCAAAAGTGTGTACGATCTGGTGCTGGAACACGGTCTGCTTACCCGCGAAAAATTGGATGATATCCTGGATCCGAAAAACATGCTTCAACCGCACAAATAATCACGGGAAGTGAAATTTCTTATCATTATTCCCGCTCATAACGAGGAACAGAATATCGCTTTTTGCCTGCAATCGCTGCTGCACCAAAGCTTTACGGATTTTTCTGTCGTGGTAGTTAATGACGGATCTACCGACAATACCGAAAAAATTGTCCGTGATTTCGTGAGCAGGGATTCCAGATTCAGCCTAAAAAATCTTGATAAGTCACTGCACGAGCCCGGAGCCAAAGTGGTGCGCACGTTCAATCAGGGACTTGCCACTGCAGATCTTGATCTTTTTGATGTCATCTGTAAATTCGATGCGGATATTATATTTCCCGCAGATTACCTTCAGAAGGTTCAGCAGGTCTTCCGCGACTTCCCGAAAGCCGGTATGGTTTCGGGTTTGGTGCGGATCAAGAAATCCGTATTCGAAAAACAGCTGGCTTATGATTTTAAGGATGAAAAGCGGCAGTGGATTTTTGAGAATCTGTCGTCCAAAAACCATGTGCGCGGGCCGATAAAAGCCTACCGAAAACAGTGTTTTCTCGATATGAGCGGTCTGAGACCTGTACTTGGTTGGGACAATATAGACGTCATGCTGGCTAAAAAGAACGGCTGGGAAATTCACACTGTGAAAGCCCTCTGGGTAAAACACCTTAGACCTACGGCCTATAAATACAAAAATCAGAAAGCCAGAAAGCTGGGTGAATATTATTACAATATAGGGCTCAGTTTGCCTTTGGCGGCTATCTCATCGGCCAAATCGTCGTTGAAGAACAGATCGCTGTCGGAATTTTTCATTACAATGAATTCTTATATAAGGCAAAACAGTAATCGGGAACTGACTGAGGATGAAATAATGTATATCAGGAATTTGCGGTGGAAGGAGATGTGGCAGAAATCACGCCTGAAGTGACAGGTCGTGACCTGTCACTTTGCGCTATGGTTGACAGGTCACGACCTGTCACTAAAAAAACCACGAAAATGCAAAGCAGGAAAAGAAACAGAATGCTGAATTATGATTACAGTCAGGATGGAATCTATTTTATAACCGTTTGCACAAAAGACCGCCGCCATCACTTTGGGAAAGTACATTATGCCGAAGTTTATCTAAATGATTCCGGACTGATTGCTAAAAGGCAGATTCTTTGGCTGGCGAAGCAATATCCTTATCTGGAACTTCATAATTTTGTAGTCATGCCAAATCATGTACATCTTCTGTTTCAAATTGACAGATCAAAGGTTGAAAGCGAAGAATTAAAAATTAAGACCGTTTCGTCAATAATGGGTGCTTACAAAACCACCAGTTCTAAGGCAATTCACCTTAAAGGAAATGCTGGTTTTAGGTGGCAGCGATCTTTTCACGATCACATTGTGCGCAGCAAGGAAGCATATGAGAAAATTTTCCAATATATTTCAAACAATCCTCAGAACTGGGAAAAAGACAAATTTAGAGATGAAGAATAAAATGAATATAGTTTTCACCCATACGGACAAGTCGAGACTTGTCCCTACAGTAATCCTGCTACTGTTTTCAATTTTTCTTACCGCTCAAAAACCGGCCGATCTCATTATCCACAACGCTAAGATCTACACTGTCAATCAAAATTTTGACACAGCTGAAGCCATGGCGGTTTCAGATGGTAAAGTTGTAGCAGTGGGAAAAACCAGCGAAATTCTAAACGTTTACCGTTCAAAAAACACTCAGGACCTGCAGGGAAAACCCGTTTTCCCGGGTTTTATTGATGCGCACTGTCATTTTAGCGGCTACGCAACCGATAAATGGAAATGTGAACTATGGGGCACAAAATCCTGGGAAGAAATTATCCAGAGACTGACGGCGTATTCTAAAACGGCACCTTTGGAATGGATTTACGGCCGCAGTTGGGACCAGAATAACTGGACCGTAAAGGAATTTCCCAATAAGTCGAAACTGGATCAGTTGTTTCCCGACCGTCCGGTGTACTTAAAAAGGGTTGATGGCCACGCAGCAATTGCTAACCAGAAAGCACTGGATATCGCCGGAATCACAGCTAAGACCAAAGTAAGGGGTGGGGAAATTGAAAAGATTAACGGAAAACTCACAGGTATTCTTATTGATAACGCCATGCTGTTGGTGGAAAAACATATCCCTGAAATTTCGGATGACTTGGCGATCCGGTATTTCGGTGAACTGCAGAAAGAGTGTTTTTCCTACGGTCTGACCTCGCTGCACGATTGCGGCATGTCGGTACATACATTTGGTCTTTTGGAAAAAGCCCAGGAGCAGGAAATTCTGAAAATGAAAATCTTCGCTTTACTTGAGGATAATGCTGCCACATATGATGAATGGATTGGCAAAGGAAGATTCACCAACGGTAATATCACCTTTGGAGGATATAAGGTGTATTCAGACGGTGCTCTGGGTTCGCGAGGTGCCTGCCTGCTGCATGATTATTCAGATAAGAAGGGGTGGAGAGGATTCCTGCTTAAAGATAAAAAACACTTCCTAAATCTGGCGCAGAAACTCAGCAAAAGTAATCTTCAAATGTGTACCCACGCCATCGGTGATTCGGCCAACAGGACCATTCTCCAAATCTATAGCGATGTCCTGAACGGTAAAAACGACAGACGCTGGCGTATTGAGCACGCCCAGATTGTGGATAAAGATGATGTTGGGTTCTTCGGTAAGTATAGTGTCATTCCGTCTGTGCAACCTACCCATGCAACCTCGGATATGAACTGGGCTGAAAGCAGAATTGGAAACGAACGGTTAAAACATTCGTATGCCTATCAGGATTTGCTGCAGCAGAACGGCTGGTTGCCATTGGGAACTGATTTTCCGGTGGAGGAGATCAATCCGATCAAGACTTTTTATGCGGCTGTAGCCAGAAAAGATGCTAAGCATTTACCTGTCGGCGGTTTTCAAAAAGAAAACGCGCTTACACGGGAACAGGCGCTGCGCGGTATGAGCATTTGGGCAGCAAAGGCAGCCTTTCAGGACAATGAACTGGGCAGCCTGGAAGTGGGGAAATCTGCTGATTTTGTAGTTTTAAGTGATGATCTGATGAATATTTCTGAAGACAGAATTCTGCAGACAAAAGTATTGCAAACTTTTTCCGGCGGTCAGAAAGTACACGGCCAGTGAAAAGAATTGCCTACATAGAAATGGATACCCATGCGGAAATCGCGGGTAATTTTGTACAGCTGATGCAGGATTCTGCAGAGTTTAAAGTAGATTATTATTTATCAGAAAAAGTTTTTAAGCTTATTGAGAAGCCGGCGACGGACAGCATTATTACAATACCTCCTGATCTTTTGGGAATGCTGAAAGACGCGGATTATGATTTGGTGATTATCGGTACTGTACACCGCTATTTTAATATATTTAAAAAGATTACTGAACAGTTCAATACAGCTGTGATTGTACACAATCAGAATTTCAGCCGGGCTTCTGCCTTCAAGCTGTTTGGCGGAATTTTCCAGGGTGATTATACGTACCGTTTGAAATTGTTGCTGAAAGAAGGCTTGCTGTCCGCACCACGTGTTTACAGCAAAGTTAAACATCTTTTGTTACTCAATCCTGATGGTGTAAAAGCTCCTTATAAATCTTTGCCGGTTTTGTTTAATGAATTCTCTGATAAGGTCAACCCAGACAGATTCTGCATCGTCATTCCCGGCTCTGTATCGCAAAAGCGGCGGGATTATGCCGGCATATTTCAAAAACTCAGACATTTTAGGTCGGAGGTTGAGGTCGTTTTTCTTGGTAAGGCAGCCGGCGAGGAATTGAGATGGATTGTCGAATTCGGCAAAAGTAAACCCGGTAATGTGAGTATTCAGTACTTCACGGAAAAAGTAGATTCAAAAACGTTTGAAACTTGGATGCGAAAAGCATCGGTTCTCTGGTGTCCGTTACAGTCTGAAACCACTTTTTTCAGTCAGAAGGAATTTTATGGACTTACCAAAATGACGGGTAATCTGGGTGATGCGATCCGTTTTGGCAAATGCGCTGTTTTCCCCGAAGATTATCCTGCACAGGAATTTCCTTTTATTTTTAACGAAAGAGAAAATATTGAGGAATTGTTATTAAATGCTTCGGCATGCTCATTTAATTTTCTGCAGGCGTATTCGCAAAAAGCAGTTGCGGACGCGCTGCACGCAGCATTGCGTTCAATGATTTAAAAGTTATTTACCAAGTCTAAAAATACTGCGGATAAAATTCCTGTTCACATAGTCATGGATAGGGAAAATCTTCAGGAAATGGTTCCCTACATAGATCATTATTAAAACAATGATGGGCTTGAAAATGAGGTTGATGAAGTTATTGCTGAAATCGGGCAGAATAATGGCTACGGTGATGGCCATTGTTGTAATAATGGACACAAAAATCATTTCAATTGACAGCGGATGTACGCTGAATTTATAATAATTGAAACTTATTTTTACGACGTTGTACAGTGTGAGCGATATCGCCGTGGCCAGCGCAACACCGGCTATACCCAGACCGGTATGCTCCAGGAAATAATAGTTGAGTCCAATGGTCAGTGCCGCCAGGAAAATCATGAATACGATATTATAACGGTAGTATTTGGACATTGATATAATGTTTCCGTTGAAGCCGGTAGCCAGGTCGAACAGAATTGCCGAGCCCAGGATCCAGATTACTGGTTCGGATTCGCGCAGCATGGTGCCGTTCTTAATAAAGCTTACCAGATAGGGGAAGCCAACGAGAAGGCAGGAAAACAGTACAGCACCTAAAAAGAAGAGACTCAGTGACGTCTTTTTGTGGAAACGGTCCAGTTGTTCCATATCATTTTCAGCAATGCTTTTATTGATAATTGGGGCCGATATATTGAATAGTCCCAGTTGCGGTATCGATATCAGCGAAATCATGGCGAACAGAGTAGAGTAGATACCCAGTTCTTCCATTCCCAGCGAATTGCCGATCATGAATTTATCAATTTTTATAGCGATATAGTTACCTATATTGCCCAGGAATCCAAAAAAGCTGTAGTTCAAAATATCCTTCCATAACGCATCTTTTTTTACATATGCAGTACTGAAGTCCGGCTTTATTTTTTCCAGTGAGTTGGCATACACAAAATAACCCACCGTAGACATTACAAACATGGCGAAGAAAAAGCCGAAGGCCGAGGGCTGGCTCATTCCAAAGAATATAAACAGGCAGAACGCTCCCAGATTGGCCAGTTTCGGAAATATATTCTCGAAAATATTGGGTACTACAATCCTTTTGAAATTGGATACATACCTGTTCAGTACGTGGGAGATGGACAGTACCAATACCAGCAGAAGAATAATATATTTCAACTTCCACCACTCTTCCTGTTTGTATTCGGGGAAAACATAATGGAACAGGAGAAAAAGGCCAGTAAAAACCACAAAATTAAACAGAATTCCTAACAGTGACAGCGAAAGCACATTCTGATGCCGGCCTTCTTTTTGTGTTTGGTGAAAGAATTTAACATTAGCATAGGAAAGTCCGAATACAACTACAGGGACCATGATCTCGGCAGTGGTAAGGATATAACTCAGCTTGCCGTAAAATGCAAAATCATAGGGAAAGACAAAATAAGTTGAAAGTGCGCCCAGGATAAATCCCAGATAGCCTATAACTGTATATTTAAAACCCTGCCTTGCTACTACACTCATCTACCGGAAATATAGGATCATTGTCAGAAAGCTGCGAAGTCTTTATAGTAATGAAATATACTCATCGAGACCGTACCGCAGCACCAGAACACACAAGAGGCAAAGATAGAAAAATATGTTAATAATTGTTAATAAACGGCTGCTTTGTGCATTGCGGCGATAAAAAATTCATGGGGCTACAGTCTTTTTCCAAAGTGTTGCCAATACATCAAAAATTGTCATACCCTTTTTAAATCATTATCTTTGCGCGAAATAAAAGTAAAGATGTCCGATATTAAACTCAATACTATTCCGGAAGCCATAGAAGACCTGAAAAACGGTAAGATCATCATTGTTGTTGATGATGAAAACCGTGAGAATGAAGGTGATTTTCTGTCAGCCGCGGAACTTACAACACCCGAAATCATTAATTTTATGACCATTCACGGCCGCGGGCTGATCTGCACACCGCTGCCGGAAAAACGTTGTGATGAGTTAGGCCTGGACATTATGGTTACAAGAAGCAGCGATCCCAAGGAAACAGCCTTTACCGTATCTGTAGACCTTCTGGGTGAAGGTGTTTCAACCGGTATTTCTGCCAGCGACCGCTCCAAGACCATCCTGGCACTGATGGACGAAAATACGAAACCTGCCGACTTTATGCGTCCGGGACATATTTTCCCGCTGCGCGCTAAGAAAGGGGGTGTACTGAAACGGGCCGGACATACGGAAGCAGCCATCGACCTTACAAAACTGGCCGGCCTGAAAGAAGGTGGTGTAATTTGTGAAATCATGAATGAGGACGGTTCCATGGCCCGCTTGCCGGAACTCATGGAGCTTGCAAAGAAACTGGACCTGAAAATAGTTTCCATTGAAGATCTGATTCATTACCAGCTTAAAAAAGGTGACCTTATTGAAAGAATTGAGGAGCGTAAAGTGAAGACGATGTATGGTGAGTTTGACTTTTATGCATTTAAGGAATCAAGCACAGAACAGTTACACTTTGCATTTACAAAAGGCACCTGGACGGTAGATGAACCGGTTTTGGTACGCGTGCAGGCATCCAATTCCTATTTTGACGTCTTGAGCCGTCTGATTACTGGTGAAAAACCGCTACTGGAAAAGGTGACATCTATGATTAATGAGGAAGGTAAAGGCGCCTTCATCTTCATCAACAATGTATCCAATTCCGAAAATACAATGCGCAAACTTCAGCAGTTCCTGGATTATCAGGACGGCGCCGAAAAGCGTCCGACACTGGCTTCCAATTTCCGCGATTACGGCATCGGCACACAGATCCTGAAGAATTTGGGCATCAACAAATTCCGCGTCATCACTCAGAGCCCGGATCTTAAGCCTCTTGTGGGCGGGTACGATGTTGAGGTTTCCGAAATGGTGGAACTGAAGTAGCGAAAACTGATGAACTCTAAAGCAGAAAAGTTAGAAGCTTTCTCCCGTCTCCTGGATATTATGGACGATCTGCGGGAAAAATGTCCATGGGACAAAAAGCAAACCCTTCAGTCGCTGCGCCATCTTACGCTGGAGGAAGTTTATGAACTTTCGGATGCTTTACTGGAAGAGGATCTGCAGGAAATTAAAAAGGAACTTGGCGATGTGCTGCTGCATTTGGTATTTTATGCTAAAATCGGCTCCGAAAAAGGAAGTTTTGATATTGCAGATGTCATCAACTCACTGAATGAAAAACTTATTTTCCGCCATCCGCATATTTACGGTGAAGTTGAGGTAGCTGATGAAGAGGAAGTGAAGCAGAATTGGGAAAAACTAAAACTTAAGGAAGGTAATAAGTCCGTGCTTTCCGGTGTCTCCAAAGGCACGCCGAGCATCGTAAAAGCCTACCGCATTCAGGAAAAGGTGAAAGGTATTGGGTTTGAATTTGCCAGTGCTGAGGATGCCTGGAAAAAGGTAGATGAAGAGCTTGCCGAGTTTCATGCGGAAACCGATCCGGATAAGAAAGAAGCAGAACTCGGGGATGTCTTCTTTTCGCTTATCAATTATGCACGCCTAACCGGAATTAACCCTGATTCTGCACTGGAAAGAACCAATCACAAATTTATTTACCGCTTCCAAAAGATGGAATCCATAGCGCTGCAGAGAAATTTGGTACTGACTGACCTGTCGCTTGAGGAAATGGACTTACTTTGGGACGAGGCGAAATCCCAGGAGTAAGTTTTACCGTAAAGCATAATGTTTGGTATTTAAATAAAATCTGATAAAACGAAAAGCACCCTGATTGAGTGCTTTTCGCTTTTCCTAAAAACCTTGCTTCTTCACCTTTTCATATTCCATGTATTGGTGATAAAGCAATGTGTCTTCCAAATTATCAAGTTCCTGCTGACTGAAAAGGCGGTAATTGATCTTGAAGGTCTTTTTTTTAGCTGTTTCCAGTGAAAACCCACCTGCGCCGAAGCCTTCCACTACATCCAACTCAAAATGGCTGTATTTCCAGTATTCAAATAAATCATGATCTATCCAAAAATGAAAGCCGAGTACGGTCCCGATGCTTACATCCTTAGTTCTGGGATAAAAATGACCTTTACGGAAACACTGGGGCTGTGTCCCTTCACAACATCCACCCGCCTGGTAAAACATCAGCTCGCCAAATTCTTCGGAAAGCTGTCCTATAAGCTCCAATGCTGCTGGTGTTGCTGAAAATCTTGATATCTTATTCATTTGGAATTTATTAATGTTGATTTTTAAGCAAAGAAAGGCGGATTTTTTATGCAAATCCGCCATTTGTTAATTAGAAGAACCCTAATTTTTCTTTGCTGTATGAAATAAGCATATTCTTGGTCTGACGGTAATGATCGAGCATCATCTTATGGTTTTCCCTACCAATACCGGACTGCTTATATCCTCCAAAAGGTGCACCCGCAGGATAAGAATGATATTGGTTTACCCAGACTCTTCCCGCCTGGATCGCTCTGGGAACCTGGTACAGCTGGTGAGCATCACGCGTCCAAACGCCTGCACCCAAACCGTACATTGTATCGTTGGCTATCTTAATTGCTTCGGCTTCATCCTTGAACGTAGTTACCGCCAGAACAGGTCCGAAGATTTCTTCCTGGAAGACTCTCATCTTATTATGACCTTTAAGCAGTGTAGGCTGAACGTAATATCCATTCTCTAATTCTCCTTCCAGTTTGTTGGCATCTCCACCGGAAAGAACTTCACAACCTTCTTCCTGACCGAGTTTTATATAATTGAGGATCTTATCATACTGAATTTTTGAAGCCTGTGCTCCAATCATTGTTGAAGTGTCCAGAGGATTCCCTGCTTTAATGGCTTTCACTCTCTCTACAACCCTCTCTATAAACTTATCGTAAATGCTTTCCTGAATTAGTAACCTGGACGGACATGTACAGATTTCCCCCTGGTTTAAAGCAAAGAGGGCCGCACCTTCCAGGGCTTTGTCGAAAAAGGCATCATCTTCATCCATTACAGACTCGAAAAATACGTTCGGTGATTTGCCTCCAAGTTCCAAAGTGACGGGAATGATGTTTTCGGTCGCATACTGCATCACCATTCTCCCTGTAGCTGTAGAACCTGTGAAGGCTGCTTTAGCCACTTTTTTGTTGGTTACCAATGCGTGTCCCAGTTCGCCGCCAAAACCGTTCACCACGTTCAGAACGCCAGGTGGCAGCAGGTCTCCTATAAGCTCCATCAGTACGAGAATAGAAATAGGAGTGTTTTCGGCTGGTTTTAAGACCACACAGTTGCCCGCAGCCAGTGCCGGGGCTATCTTCCATACTGCCATAAGAATTGGGAAATTCCAGGGGATGATCTGAGCAACTACACCCAGGGGCTCATTCACGATCAGGGAGACAGTATTACTGTCCAGTTCCATAAGTGACCCTTCCTCGGCGCGGATTACACCCGCAAAATATCTGAAATGATCAATTGCCAGAGGTATATCGGCATTAAGTGTTTCCCGTATCGGTTTTCCATTGTCCATGGTTTCCACCACCGCGATCTTTTCCAGATTTTCTTCCATCCGGTCCGCTATCTTATTCAGAATAATACTTCTTTCGGTAACGGACGTTTTACCCCAATCCGCAAATGCAGCTTCGGCCGCGTTAACGGCCATTTCCAGATCCTGCTCATTGGAATGGGCGGCCTGGCTCATCACGGTCCCGTCCAAAGGTGTTATTACGTCAAAATATTTTCCGCTTGCCGGTGGCGTCCAGGTGCCGTTAATGTAGTTTTCATACCTTTCTTTCAGTTCAACTCTGTCATAAATTTTTGTACTCATATTAAAATTGTTTAAAAGATTGTTTTTAAAATTACCACTTTATTTGATGATTTAAAAACAATTAGCGGCATAATACCGTTCGCACTTCAATTCGTGTTGATTGAAAATTTCAATTGAAATTGTTTGGACCGAAAAAGGCCTTCAGGAATTCCGAAGGGTTTACATTTTTAATTTGAATGCTAATCTAAATTTAGGCGTTACTGTAAGTGCGCTAATAAAGGTTAAATAATATAAATTGTTCAAAAACAAAGAGCGCAGCTCCTCTGAGCTGCGCTTTATACTATTGTTGTTTACTGTAGTCTAAAGACCAAACTGCATGGCAAAAAGATCAGGATAAACACCCAGGGCTACAATGGCAACGATTACGAAGACAGCCAGGATATTATAGGTTAAAGTAACTTTTTCAGTGGTCTTGAAGCTGCTTTCGGTGAAGAAGAACATAGCGATGATCAAACGCAGGTAGTAAGCAATCGATATTGCTGAACCCAGCACCGCCACCAGCACAAGAAACGCTGCACCGTTCATAGCCTGTGCAAACAGAGAAAACTTACCCATAAATCCGGCAGTAAGGGGGATACCTGCCATAGACAGCATTGAAACCGCAGCCACTGTAGCCAGCAATGGTTCAGATTTAGCCAGACCTTTAAAGGCTACATAGGAAGTTTCACGTTTCAATTTCTCTACCCAAATCAGACTCATCATCACTCCTACGGAAGCCAGGGCATAGGCAAACAGGTAGAAGGCGAGATTGTAGGTAGACATATTATTCATGCCGAAGAAGATCAGGGCTATATAACCCGCATGAGAAACGGAAGAATAGGCCAGCATACGCTTGGCATTGCTCTGGGCCAGAGCCATTACATTGGCGAGGAACAGAGTGATGATAAGGAAAACACCTAATATATTCACCCACTCGTCATAAACACCTGCAAATGCGATTGTCATTAGTCTGAAAAGCGCATAGAACCCGGCAATCTTAACAACACTCATCATAAAGGTAGTAATCAGCGAAGGAGATCCCTGGTACACGTCAGGACTCCACATATGGAAAGGTGCCAGAGCAACTTTAAAGGCCATTGCACAAAGCATCAGAATCATACCCATGATCAGCATTGCATCTTTTGGGAATTGCAGTGCATAAGCATGGATTGTATAAAGGTCGAAACTACCTGCGGTTCCGTAAACCAGAGTGATACCGAAAAGCAGGAATCCTGTAGCGAAACAGCCCATCAGGAAATACTTCAGAGAGGCTTCGTTGGAACGAAGATTGGTCTTGCTGGCCCCGGCCATTACATAAAGGGGAATGGACAGGATTTCAATACCCAGGAAGAGAGTTACCAGATTCTGATACCCGAAAAGAACAACCGCACCGGAAAGAGCAAAGAGCATCAGTGCGTACAGCTCCGACTGGTGGCTGCGGTGATTGCTGAATGAGAATCCACCCAGAAAAAACAGCAGAAGCGTGATGACAATTGAAATTTTGCTGAACAGCGCACTGTTGGGTCCAAACTCGTACATTGCCCGGTACTGGCTGAAGAACTGAGCTTCCGGCAGATAAGATACATACAGGGCCGCCAGCAATCCGGCAATCCCAATATACCTGGCCAGTTTACCCTGGTTAAAGACTCCCGAAAACAGGGCTACAACCGCTGTGAGAAATATAATTACTAATACACTCATTTCTTTATTATCAAATTAATTTACCATGGACTGGTAGATGAACTTCAATGAACTACTCACCATTTCAATTACCGGTTGGGGATACACACCGAAAAGGATAACCATACCGGCTAAACTGGCCAGAACTGCAAATTCCACATCGGAAAGGTCTTTTGCAGTCGCCAGAACCTCATCATCTCCGTTGGTGAACATCGCTCTGCCATAAAATCTGAAAAGATAAGCAGCAGCCAGTATGATGGTAATACCTGCAACGATAGCGGCCATCACACTGAAATCGAATATGGATTTCAGCAGGATAAATTCACCAATGAAACCGTTTGTAAGCGGTAACCCTACAGAACCTAAGACAACGATGAGGAATAGTACGGCAAACCGGGGTGCAACACGTGCAAGACCACCCATCTGGCGGATATCACGTGTCTTGAATCTTTTATAAAGGATGTCCGCACAATAGAAGAGTGCCACCACATTGATACCGTGTGCGAAGGCCTGAACCAAAGCACCGGTACCACCTTCAGTAGTAAAGGTACCCTTCATTACCAGCATTGCTGATGCAAATATCCCCGCCAGCATGAGGCCTACATGTGAAAATGAGGAATATGCGAGGATTCTTTTGGAATCATTTTGAATGAGTGCGATAAGTGCTCCGTGAAGTACGCCTATTATGGCCAGCATAATGACAATGGCACCGGAGATGCCTGCCACAGCCTCGGGTGTAACCGGCAGCAGATATCTGAGTACTCCGTACACAGCCATTTTCAGCATAATACCTGCAAGCAGCATGGTTCCCTGCGTGGGCGAAAATGTATAGGTGTCAGGCTGCCAGGTATGGAATGGGAAAACTGGCAGTTTTACCGCAAATGCGAAGAAGATAAACCAGAAGACTACCGTTTGCTGAGTAAGGTTCAGGTCGGCATTATACATATCCGTCAGTGCAAATGATGCCGAGTAATTGTAAACGTAGATGAATCCGGCCAGCATAAACAGCGATCCAACAAAGGTGTATACGAAGAACTTTGTTGTAAATTCAAACCTTTTGTTTTCCTGACCCCAAAGCCCTGCGATGAGCCAGATTGGAATAAGCGTTACTTCCCAGAAGATATAGAATAGAAGTCCGTCCAAAGCGGTGAAAACCCCTACAAGACCAAACTGCATAAGCAGGATCAGCGCATAGAAAGAATTTCTGTAGGAAGTTTTCTCATTAAATGAGGACATGATGATTAGTGGTGAAAGGATGTTGGTAAGCATCAGCATCAGCATACTCATCCCGTCTATACCGAAATGGAGTTTGCTTTTTATGGAGACAAACCAGGCCTCGTTGATTTCGTGCTGCAGTACGCTGTCTACCGTAGGTTTAGTGTCAAAGGAGTAAAGTATGGCAAACGTAACCAACATCTGAACAATTGCAGTCCCGAAGGCGAGATATTTACCGGCCTTACCTTTGAAGGCAAACAGCAATGCTGAACCGATTAGGGGTATAAGTAATAATGCTAATAGATGGTACGACATTATTATTGGATAAAAAAGTTAACAATCAAAATTATTCCTACAGCCAGGGACATGACCAGTACATAATTCTCTACATTACCGTTTTGGAGCCTCTTCATGGCTTTACCGCTGTCTTCAGCACCTTCGCCAATGAAGTTTACCAGCCTGTCCAGGACATTGTTGTCGAACATTTTGCCTGCACGACCGAAACCTTCAGTAGTCCTTACGATCAGCGCGTTATAAAGTTCGTCGACATATAATTTTCTGGCAGACAGTTTCTCCCAGCCAATGTATTTATCTTCGGGAACCGGAAGGTGGCGTTTCACAACATACCTGTTCCTTACCAGAAACCAAACTATGAAGAACATAGCCACCGTAAGACCTAACAAAATCAGTTCTGTAGTAAGGGTTATACCCTGCAGGTTGGCTTCCAGCTGGTTTTTGATATCTTCGGAAAGTAAGGGACTCAGCCATTGCTGCAGTTTTGAATAGTCGCCGTGAGCGATGATGTGCGGCAGGTTTATAAGACCACCAATAACCGATAGTACAGCCAATACCATAAGCGGCAGCGTCATGTTCAGCGGGCTTTCGTGCAGATGATGTTTCTGCTCCTCACTGCCACGGAACTCACCATGGAAGGTCAGGTAATAAAGTCTGAACATATATGTAGCAGTCATTGCAGCTATGGCGAAAAGGATTATCCAGAAAACAGGTCCTTTAGCCCACGCGGCTACAAGGATTTCATCTTTTGAGATCATACCGGAGAAAAAGGGCATCCCGGCAATGGCGAAGGTTCCGATCAGAAAGGTGATATGAGTGATTTTTATCTTGTCCTTCAGTCCGCCCATGAAACGCATATCCTGTTCGTCGCTCATTGCATGGATTACTGAACCTGAACCAAGGAAAAGCAGTGCTTTGAAGAAAGCATGTGTCATCAGGTGGAACATAGCTGCTGTATAAGCACCTACACCCAAAGCCACAAACATAAACCCAAGCTGTGAAACCGTGGAGTAGGCCAGAACTTTCTTGATGTCGTTCTGCCTCATGGCATAAAATGCAGCCAGGAAAGCTGTAAGCAAACCAATGAAGAGGATACCGTCCATCACAGTAGGTGCCAGTACATAAAGGAAGTTTGAACGGAACACCAGATATACACCGGCAGTTACCATGGTAGCTGCGTGAATTAATGCTGAAACCGGTGTAGGCCCGGCCATGGCGTCAGGCAACCAGGTATATAATGGAACCTGGGCAGATTTTCCGACAGCACCTATGAAAAGAGCTGCACATATGAAAATGATGACAGACCCGTCTGCTTCAAACTTAGATGCGTTTTGAGCTACGGAAAGGTAATCCAAAGCATTGGTATGAAAGGCGATCATAAATATACCCATGAGGAGACCAAGGTCACCGATCCGGTTCATTATAAATGCTTTTCTCGCAGCTTTGCCGTACTCCTTGTTTTTAAACCAGAAGCCAATTAACAGGTAAGAGCAGAGTCCTACACCTTCCCAACCGATAAACAGGATCACATAGTTGCTTCCCATTACAAGAAGTAGCATCATAAAGACAAAAAGGTTCAGGTAGGCAAAAAACCTGTGGAAACCTTTATCAGTATGCATGTAACCAATGGAGTACAGATGGATAAGCGAGCCGATTCCGGTAATGATCATAATCATCATCAGTGACAGCTGGTCTATCTGGAAGCTGAAGTTGATCTGGATACCATTGATGCGGAACCACTCGAAGGCCCGTACGATTATGGGCTGAGAGTCCTTGTCAAAATTCAGGAAGAGATACAGACCAATGCAGAAAGAAGCAAAAACAGCCAGGGAAGCTATTGCCCCAACGATGTTTTTTGGCAACTGCTTTCCAAAAAGTCCGTTGATCAGAAAGCCGGCTAAGGGTAAGAGTATAATTGCAAAAATCAAGTTTTCCATCATCGTTTATCCTCTTAATTTGTTAAAAATACTGACATCCACTGATTTCGTGTTTCTGTACATCATCGCAATGATGGCCAGACCTACAGCCACTTCCGCGGCAGCAACGACCATGATAAAAAATACCAGGATGTGTCCGTGACCGTCGCCCATATAACTGGAAAATGCAGCCAGTAAAAGGTTTACCGAATTGAGCATAAGTTCCACACATCCGAGGATGATAATGGCATTTTTGCGCAGCAGGACGCCCAACACACCAAGGCTGAAGAGCAGTGTACACAAAATTACGAAGTAATTGAGCGGTACCGTCTGTATAAAAGTATTCACTTCTCCCATAATATTAGATATCTTTCTTACCAATAAGAACAGCTCCTACAATACCTGCAAGAATCAGGATGGAGGCAAGTTCAAACGGAACTACATATTCGTTAAACAATAGTCTTCCCAGATTTTTGGTCAGACCTACAGAGTAATCAATATCCGGGGAAGCAAGAATTTCCTCATTGAATCCGCGGAAAGCTCCCAGCATACCTACGAGCAGTATACCTGCACTGAAGACGCCGATAAATTTAAGTGTATTCTGCTTACGGCTTTCGTCTTCCTTATTCAGGTTCAGCATCATTAGGATGTAAAGGAAAAGTACCATGATGGCGCCCGCATAAACGATTACCTGAACAATGCCCAGGAACTGAGCATTCAGCAAAACATACATTCCTGCAATCGAAAACATGGTTACGATAAGCGACAGAAGCGCATACATAGGATTTCGGGCAAAAACGAAATAGCCGGCACTGATTACTGCTATGGCAGAAACGATGAAAAATAAAATCTGTTCCATATTATTTCACTGCCTTTTTTTGAAGTTCAGACTGTCGGTCCGTGATGTCAATTCTGTTATTCACATCTTCCACCAATTTGTCTTTTCCGTAGATGAAGGAGCCTCTGTTCGTTTCAACATCTACCAGACGGTCGGTGAGGTAGATCGCAGACTTTGGACAGGCTTCTTCGCACATTCCACAAAAAATACAGCGCAGCATATTTATTTCGTACACAGCGGCATATTTCTCTTCGCGGTAAAGATCTTTTTCTTCTCTGGTCCTTTCAGCCGCCGTCATGGTTATGGCTTCTGCCGGGCAGGCTACGGCACACAGTCCGCAGGCGGTACATCTTTCGCGTCCTTCCTCATCACGTTTCAGTACATGAAGTCCGCGCCATACCTTAGCTCTGGGTTTTTCTACCTCCGGATAGGAAAATACCTTGCCTTTAGGTCCTTCTATTGCATGCCTCAAAGTGATGAACATGCCCTTCGCGATTTCCGGAAGGTATAGCTTTTCCATAAAGGTCATTTTCTTATTCGAAACAACTTTTGACCTGTTTGTAAGTTTCATTTAACTAAATTTCTTATTAATATTTGAAAATCAAATTTTCAAACTCTCTACTTTCCAAAAAGTAGGATTACAGCTCCGGTAATCACAAGATTGAGCAATGCCAGCGGAATTAAAGTTTTCCAACCTAAATGCATCAGCTGGTCATAACGGAATCTCGGGATGGTCCATCTTATCCACATAAATATCATAATACCGATGATCGCTTTGGACAGTATGGAGACAATGCTCAGGATCCCGGCCACGTTTTCGCCCCAGTTTTCGGCTACCCAACCCATTCCCGGATAATTGAATCCACCAAAGAACAGCGTCGCAATCAGTGCGTTGGAGATGAACATATTCACATATTCACCGAACATATACATTCCGAAGTTCATGGAAGAATATTCCGTCATATAACCGTTTACAAGTTCGGATTCACATTCCGGTAAATCGAAAGGGTGACGGTTGGTCTCTGCCATTGCAGCTACGAAGAAGATGATGAATGCCAGAGGCTGATAGAGGATGTTCCAGTTTAAACCGTCTACGGCAAACAGTCCCCAAAGCTTACCTGAACCCTGGTCCATTACAATTTTGTTAAGATCCAAACTACCGCTCATCATAATGATGGAAAGTAGGGAAAGACCCATGGCAAGTTCGTATGAAATCATCTGCGACGAGGCGCGTATGGCTCCTATAAGTGAATATTTATTGTTGGAGGCCCAGCCACCGATCATCATGCCGTAAACACCTATGGAAACCATTCCAATCAGGAACAGTACACCTACGTCGATATTTGCAATCTGAAGGCTGAAGGACTCGCCACCGATGTTAAGTGTATTCCCCCAGGGAATCACTGCTCCGGTAACCAGAGCGATAAACATTGTGATGGACGGTCCCAGTATGAAAAGGAACTTCTCGGCACCTGCCGGAATAAATCCTTCCTTAAAGAAAAGTTTACCGCCATCGGCCAGTGGCTGCAGCAAGCCGAAAGGTCCGGCTCTGTTCGGACCGATACGGTCCTGAAGAACAGCGGCAAGTTTACGCTCGCCCCAGGTAGAATAAGCTGCTATTCCCAGTGATACAGCAAATAATGCTAGTACCAGTATAATTTTAAAAGTGATTAATTCCATAAAAAATGTTCAAATGTTGGGATGTTCAGAATCCCTTTCCCACAATTTATTATTTTTCTGTTCTCTGATCGTCGGCTGTACTTATTTCCTTTGCATGCGAATTGTTGAGCAGGGTATGCTCGTCGGCAGGCTTCTGATAGTGGTTCAGCGAGATTACCGAGTGGCGCGAAATATGGCGCGGACCTTCGATAGTCCACTGCGAAAGGTCTTTACGTTCGAAACGGCATTCGTTACAGATCCAGTCTTCCACCTCGTCATACTGGTCTTTCCTGGCTGTAACACGTACGATCTCATCTCCCTTCATCCAAAGCACCGCTTTTCCGGCACATTTACCGCAGTTGCAGGTAGCATTCATCGGTTTGGTGAACCACACACGGCTTGCAAATCGCGCAGTTCTGTCGGTAAGTGCTCCCACCGGACAAACGTCAATTACATTACCGATGAAGTCATTGTCCAAAGCTTTGTTCAGGTAAGTTGAAATTTCAGCATGGTCGCCGCGGAACAGGATGCCGTGCTCCCTTTCTTCGGTAAGCTGATTGGCAGCCAGTACACATCTTGCACACAGGATGCAGCGGTTCATGTGAAGTTTTATATAAGGACCGATATCTTCCGGTTCAAATGTTCTTCTTTCAAAATCAGTACGTGTAGCCTGAACTCCATGCTCATAGCCCAGATCCTGAAGGTGGCATTCGCCGGCCTGGTCACAGATAGGGCAGTCCAGCGGATGATTTACAAGTAAAAATTCGGTTACGGCTTTACGGCCTTCCTGAGTTTTTTCCGAGGTCAGGTTCTTAACTTCCATCCCGTCCATCACGCCTGTACGGCAGCTGGCTACAAGTTTGGGCATCGGGCGCGGATCCGCTTCGGAGCCTTTGGAAACTTCCACCAGGCAGGTACGGCAACGACCTCCACTGCTTTCCAGCGGTTTGTAGTAGCACATGGCCGGGGGAACGGATTTGCCACCGATCTGTCTGGCGGCTTCCAGTATAGAAGTGCCGGGCATAACTTCAGTAGTCTGTCCGTCTATGGTTATCTTGAATTTTTTAATTTCTGTGCTCATATTTATCAGCTTTAAGCCTGCTCATTGGGCTATATTGTCCCTGTAAGGGGTATTTGCTATTTAAAAATTCCGCTGGTGGACCCGCGTTTATATATTGGCGGCAGGTACCGGAATTGGGTCTGCATATCCGGCCAGACCGTAATTCTGAGTCTGGGCAAGCTCAGGATTGTTGATATGCCACTCAAATTCATCGCGGAAATGACGTATGGCCGCGGCAACAGGCCAAGCAGCTGCATCTCCAAGCGGGCAGATGGTGTTTCCTTCAATCTTTCTCTGAACGTCCCATAGAAGATCAATGTCTTCCATTCTTCCTTCGCCACTGTTTATTTTTTTCAGGATCTTATACATCCACGGTGTTCCTTCGCGGCAAGGTGTACACTGACCACAGCTTTCGTGCGCGTAGAAGCGCGCTAATGTCATCGTGTGCTCTACAATGCACTGGTCTTCATCCAATACTTCGAAACCTCCGGAACCCATCATGGTTCCCGTGGCGAATCCACCGTCGGACAGGGATTCGTAATTCATCAGTCTTGGTTCACCGTTGATGGTTTTCAGCATCAGGTTAGCCGGCAGGATGGGAACGGAGCTTCCGCCCGGGATACAGGCCTTGAGTTTCTTACCGTTAGGTATGCCGCCACAGTATTCATCAGAATAAATAAATTCCTCTACAGTGATCGTCATGTCAATTTCGTAAACCCCCGGTTTGTTGATGTTACCGCAGGCAGAAATCAGTTTTGTACCGGTAGATTTACCCACACCGATCTTGGCATACTCCGCTGCGCCGATGTTGATGATTGGAACTACTGCTGCAATTGTTTCTACATTGTTCACTACAGTCGGACTTTCCCAAAGACCTTTTACAGCAGGGAAAGGTGGTTTCAGACGCGGATTTCCTCTTTTACCTTCCAGAGATTCCAATAGGGCGGTTTCTTCACCGCAGATGTAAGCTCCTGCGCCACGCTGAACATAAATTTCACAGTCGAAACCGGTACCCAGGATGTTCTTGCCTAAAAATCCGTTGTTTCTGGCTTCTTCAATAGCTTCCTCCAGAATGTCGGGAATCCAGGAATATTCGCCGCGTATGTAGATGTAAGCTGTGTTGGCACCCAAAGCAAAGGAAGAGATTATCATTCCCTCAATAAGGATATGTGGCAGGAATTCCATAAGGTATCTGTCCTTAAAGGTTCCCGGTTCGGATTCATCAGCATTAACTACCAGATATCTGGGTACGCCTTCCGGTTTGGCCAGGAAACTCCATTTCAGTCCGGTAGGGAAGCCTGCACCTCCACGGCCACGAAGACCGGAGGCCTTAACTGCTTCCACAATTTCTTCCGATGACATTTTCAGGGCTTTTTCCACTGCTTCATAACCTCCCTGCTTGCGGTAAGTATCGAAGTAGCGAATCCCTTCTATGTGTGCGTCCTTAAGTAAAAGTTTTTTACTCATTTTATTTATATTGCCAGAGTCAGAACTCTGCATTGATTATTGTTAATGAAAAAACTGATTTGAAATATGAATTCTAGTCCAGCGCAATGGCACCCTGACGGCATAATTCAATAATTTCATCTACTTTTTCAATGGTCAGATTTTCGTGATAAAATTTGCCCAACTGCATCATTGGCGCATATCCGCAGGCACCCAGACACTCCGCAGGCTTTAAGGTGAAAAGGCCGTCTGCAGACGTACCGCCGTCGCTGATGTTCAGTTTTGTTCGGATATGATCCAGGATTTTCTCACTGCCTCTTACCATACAGGGACCTGTCCTGCAAACTTCAAGAACATACTTACCCACAGGTTTCATGTTAAACATGGTGTAGAAGGTCGCAACTTCGTAAACCTCTATAGGTTTCAGCTGAAGCACCTGAGCTACATAGTCCATAACGGGAACATCCAGCCAGCCGCCAAATTCCTTCTGCGCAATATGCAGAACAGGAATCAGGGCAGATTTCTGTTTGCCTTCCGGATATCTTTTGGTTATTTTTATAACCTGTTCTAAAGTTTCAGGTTTGAAAGCTATAGTATCGCTCACTTTTTTAAATTTTAAATTTTAGATATCGAATCTAAACCATTTCAATTTTTACATTGGTTCGGATCATTTTAAAACATCATCCAAAACCGATAATTATTTCTACGCGTCCAGTTCGCCGGCGATCACGTTCATTGAACACATCGTTACTATGGCATCGGAGATCATGGATCCTTTTATCATTTCGGGGTACGCCTGATAATAGATGAAGCATGGTCTGCGGAAGTGAAGCCTGTAAGGAGTTCTGCCGCCATCGCTCACCAGATAGAAACCAAGTTCGCCGTTTCCGCCTTCCACCGCGTGGTAGACTTCACCTTTTGGAACATCGGTTTCACCCATCACAATCTTGAAGTGATAGATCAGTGCTTCCATATTATTGTATACTTCAGCTTTCTCAGGCAGATAAAATTCCGGAACATCAGCATGGAAAGGTCCTTCAGGCAGGTTTTTATAAGCCTGCTCAATAATTTTCAGACTTTCCCAGACTTCCTGCTGGCGCACCATGAACCTGTCGTAGGTATCGCCCGCACTGCCTACCGGAATGATGAAGTCAAAATCCTGATATGAAGAATACGGACTTGCTACACGTACGTCGTAATCTACGCCCGCTGCACGAAGGTTAGGACCTGTAAAACCGTAGCTTAGAGCGCGTTCTGCAGAAATCGCACCTACCTTGATGGTACGGTCCATGAAGATTCTGTTTCTTTCGTTAAGTGCACAGAATTCGCCCCAGATCTTAGGAAATTTCTTAAGCCAGTTTTGCAGAAGTTCATGGAATTTTGGGTTAAAATCCCTTTCAAATCCCCCAATGCGGCCCATGTTGGTAGTCATCCTGGCACCGCAGATCTGCTCGTACATTTCATAGATGGCCTCTCTTTCGCGGAAGAGGTAGGTAAGACCGGTAATCGCTCCGGCATCCATGGCCGTAACACCGTTACATACCATATGGTCGGCTATACGTGCTAGTTCCATCATGATAACGCGCATATAATCTACACGTTTTGGAACCTGGCAGCCAATCAGTTTCTCAACCGTCATGTGCCAGCCCATATTATTGATGGGTGCTGAACAGTAATTCATACGGTCGGTGAGGGTAGTAATCTGAGCGAAATTCCGTCTCTCGGATATTTTTTCAAAAGCACGGTGAATGTAACCTACGGTCTGTTCGGAGTGCAGGATTCGCTCGCCGTCCATGGTAAGCACATTCTCAAAAATTCCGTGGGTAGCCGGGTGGGTGGGTCCCAAATTCAGCGTGTATAACTGCCCGTCTATATGCTCAGAAGAGTCGTACTGTGTGATTATATTTGATAGTGCGTTGTCTTTCATTATATTGACTTTAAGTCATGAACATTTATCTGCCGAACATTTTATCTTCCTTGTCCGTTCTGGTTCCGTCTTCCAGGCGGTATTCCTTGTACATCGGGTGATACCCAATATCTTCCATATTAAGGATGACACGCAAATCAGGATGACCTTTGAATTTAAATCCGTAAAAATCGTATGTTTCCCTCTCCATCCAGTTGGCTCCTGCAAAAAGGTCGGTAACTGAGTCGAATTCTGCGCCTTCCCTTTTTGTAAAGGCCTTCAGCCTTACACGAACTCCCTGACGCATATTATGCAGATGGTAGATGACACCAACCTCTTTTTCATGGTCTTCGGGATAGTGGATTCCGCAAATATCGGTAAGGAAGTTAAAATCCAGCGAAGAATCCCTGAGGTGGTGGATAACCTTCTTGATGTCTTCCTTCTTAATCTCAAGGGTCAGCATGCCGTAAGGTTCAGAAGCAGAAATGACACTGTCCGGAAACTCTCTTTTTATCGCATCTAATACAAAATCGTTAGTCATAATTGGTTTCAGAAGGGTTGCTGTATTCAGGCAGATTATTTAATTCCGTAAGATTCCAGAAGATTTTGATATTCAGGCATATCTCTCCGGCGGATGCTTTCGCTCTCGGCCAGTGCCTGCACCTGCATCACGCCTTCAATGATCTGCTCCGGTCTTGGCGGGCAGCCGGGTACATAAACATCTACAGGAATTATTTTATCTATGCCCTGCAACACGGAGTACGTGTCGAAAATTCCTCCACTGCTCGCGCAGGCTCCCACAGCAACTACCCAGCGTGGCTCTGCCATCTGTGTATATACCTGCTGAAGAACAGGGCCCAGCTTCTTGGATATTGTTCCGCACACCATAAGCATATCAGCATGTCGCGGCGAGAAGGAGTTTCTTTCCATCCCGAAACGTGACCCGTCGTAGGTAGGATTCAGGAAAGCCATATATTCAATACCACAGCAGGAGGTGGCAAACGGCAAAGGCCAAAGTGAGTGCTTTCTGGCCAGGCCTACAACACTGCTGAGCTGGGTGGCGAAGAACCCTTCGCCCTCAAGTCCTGCAGGAGGTTGGGCATCCATACGGATTACCGGTTTATTATCAGACATAATTATTTCTTTAAAAAGTTAAACATATCCACGGAAATACCTAAGTAGTTTACCCGCGAATTAATTTATTTGTCCCAGTCCAGGGCGCCGCGTTTCCAGACATATACAAATGCCATAAAGAAAACGGATACAAACATCAGTACTGCCAGAAACCCTTCTATCCCGAACTCACGGAAATTGACCGCATACGGATAGAAGAAAACGATCTCAATATCAAACAGAACAAAGAGAATGGCTGTAAGGAAATATTTAACTGAGAATGGAGTTCTTGCATTCCCCTCAACTTCAATACCGCACTCAAAACTTTCGTTTTTACGGATATTGGATTTTTGCTGTTTTGGTCCCAGAAAATGGGTTCCTGCCAGTGAAAGCAAAACGAAACCAAGGCCAACTGCTGCCTGTATGAGGATGGGAATATAAGATTCAGGTAAACTCATGTAAATTATTTTTTAAATTTAATTAACAGCGGAAGAAGGTTCCTAAACCCCAGTTTCCGCAGTTACAACCTAGTCCTGGTAAATACAAGATGCAAATTTAGGTATTTATAGGCAACAGGCGAAATATAACCATCATAAATAATCCGACACTGAAAAAAGAGAGAACTAATTTAGAATAATTCCAAATAATTACTTTTTTGAAATATTCCTGATCTTTTTGAGAGCCAGAAAAGCCAGATAAGCGATATAAAGAAACAGTATGCTGGCAAAAAGTATATTGACGATTTCGTTGAGCCGCGGATCCTGCAACTGAAAAAACCGGTTGTAAAGGATATACGCCGCAATGAGAACTGCGTAAATGATAAGTTGTTTTTTCATTATCTATACTAATTTTGAAAATGTGGCCCGGCGTTTATGATTTACCGGATTATAATCCTGCCAAAGCAACTGTATGGCTTTATTATCTGCCAGTTCAGGATTGGTTTCCAGGTACTTCACACCTTTACGTTTGAAGATGTCATAGATCTCCTTGAAAATGATGGACGTTACCCCCCGCTTCTGGTAATCGGGATGGATACCGATCAGGTAAAAGTTCGCTCTTTCATTCTTTTTGCCAGCCTGCAGGAAATGCCACCATCCAAACGGCAGCAGTTGGCCATTGGCCTTTTGAAGAGCCTCGGAATAAGAAGGCATTGTAACTGCAAAAGCAATTAGTTTGTCATCTTTGTCCGCGATGCAGATGATGAAGTCCTTATCCAGCAGTGAAAAGTACTTATCCTTATAACTCTGAACCTGTTCCGGCGTAAGCGGTGTGTAAGTGGACAGCGTGCTGTATGTTTGATCCAGAAGTTTGAACATAGGGTCCACCAGTGGCAGAAATTCCTTCTTCGACCTGAATTTCATTACCCGGAGTTGGTATTTTTCTTTTATCAGTTCGTTGAACTTCACCACTTTCTCCGGCAAAACTTCAGGAAAAACAATTTCATACTCTACCCATTCCTTTTCTCTGGTCAAGCCCAGTTTTTCAAAATGAAGCGGATAGTAATCGTGGTTATAAATGCCGATCATTGTGGCCATTTTGTCAAAACCCATGGTCAGGGTTCCGGCCTTGTCCAGATTTGTAAATCCCATGGGACCTTCAATTTTTGAAATACCGTTAGCCTTTGCAAATTCTTCTGCTTTCTCCAGAAGTGCCCTGGATACATTTAAGTCATCGATAAAATCGATCCAGCCAAACCGTACTTTGCTGATTCCCAATTCCTCCTTTTCCTTTCCGTTGATGATTACTGCAATCCGTCCTACAGTTTTACCGTCTTTCCTGGCCAGAAACTGTTTGGCTTTGCAATAGGCCAATGCAGGATTTTCGCGGGGATCCCACGTCTCCCGTTCGCCCTGTATGAGGGATGGTACGTAATTTTTATTATTTTTGTAGAGTTCCATCGGGAAGCGGATAAATTCCATTAATTCTTTCCCGGATTTTACTTCCATCACCTGGATTTCAGACATCGTTTTCGTACTTTGTTTTGTGATGAACAAATATAACGGAAAGCATGTTAAAAATGCTGGTATTTGGCATAGTTTTTAGAGGAAAAGAGGTACAGAAAAGACAGATAGAAAAGATAAAGTTATGATGACGTATTATTTAATTATTGGTGTAGTATTTATCATCAGTATGATCGTTCAGAACCGTTTGCGGTCAAAATTTGAGCATTACTCAAAAGTACATCTCAAGAACGGGATGTCCGGAAAGGAAATTGCAGAGAAAATGTTGCGTGACAGTAATATTCACGATGTGCAGGTAATTTCGGTTCCCGGCCAGCTTACCGATCATTACAATCCTATGAACAAGACAATTAACCTTTCGGAAGGTGTTTATATGCAGCGAAATGCAGCGGCTGCAGCGGTTGCAGCTCATGAAACGGGCCATGCAGTTCAGCATGCGGTAGGTTATTCCATGCTGCAACTCAGATCCAAGATGGTACCGATGGTAAATGTTGCCTCCAGACTGCTGCAGTTTGTACTGATGGCTGGTATTGTGTTGATGGCAATGAGTGGCTCCAAGACGGTATTACTGATCGGAGTTATTCTATTCGCAGTAACTACAGCGTTTGCCTTTATTACTCTACCGGTAGAATATGACGCAAGCAAAAGAGCCTTGGTTTGGCTAAAAACATCGGGTACACTGGCCAATAATGCAGAGTATGCAGGGGCGGAAGACAGCCTGAAATGGGCAGCACGTACTTATGTGGTGGCAGCCCTGGGATCTCTTGCGCAACTCATTTACTTCGCATCCATGCTTGCCGGAGGAAGAAGTAATGATTAATTCCGGAACTTAAATGAAACATGCTTCATCTCCGATAACTGATCGGAGATGTTTTTTTTATGGGTGAGCGTGAGCGAGGCGGTGATCATACATGAATTTGCTGACCTGAAATCCAGAATCTTTGCACCATATCTGTTCAGCAGGGTGAACACCGTATTCTGCAGACCGAACGGAAATTCAACGTCCAGTTCATATTCCAGTTCCCGGGCAATTATAATTCCCGCTTCCAGTGTGGCTTTTGCACATTCCTTATAGGTCTTCACCAGGCCTGAAACTCCAAGTTTTGTTCCGCCGTAGTAGCGCACGACCACCACCAGGATATTAGTCACACCGTGGGCGAGCAACTGATTGTAAATGGGAAGACCCGCACTTCCTGAAGGCTCACCGTCATCATTTGCACGGTATTTTTCCCCATTGATGCCAAGCCGATAGGCATAACAATGATGGGTGGCTTTTGGATGTTCATCTTTCAGGGTTTCCAGGCGTCCGCGAATTTCCGTTTCACTCTGCACATTCCACGCAAATCCGATGAATCGGCTGCCTTTCTCCTTCAGAATGATGTCTTCAACACGCTCCTGAAGGGTATTATAACTGTGCATGATCAATTTCGGTAAAATTCAATGATATTATCACGGTAAATTTCTTTCTTTTCAGGAAGTGCATTCCACAAGGGTGCTTTCGTCCCGGATTCCAGAAGCAGGCCTGGATCACGGATTAGAATGGCTTCGTCCCAAATATCGGCATCAATGAACTGCTGAAGGGTAAAACTTCCGCCTTCAACGATCAGCGACTGTATTTCCAGGGTGTAAAGTGTTTCCAACATTGCCTGAAGGAAGTTTTCGCCAGGTATTTTAATCAGCCTGAAATTATCTTCAGTTCCGCTTTCAAGAAAATTAAATATAATTGTGGGGGCTTCGCCGTCATAAATCTTTTGATGCCGCGGAACAATCAGATGCGGGTCTATAAGGATTCTAACCGGATGGTTTCCCGGAATATGCCTTACTGTCAGTCCGGGGTTATCGCGCAGGGCAGTGGTGGCGCCTACAAGTATGGCATTTTCGTCTGCGCGGAGCTGATGGGTGAACTGGTTCACAAGATCGTTGGATATACGCGCCGGTGTAAAGCCCTGATCCAGGAATCCATCGGCCGACTGTGCCCATTTCAGAATAATGTGCGGACGTTTCTTCTCATGGAAAGTAAAAAATCTTCTGTTAAGTTGGCGGCAGTCTTCTTCCAGAATACCGGAAATTACCTCGCAGCCGGCATCTCTCAGGATTTGTATCCCCTTACCGTCTACTTTATCATGCGCATCACGCGCGCCTATCACCACTTTTTTAATGCCTGCCTCTACAATAGCATTCGCGCATGGCGGGGTGCGCCCGTAATGAGCGCAGGGTTCCAGTGAAACATAGATGGTTGCGTTCTTCAGAAGTTCAGGATTCTTAACGGAATGAATTGCATTGATTTCCGCGTGTGCTTCGCCGGCTTTGTGATGGTAGCCCTCGCCGATAATACGGTTGTCCGAGACAATCACACTTCCCACAAGTGGATTTGGGTAGGTCTGTCCGCTGGCTTTCCGGGCCAGCTCAATACATCTGCGTATATAAAATTCGTGGTTCATGGTTATAAAAAACACCCAACTTATGTTGAGCGTTATTACTGATAAATTTAGGTTGGCCTTAATATTCCGGCTTGATCTGAATCATTTCCGGCAGCTTAGTTACAACTGATTCTTTATCGGGATTACCACCGAAATACTCAATCACAAAACTTCCCTTGGACTTTGCATCGACGGCATTCACATTTCCGATCAGGATTTCCCTTCTCTCGGCTTTCTTATCTGTTGTATAAAGATATTTGATGCTGTGAAATCCTTCATTATCACTGTTCATCTCAACCTCAGATAATTTTTTATCGTCACTACCTTTAATTTCCTCGGCTTTCAATTCCCAAATTTGCACAGCTTCCTGACCAGGATGAAAGGACACCATTACACGGTCACCGGCAGGGGATTTAGGTTGATATTCCTGCGTAATCACTCTGGTCTTCGGATTAACGCTGCTTTTTGTAAGCTTATATTCTACTGTAGCGTCGGCAGTTTCAAGTTTGAGCGGGCCCGGTACCCCGAGTCTGTCCTTCTGTTGTGCAAATGCGGTTAATGCAGCGAAGATGAATAATGTTTGTAAGGTTTTCTTTAGCATAATATTTCTGTAAATGATTATTCGCCGGTGATCATATGATGAAGGCTTTGCTTCATTGATTCAAGCTGGGACTTCTTTTCTTCGATTTTCTTATAAGTATCCTTTAATAACGGATTTTCCGGCGTGGGATTGTGGAAGAAACCAAGATTATTTTCCAGTTTAACAATTTCAGCTTCCAAATCGGCAATTTGGTTCTTGATTTTTCTGGCCTTATCGGTTACCTGATTTTCGGATAGACCCTCCTCTTTCAGGTCGTAATCGTGGATTTTGTTGAGTTTCATCTTCTCTCTCAGCACCCTGTTAAAATCTGTGTTGATGGATAATTTCTCACGGGGAACTTTGCCGATACTGTTCCAGCTGTTTTTGATCTGTTCAATTTTTTCCACGCTGCCTTCAGCTTCCTGCACTTCAGACAATTCGTCCAGCAACGCTTTTTTCTTCTTATAGTTTTCCTTCCAGTTATCACCGCCTGAATCATTCTTGGCGCGGTAATTTTCAAAAAAAACATTGCAGGTATTTCGGAATTCATCCCAAACTTTGTTGGTCATGCTTCGCGGTACGTGGCCGATTTTTTTCCAGTCTTCCTGCAGTTTTTTGAACAGAGGTATCGCGGTTTCCCAGTCTTCCGTGTTCATATGGGACTTAGCCGTCTCTATTAGCTTCAGTTTTTCATCCAGGTTGTGCTGCTGACTGTTTTTCAGACCTTTATAAAACTCATTCTTACGGTTATTAAAAGTGCGAAGTACCTGCTTAAAGTCATTCCAGTTCTGATTGGAGATCTTGCGAGGTACGCTGCCGGTTTTCAGAAACTCAGTACGCAATTCCTCTACCTGCTTTATTGCATTTTGCCAATAGTTGTGATTGGGATCTTTTTCCGGCTGAACCAGTTTCTTAATCTGCTCTATAATGCCGTTCTTCTTTTCCAGATTGGCGGTTTGCTCACTTTCTATCTGGCTGCTTAGTTCGGCCCGGCGTTCGTGCACCCTGTTGGAAATTTCCTTAAACAGCTGCCAGGTTTTCTCGCGGAATTCCTCTGCTACGGGTTCTGCCTCTTCTTTCCAAAGTTTGTGCAGATACTGCAGTTCATTCAGTGCTTTCTGTACAGACGGCTCGTTTTCCAGTTCCCGGGCGCGGGCAATTATATGTTCACGCTTTTCCAGGTTGTGAGCATATTCCTGTTCCAGATATTCTTTGTTCATATCAAGCATCTGGTAAAACTGATTAAGATGGTGGAAGTAATTATTGTTCAGTAATTTGAATTCCGATTTTGGAACCTGTCCGGCCTGGCTCCAGGCCTCCTTAATCTCACGAATCTCCCGGAAAAAGTTGGTACCTGCCTCCGAGTTGGTATACAGATTTTTTAACCGTTCAATAACGGCTTGGCGTGTTTCCATGTTTTTCGCATGTTCTTCTTCCTGCTTTTTGTGGAATTCGTCCTGTTTTTCCCGATAAATGTTACTCAGGCCCGAAAGTTTCGCTTTGTAAGGATGTTCATAGCTGAAGTCCTCCTCACCATTTCCCGCGGATGCCAGTTCCTGCTTCTTCTCTTCGGTTTCGTCATGAATAATTCGTGAAGCCTCATCCCGGAGTTTGGCAAATAATTTAAAATCCGCGCCGCCATCCTTGCTGTTGATGACCTTTTCCATCCGGTCAAAAATTTGCGTCAGGGACAGGCACGAAACTTCGTCGTCAGCAGCGTGCATTTCCTCCTGATTTTTCTCAGCTGCGGTATTTTCTTCTTCAGACGTGGCAGTATTGTTATTTACTGATGCTCCAGTTGCCGGTGTTGGGGTTTCTGGCTCCTGCACAGGCATCGGTTCAGTATCGGTTGTTGGTGCTTCAACGGGCGTTTCGGAAACACCGGGACTGGAAGGTTCCTCCTCGCCAGAGCTGCTTTGCTCAGCCGAAACCTGCACATCAGGTACAGTTACACCTGATTCGGCAGTTGCTTCACTGACCTGTGGGGTCGCTGTGTTAGGCTCAGTTGGTAATTCGGAAACAGTTTCCGGCTGTTGTACATCAGCAGGTTTTTTTTCTTCGTTCTCGGAGTGGGATGGTTCCGGTGTCATAGCCAGTCTTTTTTAGTTATATTTCGTTAAATGGTGATTCAGGTGCTTACAGCAACTGTTTTGTGCAATAAATATAAACAAAAATTATAACTCACAGAAAAGGTAACCTCAAACGTGCACTGATTGTTTGTGGATCATCCTGTTCACGCCTCCCTATTCCAAATTTCCCAGGCTTTTTCTGCCTGCTGCTCCAGCATCATCTGTCCGTTAGCAGTTATGGCGCCCCTTGATGCGGATTCGCGCAGAAAAAGGGTTTGGGCAGGATTGTAAATAAGGTCTATTACCACATGTTGAGGGGAAAGGGCTTCAAACGGAAATTTTAGACAGTCACCAATATTGGGATAAGTGCCCACAGGTGTGGTTTGGACAATGATTTTGTGGGTCTGTACCTCTTCAGCGGTAAGTGTATCGAAATTAAGCGCGCCCTTTCTATAAACGGTTTTATAAGTTATTTGATTGTGCTTTAGCACATATTGAACAGCTTTAGCAGCACCTCCATTACCTAAAACAAGTGCGGATCGGTGATGATCCCGTTTCAGCCTCATCAGGGTAGCCTCAAATCCTGCTGCGTCGGTATTGTACCCCCTCAGATGACCGTCCAGGACTGCAACAGTATTTACGGCACGAATCATCTTTGCTTCTTCGCTGAGGCTGTCCAACAGCGGAATGATCTTTTCCTTGAACGGAATGGTGACGTTAAAACCACTTAATTTTTCTTTTTCACAAAACTGTCTCAAACCACTGAGGTCATTAAAATCATATATTTTGTATGAATAGTTATCCAGACCGAGCTGCCTGAATTTCTCTGTAAAGTATTTTCCTGAAAAAGAATAGGAAATATTCTGTCCGATCAGACCAAACTTTTTTGCTGCACCCATGATTCAAAAGTACAAAAAAGGCCGGTTAAAATGCCGGCCTCACTTTTTTTGGATGTACAGTAAATGCTATCTCACAATGAATTGGATTGATTTACCGTCCATGGTCAGGAAATAGACTCCTGATTTTAACTTTTTCAGTTTAATGCTGTCCGATTTTAGAAAAGGTTTGGCCACACTTTGCACTAACCTCCCGTCTGCACTGTAGATATCTGCTTTGAGGACCTTCTTCAAATCAGTACCTTTTACAAAGATCTCATCGTTTACCACAGGATTTGGATAAAGGCTGAGGTTCGGCACTGTGGAAGTTTCGCCTGTACTAAGAGTATAGCAAGTCCAGCTAAGGTCATCAAAGGCCACACGGTTACCGGTGATGCTGTTGTCGGTGATGCTGATCACGGCATTGCCGGAGATATTCAGGTTGCTTACCGTAGTGGTTACCGACGTGTCCGGTGTACCGCTGTAAGGGATGGTTCCTACAATATTGCCGTTAACGCGAAGATTGAATGTTCCTGCAGTACTGCCGAATTTAAGTTGGGTAGTTACTGTAATGCTGTTGATTCCGCCGGAAAGAATGGAAGAGGTCAGGGATCCGTTTCGTATGGTGACAGCACGGCCGTTAATGGTTTGGTCGGTACGGGCATCGGTTGCTGTCCAGGTAATATTGTTGGAGGTCCAGGTACGGACTGCATAACCGCTGTTGTTAGCCGGCATTCCGTCAAAAGTTTCTGTTCCGCAGCTGCCACCCGGCGTACCTGCGCCAGTTGTAGCCGTTACGGTATTGCTCGCAGGTGAAAGATTACCCGCCAGATCTTTGGCAATCACGTGAAAAGTGTAGGCGGTAGCAGGTGCAAGTCCGCTAACCGTTGCCGATGTTCCTGAAACAGTAGAATGGTACACACCGTTTACATAAATATCATAAGCCACCACAGCAATATTATCGGTAGAAGCAGTCCAGCTTAATGGAACCGAAGAGCTGGTAGGAGTACCTGCGGTAAGTCCTGCGGGCGCGCTGGGAGCAATAGTGTCTGAAGTTCCCCAAATGGTATTTACCCATTGAGGGTTGTCAATAAAGGGATTTCTGTTACCCTGAAAGGTGTATGAAGCATTGTTTCTGGCAATTTCTACCTGTGAAACAGGATCCTGCGCGTGCCACAGCAGGAGCTGCTGCAATTGCCAGGACTGCAGGCCCGGGTAAGCAGAGCCACCCAGCATATCGCCTGAACTGAAGCTGCTTAGCTGGTTTTCATATCTTGTTACGAAATAAAAGATCATTCTGGCTACGTCACCTTTGAACGCGTCAATGGGCTCGAAAACCGTACCGCTGAAGCCCGGAGAAACCGAGTTCCCCAGTCTTGACCCGTTTAACGAAGTGAATGTAGCTGAACCTACCATTCCAAAAGGGAAGTTGTTTCTCATTCCGTTTACCTTCCCATCAGTAGCGCGAACGAAATGAATGTCATTTTTCATGGGGCTGGCTTCATTGAAAAGACTTTGTGGTACAATGTGTTCACGGTTGTAACAGTCGCCTTCATTGGAGTAATTGCCGCACTGATCTGTTATGGGTGTAAAAGTATAGGGATCCGGACCTGCTACGTTTTCGGAATAGATGTCCAGAATAGTACCGTCATTTTCGTAAAAATAATCGCGGTCTGTAGTCAGGTAGCCGGTCCAGAGACCGCCGTAACCCATGTCCGAGTGCCCGTTGGTAATGATGGTGCTTAGCTGCGTTTTCAACTGTGCGCCGGTGCCTGTAGCGCCGTTGTAATAGCCTGCAGGTGGCTGTGCGGAAAGCAGGCCGAAAAACAGACTCAGAATAAATATTACTGATGACTTTTTCATAATGTCTTGAACTGTAAAAAATTGGAAGGCAAAATTACTAAAAAAATAAGTAGCAGGGTGTTAAGCTTTAGTAATGTGCTGCCTGTTGATTTTGGAGAATGCCCACGAGATCAGCAGGCCAAAGGTTGCTGCCGTAGTGGCTACAATAAGATAGTTAATGGGCAGTATACGCACCGGAAATGCCAGGTCTATGGCCGCGTTGGCTTTAAAGAAACCGGTTTGAAGCTGTATGAAACAAACCACTGTTCCTATAAAGAGTCCCGAAATAATGCCTGTTAAAACGATTAGCATGCCCGTAAAGAAGTAGGTTCTCCTTAATTCGCGCAGCGGCAGACCCAGTGAAAGCAGCGAGCGCGCCTGTTCTTTTTTGTCCAGTTGCAGGATAATAATTGCGCCCGCAAGGTTAAAGGTAGTAATGAATATTACCAGAACGAAAATGAAGTAAATAAACAGTTTTTCAATATTGATCATTTTCCAGAAAGCAGCATTCTCTTCCTTTTTGGTGGTGATTATATAATTGCTGCCCACCTGCTTCTGAAGCTCATTCCGAACCGAATCGGCCTGGTCGCCGTTGCGAAGCTTCACCAACAGTTGATAAGCCGCGCTTTCCGGAAGATTCAGAAGTTGCTGTGCCAGTGTTATGGGCGCAATGATATAATTGTTAAGCTGATCGTTGCCCGAGAATACCCCGGTTACATAAATGTCCTGCCTGTTAAAAATATCTTCTTCCTTATTGATAAGTCCCGTTCCGGCTTTGGGCATGAAGACGGTAGCAAAATCTGCCTGACTGCCCACCGGGATGGAGAGCCGATTGCCAAGCTGGTTTTCCATTACCACCTCGTTCGGAAACTCAAAAGTGGGGTAGGAGCCGTAAAAAATGTTTTTATTAACCGGATTTACAGAAATGTAAGCTGAATCTACACCACGCAGGTAGGCAATATCGCCTTTTCCGCCGTAATCAATATAGACTTTCTCTTCAATGGCCTTGGAAAGTCCGGCCACATCCTCTCTTTTGCTTATTACTTCCTGGAGTTTGGCCACATCCTTCAGGACTTTACCCTGTGTGCTTTTCACCGTGAGATCGGCGTGCAGGTCGGAGATCAGTTCACGGTTAAGATCCTCCAGGCCTGAAAATACCGAGATGATAATAAACATCGCGGCAACCGCCACCGTCATGGCAAGTGCGGCCAGCCAGGTAATAAAAGTTACGGCCGTACTGCCTTTTTTGGCAATAAGGTAACGTTTGGCTATGTAAAAGGCAGTTCCGGACACTTTAGGAATTAAAGCATTGGATTATCACCTTCGCCCCGAAGTTCTTTTTCAATCTTTTCAACATCGTCCAGCGACGTATCAAGATAAAAGTTAAGCTGGGGAATGACGCGTACCTGCTTGCCCATTTTCTGGCCAATAAAATTACGGTACTGGGATTTGTTCACCTCAATTTCCTGCATAATCGGTTTACGGAATTCCTGGGGGAAAATACTCAGGTAGATTTTGGCAATGCTGAGGTCGGGAGTAACTTTTACATCAGAAACACTCACCATAAAGCTTTCCTTACTCTCGGATGACTGCTTGCGGAAGAGTTCAGCAAAATCTTCCTGGATAATCTGTGCTACTTTTCGCTGTCTGTTACTTTCGTTCATGGGGCAAATTTACTACTTTTGTTTCAATTATCAGGGCGTGTCCATCCTGTTGCGCGGCCGCAGGCCGCGCAACAGGATGGCCGGTCTCCGTGCAGTCGCTTTTTATCTGTTTGGGGGCGGCGGCGAAGCCGCCGCCCCCAAACAGATAAAAGAGCTCCAACAATGCACTCCGCCCTCACGCGCAGGAAGTCATCAAAACAAATTCAGCATGAAAATAGAACATTTAGGAATCGCCGTAAAATCACTTGAAACATCAGATAATTTATTTGCCCGCCTTTTGGGAAAAGACAGTTATAAAAAAGAGTCCGTGGAAAGGGAAGGCGTAACTACTTCCTTTTACCAGGTAGGTGAAAGCAAAATTGAACTTCTGGAAGCAAGCAGTACCGATAGTCCCATCGCTAAGTTCCTGGATAAGAAAGGGGAGGGAATACACCATATCGCTTTTGGCGTAGAAGATATCCGGCTGGAAATCGATAGATTAAAGAAGGAAGGTTTTACATTTATCTCCGAAGAGCCTAAAGACGGTGCCGACAATAAACTGGTGGTTTTTCTTCATCCAAAGTCAACGAATGGTGTATTGGTAGAATTATGTCAGGAAAAGCCCTGAAAAATTTTTACAGATTCAAAAAAATATTTACATTTGCAACTCGCAAAACAAAAGGTTTAGTCCGATTGTTTTCTGGCCTTGTAACTCAGCTGGTTAGAGTAGCTGACTCATAATCAGCAAGTCCTTGGTTCGAGCCCAAGCTGGGCCACTTAATTATCAACCACTTACAGAATTGTAGGTGGTTGTTTGTTTTTTGCCGTCAACAATACGCCAACAATTTGCTATTTTTGGTTTGTGGAGAATATTCTGATACAACCTTTCACTAATCTCGCTTCAGCTGTCAAATCAATTGACGATGAAGTGCAACTCTTTTATTCATCATTCGCTGTGGAGGCATTTGCACCTCGTGTAAGTATCAATAATGAAACAAGGGTGGTTTCAATGCTTAAAGATTTTCACACTGAAGGTGAAGATGAAATGCAATATTTCTATTTCGATGATTATTTCGGGATGAAAATTCTTGCATTGATTCAGGAAGGTATCAAAAATCTCCAAACAGCAATTGAATTTCAAAAGAAATTAAATAATGACTTAGCAAAGTACTTGGAAATTGTTAAAAGCGATGTTCGTGAAATATTTACAGAGACTATAGTTTCAAAGTTTAATTTTTTGGAGAAATACAAAATCATCTTAAATGATAATATTGAACTATGTTTTTCAGCGTATCAAAGGAAAAAACGAATTCGCCAACCCATTGAATTTATTGACGCTGTGGCAAAATCAGGAAGTGCAAAAATAGAGCTATTATATACTGGCCTTTTTGAAGCTGATTTTATTAACTGTTCCAAGCAGCAATTTTTGAATATTCTCGCCGACCCAGAATCAGGATCTGGTATTCCTTGGTTAGCTAAAAGTTCAAAGAATAATACCACAAACAAGGCACTGTTGATTTACCTATTTAGACGGTTAATTGACGAGAAACACATACGTTCAACATTTTTGAATGATGAGAATTATTATCTAACTTCCATTTTTAGAAATAGAGACGGTTCCCATTTTACATCACAGCAATTGTCAACGTCTAAGTATTCCCTGATTGACAAGAAGAAAAAATCTTCTCAAGAAGAAGTAATCGATACTATTATTGATACCCTCTAAAATCTTTTACCCTGATATAAGGGTATAACCTTGTATCTCAGGGTATACCCCACTTAGGTTTGCATCTGTTTAATCGAAGCCTCAATTTAATGGTACCAAGGCTTCATAAATAAAATCAAATGCAAACAATAAACAAAGGACAGATATATAGTCCGCAATTCCTTTACAAGGAAATTCTCAGCTTTCAAGAGGCTTTACAATATCTTGACATCTCTTCAGCGTCATTATACAAAATGACTTCCGAGAGTAAAATCACATTTTATAAACCCAATGGCGGAAAGCTCTACTTCAGAAAAGTAGACCTTGATAACTGGATGCTTCAGAATGAAAAAAAGAGTATATCTGATCTTCAGGACGACTTAATTTTAAAAATTTCTGATCATGGGAAGCATTAGTATCATTTTACAAGACAGTAGAGGTGAAAACTACTGCGCTAGTATTCCACTGGGACTTAGAATACAACAGGTTCCAAATTCCACAAACAAAAATATTCAACAAGTAAAAAATGACAGTGATGGAGAATAGATTAATTGATAACACCATATATAATAATCTACCAGAGGATTTAAAAATTCTGACAAGTAATTTTGAAGGACGCGAAAAGGATATAGTTTTACTATCTAGTTTAGGAGTAATAAGTAATGTTCTCCCCAATATTAAAGGGACCTATGATGGAGATATTGTATATCCGCACATGTATGTCCTTATAGTTGCTCCGCCTGCAAGTGGAAAAGGAGTGATGAACTATTCTCGGATGTTAATTGAACCAATCCATCAAGCGATTTTAGCAAATAGTAAACAAGAAAAATCAAGTTGTGAAGATTCAAAAAAGAAGGACAAACAAGGTAAAAAAGAGCCATGTCCAAATATTCGATTAAAGATTGTTCCTGCTAACATCAGTACCTCAGAACTATATACCTTTTTAGGAAATTCAAAAGATGGACTTTTGATCATGGAATCCGAAGCAGATACACTATCTGTAATGATGAATAATGACTGGAGCAATTACAGTGATGTCCTACGAAAGTGCTTTCATCATGAGCCTTTATCTATTGCACGTAAAATAGAAGGCCTATATGAAGAAATTTCAGAGCCGAAACTATCAGTAGTTATCAGTGGTACACCAGGACAATTAAAACCCTTTTTAAAAAGTCGAGAAAATGGATTGTTTTCCAGATTTGCGATTTATACTTTTGATGAGGTATCACAGTTTAAAAATGTTTTTGAATTAAAGTCCAATGACAATAAGGAACTGTTTTCTAGCTTGGGTAGTAAGTTGTTTAACCTTTACGGTGACTTACATAGTTTGACAGAGCCCGTTGATTTTGAGTTGACAGAAAATCAGCGAAGGAAATTCTTAAGCTCATTTGGCTACATCTGGAGTGATATTGTGTCAAATCATACTGCATCTTTCTTGGCAAATCTCAACAGACATGGCTTAATGCTGTACAAAATAGCGATGATATTAAGCACCCTTCGAAGGGGTGATGATATTGTCAATTCAGATAAAATCGTTTGCGAACACAGGGATTTTCTGGTTGCATTACGCTTAACGCAGACAATATTACGGCATTCAAAGGTTGTTTTTGATTCAATGGATACAGGTTTTTTATCGATGAAAGATGAGGAAATTATTGATTCTTTGTCACCTGTTTTTACAAGAGAAGATATTGTGAAAAAAGGGACTGAATTAGAAATTCCAGTAAGAACAATTGATGACAAACTACGTCAATTTCAAGTTAAAAAAGTAATCAAGAAGGTGTCTAAGGGAGTTTATAAGAAGCTATAATGTAGTACCTGTAAAACCTGCAACACTTGCATTAATTCTATTCAGCTGCCCATCTACCATGGGCAGTTTTTTAATCAACTTATAACTAATCATAATGAATACAAGTATTAAAATAATTCTTGACAGTAAAGCTGCGTCCAATGGCCAGCACTCAGTCTATCTGCGAATAATTAAAGAAAGAAAATCTAAGAAAATAGCACTAAATCTCAGGTGCGAAAAGAAATATTTTGAGAACGAACAGTTTTTAAAAGGACATCCAAATTACAAAGAGCAAAATAAGCTGCTGACTAGTATGAAAGCAAGGGCGGACAAAGTTATCAGAGAGCTCCAGTTAGATACCATTAACTTCAGTTTAGACGATTTTGAAAATAAGTTTAGAGGTAGGTCTGGAATTCCGGATTTAAAGATATCACCTGTATACGAAGAGATTATTACTGAGCTAGAAAAGGCTGGTAGGATGAGCTATGCTAAATCCTTTAAGGATACTCGAAATTCATTTTTAAAGTTTACTGGTAAAAATATACTGTTTAAAGATATAAATTTTAGGTTAATAGAGAAATGGGAAATATATCTTCGAGAGAATAATAATCATAATGGTGGTATTGCTTTCAAAATGAGGCATGTGCGAAGATTTTTTAACATAGCGATTAAGCGAGGATACATGTCCAAGGATAATTACCCTTTCGAAACTTATCAAATATCCAGGATTAAAACCAATAGCAATAAAATCGCGATAGATGTTGAAGAGTTTAAGAAGATTAGAGATGTGAACCTGGAAGGCAGACCTGAACTTTTAGAAGCATATAACTACTTTATGTTCTCTTTTTACAGCCGGGGGATGAACTTTGCTGATATGGCCAATTTGAAATGGGAAAATATCATTAATGGTAGAATTATTTATAGAAGATCAAAAACAAATCACCATTTCAACATCTTGTTAAGTAAAGAGGCACAGGAGATTATTGATTATTATAAAGGTAATCCTAAATGTAAAGAGTATGTCTTTCCAATCCTGTTGCATACTGATCTCACTCCAAAACAGGTAGCTTACCGGAAACAGAAAGTTTTGCAAAGATATAATTCCAAACTAAAGGAAGTTGCAGCTCTTGCAGGTGTAAATCGAAAATTGACGTCCTATGTTGCCAGACATAGTTTTGCTACAATTTTAAAGAATTTAGGAACCTCTATAGACAAAATTTCAGAGATGATGGGGCATAGTAACGTTGATATTACAAAAAGTTATCTTAAGGACTTTGGGGATGCAGTGCTTGATTCCGAAAGTGAAAAATTGTCCAATTTATAAAGTAAACGTCGAAAAAAACAGGGGTTAATTCACTACGGATTAATCCCTTTGTTTTTAGATGAATTTGAAAACCATTAAACCAAAAATATTATGCAGTTAAGACAAAGTGAAAGAAAAAGAGCCAAAATTAAAATGGCTCTACAAGGTGCATCCGGAACAGGGAAGACATACTCCTCCCTCCTCATTGCGCAAGGATTGACTAATGGTAACCTGTCAGGGGTTGCAGTGATAGACACAGAGAATGGCAGTGCTGATTTATATGCCCATCTAGGTAACTACAATGTATTAACCATGACACCACCATTTACTCCGGAAAATTATATTAAAGCAATAGAAGTCTGCGAGGAAGCAGGGATGGAGGTCATTATAATAGATTCTATTTCACATGAGTGGGATGAACTGTTGGATTTTCATTCAAAGTTAGCCGGGAACAGTTTTACAAACTGGGCAAAAGTTACTCCCAGGCAAAAAGCTTTTGTAAATAAAATACTTCAGACCCAAGCTCATGTCATTGCTACAATGAGGACCAAACAGGATTATGTACTTAACCAGAAGGACGGTAAATATATACCTGAGAAAGTAGGGTTGAAATCTGTACAGAGGGATGGTCTGGACTATGAATTCACATTGGTATTTGACATTGACATCAAGCATTTTGCTGTATCAAGTAAAGATAGAACCGGGCTGTTTATGGGTAAGCCGGAATTTCAGATAAGTGAGCAGACAGGACAGCGGATCTTGGAATGGTGTAACAGTGGATCATCACCAATCTCAGAGACACCAACTGAAGAGCAGGTGATTCATAAGATTCAGCAGTGCAATAATATAGCTGAATTAATTGCCCTCTATAAACAGCATCCTGACTATCAGGAGAACCTGAAACCTCATTATGAGGAGAAGCGGAATTTTATTTTACAATTAACTAATCCCAAAAATCATTCAACCAATGGACACACTAAGACATATTAAGCCTGCCACTTTAGAGCAGGCTTTTGATTTAAGACCAGTTACCAATACAAATTTTGATCAGGTGAGTGCAGAAGCAGAGATCATTCAGAAGCCAGTTATCAGCCTGGACAGATCAAAATCTTTTGCAAATCAAATAGACAAACCAGACTTACCTTTTATTGTAGCTAATACAGTAGAAGTACCTTTAAGGCATTTGCAGCAGGATTGTATAATCCCGGTATTTTCCAAGGATAATGAAAAGACTATTGCGCATCAGGAATTTATTGAAGTGATATTGGAAGCTGTGACCAGGGTTTTCCCCCAGCACAGCATCTCTGCTCCGGAAATCAGGGTGTCTCATCAGATTAAGGGCAGAACACCATTAGCGATCCATAAATCAGCAAAGGATCTCCTGGAAGAGGACAAGACCATCTATTACGAGAGAATGGCTTTTATGGTCAAGATACCCACCATCACAGATACCATTAATGGTAATATGCTGTCATTATGTGTGGGTGGTGTAAGGAGCTACAATCAGGAAAATCTGTATTCTAAAAAGTCACTGGAGAAATTTAAGTTCTTTATTGGGTTTCAGAACTGGGTCTGTATGAATATGTGTATTTCTACTGACGGATTTCTGGAAAATCTTAGAGTATCCAATGTACAGGAATTGGAGACTAAGGCTATTGAAGTTATGCGGAATTATGATGCAGAACTGCACCTGATGGAGATGAAGGAACTGACACAAGACTATCTATCTGAGCACCAGTTTGCACAGCTTGTAGGGAAATCAAAACTCTACCATTATCTGCCAAAAGCTGATAAGCTGAAAATTCCTTTACTAAACTTCAATGACAGTCATATCAGCACTATGGCAAAGGACTATTATGAAGATCAGAACTTCTGTAGGCTTGAAGATGGAAGGATAAACTTATGGAATGTGTTTAATCTCTTCACACAAGCCAATAAGAGTAGCTATATAGATACTTTCCTGGATAGGAATCTGAATGCCTTTGAATTTTCAAAAGGACTTCAGAAAACGCTCAATGGTCATTCAGATTATCATTGGTTTTTGAGTTAAGGACAGGCCGTCAGAAGAAAGACGGCCTGTTATTTAGGAGGTTGCCGGGTGGCGCTCAACAACTATTTGTTTTTTTTACTCACTGAAAGAGCCATTGCAGATGCTATTCTGGACAGACTAATCCATCAGTCTCACCGCCTGGAACTACAGGGAGAGTCTATGAGAAAGAAAAGAGGATTGAACAGGGAGTAATAATTTATATATTTGAAAACAAATAACACATGAATAGCAAGAGTATTTATCAAAATTACAGGTGGTCAATTTAAACCGAAATCACATGGTCACTTTGAATTGAAAATGGGTGGTCAATATGACCGAAATTTACACTATACCGCAAGTTCACGATTAGAAACAAAGAACTCGGGGAATTTTTCAAACGAGAAACCAAAGACATCCTCACTCAACTGTACGACGATTTCGAACGAACATTAAAACCGGAGTACGAAATAAATAATGGTGGGGAACTGGGTATGGTAGCAGAGGAAAAACCGTAAAATACTTTCTGATAGTCGCATCTCAGTACTAAGTAATCTTAAAAACAAAAACGGCAAAAACAATGAAAAAACTATTTATTTTTATTTTAATCAGTATAACGAGTTTTGTGTTCGCACAAATTGAAAATTTCTCTGTTGCAAATAGGCAGATTACTTGGCAGAAAATATTCAGTACAGAATTGAAATTCGAAGATTTAGCTTCTACCTTAGAAAATAACGGACTTTTCTATGATATTATAAAAGATGATAATTCTATTCGGTTTAAATTTAAGGATCACAAAATTGATTATAAAGGATTTGGTAAAACCTTAATGTCTACTCCCAACTATATAGCGGGTGGCCAATATGCCGGTAATGGAATTGTTGATTACAAGGACGGAAAATACAGAGTGACAATCAATAATATAAGTTACATTTATACATCCCTGGACTTATCTTTCGGAATGAATCAAAGCAAATTTTTACTCGAAGACGGGACACTGAAAAAAGGAACAGATGATTTCAATAAAAGATTTACAACAGACGCCCCACTATTTGATTACTCCTTCTCAAACCTTTTCAAATTCGAAAAATACAAGCCAAAAAATGATGATTGGTAAAAACGTTGATCACATTTCCACCCATGTCATTTTGAGAAGATCAGTACTTATATAAAACGTAAAAGTAATTGTTAATGAACACCGAGGAACGATACATATATTCAAATCGTGCTGTAGCATTTTTAGACGTATTAGGTTTTCAAAACAAATTACAAAGTTTTGAAGAGGAAGCTGTTGATTTTCATAATGTAATGAAAGAGGAGGGGGAATTGTCAGAAACAGAAGAGGATGACGAACAATTGGGACCATACTATTACTCAAAATCTGCAACCGAATTTATTGAGACCTTTAACTATGCAATTTCAAAGTTAGATACAGAAAAATTCAGTTATTATTTATTTAGCGACAACATTTGCATAACAGCAAAAAATATCAATAGCAACGGTGAGAAATCTCTAATCGAATTATTATTAGTGATTTCGGAATTATATTTCGAGTTTGTCCAAAAAGGCTATTTTTTAAGAGGTGGAATCGATTATGGTTTATTTATAGACCAGTCATCAATTGCCTTAGGGGTTCCCTTAGCTACGGCCTACAAAATTGAAAGTAGTTTAGCGGTATTTCCAAGAATTATACTATCGAACGATTTTGTGAAGCAGCTGGAAATTTATCCTTCAGAAGATGAAAAGGTATTTTCATCAGTTTTGGAAAATAGTTTAATTAAAAATAGCTGTGAGTTTCAGTACTTGAACATTTTTAATCATATCTTTAAAATTGAACAAAAAGAAGAATTTTTTGAAATATTCAAAAAAAACATCTCAGATAATCTCTTACTGTCGGCCCAAAAAGAACACATCTTTGTAAAATATAAGTGGCTTGCCGATGAATTCAATGATTTCATTGAAAAGTACACTGGGAGATTGGCTTTTTTGGATGAGAATTATGAGGCTACAGACGAACATATTGATAACGTAAAAAAAATGAAAATCTCCTATGGACACTAATTTAATTTATATGCCGGTTTTTCGAGTAAGACAGCAGGAAGTTTTAGCAATGAAACATTTTGATTTTGGTAATTCAATGTACCCCTTGTTGGAAATCGTTAAAGAAAAGACAAGGAAAAATGATCAAAATTCTTTTGTTGAAATCTATTCTGGACTGATAAATGAAATTTCAGCTCAAAAAGTTTTTGTTGATCTCCCGATATATATTAATCAGTCAGGTTCTGTTCAGGATGAAGTGGTAAAATTTTCGTTTTCTGTAATAAATAATCTTGAAAAGCGCGTTGCTCATTTAAATATGTTCTCCGATATTGAGAAAGTAATACCCGTGATATCATCTTATTTGCTGAAAACCGGTGAAGAAAATACAATCGCAGGCCAGGAAAGACTGTTACGGCCAAGGTTTAATAGTATTGGATTTCGAATATATATAAATTCTTTTAAAGAAGACTTTGAAGAAGTAATGCAGTTGGCTACAGAAAATGATTTTTTAATTATTGATCTTGATAAATTAGGACCGTTCAAAACTCCGCCATTAAAACCTGTTATTAATGCCCTTCGGGATTTTAATATTTGTAAAAAAGTACTGCTTCGAAGCGCAATTAATCCCGATATAGAGAACGTGAAGTTGGATCATGGACAGGTAGTTATGGAGGCGGATAATAGTCAAATCGATACAGATATTATGAGTACGTTTCAGGTTAATGCAACAGGTGATTATGCAGGTATTAAGAAAGATAATTTGACAGCAGGAGGAACAATCAGTCCCGGGTTTCTATATTATGATGCCGTAGAAAATCAGTATTATGGCTACAAGGCTTTAATAAAAGGATCAATAGACGAGTTTGACAACACCATTATACCTGCAATTTTAGCATCTGACTCTACCTCAAGTATGCTGCAGTCAGAACCTCCTTTTTTATCCACGGATAATTGGGGTTATGATACATTATTAAAAATTTCACGAAAAGAGGAAAGCGGCAGAAGTCAGGCAAAATTCAAGCGTATTGCCATAGAACACTACTTATATTGTATGAAGATTCTCATTGAGAAGGGGGAGCTGACGCAGACTAATTTGCCTAGTTGATATTGTAGATTATTTGCGGATCTACATTTGTGTTGAAAAAGAACTGTAGGTCAATGGGAACAATCTTTTCAAAGTTATCCTGAATAAAACTCCAACGATCATTGTATCTTTTCTTAAGCATGTTTTTTAATGCGCAGTTGATTGCGTAGGCATCATGCGTATTTAAAATCGTTTGGATAGAAGCAGTGGAAAAGGCTGTTGTGAGTTCTTTTTTATTAAACAGCGATAGTTGCTCACGAGAATTAATATTGGGACTGTAGGAAGCTTCTCTAAAGATTATTTTTTCATCACCCTCATAATACCAAATTCCGTAAAATTCCGGAAGTGCTTTGATTACCTTGGACAAATGACACTTGTCGATCAATACAGTATTATATTCAAATACATTTCCGTAGTCTGCTGTCTGTTTAGCCAATCTCTGAAGGGTATCTATTTTGGACTTAATTTCGAAAGATTTTGTATCGCCATTAATAACTAGAAAATCATTTCTACTGCTTTTAACTTTTACCTCAAATGCAGCCACATATTGTCCATTAATAAACTCCTTTGCAATTTTATATTTAAGAACCTGCTCTCCGTTATAATTTTGAAATATATCATCATTGATAAGCAAAGTCAGTTCATGTTTTGATAATGCACTAAATTCAGGATTGTTGCGAAAAGTACAGTACATTTCCCTAAGTTCCTTTTCGTAACTTAAAGTTTTATATGAACGAGCAAGTACTGAATAATCCATAAAATGCATCCGTTTTCACTCTATAAATATACAAAATATATTTCAAAAAACAAGCTATATTGTTGATAAATAGGTTGTTGTGTTTGTTTTATCCATGTATTTTAGAGTTTTCAAAGATATTGCTAATATATCAATTATATGAATTTTGAAATTTTTTATTTTATATAGTTTTGCTATGTGAAATCCCCGACCGCCACAGCAATTAACATAATGAACATTCAGTTTGCGCGTTGCCTACTACAATATCATTATCCATTCCTATTCTAACTAAACAGAAAGAGTTAAATTATTTTTTTGTTAAATTAGCCCCGTGAAAATTTTCGCCTTTCTTTTATCCTTATTCTTCATGGTACTTACGATGGTACCATGCAGCGATGCTGCGAAAGGTTTAGGCGAAAAAGTTTGTTTGGCAGAAAACGTTCATTTAGAGCAAGGTCAGGATCAGCATGCTGATCTTTGTACGCCTTTCTGCGTTTGCAACTGTTGTGGAATGTCAATGACTGTCATGCTGCTGAAAAAATTACTCCCTGAGAAGATTGCTCTTTTAATTAAAGACACTCTTCCTGAAAAGAATTACAACTACGCAGTCCTCCATACTGTCGGTATCTGGCAACCTCCCAAAATAGGTTAATTCTCTTTCCTTCGGTTTGCTTCCGTAGGACATTACGACTATCTGATAGTCGCTCATTTTCGTAGACAATACGGAACATGCTTTTCTTGTCAATTAACCTTAATTTTTACAAATGCTATATAAAATTATACAGTTTAGTGTAAAGAATAAGCTCATAATTGGGCTCATGACTTTCGCACTAATCATCTGGGGCGTGTATAGTGCTACTAAACTCCCGCTGGATGCCGTACCGGATATTACAAATAATCAGGTTCAGATCATTACCAGTACACCCACATTAGCCGCACAGGAAACAGAACAGTTGGTCACCTATCCAATTGAACAGAGCCTCGCCAACATACCGGGAATTACCGAAATGAGGTCTATTTCACGATTTGGATTGTCCGTGGTTACTGTAGTCTTTGATGAAAGCGTGGATATTTACTTTGCCCGTCAACTGATTACTGAAAAACTGAAAGAGGCCGAGGAAAACATTCCACAAGGTATCGGTACGCCAGAAATGTCTCCGGTATCCACAGGCTTAGGAGAAATTTATCAATATGTTATTCACCCTAAAAAAGGGTCAGAAGACAAATACTCCGCTACCGATCTTCGAACAATGCAGGATTGGGTTGTGGCCCGCCAACTCTACGGTACACCTGGTGTAGCTGAAATTAATAGTTTCGGCGGTAAGCTTAAGCAGTACGAGGTGGCAATCAATCCGTACAGACTTAAAGCAATGAATGTGACCATTGCAGATATTTTCACCACCCTTGAGAAAAATAACGAAAATACAGGTGGTGCTTACATCGATAAAAAACCCAACGCTTATTTCATCCGTGGAATCGGACTTATTTCCTCTTTAGATGATATTTCCAATACCGTTATTAAAACTGTTAATGGCATTCCGGTACTTATAAAAGATGTTGCAGAAACCCGAATCGGCAGTGCTGTAAGATATGGAGCCTTAACTTATAATGGCGATAAAGAAGCGGTAGGGGGTATTGTTATGATGCTGAAAGGCGAAAATTCAGCGGATGTGGTGAGCCGGGTCAAAGAAAAAATGAGCACCATACAAAAATCGCTGCCGCCTGATATTATCGTGGAGCCTTTTCTGGATCGAACGAGTTTAGTGGACCGTGCTATACGCACCGTAGAAACCAATTTGGTCGAAGGTGCACTCATTGTCGTTCTTGTGTTAGTTCTGTTTCTGGGTAACTTACGGGCCGGGCTTATTGTGGCGTCGGCAATACCACTGTCACTTCTTTTTGCGCTTGGAATGATGAATGTATTTGGCGTTAGTGCAAATTTGATGAGTCTTGGTGCTATTGACTTTGGACTTATTGTAGATGGTGCCGTTATTATCGTTGAAGCCACTCTACATTTTCTTGCTGTCCATCACCGTTCCCAGAAACTGTCTCAAGATACGATGGACCAGGCTGTGCAGTCAAGTGCAAAAAAGATGATGAGTTCTGCGGTGTTTGGTCAGATCATTATCCTCATTGTATATCTCCCGATTCTTTCACTTCAGGGGATTGAAGGTAAAATGTTCCGCCCAATGGCAGAGACCGTGTCTTTTGCAATTATAGGGGCATTAATACTCTCGCTGACCTATATACCAATGATGTCCGCCTTATTCCTGTCTAAGAATATAAGTGCCAAAAAAACTTTTGCAGATAAAATAATGGCGAAGATCCGCAATTTTTATCTACCCCTTTTGCAGAAAGCGATTGCGTTTAAATATGCGGTGGTCGGTGCAGCGGTGGCACTCCTCGCTGTTTCACTATTTTTATTTTCCCGAATGGGAGGCGAATTTATACCGCAGTTGCAGGAAGGCGATTTTGCCGTCCACTGCATACTGCCACAGGGTACCTCACTTTCACAAAGTATAGAGACTTCTATGCAGGCAAGCCGAATTCTGAAATCTTTTCCAGAAGTGAACACGGTGGTGGGTAAAACCGGTAGTGCCGAAGTTCCCACAGACCCCATGCCGCCCGAGGCAACTGACCTTATTGTGACCCTGAAACCCAAAAAAGAATGGAAGGACAGCAATAAATCTTATGAGGATTTGAGCGCTGAGATGATGGAGAAGCTTGAAATGATTCCGGGAGTATTCTTCGAAGTATCCCAACCAATACAGATGCGCTTCAACGAGTTAATGACGGGAGTGCGCCAGGACGTAGCGGTTAAAATATTTGGTGAAAACATAGACACCCTTGCGAAACTGGCACCAGAAGTTGCCAAAATAGTACAGACAGTAGAAGGTGCCACCGAACCACAAATTGAGCAGACGGTGGGTTTGCCCCAGATAACCATTACTTACGACAGGGCGAGGCTGGCCTCTTATGGATTGAATATTAAGGATATAAACCATACAGTGAGCACAGCCTTTGCGGGCGAAACCGCTGGGGTGGTATTCGAGGACGAAAGAAAGTTTAATTTGGTCGCACGGCTCGACAGTGTTAGCCGAAGTTCTATCGACGACGTGAGTAACCTGTTTATTCCAACTGAAAACGGCGTGCAAATTCCGCTTTCTCAGGTAGCAAAGGTTGAATATAAAGACGGACCGGCACAAATCAGTCGTGAAGATGGCAAGCGCCGGATTGTTGTAGGCTTTAATGTAAAAGATAGAGATGTAGAAAGTGTAGTAACTGAAATTCAGAGCAAACTTAATGATGCAAACATCTTACCCGCCGGCTATTACTATACATATGGTGGAACATTCGAAAATTTGAAGCAGGCCTCTTCACGATTGCAAATAGCGGTTCCTGTAGCCTTAGCTCTTATTTTTCTTTTACTGTACTTCACCTTCCGTAACTTCAAAGACAGCATACTTATTTTTACCGCAATACCAATGAGTGCTATCGGTGGGGTCTTTGCACTGCTGATTAGGGATATGCCTTTCAGTATTTCAGCGGGAGTCGGCTTCATTGCGCTATTCGGGGTAGCAGTACTTAATGGAATTGTTTTAGTCAGTACCTTCAAGGATCTACAGAAATCCGGCGTTAACAATATTATCAGGAGAGTCATTCAGGGTACAACCACCAGGCTTCGTCCTGTGTTGATGACGGCGGCAGTCGCATCATTCGGATTCTTTCCTATGGCTTTTTCAAATGGTAGCGGCGCAGAAGTACAGAGACCGCTGGCAACCGTGGTAATTGGAGGTCTCGTAACAGCAACCTTCCTTACCTTATTTGTCCTTCCTCTACTGTATATCATATTTAATTCTAAGAATCAAATCAAAAACAAATTGAGAAATAGTAAAAACAAATCGTTTTTAACGCTAATAATTTTACTGTGCTCTTCCGTAGGTGCACTCAGTGCGCAGGAAAGAATTTCACCAAATGACGCGGTAAATATAGCGCTGGAAAATAATCTGCAGTACTCGGTAAACACTGCCCAGGTAACTAAAGCTTTACTGGAAACTAAAACCGCACGTGAAATCCCTAAGACCGGCATCTTCGTGGAAAACGACGATATGAGACCAAGTGATCCGGACGGCGATTTTAAAATTGGCATACAGCAGTCCATCCAGTGGCCCGGGTTATATAAGGCGAAAAGAAAATATTTCGAGGAGCAGCTGAAATTTCACCAACTGAACAAAAACATGCTGGACGCGGTGATAAAAAGGGAAGTAAATACCGCTTTTTACCAGCTATGGTACCTTCAGGATGTGGGTAAACTCTACCACAAACTGGATGAGTATTATACGTCCATGTACAAAGCTGCTAACCTTCGTTTCAAAACGGGCGAAGTGGCGGGTCTTGAAAATATTGCTGCAGAAGCACGGATGAAGGAGCTTCAGGCCCAACGCCAGCAGAATTTACAGAATATTGCAGCACAACAGCAACAATTAAGTCTTTTTCTTAACAGTCAATCGCTATATCTGCCGAAAGATACAAACCTGGAGAAACTGGAGCTCGATGATTTACCATCAGACAGTCTTCACCCTTCGCTGGCAGTACAGCAGCAGAATATAGAAATCGCACGGGCGAATATAGATGTTCAGAAAATGCAGAACAAACCTGACTTTTCCGGAAGGATATTTTCTCAGAGATTATACGGAATGAAGGATCCGATCACGGGCTTTTCTGTAGCTGTAGATTTTCCCATTTTTGGAAAAACTGCTTATAAAGCCAAATTACAATCTGCAGAAGCCGAGGTAGAAATTCAACAGTCTCAGCTGCGTTATCAGCAAAATCAGTTCGCGGCACAAGCTCGCACCACCTATACAGAAATTCTGAAAGCTGCTGAAATGCTTAAATATTATGAAGGCATAGGTTTACAACAGGCAGATCAAATTTTTGATGCGGCAATGCTCAGTTACAAAGCTGGGGAAATAGGGTTTTCTGAAATGCATCAGTTTTTTACCCAGGCGATAGACATCAGAAAAAATTATTTGATTGCATTGAACGAATACAACATGGCAATAATACAATACAACTACTATATTAAAAATTAAATACCAAAAGAGAATATCACATGAAAAAGTATATCACCCTTATTTTTGCAGTCTCTGTCTTGTTGACAGGATGCAAAAAAGAGTCAGAAGTTACTGAAACCCCAAAAGCACCTGAAGTGGAGAAGGTTGATGAGCATGAAGATCCTAACGTCGCACATTTCACGGAGGAACAGATTGAGACAGTTGGAATTCAAATGGGCAGTATTGAAAGTAAGGAGCTTTCAAATACCATAAAAGTAAGCGGTATGCTGACGGTTCCTAATCAGAATAAGGCGTTTGTAACACCCTCATACAGCGGTATAGTACGCTCCCTGAACGTACAACCTGGAAGTTATGTATCAAAAGGAAGAGTTATCGCAACCATATCAAACCCTGATTTAATTGTGATGCAGCAGCAGCTTCAGCAAGTCAATGGTCAGATCAGGATGGCAGAACTGGAAGTTACCCGTGCACAGCAGCTTTATAAAGGTAATGCCGCGCCGCTAAAGAAATTTCAGCAGGCACAGACAGATCTTGCAACATTACGCAGCCAGCGCTCGGGACTTCAGAAACAGCTCGGCAGCATTGGTGCCGCTCAGGGTTACAGTTCGGCACTTGCGGTACGGGCACCCATCAGCGGAACAGTAAGTAAAGTGATCGCGCAAATAGGCAGCAATGTTGATATGGCCACTCCAATCGCCGAAATTGTAAGCAACTCAGCGCTTCATTTGGATATCTATGTATATGAAAAAGACTTGAGTAAAGTGCAGCCGGGGCAAACCATTCACTTTACACTAACCAACAGTCCAGGAAAGGAGTACGATGCAAAAATAACTTCAATAGGTACAGCCTTTGAAGGAGAAAGCAAAACCGTTCCTGTTCACGCACAGGTCATAGGGGACCGCGTGGGTCTCATTGATGGCATGAATGTAACCGCCGTTATCAGTCTGGATAACCAAACTGCAGCCTCGGTTCCTACGGACGCCATAGTTAATGATAAGGGACAGGATTATATCTTTATTATGCAAGATGATAAAAACGAAGAAGATCGGGGAAATGTACCGGAGTCAGGAGAAAAAAGCAATAAAAAAGAATCTGAGGAAAAGGAAGTACGATTTGAAAAAATTCCAGTGGCTAAGGGAGTTACCGATTTAGGTTATACTCAAATCACCCCTTTAAAACCAATTCCTGACAATGCCCAAATAGTAGTTAAAAATGCCTTCTTTATCTTGGCTAAAATGAATAATAAGGGAGAGGAAGGTCATGGACATTAAGAAATAGTACGTCAAAATAAAAACTACAATACATTATTAAATATAACTTATGTCAAATAATAAATTACATATACATACCTACGACGAAAATGGCAATCAATTGTGCTGCACGCCGCAGGAAGGCAAGATATACAAAGATGCAGGCGCTAAAGTTCTGATCGAGGATAGCTGTTGCAGTATCACTGACAAAGCATATCGTTCCGCAAAAAAATCGCCGTCAGGGTCTAAGAAACTGAGCGAGGATGATGAACATACGGAGGATGATGGTCACGACCATTCAGCACAGGGGAAATCAACGTTTCAGCTGTTTCTGCCTGCAATTATTTCCTTCGTGATTTTGATGGTGGGATTAGCGATGGATTATTTGATCCCTCAATCCTGGTTCAAGGATTGGGTACGGATTGGCTGGTATGCAGCAGCATATCTTCCGGTAGGTTTGCCGGTTCTTAAAGAAGCGTTTGAAAGTATCCGGAAAGGAGATGTGTTTTCGGAGTTTTTCCTCATGTCCATCGCCACTATTGGGGCTTTCGCCATTGGCGAATATCCGGAAGGGGTGGCAGTGATGCTGTTTTACTCCGTGGGGGAAGTATTCCAAACTTTGGCCGTTCAGCGGGCAAAAGGTAATATCGCTGAATTGTTAGATCAGCGTCCTGATGAAGTGACCATCTTAGTAGATAATCGCCCACAAACGGTAAAAGCTGCAGACGTCGCACTAGAATCGGTCATCCAGTTGAAACCGGGAGAAAAACTAGCTCTGGATGGAATTTTGATTTCAGACAGTGCGTCGTTCAATACTTCAGCACTTACTGGCGAAAGCAAACCGGATACAAAACAGAAAAATGATGCCGTCCTTGCAGGGATGATTAACCTGAATACTGTTGCGCAGGTAAAGGTCAATACCCTTTACAGTGATTCGAAACTTTCAAAGATTCTGGAATTGGTACAGAATGCTACGGCCCAGAAAGCACCCACTGAATTGTTCATCAGGAAATTTGCACGCATCTATACCCCAATTGTGGTGTTTCTCGCCGTGGCAATTTGTCTGGCACCGTATTTTTTTGTGGATGAATATATTTTCCGGGACTGGTTATACCGCGCCCTTATATTCCTGGTAATATCCTGTCCATGTGCATTAGTGATTAGTATTCCACTCGGATACTTTGGTGGAATTGGTGCCGCAAGCAGAAATGGAATTTTATTTAAGGGTAGTAACTTTTTGGATGCGTTAGCAGAGGTGAAAAATGTGGTAATGGATAAAACCGGAACCATGACTGAAGGTGTTTTCAAAGTACAGACCGTAAATCTGAAACCGCAATTCGACCGGGAGTTAATTCTGAAATTAGTGAATGTAATCGAAAATTCATCCACCCATCCGGTGGCAACTGCAATTCATGAACACCTGGGTGAACCCGACCATACTGTTATTCTCGACAATGTAGAGGAAATAGCAGGACATGGCTTGAAAGGATCATATCAGGGAAAAGAGTTGCTTGTAGGAAACTTTAAACTGATGGATAAATTCAATGTCCAATATGATGTAAATCCAAATGATATTGTAGAAACAATAATTGCCGTTGCTTATGACGAAAAATTTGCTGGATACCTTACCATTGCAGACAGTATTAAGGAAGACGCAGCTGACACAGTGCAAAAACTTCACAGTCTGGGAGTAAAAGTCACGATGCTGAGCGGCGATAAATCAACTGTGGTCAAAGCCGTGGCAGAAAAACTGGGAATCACGAATGCTTTCGGCGATTTATTGCCTGAAGATAAAGTGAATAAAGTCAAAGAAATAAAAGCACGGAATGAAACGGTTGCATTTGTTGGCGACGGAGTCAACGATGCGCCGGTTGTAGCTTTAAGTGATGTTGGCATAGCGATGGGTGGCCTTGGGAGTGATGCCACCATTGAAACCGCTGATGTGGTAATTCAGGACGACAAACCTTCAAAAATCCCAATGGCCATTAATATTGGCAAGCAAACAAAAAAAATTGTTTGGCAGAACATCGCGTTGGCCTTTGGAGTAAAAGCAGTGGTGTTGGTATTAGGAGCAGGGGGGTTAGCCACGATGTGGGAAGCAGTCTTTGCAGATGTGGGCGTAGCATTGCTTGCCATACTAAATGCGGTAAGGATTCAGAAAATGAAATTTTAAACAAAGCGGGCTTCGGTCCGTTTTTTTATGGGAGATATTGTGCAAAAATAATGAGCCTCCAAAATATCCCCGCTGCCACAGCAAGTAACATAATGACAATTATACGCACAGGCCAGCCGCTACAACGTTGCCCTCCATTCCGCACGCCTGTGCTGAGCCTGCCGAAGTGCTTCATTACGTGCAAACCAGCACCATAGTGCCTATAATTGGAAATAATGCTTTTCTTGCAACGGGCAGATTTGTTTTTCGGAAACGGCTTTCTCCCCGGCTGCTTCCTACTAGTTTTCCAGCCAAAGATAAGACTCTAGCCTAAAATTTGTACCCGAAATAGGGGAAATGCAACAACGAAGGGCCGAAAAGGAAACCCAGAATGCCGGCCATAGAAATTTACCGTTATAGAAATGCAGCGACTCCGGCGCGGCTTTCTACCAAAATACTACATTTCCAACAACGACAACAGTGGTTTTCTGAAATTACTTTTTTTCTTTTCCGATGTTGTTTGCAACGAGCAGCAAAACGATCATTCCCGATATAGCCAGAAAAAGAAATGCTAAGACTAAAACGATATTTTCCATAATAATTTTTATAACATATTTATGCTACAAATATAAACTCGAGGTTTACGAAAATCGGTTTTGCTTAACGTGGAATACAATGCCAGGTTTATTATAGTAAAAGTTATGGCGCCAAAAATATTCGAGCCTCCTAAAGAAATTCTTCTAAAAAATTTTTTAGGATTCACTATATTCATTTGTCCCTCCCCCCACTCAAAACCCCCACCCATTTTGGGGAAATCAAGGTTCCCCCACCACTTATAGGAAAAGCAAAATTTGCAGCAGCATATTTTTTATTCAAGTTGAAAGCTGGATAAGTATGCAATGCGGATTCATTTCTTGTGGTGTAATGTCTAACTCATAATCCAAAAACAATGGTAAGAATTATCAATTACAAAAGAAGACTGGCAGAGGACAAAGAGTTCTTTGTGCTAGAAGTGCAGGGAGGTATTGAAATGGTATTAAGCAAAACTACTGGAATGTATTACGCAACTTCCAAAAAGGCCACTATTACCTCAACATTTGACGAGGAAACATGCAAATCCTTAATTGGATCAGAGTTCCCCGGTTCTGTAATTAAAGAGCAGTGTGAACCTTATGAATACACCATCCAGGATACAGGTGAAATTATTTCACTGTCTCACAGGTATGTTTACAGAGCAGAGGAGTTTGATCCATCTAAGGTTAATGCAACAACTGCAGACTTTGCAACTACTGAGTAGGTTGAACAAAATGTCCAAATTTTACCTTTAAATCATATATAGATTTGAGTAAAACTTGGACATTTATTTTTTTTAGCATCAGATTTTCTTTTTTTATATATAGGATTTAGGAAAATCTGATGCTTTTCATAATTTTTACATTAATGGTGCCCTTGAAAGCTGCACAAAATTTCTTTTTATATATTATAGTCCACGGAAAATATGTGCAGGGACTTTGAGGATTACCATTATGGATAATATATTATTTAATGTTTTTGACTAATGGTACTAGACGAATACCCTCCGAAATCTGCGAATACCAGTGAATATTTTAAGAAAGCTAATGCAAGTATGTGTATACCTGCTAATAGTCCCTCATTTACAGCATTAAACTTTAATGGTGATCTGTTCCGGTATAAGTATTAATAGCGAAAACTTATTACGTTTTCAAGTGAACCTTAAAATCTCGAAAGTCTCAATTTCCAACTTTTGAGAAATGATGTGCAGGGTGTATGCAGTAGGATTAGTTTTCCCGGCTTCTAATCTGGACATATTAGACTTTTCAAAATTACAAAGGGCAGCTAATTCAACTTGAGAAATATTTTTCGTTTCTCTTAGTTGTCTTATTCTTTTGCCTATTGCTATCTGAAATTCCTTTTTATCCACCAATTTTAACTAATAGCCAAAAGTGGTCATAAATGATAATCGCATGGTTATCATAAATGATACTTTGGTTATATTTGATAACTAAAAACTACATTTATGCAACGTATTTACATCTTATTTTATTCTTACTTTCAACTTTATCATTTCAATTCTGCTATTCACAACAAGATTTACAGTTGATACCCAATACAGGATGAAGCCAGATAGAAGTGTTGCTAATGAAAACTATTATTTTGGTTTTTATCCATCTGATGGGATTCTTTACACAAATCATAAATACTTAAGTATTCAAAAACAATACTTTATAAAATTTAAAGGTACTTTTTATGATAAAGCCAACTTGTTTAATATTGCATACACGACAGATGCTGTACAACATACATTGAAAAGAAGGCCAAATTCAGAATTAGGAGCTTTTTCGGTAATTTATAATGAAAAAAATGGTCAGGTTGTAGGAGTAAGGGTTGTTACGCAAGATTCAAGTGAAATCTATTTAACTGAGTTCGGAAAAAGAATATTATTTAATTAAAAAGAAAAATGATGAAAAAAGTTATACTGTTCCTTTGTTTATTATATAGTGCTTGGTTATCTTCTCAGATAGTTCCTGCAACAGAGGCTAGTTTGAAGAATTTTACCGCGTATTCCATGGAGGGGACCAATCCTTTTGGTAATGAACTTAGAAAGGCATTTGCGAATACCAGTGTGAAAGTACTCGAAGAAGGTAAGGTCACTAATATTCGATTTACAAGCTCATTAATTGGAAATGATGTTATTGACTTTGTAGTTACCAATGCAGTCAAAAGAATTAAACCTGATTATACGACATATGAGGTTCAGGCATTTAACGCAAAGGATCCATCAATTATCAAAAAAATTGAACAAATATACCTTGTGTATTCCGGGTCACAATTAAAAAGATTTGTTATAATAAGAAATGACGGAGCGGCTGAATTTTATTAATGCTCTGAATCATCTTAGTAAATTGAATGAGTCTCCTTTTGCCTTACAAAAAGTTGCTTACTGGCTTTACGAGTACAACGATTTATACATTGAGATTCTAAATCTCTCAAAAAATCCTTGTAATATCTGTGTAAGTAATGAAGCAGAGGGGTTACCTTTTGACTGTCTGGAAGAACCTGATTATTGCACAAAACAATACTCTTACTTTACGGATTTTTATAAAGGTGTAGAATACGGTGTAGATGTTCAGAGGTATGATTTAGAATGTAAAATTGCTCTTGATGAACTGGAAGAATGTAAAAATCTTTCAGATCAGAAGAATTGGCTAATTAAGTATTTTAATATCGGGATAAGTAAAGTGGCAATTTTCAGTTATGATCATCTAGATTACAGTGTGAAGAAAGGAGAGGTGGTCCATCCACATTTTGGAAACTCTCCAGTTGGTGAATTTGGTGTTTGCATTGACAGGAAGTATTATGAAAATCTGATTCAATTTATAAAAGTGTTTGAAGAATTATTTTACGAAAAGAAAGTATATCCGGAGAAACTGGAAAAAATAAGGAAGCAGATGGAAAAAATTGTAATTCCCATGATTCCAATACCGAAGATTGACTAACAGACCACCAACAGGTGGTTTTTTTATACCATTAACTAAATGAAAAATGATATTTATGATTACCTAATATTTAAGCTTGATGACCAATATGAAAAGTATGAATTTGTCCTTATTCCAATACCGCCGTATGAATTTGTAGAAAATGGATTGTCTTTGGAGCCATATGAGTACTTCGGTGATAGCACAGTCATATTGGGTTTAAGGACGAAGCAGATAATATTGTATTTTAATTGCGACATACTGATGAGAGTGAAGTTATTCTATAACGGTAACCGGCTGGAGTCTGTGAAGGATTTTTTGAACAGTATAGCAGTTAATTTGCCAGCATACATGACCCTCAGATTATATTACGATAATGGTGAACAACAAACCATTATCGAATACCAGAAGAAGATTCTTGGACAGAATAAATTAAAATTAAGTTAGCCAGTTTCAATCAGAGACTGGCTTTTTCAATTAACCAAAAAATCAATTATGAATAATAACGTTGCTGAGATTCAGGTCTCATATTCTCCACAAAAAATCTTAGATTTTAAAGTGGTTGACAGTAAGAAATCATTTGAACTGATGCTACAAAAGTGGGAGCAAGGAAGGATTGAAATGCAGGAAGAAGTGAAATTGCTTCTACTAAACAGGAATAATAAAGTCTTAGGGATTTATTCTCTGGCCACGGGTGGAATTACCTCTTGTGTGGTTGATGTTAGAATTATCCTGGCTGTAGCTTTGAAAGCATTGGCCACAGGAATAATTTTGGTTCACAATCATCCAAGTGGGAATTTGGCTCCCAGTGTAGATGACAAGAAAATAACAGAACAGCTAAACTTGTCTTGTAAGCTTATTGGAATTACATTGGTTGATCACCTTATTATAACCAGAGATGACTACTTCAGTTTTGCTGATGAAGGATTATTGTAATAAATTTAATCCTGCAATATTACAATTATTGCAAGACTTGCAGTATTACATAAATGTGTGTCAGTAATAATTTGCCGTCAACAATACGCCAACATTATTTCAGATAATGGTAAATAAATAAGAAATATCAGAATTTTGTTAATTTTTATATATCTGAAAATCAATTGAATACATATTAATAGAAGTTATTGTAAAAGTATTGATGGCTACTCATAATCAGCAAGTCCTTGGTTCGAGCCCAAGCTGGGCCACTTTAAATTGAAGCACTTACAGAAACGTAGGTGCTTCCTTCTTTTTATTACAGCTCTTTCTCCTGCTTGTATACATCCAATCCTTATTGATAAACTTTATTTTATAGGTAAGCTGCCCACTAATTTCCTATTTTACTTATTTGTACGTTCGATCAGATTTATTATCTGTTGGAATAAATATTGACAAGAGTCTTCAAATCTTTTTTATCACAAATTCAATTAACATCAAAAAAAGAATTATGAATGTACTGTTTGTCTTAACGTCCCACGCTGAGTTGGGAGATTCCGGTAAGAAAACCGGTTTCTGGATTGAGGAATTTGCCAGTCCTTATTATTACCTCACGGACAGGGGTGTTGAAGTGACATTGGCATCACCGGCGGGAGGTCAGCCGCCAATTGATCCTACCAGTGATCAACCTGAAAACCAGACTGAATCCACCATCCGCTTTAAAGGAGATGAGGCCCTGCAGGAAAAACTTAGCAGAACGCTGCCGCTGGCAGATGTAAGCGCAGATGATTATGATGCCGTTTTCTATCCGGGAGGTCACGGACCGCTTTGGGATTTGGCGGAAAGCGAGGATTCAAGGTTACTGATACAGACCTTTTATGGGATGCAGAAGCCTGTTGGATTCGTTTGCCACGCGCCGGCAGCTTTAAAGAATGTAAAAGATGATAAGGGTGAAGCGTTGGTAAAGGGTAAAAAAGTAACCGGGTTTTCCAATACTGAAGAGGAGCTTGTTCAGCTCAAAGAGGTCGTGCCCTTTCTTGTAGAAGATATGCTGAAAGAAAACGGTGGCAACTATTCCAAAGCGGGTGATTTTGAACCCTATGCTCTGGAAGACGGTCTTCTAATTACAGGACAGAATCCTGCTTCATCCGAAAAGGTAGCAGAACTTTTGCTGGCTCAGCTGAAAAAATAATTTTACACGGATAGGTGAAAGTTCCGTGATGCATGTCGCGGAATTTTTTATTGGTAGATAGCTCTCATTCTACTACGATGCAGGGTCGTGGACTCAATAAGTGAGGACAACCAATGCCATTACAGATTTTGTGCGAAATTAAAATGTCAGCAATTTCTGCTTCTTCATTGCCTCAGAAATCAATAAATTGCTTGCTCTTATAAATAATACCATGAAACTTACTGCCCAGGCTACCCTCCAGATTCAAAAAACGGTCGGGGAGGTATTTGAAGCCATAGTCAATCCTGATCACATGACTCAGTATTTTCTTTCGGAAAGCAGCGGCCGACTGGATTCCGGAAAGAATCTGACCTGGAAATTTCCGGAATTTGAGGATGTATTCCCGGTTACACAGGTTAGTGTAAAGACCCCGGATCATATCTCCTTTGTTTGGGACCCTGAAACCACAGTTAACATCTTCCTGAATGCTCAGGCCGACCAAAGTACGTTGGTCAAAGTTACAGAAGGCGATAAGGAGCTGGATGACGATAACCTGAAATGGCTTATCAGTAATACCGAAGGCTGGGCCAACTTTCTGGCCTGCCTAAAGGCTTACCTAGAATATGGAGTGCACCTCCGCAAAGGTGCCTACGATTTTATGAGAAAATAAACAGTTGGCTTGGGGACTCATACAGGTACAGGGTTTAGGTTACGCGTTTATTATTGCTGGCGCTCACCCACTTTTCCTTTCCGCAATGCGAACAGTTACCCGCCGCTCCCACTGCTTTTTCTTCTGTAAAGCCACAAAACGTGCAGGAGTAGTAGCCCGCTTTTTCAATCTGTTTTAAAGGATTGTCCAGGGAATTCAGCATAATGGGCAGGCCGTAGCGGATTTCATCAGCTTCGAGGAAAAAGACACTAACACCGCCTGAGGTTTCCTCGATAGCTGTTTCTATCTGTCCGAGGTGGGAGATTCCGCGTAAACGGAGCTCGGCGAAGAATTCGTCGTTCCCGAGATTCTCTTTCTTAAAATTTTCAAGTTCAAAAACCCCGTCCCTGATCAGGCATACCGGCTTGCCCTCTACCATGTCTTCAAATCTTTTGGATTTACCCAGAAAATAGGTAAGTAGCGCATACAATGCGATGATTACTATAAAAACCAGAAGCGAGAACACAATTCCCACATCCTTATAAAACATAGGGTCGCCCGCGGCCGATCCCAAACCGATAATGACTACAAGCTCAAAAACCGAAAGCTGCTTCACGCCTCTTTTTCCCAGAATCCGAAGTCCCAGAATAATAATCAGGAACATGATGACGGTTCTCAGGATGACTTCCGGCAGGAACGACCAGTCTTCGGACCCAAGTAACAGGTCCTTCCAGTCTATAACGGCAATGGTATTCATAGAGTAGTGTTTCGGCAGCTATAGCGAAAAGAATGCCTATTTGGAAAACAGGGCTTGCGGATTAGGCAAAATGATTTCCGGGTAGCCGCTTTAACAAAGAAATCCTCCTGAACTTTGAAATTCAGGAGGATTTTATTGGAAATTATAAACTTGTTCAGCCAGTTATTTTTTAATGAATTTAAGCGTTCTTGCTTCCACCGATGGGCCACTTATCTCCAGAAAATAAACGCCTGCCGGCAAATCGGATACTTCCACCTTACCCTCTTTTATTACACGTGACCTGACCAGTTTTCCGTCCGTTGCGAAAATCTTAGCATCTGAATACCTGCTGGTTTCTCCGGTGAGATGAATGGTTTCCTGTGCCGGATTCGGGAAAATCTGCAGTTTTGATGCTGGGTCAGCATTAACTGTGCTCAGAAACACCTCATTAAGTGCCTGTGCACCGGTGGTAGTTTGGTTAATGCCCAGCAGCGGAACACTTATGTTGGCGCTGGTGTAGGAAAGTATAGGGAACTTCCGCACATTATCATAATAAGTGTAGGTAGTGTTCGTTACCGTACCTATCGGTACCAGGAAAAGGATATCACTGCTTTGGTGAAGGTTCAGATTCTGCACAGATTTCAGGCGCAGTACATTCGGATAGGTTTGGGATCCTAAAATCAGCGTGCCGGCAGCATCTGCAGTATTGGTGATGGTTCCTTTAAAGATTCCTGACGCTGCAGATGAGGTGAAAGTCCCCTGAGCCTGATCTGTCTCATTATAACCAAAGGCGGCCGGATACGTGATCACTGTTCCGTTGTTCACTGAAAAATTCAGCGTCGCATCGGGTGTGATAAGTCCCGTAATTTCCAGCTTGGTGGCTGTTTGCTTGTAAAGTACCGTATTTCCAAGGCCGTTCATCTTAATGGTGCTACCCGGGAAAGTGGTAAGTTCCGACGCACTGGGCGCTGTGTAGGTGGTTGCCGTAGCTGCTCCCTGAGTAAGGCTGCCGTTCTGAAAAGTTACACCTGCGCCGGTAGCGGAATTATCTACAGTACCGTTCACGGTTACATTATTTACCGTTTCGCCCACAACAGGATCATTAAATGCTTTGGTTATGGTGGTTTGAGCGGAAACCATACCTGTAAACGCTGTAATAAGCAGTATTGATTTTTTCATCGAATATTTTTTGCAAATATAAGTTGAAATAAGAAAAGGAATCTATGTACTTTATAAATATGTTTATATAATTTTACTCTAATTATGTAAAATGAGTAAAAGTGGTTTACTTCATGTTTTAACAGACTGCTACAAAATCATACTCAGCTGCACCCTTTTCCGCACTTCATCAACTTCCGTTACTTTTACCTGAACATGTTGGTGCAGTTTTACCACCTCGTTTACATCCGAAACAAAACCTTCTTTAAGTTGGGAGATGTGAACCAATCCACTTTCCTTGATGCCAAGGTCCACAAAACAGCCGAAAGCCGTAATATTGTTCACGATTCCGGGCAAAATCATGCCTGGTTTTAAATCCTTAATGCCTTTCACACTTGGGTCGAACTCAAAGACTTTTGCAGCTTTTCGCGGGTCCAGGCCCGGCTTTTCCAGTTCTTTCAGGATATCTCTGATTCCCAGGATCCCGATGGTTTCAGTAATATAATTCTCAGGATCAATTTGCACGATCTTCTCTTTGTTGGCAATAAGGTCTGCAGTTTTGAGGCCCAAATCTCTCGCCATCTTTTCAACAATGGGGTAGGCTTCCGGATGGACCGCCGAATTGTCCAGCGGATTCTTCCCGTTGGCAATCCTTACAAAAGCTGCCGCCTGCTGATAAGCTTTTTCGCCAAGCCTTGGAACTTTTTTAAGCTGCTTCCGGTCTTCAAAAGCACCGTTTTCCGTACGGAAATTCACAATGTTTTCGGCCATCTTATCACCAATTCCCGAAACGTAGCTCAGCAAAGATTTGCTGGCGGTATTCAGGTTAATGCCCACCGAGTTTACACATTTCATGACGGTGGAGTCGAGTTCATTTTTCAGTTGGCTCTGGTCCACATCGTGCTGATACTGGCCCACACCAATGGATTTTGCATCGATTTTCACAAGTTCTGCCAGCGGGTCCGAAAGTCTTCTGCCGATAGAAATGGCACCACGCACGGTGACGTCGAAGGACGGGAATTCTTCCCGCGCAATCTTGCTCGCCGAATAAACAGAAGCCCCCGCTTCCGAGACTACAAAGACCTGCGGCGGTTTATCGAAGGCGATTTTCCTTATGAAGAATTCCGTTTCGCGGCTGGCTGTACCGTTGCCTATGGATATTGCCTGAATATTATAGGCATTCACCATCGAGCGGATTTTCTTCATGGCCATGCCCGTTTCGTTCTGCGGTGCATGCGGATAGATGGTTTCGTTGTGCAGTAAATCGCCTTTCTCATCCAGACAAACAACTTTGCAGCCGCTTCGGTAGCCGGGGTCTATAGCCAGTATTCGTTTTTCACCCAATGGCGCTGCCAGAAGCAGTTGCCTTAGGTTTTCTGAAAATATGGAAATTGCTTTTTCATCGGCTTTTTCTTTTGCCTCCTGCAGCGTTTCATTGGCAAGTGCGGGTTCCAGCAGCCTTTTGTAACTGTCCTTTATGGCCAGCCTGATCTGCTCCGTACATTCATTATGTGATTTAATGATGGCCTGTTCAATAAGGTTAATGGCTTCATCCTTATCAGTCTCAGCTTTGGTCTTTACAAAACCTTCAGTTTCCGCTCTCAGCATGGCCAAAAGCCGGTGCGAGGGAATGCGGTTCAGGTTTTCTTCCCACTCGAAATACTGACTGTACTTTTGGGCGGCTTCTTCGTCTTTTTTGGTTTTAACTACCCTGGACGAAATCATGGCTTTCCTTTGGAAAAGCCGGCGCAGATTTTTTCTCACATACCCATTTTCATTGATCCATTCGGCCATAATATCACGGGCGCCCTGCAGTGCTTCCTCCTCTGTATTGACTTCTGCATTCAGATATTTCAGAGCCAGCGACTGCAGGCCATTTGCCTTCTGACTCATTATGATTTTGGCTAAAGGTTCCAGTCCCTTCTCCTTCGCCGCGTCGGCTTTGGTTTTGCGGCGTTTTTTATAAGGAAGGTAAAGGTCTTCCAGTTCCTGAGCGTCAAAACTGCTGTCAATGCGCTGTTTAAGTTCAGAAGTTAATGCGTCCTGTTCTGTAATGGATTTCAGGATGCTTTCTTTCCTTTTAATGATTTCTTCAAACTGCGTATTCAGTTTCGCGATCTGTTCAATCTGCACTTCATCCAGGTTTCCTGTAGCATCCTTTCGGTAGCGCGAAATAAAGGGAACAGTGCAGTCTTCCGCAAGCAGTTTTAGTGTTGCATTAATGTATTTATCAGAAATTTGAAGGGATTGTTGGATAAAACCGGTGGATGTCATTAGCAATTTTTGGAAATGCTAAAATAGGGATTTTGAAGATGAAATGATTTTGTTGAAAATAGTAGGGAAGTGAGAAGCGCAGAATATAAAATAAATAAAAAACCGTTCTCACTTCTGTTTGAACGCCTTTTTATCCTGTTTGTTGGTATATTATTTCCTGATGAATCTGCTGCTCAGCACCGTCTCATTTTTATCCTCAACGGTAATGAAGTAAACACCGGCTGAAAGTTCAGACACATCAACAGTTCCTCTTTTGGAAACTTCTCCTTTCTTTATCAAACGCCCGGCAGGGTCGTGAACTGAATATTCCGCATCCGCAGAAACTTTGGTGATGTGGAGAACGTCGGTTACTGGATTCGGATAAATTTTCAAGCCATTTTCTGCGCCTACTTCCGTGGTGGCCATGGCATTGTCCATATCGAAGCCCATAGTGGCCAACCTGTGCTGAACTGTACCGCTGGCATTATTCATATTGCCGAAGACCGTTCGCGAATTCACGTTTATGGAGCCCTGCATAATCTGAAATCCCGGTGAGTATCCCTCCTGCGAAAGCTCTACCATCAGGTTCTGTGTAGGATCATACGGGAAAGGCGTCTGAAGCGATATTTTGATATAATTGCCGCTTATCACCGGCGTGTTATAATTGCCGGAATACACGGTCTGCAGGCCTGTAATAAAAGTGGAATTTGGGAAAATAGTCATTGTGGTCGTGCCCATCTTAACTTTCAGGTTGGTAATATTGGGCAATGCTGCCGTTGAGGCTTTAAGATAGATCGCGACAATATTCCCTGCCGGTGCGGTCGGGAAATCACTTGGGTAATATATGGACTGCCTGAAGTTACTTGATGAGTTCGCAAAGGGAATGGTATTGGCAATTTCAGTGGTCCCGGTGTACATATACTGCTGAGCATAACCCTGTACAGCCATCGCCGCGAATAAAAAAAGGAAGTTAATTTTTTTCATAGCTAATTATTTTGAGGTTTGAAGTTATGAATTCAGAGACCATTATTCACTGTCTTAGATAGAGGTCTTTAAAAAATCTACTTATTTTATAGATATGTTGTACAGTAAAGGCTTTTATTTTTTGAGGTTTTTAGTGTTTTACAATATATGTTGAATAAACTGTAAATAACTTTTGAAGAAGTGCGAAAAGACTTAGTTAGAAAAAGTCACCGGAATCTAGGAATTGGCATCATGGGTTGACGCTCTTTACTTTTACATTTATCCAATGACTGAAACTCAAAAGCAAATCCTGGAAGAAATCTCAGGATATATGAACCAAAATCCTGGACAGCGTTTTGCACAGGTACTTTTTAACCTGGATATTACGCAGTTTAAACCCAGCTCCGGTGAAGTCCGGGACATCTTTTACGATACGGATGAGGTAGTATTGGAAAGAATTAGAGAAAGGATTGTGCAGTTTAAGGAACCAAAATAGTAAGACACCCGGTTGTCATTCCAAAGGAACTTTGCAATACGCAGCAATTGTGAGGAGGCTGCACAATTTCAGTATTGCTGGTTCTGTATGGATCACTTGCACTTCAGGAAGTCGTCTAAGGTCTTTCCCCATTAGGCATTGCAGCATTACTTATACTCCGGTCTCGCCTGAAAAATATTGATAGCGGCCTTCTTGGATTATTGTAGCGGCAGCGTAGAGTGGAGCGGGACTTGAATAAGGCCAAAGCTTCACATTTGGCGAAATCTGCTTCAGTATCCCGTTTTAAAAAAAGATTTACGAAAATATATTTTCCAGTTACGGTACATTGGGGGCATTATTGCATGAGCAGTAAAAGAAATTCGGTAGAGACTTTATCATCCTAATTATCAGGCAGCCGTAATCTCGGTAGCAGTCAATATACATAGGATCCGTCAGGCTGGTAATCCTTTGAAACGAAATACGTCTGTTGGTACAATATTTCAGCGAGAATTCAGGAACAGAGTCAGAAACGTTTTTACCACAACATTTATATCACTATAATGAAAAAAAGTCTTTTAGAATCAGTAGGCAGTTGGTCTTCGGAATGTGAGATTTGCTATGGCAACGAATCAGAGACTGTTCAGTTTGGTTGTGTACAGGGAAGAAATATATGTTTAACCTGCATTCAGAAATATGAGTTAAAAAATTCGGACAGGACCCTTAATGAAGAACGCTCCCAGGTGCTAGAGAAAATCAGGGAGGAAATAAATGAAGTGATGGACGGGCAACATGTTCTCCGCGAAAATTTAAACAGTTGTGACAGTGAAAAGCTGTCCAAAATGATCGAATAATTAAACATAATCTGTGAGACCAAAATTAAACTGTCGGAAATGATTGCAGTAGCTTCGGTGTTGGAAGAAGATATTCTGAAGTTAAGGCATTCAGCGCATACTGATCCTATGAGTTTAAGCCATAAGGTAAGCCGGCAAAAGGATATAGAAGCAAATCTTATCACACAGAAACAATTGCTGGATAAAGTTTTAATACTGGGAGTATGCGAAGGATTAAATTATTACAAATCGTCCCAAATCTGATTTCCGGGTTAATTCCGTTCTATATTCCGGCTAGACTAACAAATATTTAAGTTGGAGGCAAAGTCCGCGGAACTGTAGGCTGTCAGCCTCGGTTCAGCATACCTTTTCTTATTTTAAATCAGGCTGTGTTTCGAGCAATTTTTCTTAAGATATTTCCGTCACCTTTCCTCAGTCTGATTACAAAACAAGACTTCCATCGTGTGTTCAGATGTTATAAACCCGAAGTGTGGGAAGCTGGAATTGCTGCTTCATTTTTGCCTCGCTGTTTCCGGAACTGCACATAAAGAACCGTTCCCGCGATAATTTCAACTGAAGCGCCGGCCAGAGCGGAGTAGAAGGCGCCGGCCTGGAGGGCAAAAAGTACAAAAGCTGCCGCTCCCAGCAGCGCACCCATCAGCCAGTAGACTTTCAGGCCGTAAAGCGTGGTAAAAGTAAGGTATCGTCCGCCAATGATCATGAAACCGGACTCAAATCCCTCAAATTCCCTACTTTTGCACCATGCACCATGAAACCACCTTTAACTACCTAAAGCGCTTTCTGACTGACGAAAGGCTGGAGAAAATAGAGAGTTATGCGCCCGAGAGTTCGGATTTTGTGCTGCCCGTAATGGAGGATATTTTTCAGTTCCGGAATGCCGCGGCCATTGTAAGGTCGGTGGAGGCCTGTGGTTTTCACAAAATTGTGGCCATGGAAAGTATTAATGAGTTCAGCCCCAATCCCAAGGTGACCAAAGGTGCCGAAACCTGGGTAGAGGTTGAGAAGATGCCGCACTCGCTGGATTCGCTGCGGCAAATTAAGAACCGCGGGTTTAAAATCCTGGCCGTCTCGCCGGAAAACAATGCCACAATGCTTCCGGATTACGACCTCACCGAACCTGTGGCACTGGTTTTTGGCACCGAAAAAGAAGGTGTCACCGACGAAATCCTGAATTTTGCGGATGAAACCCTGGCCATTCCCATGTACGGTTTCACCAAAAGCTTCAATGTTTCGGTGGCGGCTGCCATCTGCTTTTATGAGCTCAAACAGAAACTCATCAGGTCGGGCACGGACTACAAACTCTCCGGCGAGAAACTCTGGGAACTCAAGGTGCGCTGGGCCCGGAATTCCATTCCGCGCGGCCAGGAGGTCCTGGACAATTACCTGAAGTCATTGGAAAGCCAGATATAACCTTAAGCTTTTCATCATAAATACAAATGCTCCGAAGCCTGAACTCCGGAGCATTTTTGTGGACAAACACCTCTTATTTCATTTGGTAAAGGGTGTTGCTGCCGCTGCCCAAAACGGTGGTCGGCATTACGCCGTCCCATTTCAGCACGCGCTGGTATTCCACATAGGTAGAGGTGATTTCCTGCTGCTTCAGGCTGATGGCCTTGGCATCGGCCTGTGCACGGATCACGATGGAGGCGGAGTCACCTTTGGCCAGCTGGATTTTCCTCTGCGCATCGGCCTGGGCTACACGCGCCTGGGCTTCGGCTTTGATGGCATCGGCATCAGCGGTCGCCTTGTCCTCAATGGACTGGCGGATGGCTTTGGGCGGCTGGATATTGGTCTTAAGCTGCGATACCAGGAACCATTTTCCGATTCTTTTGTTCACCTCAGATAAAATCTCGGCTTCGTAAGTTTCCCTGTTATTGAAAAGGTAATCGATGGAGTGTCTGTTGGCCACATCATTGATCGCCCCGATGATGGCGTTGTTCAGCCAGCCTTCCTGTATGGCTTCCAGTCCGCCCTTGGTGTAGGTGGAACGCAGGTTGGTAAACATATCAGCGGCCGTACTTTCCTTCACCGAATAGTTGAAGGAAGGCTTGATGGGGCAGGGGAAACCGCCTTTGGCCACGATAATGGATTCCGGATATTCTATATGACGCTGGTCCAGCGGGATTTCCTGGATTTCCTGCGTGTATTTATTGTAGAACACGACTCCTGAAACTTCCTCGGTGTAAGAGACGCCACGCTTGTCGCCCAGCAGATTGATGAGCAGTCCTTTGTGTCCCACGCTGATGACATCGTAATTCATAGGTTGGAGCAGTGCGGCCACTATGGCTACAAAAATGAAAGTGGCGGGTTTCCACTTCATACCGGTGGGTGTGCGCCGGCCGTTTTTGTCCGGCTCGGAGTAGGTGAGGAGATCCAGTTTGCGGGTGAAAATCCCGATAATGACAATGAGTGCAATAAGCAGCAATAGTAAAAATGTTAACGACATATAAATAGTTTTTAATGGTTTTGATTAATAATAGGGAAATTTTATGAAAATTCAAAGTATTTGTATCAATAAACTATTAAAATGTGTTAATTCTATATAAATTAATTTACGATGATGATTTATGTTGCTTGTATTCAGGTCTTTAGGGGTTTGCCGTAGAATCGGTCAGTAAATTGTTAAATTTAAGCTTCAAGTCTGACTTCTTTGTCCAAATAAAAAAAACGCTCCTGAAAAGGAGCGCACATGTTTTTATGTGGCTGTTCTTAAAAGTTCATAAACAGTTTGGGGTTAACCGGAGTATTGTTCTTGTGAACCTCGTAGTGAAGGTGTGGTCCGGTGGAGCGGCCGCTGTTTCCTGATTTGGCTATCACATGATTTACTTTTACCTTGTCATTGGTGCGTACCAGGATATCGGAGAGGTGAGCGTAAAGTGTGGCGAGTCCGTTTCCATGCGAAACAATCACACAGTTGCCGTAACCGCCTTTCTGGCCCGCAAAGATAACGGTACCCGCGGCAGTACATCTTACGTCGCTGCCATAAGACACAGCGAAATCCATCCCCTTATGAAACTGGATCTGGTCCGGTTCTGCCGGAGCGTTATTGACCTCGCGAACAGTCGATTTTTTAGCCGAAGCAGGAGCGCTGATGGTGGCTGAGGCAGCTGCTGAGGCAGGAACGGTAACATTGGCGTATACAGGTACTGTTTTCTTGCTGATATTACCGAGGCTGTCTTTTTCCTCCACTATCTTCACAGATACCACCTTGCGCTCCACAGTTGTGGTGGGTACAGCTGCTACAGGTGCGCTGGGCCTTGCGGCCGGCGTTTTTACAGAAGCAAGCACAGTGCGGAAAGGAATGGGGTTTTTCCTTTTGCCAAAATTAGAGGAGATATAACCGTCGCTCGGCATTCCCAGGGGCACCTGCATCAGTTTGTTCTGCAAATCCATAAGGTATTGGCTGTAACGGTTGGATTGTTTGGCCAGATAAACAGAACTTGCCAGACTGTCCTGATCCAGCTGTTCCACTTTCAGGTTGGAAACATTTCTGGACGCGAGAAAAGAGTTGAGGTCGCGCACCGTGTTGTCTACCTGAAGCAGGTCATTCTTCATTCTGGCATAATCCACACTGTCTTTCTGGGTGTTGATTTTTACAAGATTGACTTCATAATTCCGGTCGTCCCTGGTGTTCCACAGTTTGGCAATAATGAGTGACTGTGCAAAGATTACCGCGAGGAACCCGCCCAGCAGCAGCCTCATTTTCCTCTTTTTTGTAAATAACTTTTTCATTGTAAGAAATTGCGTGCTGTATGTTTTAAATAACAGTCGGCAAAATTAAAAAAAAATGAACATGACTGTCATTTTTTAACAGAACTTTAGTTTAGAGTAGTATTAACGCAGAAAAAATGATTAAATTGTATAATCAGGCGTGTTTCGTTACATTAATCATAAAGAGACCACTCCGGCCTTTTGCCTATCTTTGCAACCTCGAATTGTGTTATGGTAAATAAAAATACAGCAGCAGAAAATTTGGCATCAGCCGCACAGAAAGGATCTGCCGGCATACGCGTGGGGGTTGTCGGAAGCGGCAGTTTTGCCACTGCCATTGTAAAGATGCTGGTGGAGAACTGTGATAAGGTGCACTGGTGTGTACGCAGTGAGTTTGTGAAAGGTGCGGTTGAACTTCGCGGCCACAATCCCACTTACCTTACTTCAGTAAGTTTTGACCTCAATAAGCTCAATATTACTACAGACATCAACGAACTGGTAAGCGCCTGTGATATTATCGTACTGGCCACGCCATCCATTTATCTTTCCGATGCGATGGACAGGCTGCAGGTAGACTATTCGGATAGGATATTCGTATCTGCAATCAAAGGTATTGTACCAAAGGTGAATGATGTGGTGGCACATTACCTTAGACAGGAATTCAACATCGGCTTCCGCAACCAGGCTGTGCTGGCAGGTCCCTGCCATGCCGAAGAGGTAGGGATGGAGAGGCTTTCTTATCTCACCATCGCCACCGTGGAAGATAAGGTTTCAGAGAAACTGAACAGCATCTTTGCCTCGTCATTCATCAAGGTGACTGCCAGCAAGGATGTCCTGGGCAATGAGTACAGCGCCATCCTTAAAAATATTTACGCGGTGGGAGCCGGTATCGCAAGTGGTCTGGGTTACGGCGATAACTTTACCGCGGTATTTGTGTCCAATGCGGTACGCGAGATGGAATCATTTCTGGAGGCTATTTATGAGGCACCCCGCGACGTTAATGACAGTGCTTATCTGGGCGACCTCCTGGTTACTGCCTATTCACTTTTCTCCAGGAACCGAAGCCTGGGAAATTTGATCGGCAAAGGCTATACGGTAAAATCGGCGATTCAGTCTATGAATATGGTGGCCGAGGGCTACTATGCCGCCGATTCGATTTATGCCACAGCCAAGGAGAAAAACGTGAAGACACCCATCATAGATGCGATTTACAGAATACTGTATAATGAGGAAAACGCTGAAAATGTTTTTGCCGAACTTACGGCAGAACTGAATTAGGATTTCTTCTGAATATTATAATCAGGTTATCAATGAACGGTTCCGACACCATTACCGTACCACGGCCCACAGTTGCACCTGAACTGTTGGAGCAGCTGCAAAACCTCACCGAAGTGGAGCGGCAGGTCATCGTGCATTGCTGTTTTCCGGCTACGCCCTTCTGGGGCAGCTTAATCCGCATCTGGCCCACCACTTATCTCATTGATGATGCAAGTGGCACCCGTAGCCAGCTCGTACATTCAGAAAATATCTCAATGGCACCGTACTGGACCGAAGTTCCGCCAATGAAAGATTTCTGGTTTACACTGATTTTTTCGGGCTTGCCCAAATCCTGTACCCAGTTTGATCTTAAAGAGCTGATTGCCGAAGAGGGCGGTTTCTGTGTGAGGAATATCAGGAGAAACGGTACTGATGTTTACAGAGTAAAGATTGAATAGTGTATATTGTACTTTCAATTATCTACGAAGGCACATGATGAATAAACTGACTCTACTCCTGCTCATGCTGATTTCCCAACTGGTATCTTCTCAGGAAGTCTCCGGTTACACGGCGGAAATCCGGAAGTTTCAGGCAGAGATCAACCGTGAGTACAGGGACGCTAAAGAATCGCCGCTGCGTGGTGAGCACCTGGCAAATTTCAGGGGACACCCATTCTTCCCGATTAATTCAAACTATAAAGTTCAGGCTCAATTCAGGAAAACTCCTGATGCGGTACCGTTTAATATTCCTACCTCCTCGGGTCACGCCCGCCCTTATGTGGAATATGGCGAAGCCGAATTCAGCAGAGACGGGAAAACATACACACTGAAAATTTATCAGAGTGTGGAACTGGTACAGAAGCCCGAATATAAGAACCATCTTTTCCTGCCTTTCCGTGACGCGACGAACGGTAATGAAACTTATGGTGGCGGCCGTTATCTGGACCTTGAGATTCCTGAAGGTGTTGTAATTGTGATTGATTTCAATAAAGCCTATCAGCCGTACTGTGCCTATAATGCTTATGATTACAGCTGTCCGGTGGTGCCGGCCGGGAATACACTGCCATATTCAGTAATGGCGGGTGTGAAATATGATGATATTTATTTCAAATAATCAGAATTGAACTGATGGTAAGTAAATTCCCGGGTAAAATAAAACTGCTGAATCTGAGAGTGTTTCTCATTTTCAGTATTCTTGTGCTGGCGGCTAAAATTAGTTACAGTATTTTCAGTGGATTCCCCGGCGGGACCTATGAGGACTGGGATATCGCCCAGAACCTGGTAAAATACGGTGTTTATTCAGAATTCATTACTATTGGCCCAACCGCGTACAAATTACCTGCTTATCCTCTTTTCCTCAGTTGTTTTATCTGGCTGTTTGGGGATTTTGCAAAAGAAGCGGTGGTATTGGTCCAGCACTGTATTTTATTTCTGGTGCCGCTTCAAATCATCGGTCTTTTCCGGGTCTTTCACAAAACCAGGGCAGGAATTTTGGCTGCCTACCTATTTATTTTTTCGCCCTTTTATTTCTATTATTCCAATGTGCTGGAAATAACCAATATCTTTATTCCTGTTTTTCTGCTTTGGATCCGCCAGTTTCTCCGCATTTATATGTCGCGTGCTGGTTCATATAAAGACATCTTGCTCCTTGGAGTTTTTACAGGGGTCCTCTTCCTTACACAGGTTATTGTGGTTCCTTTGGTTCTGCTACTTTTAACAGGTCTTTTGTTTATGCGTAAGATGCGGTTATACGGAGCCGTACTTCTGCTGGGATCGGCTGCTCTTCTGTATTCACCCTGGGTGATCCGGAATTATGTCATTTTTGATAAAGTTATCCTCACTAAAACCCCGTTCTGGCAAAATATCTACCTGAGTCTGATACCACCCGTTAATGTGTGCGACAGTGTAAAGCTTATTTCTGCCCAGCATGATCTGTATACTTTTCAGCTCAGGAAAACGGTGGATGAATTTGAGATGGAAAAAATCTACAGAACTGAGGTGCTGCGTGTGCTGGAAAACAGGGAAGAGGTAATAGTACTGAAGGCCTTGCAGAATGCAGGGTTGTTGTGGTATGTCCCGACACGTTACTTTTATGATCCCTCCGCAGCTGTGGTTGCCCGTAAGATTTTTGTCATTCTGTTGAATTTGCTTACGCTCTTCGCACTGTTTCATCTGTGGCGGCGGTACCGGCTTCTGTTCTGGGTATCACTGTTGTTGTTCGGAGCGTTTACCGCGCCCTATATGATAGGACATGCGGCCAATATGAGGTTCAAACTGGACTTTGAGTGGTATCAGTACTCCCTGATTGCACTTTTTCTGTATGAGCGCACCGGCCTTTTCCGGATGAATTACGGGAAGACTAAAAAAGTTGCTGCACAATCTCCAGCGAAGCCGGAATCCGGAAATCACTGAAATGATAATGGTAATACACCAAAATGCTGTCCATAAAAGCTTTGCGCTGCTGCGGCGCGATGGCAACAGTATATGGCGCACTGCCGGATAATATTTCTTTCCAGATGGCGGACAGCTCAGCATCAAAAAGATCATGCACTTTATTTTCGGTAAAACTGCCGCTTTCAGGATCCAGAAAAGCGCCCGGACCAACCAGGGGCTGAACGCCTGAGATTTCAAGAAATCTTACCATAAAGATAAGGTGTGCACGGAAATTATTACCGTTCAGCTCTTCCAGAAAATGCGCTGTCTCAGCATAGATCCCCGGGTTCACGCCTTCGTTCCTGAGTACCTGATTCAGGAAATCGGCCATGAAGAATATGACCGAATTGGCCTTGATATTATGAGGAACCTGTGAGCCCTGAACCGGTTCCAGCCTGGAGACGGGTAACATGCTGCCAGCCACCGGGTTTTTGTACATGGTAAAGGATAGCTCCGCCAGCGGGTGCAGGTAAGCTTTCCGTTTGCTCTTTTTTCCGTAAACACCTTTCACGAAAAGACTTTGGTAACCTTTTTCACCTGTAAAACAGTGAAGCACACAGTCATTGTCGCCGTATTTCAAATAGGAAAGCAGGAAACCGTTAAGGTGCAGCATCTTTTAATTTACCACCGCAATTTTGGCGGTTGCTTTATCTGTACCGTCGGCGTTGGTCATAAGCACAAAGTAAACTCCGGAGGCTACACGTTTTCCGCGCTGATTGTTGAGGTCCCACTGGTGAAAACCTCCTCGGGCGACAGCCTGATGAACCAGATTTCCGGCCGCGTCTACAATGCGGATATTTGTTCTTTCGGCCAGACCGCGGATGGTGACAAATCCCTTGAAATTTGCTGTTACCACCGGGTTGGGATATACCACCACATTTCCGAAGTTTGAAGTGACATCCACCACATCACCCTGATAAACCACAATTCCGTCAAAGGTCACAAAATAAACTTTACCTGTCCTGTTATCCACTTTAATGTCCGTGATACTGTTGGTAGGTATAGGCGAGTTTTCGCGTGTAAACTGCAGCAAAGTCCTTTCACCGTTGGCACTCAGCAGATAGGCGCCACCACCGTCTACCGAAACCCATTTATAGTTTCCGGAGTCTACTTCAACCTGCAGTATGGCTCCGTCGCGGAAGAGTTCTTCCGGAATACCGTTCTGCTCAATAATAACGGGCTCAAGCTGTGGACTGTTCTTCACCTCGGTGGGTGCCGAGGGCAGGATCCTTAAACCGGTATCGGTTCCTATCCAGGCATCATCATTTTTATCGAAAGCGATGGAAATCGTACCTTCTGAGTTTGTGGGCAGTCCATTTTGGTCAGTGATATTGTACGGCACATCGTCCGAAAAGTTCAGCGGTGAATTTTTATAGTCATAGGCCATTAGGTCGGTGGTACGTGGCAGGGGAATCCACATCAGGTCGCCGTAAAAAACCGGTTTCTGCGTGGAGAAGCTTACGGGAAGATTTCTGGTCAGGAAGGTATCCGCGGCTCTGTCGTAGGCCATGATTCCGGCTGAAAATGAGTTGGTGGCATCGTTGAAAAGATAACCTATGGTTCCCATCAGATTATTGTTGCCGTCGAAGGCCAGTCCCGTAGGCCGGTTATAGGAATGGTTGGTGGAGGTGGGGTAGAATTTCTGAAGACTGAAATCCTTTGATGAAGCCTCGTATTTCATTCTGTAAATGCCCTGTCCGGGTTTTTCCGTGTGGTTTGCAAAGAAAACTTCGTCAGTATCCGCGGGGTTGGCTACCACATCCATTACATTATATACGGTATCCGTATTGTCAATGAACATGGTGGGATATACCCACTGCATACCGTCAAAATGATAGAAACCAAGGTTGGCCGGGTCGGGCTGTGAACCGTTGTAACGGTCTTTACGCGCGCCCGAAGATACCCAGAGTTTGTTATTCCTGATTTCAATCTTATAGGACCTGTTGTTAAAGGGCCCGTCGGGCTTTATGGAACTTTTGGCGGCATTCATGATGCCTGAACGCTGAGTTCCGGCAAAGACCTGTCCGCCTATGTAAGTCCCCGTATTACAGGGCTGTGCAAATCCGGCACTGTTTACAGCTGCTCCGCCGGTCGTGAATACATAAATGCGCTCATTGTCTGTTACGGTGATGTGCTGATCAGTGACAACAACATCGGAAATTTTACCAAAAGCCTGTGTCAGTTGGGAAAAGGCGGTGCCGTTACCGTAATAAACGTTGTTGGCGGTGGCGTATACCGTTGTGTTTTCAGAATCTGCATGAATGAAATTACCGGCTGTCTGGGTATTCCAGGTGGAGTACACCGGGAAGGTTACATCAATTTCGTGTGTTTTTAGTCCGGTAGCGGTAGCGGCGTAAACGGTATTGTCCTTTATAGTGGCCTCATTGGCCGCTTCAAAACCGGTACCTGTGGTAAAGAAGGCCGATTGGGCAAATTCTTTTTTCTTAAGGTCAAATATGGAAACTCCGTAGCCAACGGAGATTACGGCCCTGTCACCGCTGATAGAAATATGGTTAATCCGCTTATCACCATTATAACCGGTAGCAATGGGAATATCCACCACATAGGTGATTCCCCCGGGTGTAATTACGTCCATGGAACCGTTTCTGTAGCCTACCAGGCCTATTCCGGTCTGAGGATTATAGTCGAATGCTGAAATCTTTACTTCGTGCAGGCCATTTGCTTTTGAAAGTTTGGTGATCTCGCCGGACGAAAGGTTATAGTAAAAGATACCGTTCTCGGTGGCGGCCACGAGTTTTCCGTTATCCTCTTTTATGGCCAGCACATTGTTATATGAAAACAGGTCGCTCCATTTTTTTGATGAGATGGTTTGCCCGGTTACTAGGCTGCCGGCAGAAATTAGTACGGAAAACAGTATTGCTTTTTTCATTTGTATTTTTTTTAAGCAGGGAGCTGCGCGTTGATGGGCTGGTTAAGCCAGGTGATTTTCTGTACCTTCCGCAGACGGTCAAATTCAAAATCAATTTTGCCAAGTAACAGTCCGGCCCAGCCTACCTGGTTTACCAGCACTGTTTTGCCGGCTTTGTTCACGAGTTGTTGCGGCTCGGGCAGGAAGGTGTGCGTATGTCCGCCCAGGATAAGGTCTATTCCTTCGGTCCCGGCGGCCAGGATTCGGTCCGAAACCTTATTCGGATTGTCACGGTAATCGTAGCCTATATGGGAAAGACAGATTACCAGATCGCATTTTTTTTCTTCGCGCAGGATGCGGGTATATTCCTGAGCAGTTTCTATAGGATTCAGGTATACCGTTTCACCATAATGTGTTTTTCCTACCAGTCCCGCCAGTTCAATTCCTACGCCGAAAACACCTACTTTAATTCCGTCTTTTCTGAATATCCTGTATTTTTCTGTGTGGCCCTCCAGAATGGTGTTGCTGAAATCGTAATTGGAGCATATAAATGGAAATTTTGCATGCGGAAGTGCCTTCTTAAAACCTTCAAGTCTGTTGTCGAACTCGTGATTTCCCATGGTAGAGGCGTCGTATCCCATCATGGACATCAGTTTGAATTCCAGTTCGCCGCCAAAAAAATTGAAGTAGGGAGTTCCCTGAAAAACGTCGCCGGAATCAAGCAGCAAAACATTTTTTTCTTCGGAACGTATCTTCTGAATCAATGTTGCGCGTCTGGCAAAACCTCCCTGGTTGGGATTCCGGACATAGGAAGCGTCAAATGGTTCGATGCGGCTGTGCTGGTCATTGGTATGGAGTATTGTAAGACGTGTCCCGCCTTCCGGAACTGCCAGCTCAGAACCACCTGCGAGCAGGAGCTGTGGTGCAAGTGTGAGTGCCAGGGTACCGCCTCCCAGGGTTTTTATAAAGTTCTTTCTATTCATTTTGGGTTCCGTTGGATTTGTTTTTAAACTGAAGCCGCAAGTCTTTAGGAGCAACTACCTGAGGCGTTGCTCTGAATTTCTCTATGAAAAGGTCGCGCATCTTAATTCCGGTAGGTATAAGTTCTGCTCCCGCGAAAAACTGCATATTATCTCCGCCACCGGCCAGATAGTCTGAAGTGGCTATGTAATAGGTTCTGTTTTTGTCGAATAATTCACCATTGATCCTGCTGGAGATCAGTTTGCTTCCGTCGGTTTCAATAAAAAGACCAGAAACAGGGTTGTTTTTCTGATACTTCCGGTAGAATTCAAAGAGATCCGCCATTCTTTTGCCGTCCAGTTTCATGATTACCACCTCATTTTCAAAAGGCATCACTTCGTAAATATGCCGTGTCAGGATATCACCTTTCCCTATGGAAGTCCGAATACCGCCAATGTTGATAACCGCGGCATCTACGGGCGGGCGGCCATTGCTGTTTGCCCATTCGGCGGCTCCCTGCAGGGTGAAGTCTGCCAGAAGGTTGCCCAGATTGCTGTTATCGCCCTGTTTGTTAAGATCTACAGAAGTGAAAGACAGGCGCGTGTTCATTTTGCTGTCCAGATCTTTTTTGTAAGGTGCTATTACAGCCATGTAATCTGCGTCCGGGGTGAGCGCATCGGTGATGGAAATGTTTTTCTGCGTCTGTACACCACTTATTGCCAGTGGTGCCCGACAGGCAGTAAGGGCGAGCAGCACCAGGGCTGAACTCCAGTATTTATGATTCATTATTTTTTTGGATATCACCTACAAATATATGATTTGAAAGCAAATTTTCACTTTATTTAACGAAAATTATTGCCTGAAAGGTGTAAATTTGAGACATTAAAATTTTAAAGCATGAGCAAACTAAAAGGAGTTGGGGTGGCATTGGTAACACCGTTCAATGAAGATTTATCAGTAGATTTTGATTCGCTTACCAAGCTTGTAGATTTCAATATTGACAACGGGACTTCCTTCCTGGTTGTATTGGGAACCACGGCTGAAGCCGCCACCCTGAGTGAGGAGGAAAAGCAGCAGGTCATCAGTCATGTTGTAAAAACGAACCGTAAAAGAGTACCGCTCGTGCTCGGTATTGGCGGTAATAATACTATGGAAGTGAAAAGGCAGATTGAAGAGGCCGACCTCACTGAATTTGAAGCGGTACTGTCGGTATCTCCCTATTATAACAAACCTAGCCAGGAAGGTCTGTATCAGCATTTTAAGATGCTGGCTGAAACCGGTAAACAGATTATCATCTATAATGTTCCTTCACGGACCGGCCAAAATATTGAGGCCTCAACAACACTTCGTCTGGCCAATGAGTTTCCGAATCTGTTCATGATTAAAGAAGCGGCGCCAAATATCCTGCAGTATTTTGATATCCTGAGACAGAAGCCGGATGGTTTCGGATTGCTTTCAGGTGACGATGAATTTACCCTGCCGGTCACCCTCGCCGGTGGAGTGGGTGTAATTTCGGTGATCGGACAGGCATATCCTAAGGAATTCTCTACCATGGTGCAGCTGGCCTTTGACGGCAGAGTGAAAGAGGCTTATGAGATTCATAACCGTCTTGTAAATATAACGCGGCTTATTTTTGCTGAAGGAAACCCGTGTGGCATCAAGGCCGTACTCGCTGAAATGGGAATTGTGAAAAACCATCTGCGTTTACCCCTCATACCGGCGTCCGATGATTTGCATCACCGCATAAAAGCCGAAATGAAAAATATCTAAACTGAGAAATGGGCTCCGGCCCATTTTTTATTTGCAGCATCATGATTAAAATTTCAAAAGCATCACAATCTGATATTCAAACAATCCGGAAATTGGCAGAAGCCTCGTGGCGGGATAATTACCGAAATCTTCTAAGTCCTGACCAGATAGAGTACATGCTTAAAATGATGTATTCCGAAGAAGAACTTCAGAACCATTTCTCGCAGACCACCTACCCCTACTATATAATCCGGGACTCAGGCAAGCCGGTGGGTTTTTTGGGATTCGAATATGATTTTGAACCCGGCACCACCAAACTTCACCGGATCTATCTTCTGCAGGAATGCAAAGGCTTGGGATTCGGCAAACTGGCGCTTGACTTCTTAAAAGAAAAAGTGCGTAGCTACGGAAATTCACGTATCATACTGAATGTAAACAAAGGCAATCCCGCCCGCGGTTTTTACACGACCCAAGGATTTACCGTCTACGATGAGGGGGTTCTTGATATCGGCAACGGATTCGTTATGGATGATGTACTGATGGAATTTTTTGTTTAAATTTAGTTAATGAAAAGAAACCTTGTCCTGCTCTGCTGGCTGAGCTTCCTGCCGCTGAATGCGCAGATACAGAAGGCCGTTACTGAATCCGGAAAAGAAGTTGTTCTTTTGGATGACAGGACATGGCGTTTCGTCCATGAGTCCGACAGTACTGCGCTCGAAACAATTGTACAGAATAAGGCTGAATTTACTCGCGATGCCAAAGCAACGTCTTCAGTACAGAGTGCCAACCTGAATGTTGCCGTGTACCATGATCCCAAAAAATGGAAAACTGCGGCCAGCGGTCTTCAGAATATTGAATATCTGTTCATAGGTCCCGACCATATTTTTGCAACACTGACTGCCGACCGCTCCAGGATTCCCAACCTTCGGATTGTGAAGGATGTTGTGATTTCCAACGTCAGGCAGGCAACCGATTATTTCCGGCTGAAGGAATCCGAATACCGTACAGTAAACGGCAGGAGGATGCTTTATCTGCGCTATATAGCCAACCTTAAAGGTTTGGATTTTGAATATGCCGGTTATTATTTTATAAATGATTCGGGTTTTGCGATGGTGGTAGCTTACACCATGCAGCAGGATTTCGAAGCGAAATTTCCGGAAATACAGAAATTTCTGAATGGTTTTACGGAAATCAGTTATCAGCCGCCGCCACCTCCTATGAGAGTCCCCAAACTTTAATATTATAAAAGGCGCTTATAATTCTGTAAAGACCTGCTGTTCATAATTACGCATTTTTGTAAGGTAATTGTTTAACAGAAGAACGAATGAACAGGTTAGAAGTTTTTGAAGATTATTTTGTTTCACTGTACAAGAAATTTGGTATCGCAAAGGTGAACTATGACCGGGAACTGCACCTTGATGAAAAGGATATCCACAGGATGGTATTCTCATCTGACGATTTCAACCGTGATTACAGCCGCCTGAAATCCCACTGTAAAAAAGTTTATAAACTGCTCAAACGCCGTTACCACATTACTGTCCGTAAAGATTATGGCGATAATTATTATGTCACTGTCGATTAAAAAAACTCAAATTACTTTTCTTTTTTATCTATCGTTGGTTTCCTGCAGAAGAATCTGTGGGAAACCTTATTTTGAAGCCTGGTTCTCATAGCATTTCGCGCAGCCATTTAAGCTTAAATTTGTTATCTTTACCCATATAAATAGTTCCTCATACAATGAAAATCTATCTCAAATTTGATTTTAATACCATCTGCAAATCCGTACTGGATCAAAAACTTGGCGAAAAAGGATGGAAGTACCGTATACTGAGTTTTGGCGAAGTGGAGTTTCTGGAACAGATTCCAAAGGAGCAGATGAAGGAGCTTACGGAATCGTTAAATGAGTATGGTATTGAGATTATTGAAAACCAGAAATCAGCCCTGGTGCAGAAAATCAAGGATGTGATCTACGACATGGTTTTTTCCGAGAAAGATGTTCATGTGAAGGCTTCGGTTTATCTGGCAGAGAAGCTGAACCACAGTTACGGTTATCTCTCCAATCTTTTTTCCGAGGTTACCTACACTTCCATAGAGAACTTCATTATTATGCAGAAAATCGATTATGCCAAACAGCTGATAGTGAACGATAAACTTACACTTACGGAAATTGCTTACCGACTGAATTATTCCAGTGTGGCTCACCTAAGTACCCAATTCAAGAATACCACCGGCATTACGCCTTCCCAGTTCCAGAAAATCATTGCCAAGAGGCGCGAACTGGCCAACTTAAAATAAATACAACAGAAATGGTTAAAGAATATATGCACATCATCCTGGCGGATGACGATGAAGATGACAGGCTTTTTTTTACGGATGCATTTGAAGAACTCAAGATAAATACGAAAGTCCGCACCTATAACGATGGCGCTGAACTCATGGATTATCTGAACGGCGATGATGCGGTTCTGCCCGAAATTCTATTTCTGGACCTCAATATGCCGAAGAAAAACGGTATCGAGTGCCTGGAAGAGATTAAAAACAACCCTAAACTGTCCAATATTGCCATTGCCATTTATTCCACCTCCTCCTCCGAAGAGCATATTGAGGAAACATTCGTAAAAGGTGCCAATATTTACATCAAGAAACCCAGCGATTTCGGAGCCCTTAAGAAAGTGCTTTCCGATGTCGTAACCATTAACTGGCAGTATCAGACTTCGGGACTTAACAAAGACAATTTCCTGCTCAGAATGTGAAGATGAACAAACTCTTCCGGACCCGGTCCTCCTTCCTGCTCACAGTAATATTTATTGTGGCAACCGCCCTTATGTTTTTTCTGATGGCTGTAACTTATAAGCATCTCGAACGTCAGTCTGAAAACTCGGACTGGATGACGGACAGTTATGAAGTTTCGGTAAAACTTGAAAGGATCTACTCCAACCTGAAAGACATTGAAACAGAAAGGCGCAATTTTATCCTGACCGATGATCCCACCTCACGGCAAACGGTCTCGGCCAAAATGAAGGAAATAAACACTTTGCTTGCTGATCTGGATACTTTTTTTCGTGAGCACCCGGGACAGCGTGAAAATATGGACAGTCTGAAACTGATGATCAGGTACAAATATGATATTGTATCCGAAAGTTTCGACACCCATCTTTCCTATGACGAAATGGACGCGCTGAAGGAATCACTTATGACCGGCCAGCGCGTAATGGCCAGTATCAATGACAAAATAGAACAGATGCTGCAGGATGAAAAACACCTGCTCGAAAGCCGTAAAGCGGCTTTCATGTTCAGCCAGAAATCGACCCCGTTCTATCTTTACCTTATTTCACTTTTCGCGTTGGGTCTTCTTATTTTTATCTTTTATAAGGTTAATGCAGATATCAAGAACCAGCGAAAACTCAATTATGACCTTCAGGTCAGCCTGGATACGGCCCAGCTTGCTGAAAAAGTGGGCGGATACGGAATCTGGATTCTGGATTATCAAAGCGATTCCTATTATTATTCTGATAACCAATACCGTCTTTTAGGGTATGAACCGCAGGCTTTCAAGGCAGATTACGGCAGTTTTATGACCAATGTTCATCGGGATGACCTGCAAACGGTACGCACCAAATATGCGGAAATGGTACAGAACGGTAATATGGCACCCTTCCGCTACCGTATTGTAAGGGAAGATGGTGTGGTGAAGTACCTTCACGTGGTGGGGAAATCGGTACTGTCGCCTAATGACGATAAAATTCTGCTGGGCATCACCATGGATGTGAGCAGTGAGATTGAAAATCAGCTGCAGCTTGAAAAAGTGAATGCCATCCTTACCGACAGGAATATCAATCTCAATGTGGCCAACAAAACCTTTGAAGAGGCGGAAAAGATTGGTATGTTCGGCACGCTGCAGTGGATTCTGGAAGACAACCGGTTTGTTTTTTCTGATAATCTGGTACGTCTCTTCGGTTTTGAAGCCGAGGATTTTGACCATCACCCACGTTCCTTTCTTAAAACTGTTCATCCACAGGATATCAGGATGGTTGAAGACCGTATTGCAGCTATAGCTGAACTTCAGCATATCTCACCTTTTACCTTTCGTATTCTGCGCAATACCGATAAGAAGCTGCTTTATATTGATGTGACCTGTAAAATCATCCGTGATTCGGAGCTTGGCGATTATTTCCTTTTTATACTACAGGACGCAACAGAGGAAGTATTGGCCAAGAATGACATTGAAGAAAAAAACAGGATACTGGAAGCCAAAAATACAGAACTTCAGGCCTTTAACTATTTTGCGAGTCATGACCTGCAGGAGCCGCTTCGCAAGATTCAAACCTTTATAAGCCGGTTGAAAGACAAGGAATATGACCGTCTTTCCGATACAGGTAAGCAGTATCTGGAGCGGATTGAGTCCTCCTCGGGCCGTATGCGTTTGTTAATTAAGGACCTGCTGCAGTTCTCCCGCACCACAAGCGCCGAACAGGTATTTGAGACTGCCGACCTGAACCAGCTCATGTATAATGCGCTGGAAGAACTTCATCATCCTATTGAGGAAAAGAAAGCGGTAATTAAAACAGAAAGCCTGCCCGTGTTGAGTGTGGTTCCTTTTCAAATCCAGCAGCTTTTCATCAACCTTATCAGTAACTCATTAAAATATTCGCGCGAAAATGTTACACCGGAAATAAAGGTGACTGTGGGACGTGTAGAATCCGGCGATGAGGGACTGCCCGTAAAGGCCGGAAATTATTTTTATAAAATTGTATTCAGCGATAACGGGATTGGTTTTGAACAGCAGTACGCCGAGAAGATTTTCACCCTGTTCAGCCGCCTGCACGGTAAACTGGAATATGAGGGTACCGGAATCGGACTGGCCATTTGTAAGAAAATTGCTGAAAATCACAGCGGTTTCATCAAAGCTGACGGCACACCGGGCGAAGGTTCCGTATTCACAGTTTATTTACCTGTACAGTAACACATTCTTTATATTCTGCAAGCTTTACGCTTCATGATGTAATATGAAGCCCACGACTCCTTGCGATATTTGTTCATTGAAGGTGAGACAAATGTTATTGGTACTTAAGCACCAAACTGTATAAACATACAATCTAATTTTATAATATCATGCTTCAAACTTTCAGGCATATTTGCACTGGACAATATATATAAAATGAAAGATAATATACTGTATATAATGGCGGCGGTTTTATTTTTCAGCTGGATGATTGGTTACATGCTGTTTGACATTGGAGGTGTATTTCACTTCATGTTTCTCTTCTCAGTGTTGGCTGTTCTTCTGAAACTGGTAAAAGACTATTCACGTTAATCTCAATTATAACCTAAAAATAAACTATTATGACAAAATTTCCTTTATTTACAAAAGTGCAGTTATTCGTGTACTCACTGTTCTTTTCAGCAATTGCATTCGCACAGAATTCCAGCCCGGACCTGGATGTAGATGTTGACGTATCAAAACCGGGTGATGCTATGGGTGGCGACTGGATGTCTAATCCATTGGTATGGGTTATCGGCGCACTGGTACTTATCGTAATTATCGCTTTGGTAGCCAGAGGAAATAACAATAACAGAGCTTAGTTTCTGCTACACCAAATCACAGAATGAGCTGCTTGCCCCGTGCAGGCAGCTTTTTTTATGATGCAGGAAAAGTGATGTAAGGCGACTTCCGTTCAGGACTCAGGAAATTTTCCCCCAACTTGTTTTACTGCGGAAATGAAGCAGGTAATAATTTTTTAGATTTTGGTGCTCAGGCAAGGCCAGGAACGGATCTTGCTGAAGAATGGCCGCCACGGCGTCCTTGGATGCCTGTATAATATTTGCATCTGTAGTAAGGTCCAGTTTCTTAAAGTCAAGGATTCCACTCTGCTGTGTACCCAGCAGATCACCGGGGCCCCTGAGCTGCATATCCACTTCCGAGATTTTAAAACCGTCATTGGTTTCCGTCATAGTTTTTATGCGGGTCCTGCTTTCCTTTGTCAGTTTGTCTGATGTCATCAGGATGCAGAAACTCTGTTCAGCCCCGCGTCCCACACGACCGCGCAACTGATGAAGCTGCGAAAGTCCGAACCTTTCCGCACTTTCTATGATCATTACCGAAGCATTAGGCACATTTACCCCCACTTCTATTACCGTGGTGGCTACCATGATCTGCGCCTTGCCGGAGGCAAAATACTGCATGGCCTCTTCCTTTTCATTAGGCTTCATTCTGCCGTGGAGCATTGTGACATTGCATTCCTCAAAAAACTGCATGATATGGTCGAAATTCTCCATCAGGTTTTTATAGTCCAGGGTTTCGGATTCCTCAATCAGAGGATAAACGAAATACACCTGACGCCCTTTCGCAATCTCTTCGCGGGCGAAACGGAAGACACTTAACCGGTCTTTTTCACGGCGGTGTGCCGTGATTATAGGTTTTCTGCCCAAGGGCATTTCGTCAATTACTGACACATCCAGGTCACTGTAGAAGCTCATGGCCAAAGTCCGGGGTATGGGCGTGGCGGTCATTACCAGAATATGCGGCGGAATCCGGTTTTTGGCCCATAAACGTGCCCGCTGTGCCACACCGAAGCGGTGCTGCTCGTCTATTATGGCCAAGCCCAGGTTTTTAAACTTTACGACATCCTCCAGAACTGCGTGTGTGCCTACCAAAATGGAAAGTTCCCCGGTCAGCAGCGAGTCATGAATCAATTTTCGGTCTGACTTTTTTGTTGATCCTGTAAGCAAACTGATACGGATTCCGGCAGGTTCGGTAAGTTCTTTTAGCGAATTGAAATGCTGTTGGGCCAGAATTTCGGTAGGTGCCATCATCACACTTTGGAAGCCATTGTCCATGGCAATAAGCATGGCTAAAAGTGCCACGATGGTTTTTCCGGAGCCCACATCACCCTGTAGCAACCGGTTCATCTGTACAGGTCTCCGCATATCCATCCTGATTTCCCTGATGACTCTTTTCTGCGCATTGGTGAGGGGGAAGGGCAGGTAGTCCTTGTAAAATGTGGTAAAATAGTCTCCCACCAGCGTAAATGGATTTCCCACAGCATTGGCCTGATGGTGCTGCTTCTTAAGCGCATAACTCAGCTGGAAAAAAAAGGCCTCCTCAAATTTGATCCTGCGGCTTGCCTGCTCACAGATTCGGTGGTTGGCCGGAAAATGAATAATCAGGTAAGCGTCGGCGCGGGAAAGCAGTTTCAGTCTCTGGCGTAAAGAGTCGGGGATATTCTCGCTCAGAAGCAGGTGAATTTGCGAACAGAGGCCGCGCAGAATATTCTGAAAGAACTTTTGATTCAGGCCCCGCTTGCTCAGTTTTTCCGAGCCGGGATAGATCGGTACCACTGCGGAAGTCCGCTCTTTGATGTCCTCAGTTTCAATCTCCGGATGGGACATGGAGAATTGACTGTTAAATAAATTTACTTTGCCAAATACGAAAACAGTTCGGTTTACCGGCAGTTGTTCTCTGAGCCATTTCGAATATTTAAACCAGACAAGTTCTATTGTGCCTGTTTCGTCCTGAAACTTTGCAGAAAGTCTTTTGCTGCGGCCCTCGCCCAGTTCTCGTACCTCTATGATACGCCCTTTCAGCTGAACTTCAGGCAAATTGTCGGTAAGATCCGTTATACGGTACACTTTGCTTTTGTCCAGATAGCGCAGCGGAAAAAAGTTCAGGAAATCCGCAACTGTCGCAATGCCTAAAACATTCCGGATCAGTTTCGCACGTTCCGGACCTATACTTTTCAGATATTCTACAGGGGTATCTAAGGACAGCTGATTCATGGTGATGGCCAGACAATTTCCGAAAAAAAGAAAAGACTTCCAAAAAAATGGAAAGCCTTTCTTATTTAGCAAGTTTCATTGATGTCTGTGGGGACTTTAGTCTTTTATTTTTGACTTAAATTTTTTCTGATAATTCTCCCAATCTTCGCGGGTCTTGATTTTCAGATGTTCATCGTTCGCAAAGAAGTAAATATAGGGTTCCAGTTCCTGGGCGGTAAGCGCACCCTGAAGCATCGTAATAGGGTTGGCCTGCTCGTCCAGAAATACAACGCTGGGTACCGCGTTTACATTCATGTACTGGGTAAGTTCGTGCATGGCATTGCGCCGTTTTTTATTCCCGAAATCCGGATTACTGAAGGTGCGTCCGTACATTTTAATTTTCTGATTTCCTTCCGCATCAAATTTCACAGGATAGTAATTCTGGTTCAGATATTCGGCAATCTGCGGATGGTTATAGGTTTTCTTCTCCATCACTTTGCAGGGGCCACACCAGTCGGCATAAAAATCAATCAGAATCTTCCTTGGAGCGACTTTCTGCGCGGCTATGGCCTCATCAAGAGTCATCCATTTCAGCTGAGCTGAAGCTGTGGTAAAAATCAGAAGCAGTAACACTGCGGCAAACTTTCTCATAGTATATTAGATATATAAAATCTGATAATGTTAAATGGGATTACCTTACTTCCTGCATCAGTTTTTTCACCAATGGCGATATGGCAATCAGGACCACCCCGGCAATTACTGCGTAAATTGCCAGTTGCCTGTAGCCCTCTGTATAGGCAAGGAGCGCGTCCATATTGGTTGAGCCTTCCTTGGCTGTAGCCATGCCTGCACCAATGATTCCGGCCACGTACTGTCCGTAAGCGGAGGCCAGAAACCAGAGACCCATCATCATTCCCTGCAGTTTTTCGGTTGAAAGTTTGGTCATGATACTGAGTCCGATGGGTGAAAGGCACAGTTCACCAAAGGTAATGACCAGCAGTGCAATGGTGAAAATATTAAGTGAGGTGATGCCCTGCAGGTCCGCAAAGAATCTGGTCGCAAAAAGCACGTAGTATCCCGCCCCAAGGAAGATGAAGCCAAGTCCGAACTTTATAACGGTATTAGGTTCCAGTTTTCTTTTGCTCAGCCAGATCCACAGCAGCCCTAATAATGGTGCCAGAAAAATAATGAAGAAAGCACCACCGGAATTATTTACGCCGTTAGGATCCAGGCCAAGGAGGTCCTGGTTAAGGTTCTTGGCGGCAAATATGCTTAATGAGCCTCCGGACTGTTCATATATTCCCCAAAACAGGATGGAGAAGATAATGAAGACAAGTGCTGCCCAAAGTTTTTTGCGCTCTGCGGTGTTCACCTTCGCCATTTCATAAAACAGATATATCAGCGTTAGCGGCCCTACCGTATACATAAAGTAATCAGTATACTGGGGAACCGAGACCATGATCATGATTAACGGTACAAATAGGAGGGTTAAAATATAGGTTCCAACTACTTTCCACCTGGGCTGGCTTTGAAGTGTGCCGTCGGCCGACAAACGCTGTGGCATTAGACCAATGGGGCCCAGGCGGCGCTGGGTGAAAATAAAATTGATGAGGCTGATGACCATCACCACCGCTGCAAGGCCGAAGGCAATATTCCACCGAAGTGTTTCCGGAATAATGTTGGCGAACATTTCGCCTTTCCCAATGGCTATACAGATATAACCTCCAAGGAGTGCGCCCAGGTTGATGCCGGCATAAAACAGCGAAAAACCTGCATCCGTCCGCGAATCTCCGGCACGGTACAGTTTACCCACCATCGTTGAAATATTGGGTTTAAAGAATCCCGTTCCCACAACGGTAAATGAAATTCCCAGAAAAAAGAAATCATGCGGATTCGCGGCCAGGATTAAACTTCCCACAATCATCAGCAAACCTCCCCAGAAAAGAGATTTCCTGAAACCCAGAATCTTGTCGGCAAAAAGACCGCCTACAAATGTAAAGGCATACACGAAGGCCTGGGTAGCTCCATACTGAAGATTAGCCTGCTCGTCGTCAAACTTTAACTGTGAGATCATAAAGAAAACCAGCATGCCCCGCATTCCGTAAAAGCAGAAGCGTTCCCACATTTCGGAAAAGAACAGGGACCATATTTGCCGCGGATATTTTCCTTTGAAATCCTGTATTTGTTCCAGCGTAAGATTCATAAGATATATTTGGCACGAATGTAATAAAAAAAACCACCGGAAGTCCGGTGGTCATCATATTATAGAATGATTTTCTTAATGAATACCCTTCATGAACTTGTTCAGAATCGGTGAAAGCAATAATAATGCGACACCGGAAATCAACATAAGTACCGTAATGAACGGATACAGCGAAAAGTCATAGGTCTCCAGGATCTGCTCCAGGGTTGCTGCCAGATAATTACCCAGTGCAAAACTCGCCATCCATACACCCATCATAATGGATGTAATGTTACCAGGTGAAAGTTTTGTAACCATAGAGAGACCAATTGGTGACAGCATAAGCTCACCGATAGTCAGGAGTACATAAACAGCTACCAGCCACATTGGACTTACCAGGTTTCCGGCATCGGCGCTGTTTTGCGCCTGAGTCATGATGAAGAAGGCGAATGCACCGATAAACATAGAAAGGGCAAATTTCACCGGCGTCCTTGGGTTCAGTTTGCGGGCTGCAAGTTTGATCCACAGCAGTGAAAATAAAGGCGCCAGGGTTACAATGGCAATTGGGTTAATGTTTTGGAACCAGGTAGTCGGGATCTCAAATCCACCTACTACGCGGTCCGTATTTTCCTGTGCAAAAAGGTTGAATGTTCCGCCTGCCTGTTCGAAACCTGCCCAGAAAACGATGTTGAAGAATGCAAGTATCAGAATTACAAAAACTCTTGTCCATTCTGTTGAACCATTGGTTCCTTTAAAGATGGAAAGCGCAATGAATCCGGTTCCGGCAATTCCCAGCACCCAAACCATAATGGTATGGATAAGGTCTGATGTGTTGTTCCAGATAAACATTACGGCAAATACAAAAGCTACATTTGCGATCGTGTACACGATAATGTCCCTCCAGTCCTTAGCAACAAGGTTGGTAATTCCCTTCTCTCTGTATCCCGGTGGCAGACCTTTGTCTCCAAGCGTGTTACGGCGTGCATAAAACCAGAGGACACCGATCATCATTCCGATACCGGCAGCCAGGTATCCATAGGGCCAGCCTACTTTTTCACCCAGCGTACCCGCAACAAACGGAGAAAGGAATGCACCTATGTTAATACCCATATAGAAGATGGTAAAGGCGCCGTCCTTACGCGGGTCATCATTATCATAAAGGTCACCAACAATTGTAGAGATGTTTGGTTTGAAAAAACCGTTACCCAGAATCAGGACACCCAAACCAAGATAGAAGAAATTCTTTCTGGTTTCCAGGTCGCCCATCATGTCACCCGCTGCTCCCGCCGCCAGCATAAACTGCCCGATGGCCATAACCAGACCACCGATAAGGATTGATTTTCTCTGACCGAGGATCTTATCGGCAAACCATCCACCTAAGATAGGGGTGAGGTAAACCAGAGCGGTAAATATTCCGTAAACAGAAAGAGATTCTGCACGGTCCAGTCCGAAACCTCCGGTTGCCAGTTCTGCAGTCAGGAAGATGGTGAGCAGGGCGCGCATCCCATAATAGGAGAAACGTTCCCACATTTCTGTAAAAAACAGGGAATAGAGACCCTTTGGGTGCCCCTGCGTTGGTTGTGTTGTATCCATAGTTAATTTAATAATTATTTGTAACAGGAGCAAATATAGTTTTTTTTCGCTTCTGTACTTAGTGATTGTTATATTTTGAGGTAGATTCAGCCTAATGAGTCATAATATTCCGCATTATACCACAGCATCCTGAGATCCTGAAAACGCTAAGAGAGCAGGTATTATCTCACGGAATGTGTATCACCAGACTTACATGCCTAAATTTCTCAATTCAGCATACAAAACGGGGCAAAAATTTTGCCCCGGTTATAAAATAAAAACTGTTTTCTTACTATTTTGTAAATCTTACAGACATTTTTCTGTCTTTAGCTCGTTCAGCATCAGATGCAGAGGCGTCAACCACAGCCTGCTCGCTGCCGTAACCTTCAGCACCGGTTACCTGTGCACCCACACCCAGTTTTGTAAGCTCAGACTTAATGAAATCTGCTCTGTCCTGAGAAAGTTTTTTGTTTGTTGCGGCATCGCCTGTTTTATCGGTATAACCACCAATCTTTATTTTTGCATCAGGGTATGCCTTCAGGATTTCCGCAAGATTCTGGATCTGTCCTTCAGAGCCCGGCTCAAGAGCGGTTGCAGATCCCATTTGGAAGTTTACATTGTCAAAATCGTACCATGTGGTTTTCAAAGCTTCATCATCAGCGGCATTCGTATACCCTCCGGAACGTAAAAATTCGATCATGCGGGATTCCATGCCGTTGGCATAGCCCTGCAAGGGTGTTCCGTTAAGATCGATTGCTGTCATTTCACCACGGTCCGCCGTCGTCATTGTTGTGTCCACCATTACGTTTGCAGAGTCCTCCACTATCACTGTAGAATCGGAATCAGTTGTCGTGACGGTTTCTTTATTATCACACTGTTTCATCAGGAACCATCCAACGAGAAGCAGGAGAAGTAGGGGAAGAAGCCATTTCCAGATAGAACTTCCTTCCGTCTTTACTTCGTCCCGGTCTACATTTACATGGGTGGCGCCGGCGCGGGTAACCTCTACATGAGGCTCCGTAGCGGCAGCGGTAGTGGCAGTCGCAGCTGCTTTTTCGGAGTAGCTGTCTCCGAACCAATCACCTAATCCAAGGCTGGCCATTGATAGACCCGCAGGCAAAAGTGTTGAAACTATCCCTTTCTGATCAGACAGTAATCCTGAGATTGCGCTGCGGTCCAGATTATTGTCGGCAGCGTATTTTCCCACAGAGCCGAGTGTCGCTCCTGTAACCATATTCAGCAAGGTGGAGGTAGAACCTGTACCAATCCCTGCGTAGCCTGAAATGGCATTGATGATGCCGGCAAGCTTGTCTCCGAAAATACTTGCCAATACGTTCGAGATATAAGTGTTGTTCGCAGACCCGCCCAGCAAGTTGCCCAACAGCCCACTGTTTGCAGAGCCCGTAATCGAATCGAGTACTGTAGGATTGGAAGAATGGTTAGCAAAACCACCCACTACCGCGGGCAGCAGTCCACTGATCGCTTTCGAAATTCCGGATTCACTTTCTCCCAGCTGCGTAGCAGCCTGTGTAACGAGCGCAGGACCTAACTGTCCTCTGATAAGATCAAGAATGTTTAATGACATAGTAGTTAAATTTTAATGTTTATCCGCAGGATGATGCAAGAATTAATCCAAATTTAAAACAGCCAAAAAACGCTCGCCTCGGGGAGAAAGATTAGAACTTAAGGATATTAATAAGCCTTGGCAAAAATGACGCGCCGGGTTGAAGGCTTACCGGAGATCAGAGAAACTCCAGCCTCTTCTTTAGCATCCAAAGGAATACAACGGATGGTTGCTTTTGTGAGATTCTTGATTTCCTCTTCTTCCTCAGCGGTGCCATCCCAGTGCGCAGAAATAAAGCCGCCTTTTTCTTCGAGTACCGATTTGAAATCCTCAAAAGTATCTACTTCCGTAATATTGGCATTTTTAAAGTCCAGCGCTCTGTTATAGATGTCTTTCTGTATGGTCTGCAGCAGTTCCTCAATATAGACTTCAAGGTTTTCAATAGGTTGCACTTCTTTTGTAAGCGTGTCCCGTCGTGCCACCTCTACGGTACGGTTTTCCAGGTCCCTGGCACCCATGGCTATCCTTACAGGTACTCCTTTCAATTCATATTCAGCAAACTTCCAGCCCGGTTTGTTCTGATCATCATCATCAAATTTAACGGAAATATTTTTTGCCTTAAGTTTCTGTTGAATTTCATTTGCAACAGTACGGATGTTTTCCAGCTGTTCCTCTCCTTTAAATATTGGTACGATTACAACCTGAATCGGTGCTAGTGTTGGAGGCAGCACTAAACCGTAATCATCAGAGTGCGCCATGATCAGTGCGCCCATCAGTCGTGTGCTCACACCCCAGGAGGTAGCCCAGGCATATTCTGATTTACCCTCACGGTTAGTGAACTTTACATCGAAAGCTTTTGAGAAATTCTGACCCAGGAAGTGCGAGGTTCCGGCCTGCAGGGCTTTACCGTCCTGCATCATGGCTTCAATACAGTAAGTTTCCTCTGCCCCGGCAAAACGCTCTGTGGGCGTCTTGATGCCACGGATAACCGGCATTGCCATATGATTTTCGGCAAAAGTGGCGTAAACTTCAAGCATTTTTTCTGTTTCCTCCAGCGCTTCTTCCCTGGTGGCATGTGCTGTATGTCCTTCCTGCCACAAAAATTCGGTTGTACGCAGGAATAATCGGGTTCTCATTTCCCAGCGTACGACATTGGCCCACTGGTTAATCAGTATGGGCAGGTCGCGGTAGCTCTGGATCCAGTTTTTGTAGGTACTCCAGATAATGGCTTCGGAAGTTGGACGCACAATGAGTTCCTCTTCCAGTTTGGCTTCAGGATCCACAATAAGTTTCTGCGGATTGTTAGGGTCGGTTTTCAGTCTGTAATGAGTCACCACAGCGCATTCCTTGGCAAAACCTTCAGCATTCTGCTCTTCAGCTTCAAAAAGGCTTTTCGGTACGAACAACGGGAAATAAGCATTCTGGTGACCTGTTTCCTTAAACATCCTGTCGAGTTCATCGCGCATTTTCTCCCAGATGGCGTATCCGTATGGTTTGATCACCATGCATCCGCGAACCTGCGAGTTCTCCGCCAGATCAGCTTTTACCACCAATTCATTATACCACTTGCTGTAATCCTGTTCTCTCGAAGTTAATTTTGCCATTTTTTTGCGTAAATTTTTATAAAACCCTATTTAACTTTTGCCTTTTTCCGAATCTAAAATAAACACGTATATTTACGATATTAATTACGTTTGAGACCGCAAAAGCGGTGCAAAGATATTTAAAATTAAAATTTTTATATACTATGAAAAAATATATAATTGAAAATCTGACCCGTAGCTTGCGCTCCAATATGGTGCTTGCCGTAGCGGGTGGATTTATATTGATGTCCTGTGGTACACAGATGGGCGGCTACAGTGAAACCGACGGAGTGTATTACGATCCAGCCCGGGACACACTGCCTGAAGGTGTGGTGCTTGATAACCGTGGAAATCAGGTAGGTGAATATTACGATTACACGGACACTCAGATAGTAGAGGATGTGCGTGAGCGCAGCTGGCAGGAGAACAGTAAATATTGGGACGATAACGTATCCGATTCGGACTGGGGCGTTTATACAGGCTCTGAGACCAATTTCTATCAGGATAATTGGGGCTGGGGGATGCCATTCGGTTTCTACAGTCCTTACTATGGGCATGGTTTCCGTGTAGGGATGTCATGGGGCTGGGGTTCGCCCTGGGGTTGGTATGACCCGTTCTGGGGTTTCAGCCCATATTCAAAATGGGGATGGTACAACGGTTTTTATCCGTATGGATGGTCCTCTCCGTATTACGGATTCTACAGTCCTTATTATTATGCACCAACCTATCGCTACCAGCGTAGCGGTGCAAACGGAAGGTTGTATAACTCCTACCAGGGATCACAGGGTCTTCTGAAGCAGGGTGCCAACAATGGTTTCAGAAACCAGGGTGCGTCGGGCCGTATATCAAATCAGCAACCGGTGAATAACACGCCACGGTTCCGGACACCAACTCAAACCCGCGATATACAGCAAACACAGCCCCGCTCCGTTCCCAGAAACAGACCATATATGAATAATCCGCAAAGTGCTCCGCGGACTTCTGAGCCTCGAATCAGATCCAATGACAACGGTGGTTTCAGATCAGGTGGCTTTAACAGTGGAAGTTCATCTTCCGGTGGTGGTTTCAGATCGGGTGGCTCTACCGGTGGCGGTATGCGTTCCGGAGGGAGATAAATTTTACTAACAGAGAATAACAATGATAAAAAAATCTTTAGCGGTCTTTACCGTAGCTGCGGCTTTCTTTGCGCAGGCGCAGGATGTCTCTACTTTAAGAAACACAGTAGATGTTTACTCAAACAGTTCGCTGGGCAGTTCGGCCAAATGGAACGCCATGGCAGGTTCGGCTGGAGCACTGGGTGGCGATGCAACCTCGCTTCTGAATAACCCTGCAGGTTTAGGAGTGGCCATCTCAAGTAATATTGGGGGAACGCTGGGGTTAAGCAACTATAAAAACGTTAGCAGTTCCGGGAACCAGTCTACTTCATTCAGTAATACTATGGCGGATCTGACGAATGCGAACGGTGTTGCCTCCTTCCAGTTGCTTACGGAAACTCCCTGGAAGTTTGTTAACCTGGGGGTGAACATCAGCAGCCGTAATCTGGATTCCTACGTCGAAACGCCGGGGAATGCGAACATCATCATTCCAAAAGACCTGGAAGACAGCATGGGCACTCCGCTTGCCGGTAACCTGAGTTTCCTGGGGCATGGCTATGACCGCACGGGGCTGCAGACTAAAATGAGTGTCGGAATTGGGGCTAACTATAATCATTCACTTTTCCTAGGTGCCGGACTAAATTTCCATTCCAGCAATCTGGAGCAGTTTGATACTGCAAGGTTCGGGCTGGATCTGGATAATTCGGTGGCTCAGTATGATAAACAGTACACGCCTTTCAGTGAACTTGGCAGTGGATTTTCGGCCAGTGTAGGTGTGATCGGCAAACTGAATAATCAGTTCCGTGTAGGCGCGGCTCTGGAAACACCCACATGGTGGCAGGTTGAACGTGTTTACACAGATTATTTCACAGATGCGGACGGGTATATTTCCTATGAAACCCTGGCGGAAGACAGAACTTTCACTTCACCGCTGAAAGCTACCTTGAGTGCGGCATTTGTTCCCAATAAAAATTTCTCGCTGAATGTTGATTATGGTATTGGTCTAACTAAACCAAAATATAAGGTTCAGGGCCCGGCTGAAACTGAGTTAAATGATTTCTTTGACGATCACAGCACATCGGGTTCAGAAATCAAAGTTGGTGCGGAGTACCGGATCAAAGCTTTAAGGCTGAGAGGTGGTTTTGCGCACGCGGGCAATCCTTTTGATGCAGTAACTTTATCTGCATACAATAACAGTGGTGCGATATCCAACCAAACTTTTGATAATCTTATTCTGGGCAGCAGGAACACGGTAGGACTGGGTGCAGGTTATGATTTTAAGTCATTTTACATAGACCTGGCGTACCAGAACATGAATTCCGAATATTCCAATCCTTTCCTTTTCGGGAGTGTCATAAACGGTTCGCCCAGATATGCGACAGGATATCATTCCGGTAATTTTGATGTCTCTGAAGAAGTGTCGGCGGTTTCCAGCGTGAAGAACAGTCAGAACAACCTTTTCCTTAGCCTGGGTTGGAAATTCTAACAAGTGCACAAGCCATAAAATAATTCAAATACTCCGGTTCTGCCGGAGTATTTCTATTTAATGATGGTGGAAACTGTGACCCAGCATCGCAAGTGCAACACCCAGAATGACGAGTCCAATCTTAGACCAGTTCACGTTGTGGTTTCTGTTGCTTTCAAAAATAATCACAGAAGATATATGAAGGAAAATTCCCCCTACCACAGCCATGAAATAGGGTTGCAGTTTCGGATCGAAATAAGCGCCAAAAATCATCCCCAGGGGTGATGCCAGTGCAAACAGGGTAATGACTACCCATGAGTTGCGCGAAAATTTCTTGCTTTTGAACAGAAAGGCTCCCAGTATAAACGAGATGGGCAGATTATGAAATATAATTCCCTGCAGGTAGGGCGAAAACATATCGGTTTCATAAGCCAGCGGAAAACCTTCAATAAAAGCATGTACAAACATTCCCAGGATCAGTGCCATCGGCAGTATGCCATGCTCTGAATGATGGTGAAAATGTCCGTGCTCAAAGCCTTTGGTAAGGTGTTCCAGTACCATCTGTAGCAGCACGCCGCCAATGACCCAAGTTCCGACATTTTCTACATCGGCCGTATATATAGACGGGAACACTTCGTTCACGCAGATGGTAATCAGAAAACCCGCGCTCAGGATAAGGAGGTTTTTCGCAAACTTTTCTTTGGTAGCGAAGAATTTTCCAAGCAAAACCCCGGTCACTACACTGAGGATGAGCAGTAAGATAATTATCATAATGATGAGCAGTCCGATTTTTTTCTGAAGACGTTAATGCAGCGCGGAGATGTTTCCGGATCAAAAGGTTCTAGATGGTAATTCCCGTAAACTTTAACCAGCTCAAACCCAAACTCCCTGCCGTAATCTTCTATCTCGGAGGGCTCGTGAAGTTTCACCTTCTCATAGAAATGATGCTTCTTTCCATTGTCCGTGAAGTTGATGTCTTTAATGACATGCTGATCAACAATACGTTTGTTTATATTGAAATCGATATGACCTTTGGTCTGAATTTCCTGAGGTACCAGTGTTTTCTTTACCCAGGTTTCATTTAAAAAGTCAAGCACAAAATAACCTCCTTCATTCAAAGTATTACAGACCGAACGGAATACCCTGCGGTCGTCCTTTTCATCTTCAAAGTAGCCAAAACTGGTAAACAGGTTAAGTACGGCATCCACTTTGGCTGCAGAAACGACCGGATAAATCTCATCTCTCATATCGTGAACCGCAAACTTAAGTTCGGGCTGCCTGTCACCATTTTCAGGGTGGATTTCGAACTGTTTGTTGTGGGTAATGCTCTCCTTCGACAGGTCCAGACCCAGGACATTATAACCTGCTTTATTCAGAAAAACGGAGTGGCGTCCTTTGCCGCAACCCAAATCAATGATTTTTGACCCTGCGGGCAACTGCAGTTCTTTAAGCAGTAATGAGATAAAATTTTCCGCTTCTTCAAAATCGCGGTCTTTGTAGAGTATATGATAATAAGGGGTATCAAACCATGTTTCGAACCATGCCATTCTGCAAAAATAACTAAATTTGCACTCGGTAACCACAAAGACCCGGTTTTTTAAGGAAGCATCCGGCAATAAGCATGCATAAAGGGTCTGCAATCAGGTGTTACCGCCACGCAATTATGGATACAGAAAATTTACAGATACAGATCAAAACGTTTTTCGGTCTGGAACAGGTGCTTGCTGAAGAGGTAAGGAAATTAGGCGGCAGAAATGTTGAAATAAAGAACCGTGCAGTAAACTGCGAAGGCGACCTGGGATTTCTGTACAAAATAAATTACTCGGCGCGTACGGCGCTTAAAATCATGATTCCGGTGCTTACTTTCAAAGCCTGGGACGAAAACCGTTTCTACGATAAGCTTTTTGACTTTCCGTGGGACGACCTTATGCGTGTTGACCAGACTTTCGCGATTGATACCACTATCTATTCCGACCGTTTCCGTCACTCACAGTTTATGGCGCAGAAGATGAAAGACGCCATTGTAGACAGTTTTAAATTCAAATACAGAAAAAGACCGGATGTAGATGCCCGCGATCCCGATATTAAATTTCATCTTCATATAGACCGCGAACTGGTTACGGTATCCATTGATTCTGCCGGAGATCCGCTGTTCAAGCGCGGTTACCGCCGCGAGCAGGGCGAAGCTCCGATCAACGAAGTGCTGGCATCAGGAATGCTTCAGTTGGCTGGCTGGGACGGTAAAGGGAATTTCCTGGACCCCATGTGTGGTTCAGGTACACTGCTTATAGAGGCGGCGATGATCGCCATGGATTTACCGGCGCAGATTTTCCGTAAAAAGTTTGCGTTTCAGAACTGGAAGAATTATGATGATGAATTATTCCAGAAGATCAAGGAGGTCCGTATTGGGCGCATCCGGGAGTTTACCGGAAAGATTGTAGGTTACGACCTGGATCCCGATATGCTGAATGCCGCGCATCTTAATATTGAAGCGGCCGAAATGGAAGATTTAATTGAGGTGAGAAGACAGGATTTCTTTGAATCGAAGAAAGAGCTGTTCCCGCTGCTGATGGTATTTAATCCGCCTTATGACGAGAGAATTGAAATCACCGAAGACGATTTCTACAGAAAGATAGGCGATACCTTCAAGAAGAGCTACCCGAATACCCTGGCCTGGTTTATCTCATCTGATCTGGACGCGGCCAAGAAAGTGGGTCTAAGACCTTCCAGAAAAATAAAACTGTACAACGGCAAGCTGGAATGCCGATTCCTGCAGTTCGAGATGTACGAAGGTACCAAGAAGATCCATAAACTGGCCGGCAACCAGCCGGAATAAATTTTGGCAGCATTGATAAACGTTTCGGTCATCATCGCCATTTACAACCGTAAGGAAGAACTTTACGAGTTGCTGAAATCCCTGTCCCTGCAAACAGATCCCAATTTTGAGGTAGTGATTGTGGATGATGGCTCGCTGCTGGACCTTCGGCCCACGGTTAACCTGTTCGCTGAAAAACTGGATATTAAATTCTTCAGGAAAGATAACTCGGGACCCGGACTTTCCCGCAATTACGGTGCCCGACGTGTAACTTCCGCGAACGATGAAAATCACTGGCTGGTTTTTGTAGATTCAGACGTCATTGTGGAGAAGGATTATATTGCAAACATTAAAAGCAATGTGATTACCTCCGAATGTGATGCCTTTGGCGGTGCCGATAAGGCGCATAAGGGCTTCAATCTAATGCAAAAGGCTATTTCCTATTCCATGACCTCGGTGTTTACAACAGGCGGAATCCGCGGTTCCAAGAAGGCGGTGAGTCGCTTCCAGCCGCGCAGTTTCAATATGGGTGTGAGGAAGTCGGCCTTTGATAAAGTAGGAGGTTTTTCTGAGATGCGCATCGGCGAAGATCCGGACCTTTCCATGACGCTTTGGGAAAACGGATTCAAAACTGCTTTTTTTGATGACATTGGTGTGTATCATAAGCGGCGCGTTGACTTCGGTAAATTCTCCAAGCAGGTTTATCAGTTTGGCTGTGCCAGACCGATTCTCAATCAGAGGCATCCGGAGTATGTGAAGATATCATTCGCATTTCCGACTTTATTCCTGCTGGGTTATATTCTGGGTTTTATTGAATATTTTATTCTGGACAAAGGTTTTTTACTCACCATGTACGGTTTGTACACCTTTCTAATATTTTTCCATGCTTTGTACAAGACCCGCAACATCAGCGTAGCCTCTATGGCCATCATTTCCACCTATATCCAAATGTTTTCTTACGGGTATGGATTTCTGAAATCCTGGTTCCTGCTTAATATTTTAAGAATGAAACCTGAAGATGCTTTTCCTAGGCATTTTCATAAAATCTAGAAAAACAGTCGCTGCAATTAATTATATGTAATTTGAAAGTGGGTTATATCTGAAGCTGTAGTTCCTGAAATATTTAAGTTGTTATATATTAGAGCTGCTATTTAATGTACTGGTGTGGCAGTGAGGCTGTAACTGACATTAATATCCTTTGAATGGGTTTGGTAAATCTTAAATTTGAAAAATTCTATAATTATAATTTCAAGCTGATTAACAGATTTTTTGTAAACAAAGCAATTTCGTTTTTTCTGCTGATAGTAGCTTTGGTTGCAATTTTTTTGCTACTAATAGGGAAGGCGTTTTTTTACAAATGGAGCAGGCCGCTCACGCAGATGAAAAACGGACAAAATTATTGGAACAATAACTTAGTCAAAGCAGCGCGTATGAACCAATTGGCCCCACTGAAAACATTGAGCAGTAAATCACCCGGAGGTATTTTGGTTGCTGCAGATATTGCTCTGTCGGGAGAATTGAAGCCGTCGCATGCAATAAATGCAGCGATGATAGGTGCCTCCTTTACTGGAGTAGGAAGCGTTGTCGCGGGAGCTTGATTTATTGCTGACAATGGTGTTGGAATCTACAATTCTTTGGTGGTCATCAAGAAGGGTTTTACACGCTCTCCGATGTTATTGATGATAGTGATTTCGGAAGCAAAATCACGATTGAAATGTATAATGGAATTTATTGATATAACAAAATGATTAGAAGTATTTTTTTGTTGAAAAGTTTAATATGGTTTATTTTCATGTTAATATTGGCATTATTTGGTTTGATATTTTATGTCTGTAAGCCAATCGTTAATAATAATGTTGGTAGAGATGATTGGTTATTCATCTTATTTTTTTCGTGCCTTGTTTTTTTCATCATCTACCTTATAAAGGAATTTAAATTTTTAATTATAGATACTCGAAAAGAAAAGCACTCCTTTTATTTTCGTTCCATATTCCACCCTTTTGGAAAAACCCTTTATTTTAAAGACTACACAGGCATTTATAAAACTACTGAAAGCGGAAGTGGCGGGACTTATGAGGTAGTTTATCTTGTAGACCATAACAATATTACCCAATTTAAGATTATGGGTCTGTACTACAAAAATATGGACGAGATCATTGCTGCTATTCCACTTCCGGTAATTAAAAGAAATCTGTCAGGAAAGGAATACCTGAAGCTAATGTTTACCGGTAGGGCGAACCTCTCCAAAATAAAAGACAAGAAGAATACAGACAGCAAAATTGCTTTCTATTTTAAAGTTTTTAGTGCAGTTACAATCCTTATTTTTGTGATTGGAATGCTGATAAGGATACTATCCAGGTAGTATTTATGGATATGCTAAGCAGCTAGAATGGTCTACGAAGTAAAGCCCTGTAAAAAGTTTAGCATGTCAAAGGGAGGAGACTGAATGCAGCGAATAAATCATTTAGGCAGGAATGTAGTTATGATGTACTATATACTTTTTTTATTTTACAGATATTACCGCACGGGTGCCACCAAGGACATTCCATATTCTAAGTCGGTGTTTGCATTTTTATTAACAATAGTATTAACTATTGTCAATGTTTTACTTCTTTTAATTCCTGATCAATTCACGCAGTGGAATTCATATTATCTTAGCCACCCTAAACCATTCCGTTTTACTGTGGGTTTAGTTATGGCGGGCATTCTGTACGCAATATTTCATTTTGCTGTTCCTGAGAAAAAAATAAAGGCTGTTAAGGAATCACCAAACATCACCAGAGACGGTTGGATTTTGGTTGGATATATAGTATTTTCCCTCGGATTATTTGTCTTATTAACTCTGTCCCGATAGTAAGCCAATGGCTCGGTTTGGTTATCCCTGAATATCTGCCAAATTAATTGTACTTTAAAAAACCATGAGAAATTGAGTGCGATTACTTGCTGATTCTTTCTCCTACAGAAATTAAAAAGGCTGAAGAGGCTTTTCCGAAACATTTTCATTAAAGGACACCTTTCAGTGTCCTTCATTAGTTAATCATTCAGCAGTCTTTCAATTTTCTTCGATAATTTATCGGCATTGGGCAGCATTTCCTTCTCAAGCACCAGGTTGATAGGTACAGCGGGCAGATTCAGTGAGCCTACTGCTTCAATGGCGGCATCCAGATGTTTGAAACAGTTGTTTGTGATCCTGTGCGCAAATGCTTCCGCAAACGAGTTCTGGATCTGCTCTTCGGTAAGGACGATACATTTTCCGTGGAGTTTTACCCTTTCGAATACCAGGTCTTCATCCAGCGGAATCAGAGTTCTAAGGTCGATGATCTCCACACGGCCGGCAAATTTCTTAGCGGCTTCCTTCGCCCAGAAAACGCCCATCCCGTACGTTACAACAACCATTGTCCGGCCTTTTTTAGTTTCCGAAGGATCGGCTTCAAGCAGGATATTACCTCTACCTAACGGCAGGATATAGTCCTCATCCGGTTCTACTGTCTTTGCATCTTCAGTTCCCGGAACCTTGCTCCAGTACAGCCCTTTATGTTCCAGCATAATCACAGGATTCGGGTCGTAATATGCGGCTTTCAGCAAACCTTTAAAATCGGCAGCGTTACTCGGATAGGCAATCTTGATTCCCTTGATATTGGCCAAAATGCTCTCCACACTTCCGCTGTGGTAAGGGCCACCTCCGCCATAGGCACCGATAGGTACTCTTATGATATTGCTTACGGGGAACTTGCCCTGCGAAAGATAGCAGGATTTTGATATTTCGGTGATCAACTGGTTGATTCCGGGGTAAATATAATCGGCAAACTGAACTTCTACGATCGGCTTCAGTCCAACGGCACTCATTCCCGCGGTGGAACCAATGATGTATGCTTCCTGGATTGGGGTATTGAAGACACGCTTCTTTCCAAATTTCTGACCCAGCGTCACCGTTTCGCGGAATACGCCGCCAATCCTTTCGCCAACGTCCTGGCCGTAAAGCAGGGCTTCAGGATGCTTCCACATCAGTTCCTGTATGGCGTGAATAGCAGCATCAACCATTACGATTTTCTCGCCGCCTTCAGGTTCACGGATACCGCTTTCTTCTGTAACAGGTGTGGGAGCAAAAACATGGTCTGCTACCGTTTCGGGTTTTGGATCTTCGGCAGCGATGGCTTTCTGGAACGCTTCTTCGGCCTCAATACGTGCCTTTTTTGTAATCTGCTTTAGTACCTCCTCCGTAACGCCTTCCTCCATTAGGTGATTTCTGAGGATATCGCCCGGATCTTTTGCGCGGTGCTTCACAAGGTCGGCATCGTCACGGTAGAATTCACGTCGTACACCGGAAGTGTGATGACCTATAAGCACAGTTTTTGCGCACACCAGCATTGGCTTGCGTTCCGTACGTACGAAATCCACCGCTTCTTTCATCGCTTCATAACTCGCTACGAAGTCGGTTCCGTCTACACGCATTCTGTTTAGACCTACAAATCCGGTCGCAAAATCATAAGCGTCTGAAGTCCTTGCTTCTTCTTTTGTAACAGAAATTCCCCATTCATTATCCTGCACCAGGAAAATAACAGGAAGCTGATGGAGCGCTGCAAACTGGAAAGCCTCAGAAACTTCGCCTTCCGTAACGGAGTTGTCGCCGAAACTGCACACAACTACAGGATTGTTTTCAAAGGTTTTCAGGTTGAATTCCTCAATGTATTTTATTCCCTGAGCTACGCCTGTGGTTGGGATTGCCTGCATGCCGGTGGCGGAACTCTGGTGGATAATCTTTGGTTTATCCTCTTCCAGGCTGGAAGGGTGGGAGTAGTATGAACGTCCGCCGGAAAAAGGGTCACCGGCTTTTGCCAGTAACTGAAGCATAAGCCTGTAAGGTTCAAACCCAATTCCCATCAGTATACTTTCGTCACGGTAATAAGGAGACACCCAATCGTCTTTAGTTAACTGATAGGCAGTGGCCAGCTGTATGGCTTCGTGACCCCGCGAGGTGCTGTGTACGTATTTGGTAATGGTGCGGTTTTCCTCGTAAATGTCTGCCATTGCTTTGGCAAGCATCATATGGTTATAAGCTTTAAGCAGAATGTCCTGCGAAATTTTCTCTTTAGTCGTAATCTCCATAGAAAGCAAAGATAAGGATTTTGTTAAAATGATTTTAGAACGGAAATGCAGATGATTTTTACGTTTCACAATTTTCATTTTGATTTATATGATGTTTCGCACCACACCTGATTTAAAAAATATGGTTAGTTCTTTGATATAGCCATTTCAACATTTTAAAATTCATAAGCATGAGATACATTCTTTCATTCACCGTCCTGTTTTTAGCGTCCTGCGAGAGTTCCAACGACAAATGTGACTGTACCCAGCAGCGTTGGGAACGAACTGCAGAGTATCAGGGAACCAGCCAAACTATTGTAGCAGCTACTCCGTGGAGTGGAATGGGCACAGAAGAACCAATTGGCAGTAACGACTGTTCGCTGGACGGTACCTTAGCTTCGGCAGGTGTACAGACTTCCACTGTACTGCCCAACGGAAATACCCGTAAAGAAGAATACGAATACAGAATTACCTGTTATTAATAAACCATTTCATTGGGTATCTGTCATCTTTTTGAAATCTCACTTATTTCAATGAAAAAGCAATCCGCTTCGGTTACCGAAACGGATTGTTTAATATGAAGCTAGGGGCTTTTACTTCACGCCTTTCTCGCGCATAACCTTGTTAAGGTTTTTCAGGATAGCTAATCCCAGGAGTGTCGCTACAAGCAGCAGTCCGAAGTTTACCCAGAAGAAATTGGCTTTATCTTCATAATTGTACCACATACTTGCCAGTACGCCTGAAAGTTTATTTCCGATTGAGGTGGACAGGAAAAAGCCTCCCATCATAAGCGCAGTAATCCTTGGGGGAGACAGTTTGGAAACCAAAGAAAGTCCCATAGGCGAAAGGCAGAGTTCACCTACTGTAATAACTCCGTAGGCTGCAATTAGCCACCAGGAGGAAACTTTCTCCAGACCGTTTCCGCCGGCATATACTGCACCTACCATCACAAGACATGAGAGTGCGGAGATAAAAAGACCAAGGACGATCTTGGAGGGTGTGCTTGGTTCTTTGCCACGCCTTCTCAGGAACATGAAAACTCCAACTACAACAGGTGTAAGAACAATAACCCAGAATGGATTTACGGACTGGAACAATTCTGTATTGAAAAGGTAAATGTTCTTATCTGAGGCTGCCTCCAAAGACTGTCGCTGTTCCGGGCTGATATTCCGGAAATAGACATCTTTTCCCATAATGCGCAGTGGCTCACCTGCATCGTCCTTAAGACCTACAAACTGATCGTCATAGGAAGTTACTTCCTGATCTATATATTCTTTATTTTCAACCAGTGAGAAGGCCTTCAGCGGCTCTTCCAGAAATGCCGGAGCGGTACGGTCCGTATAATTCTCTGCCCAGTTGGTCAGGGCGGTACCATTTTGTTTAAAAATTGCCCAGAACATCAAACATACAGCAAAAATGGTAAGCAAAGCCCCAATGGGTCTCTTATCCTCCTGATTAGCCTTGAAATAAAGGCTCATATAGAAGTAAACCACAGGAATACATGCAAAAAGGAAGGCGTCGTCAGTCTGTTTTCCAAAAATGGTGTCGCCTAAAATCATACCCGGCAAGAACCATCCTATAACTCCGGCAATTACCGCTGGTAAGAATACCTGAAGCAATACGGTGGACAGTTTGGTATCACCCTCCTGCACAGGTTTCATCACATTTGCCTTGCGAACATGTTTCATGCCTACTGTAAACACAAGCAGCCCTACCAGCATTCCTACTCCCGCGGTGATGAATGCTGGTCCCCATCCATATTCGTTACGCATATAGGCAGCCACGAAGTTACAGATCAGCGCTCCGATATTGATGCCCATATAGAAAATATTGTAACCTGCATCTTTGTTGGCGGTATAGGGCTCTTCGGAATACAGATTCCCCAAAAGCGTTGAAATACTGGGTTTAAAGAAGCCGTTTCCAAGGATTACCAGTGCCAGAGAAAGGTAAAACAGGGGTAACTGCTGAAAGAGTCCAATGCCAATATAACCGGCTGCCATCAAAATACCGCCAATATAGATCGCCTTTACGTAACCCAGAACCCTGTCCGCCAGAAATCCGCCCAGGAATGGCGTTAGGTAGGTCAGCGCTATGAAAGTCCCGAAAATATCGTAGGCATCTTTTGGTAAGAAATTCATACCACCCGTATCCTTGGGGTCAATCATATACAGAACAAAGATTCCAAGAATAAGATAATATCCGAACCTTTCCCACATTTCCGTGAAAAAGAGATAGGGAAGCCCCTTAGGGTGCTTGTTGTTGCTTGTCGCCATATTTAATTTTTAGTTGTTTTATAAATTCTGCAGGATAAAGTCGGTCATTTTCTGGTAGAGCTGCGGTCTTGTATTTCCACCGAAAATGCCATGATTTTTGTCTGGATACGCCATAAATTCAAACTGTTTCTTATTTTGAATCAGTGCCTCAGAGAATTCCAGGGCATTCTGGAAATGAACATTGTCATCCGCCGTTCCGTGGATCAGTAAAAATTTGCCTTTCATCAGTTCAGCATATTCAGTAGGACTGTTTTCGTCATAACCTTTAGGGTTTTCCTGAGGAGTCCTTAAGAATCTTTCGGTGTAAACGGTGTCATAATAGCGCCAGTTGGTTACCGGGGCTACGGCAATACCAACTTTAAATACGTCTGCCCCTTTTGTAAGCGCCAGACTGGCCATATAGCCGCCGAAACTCCATCCAAAAATACCGATTCGGTCTGCATCGATATAGGATTGCCTGCCAAACCATTGTGCAGCGGTGATCTGATCTTCAGTTTCATATTTGCCTAGGTTCAGATAGGTGGATTTTTTGTACTTGGTGCCTTTATAACCTGTTCCACGGCCATCTACACAGGCAACAATATATCCCTGCTGTACGAGATGGTTGAACCAAAGGCCGTTTCCACCGTCCCAGGAATTGCTTACACTTTGAGAGCCGGGTCCGGAATACTGAAACATGAACAGCGGGTATTTCTTGTTTGGGTCAAAGTTTTTTGGCTTCATTACCCAGGCGTTCATCTGGTCACCGGCATTGTTCGGAATGGTGAAGAATTCCCTGGTCACCATATTATCTGCCTGCAGCTTCTGCAGCAGTTGGTTGTTGTTCTGCAGTTCCTTCACCGTTTTGCCGTTCCCGTCTTTCAGAATATAAGTAAAAGGACGGGACGCTGTTGATGAGGTCTCGATGAAGTACTGATAATTTCCGCTGAAATTCGCGCGGTTGTTGCCTTCGGTATTGGAGATGATTGCCGATTTTCCGTTTTGGATGTTAATTTTGGAAACTACCTTGTTGATGCTTCCTTTTTGTGTAGTTTGAACCAGCACCTCCTTAGTTTTAGGGTTATAACCATAGTAGTCCGTTACCTCCCAGTTTCCTTTGGTTATCTGCTTTTTGAGCTTACCGTCGGGCGTATACCAGTACAGATGGCGGAAACCGTCACGTTCGGAGCCCCAGATAAATGAGTTGTCCTCCAGGAATTCCAGCGTCACATTGTCTGTATCCACCCACTTCTCATCAGTTTCTGTGAACAGCTTGGTTATCTTTCCTGTTTTCGTATTGACTTTAAGTACATCTGACGCATTTTGAGTCCGTTCCGAGGTAATAAGGATGATCTCATCAGACTTGGCGGTGCGGAAGACATTGGGCAGGTAGTAATTTTTGAATCCCGACAGGTCAAGTGCGGTAACTTTTCCCGAATCCAATCTGTAAAGCTGTGCGGAAACCGTAGAGTTGGTTTCGCCGGCTTTAGGATATTTGAACCTCATTTCGGAGGGATACAGCTGCTTGTTATAGATTGGGATGTACATTTCGGGTACTGCAGTTTCGTCTGATTTGATGAAAACGATAGCATCCGAGTTTTTAGTCCACTCGTACTGCCGGGCGTGCCCGAATTCCTCCTCATATACCCAGTCGGCCAGACCGTTAAGGATATAATTTTTTTGTCCGTCTGTAGTGATTTGGGTTATTTTCTGTGAGTTCAGGTCCTGATAGTAAAGATTATTATCTGCGATGAAAGCCACCTTGGTTCCGTCCGGAGAGAAAGTCGGTTCCTGAACGAAGTCTCCATTGTTAAGGCTGATGACTGTACCCGACTTCAGGTCCTTGACATCAAATTTGCCCAGGAATGAATGTCTGTAGATGGGTTCACTTTCCTTCAGCAGTAAGATCTTACTTTCATCATCACTGAAAATATAGGATTCAAAACTGCCGTCAACAATATTTCCTGCTTTCTGTGAGGTTTTGTAGGAATATTTAGCAATTCCAGTGGGTTCAATTACAGCATAGTTTTCGCCGCCTTTCAGCGAAGCTATGCCTGCAATACCGTTGCCCCTGTAATACCCGGAGTAAATTTTATCCAAAGTAATTTCCTGTCCGGAAAGTGCCATTGTACCCAACAGACAGAGCGATATAATGATTTTTCTCATGAAAATTTGATAAGATTTCAAAGATAACAAAATTCTCAATTTGAAGATTTATCTCCGGAAATAAGTTGAGTTTAGCTTATTTTAGTTGTAAATTTACTGTAGTAATCTAACACCTAAGGTATTATGGAAACTTACAATCAGAAAAAACTCAGTAAATACCGGCTGGCTGGTCTTGAGATCACAGTTGGTTTCCCCAGGTACCGCGATGCGGAAAGTTATGCAGCATCACAAGGCGGCGAAGTGGTGGAAGTTGGATTCCTGGACGGCAATGATAATCCCGAAATTACCAATGAAGCAGGGTTAATTGAAAAAAAACTGCATTTTTATGCTGATGCGGGACCTGAATATAAGTTCATACATTCATCTGATCCGGGTTTCAGGCGTTATGCCGACGATCTGCAGCGGTTAAAATCATCTGCTGACCGTATGAGCTTTGAAGAGAAATACATTACAAATGCGGAACTTGAGATTTCGGAGGATCCTATCATTGTTCTGCGCGATAACCGGTTTGAATCGGTGACCTCTCGCGAACGTGCCAAGTATCTTAAACATACCAAGGTATATGAAATTGGAGTTGCACGCAAAATTTAGATAACAGAAAAAGTGCGTTTACCTCCTTCTTATTTGCCGTTTCAGCCTTCTTAGTCTGCGGCCTCTTTTTATTTGTACGGATTGGGTTCGTACTGGATTAAGAAACCAGTTGAAGGTTCGGGAAAAACGGCCGTCGTTGGGATAGACGCGCTGTGAGGTAATGTTATTTACCAGCAGGGCCACGAGTAAAAGAATAATGACACCGGCCAGCACCGGATACAGTACGTACAGATAACCCATTGCTTTTATCTGTTCCGACCCGCTTACGGCAATAAGTGCGGTAGCACCGCCGGGTGGATGCAGGGTCTTGGTGAACTGCATTCCCAGTATAGACAGCGACACTGCCAATGGTGCGGTAATCCAGAGAATGTCGGGTAGCACCTGTGCAACTGTCACTCCAACCAGGGCACTCACCAGATGGCCTCCAAGCAGATTTCGCGGTTGGGCCAGCGGGCTCTGTATTACTCCGTAGATCAGCACACTGCTTGCACCGAATGACCCTATGAGAAAGAGGTTGTCATGAGCGTTTAGAAAAAAACTCTGTATGGCTGCAATAATGCCGATTCCTAAAAAAGAACCTACAAAGGACCATAATTTTTCCCTGTAATCAATCAGCGTTTCTTTGTAGACTACATATCTGCTGATCCTGTAAGAACGTTTAAGCTGTTTTCTCACAATCGGTTCCTGTTCTGATTTTAAATCGTAATTAAGCCCGCCGTCTCTGAATCTCCCAAGTTCATTCAGTTACGGTTTTGTTTCGTAAATCTTCTTATAATATTCGTGGGCCATACGGTCACTGTTGAAGGCGTCCTTTACGTCATCCATGGCCTGCCACTGGATTTTCCTCCATTTTTCGGGATGCTCATAGTAGGTGGGTACGATTTCATTTTCCAGCAGATCATACAGTTTCTGCATATCATATCGGTCCTGTTCATATACACTCATTTCAGCATAGTCTGCCTTGGGAACTACAAATGAGTTCTCACCATGTCGCGCGAATTCCGGAATCCAGCCGTCGTCTGTTGATAAGTTTACCGACGCGTTCATTGCCGCGGTCATTCCGGAAGTCCCGGACGCTTCCCGCGGTACACGAGGATTGTTCAGCCACAGATCTGAACCCTGTTTCATCAGTTTGCTCAGGGCCAGTTCATAACCTGTAAGTACGGCCATATTCTTGAAATATTTACTTTCCTCCACCAGTGTGTTGAACATGGAGATGGCCGAATAATCCATAGGATAGGGTTTTCCGGCCCAAATAATCTGCACAGGATACTTTGGGTGGTTCAGCAGTTTTTCAAATCTTGCTCTGTCGTGCAGCAACAGATCTGCACGCTTATATCCGGCAAAACGTCTTGCCCAGACAATGGTAAAGACTTCCGGATCAAAAAGTTTTCCGCACTGGTCTGCCACCGTTTTGAACAGCCGTTTTTTTATGTGCTTCTTTCTCAGGTCAAAAAGGCCGTGATCGTTATTTTGCCTGGCATCGTAAAGAGGTTTGTCTGACCAGTACCTGAATTCCTGGGCATTGGTAATGGACGTTATTTCGCAGATTCCCTGATACTTGCCCCACATGGCGCGCGAAACATGACCATGCAACTCGGAAACTCCGTTGGCGATTCTTGCAAGCCTAAGCGCACAAAGTGAATGGTTAAATAACTCAGGATCACTACCTCCCTCTATCTCTTTTACCTTTTCCTTACTGAGACCGGAAAAATAAGACATGTCATAACACATCTGGAAGTTGTGCTTTTCATTACCTGCTTCTTCGGGGGTGTGGGTAGTGAAGACCAACTTTTCCTGAACCTTGCCAAGATCACCACCATATTTTTTCAGCAGGTGAAAAGCAGCGGGCAGTCCGTGTGCTTCATTCAGGTGATAGACATCTCTGTCAAGATTCAGTTCTTCCAGGAGTCGGGCCCCACCTTTACCAAGTAAAATATACTGCGCGATTTTTGTGGATTCGTTGGCGTCGTACAGTCTGTGACAGATCGTTTTTGAAAGATGATCGTTTTCCGGCACATCTGTAGAAAGAAAGAATATGGGCGCGGTGTTAAAGATTTCAGGATCCAGATAAAATACTTTAACCCACACCTTGGCCGAATGTATTTCGATCTGGAATTTCAGTTCGGTGTCTGTAAGAAAGGTGTACATTTTCCGGGTCCACGTGGGCTGAAGGGTTTGGTCGTGATTTCTTGCCTGATCGTAATATCCGAATTTCCACAGGATTCCTATACCAACGAGATTCTGTTTCAGGTTGTACGCACTTCGCATATGGGAGCCTGCAAGAAAACCAAGTCCACCGGAATAGATTTTAAGCGCCTGGTCAATCGCGAACTCCATTGAAAAATAGGCTGTCTTTTTCGAGTATTCGCTGTTTACCTCATACGGTATTACGTAGTTCTTAAAATCCATAGTTCGGTTCTTTTGTGTAATTAGACCTGCAAATATAAATAATTAATGGAGCCGGCCGCTTTAGAATGCGACTGTACACTGGTTACCATGTCTTAATAAGTTCGGGAAGCAGTCCCGTATATCCGTAACGCAGTAAGCCAATAAATGCCAGGAGGAAGATCGCCAGAATAATATAAATTAAGGCAATGATGTAGGAAAGGAACATGGACCAGAACGACCGCAAAACGATGTAGCGTTTTTTGGTACCTTGGCAGAACTGAATCAGTGAAGCCGTAATCAGCAGCCAGGAAATAAAATAGAACCAGAATATGCTGATGCCTGCGAGCACTCGAAAAGGTATAAAGAATACATACACAGCCAGTGACTGCGCTGTAAGGAAGAGCAGGATTAACAGCCACTCTGCGTAATTATATTTATATTTCCGGAATCCCAGATAGAATCCAAATGCTGCGGCGGGCAGCATCAGTAGGACGGTAATGGCAAAATGGCCGCCCAGCCAATTGAAAATTTCTCTGAAATATTCAATAAAACCCTGGAAGTCCATATAATCGCCCGCAGAATTCTCGGTAATTTCCGTTGTGATCAGGTCATTGTCCTCAACCTTCGATTTTTCAGGTTTAAGAAGATATTGAATAAGAGAACAAAGGGATCCCAGAATGACCACTAGAAGCAACGGTTTAAAATGCTGCTGTCTTTTGCCGTTCAGATAATCCCTCAGCATATGTCCGGGCCGCGTGAAAAGCTGTTTCAGGGTATAGAAGATACCGCCGTCTACGTGGAAAATTCCGTGCTGAATTTCGTGAATGAGAAAATGAAAATCAATGCGTTGTGTGGAAGTCTTTTGGCCGCATTGGTGGCAGAACTTCTGATGCAATAGCAGGTGTTGCCCACAATTCTTGCATCTTTTTTCAGGTTGGATCATCAGTTTGTTTTTATCAAAATTAATAAAAGTGATGCAACACTGTTGTGATATTTTGATGAATTATGGGATTATAATGAAGATTAATCAGTAATGCAGTTATATAATAGGTTCGGAAAGGATACATTTTTGTGTCATCAGCTCACACCGCCCCGGTCTTGCCTGAAATGCGCCCCATGTCTGGTCGGTGAAATTGACGTGTTGATAAATATCACAACTGATTTAAATCACTAACTATTAAAGTATTATGAGAGGCTTCAGCTGTAAATTTACATACCTAAACCTGTAGCAATGAAAAGTGCTGAAAAGAGTGTGCGCCTGGCAGAAATTCTCGGGCAACTCGCAGACCGCGCCCCACAGGATTTTGAGGAATTCTGTAATATGTTTTTGAATCTCAGTTATGCTGATTTTGATGACTGCTATGGGCTGTCTGACATCAGTATCAAAACTGAAGAATGCCTCGCGGTTCCGGTTTTCCGTGGTCCCTATATCGCTGAGGTGCTCCTCTGGGGTCCGGACGCTTATACCCCTGTTTTCGATTTCCGCAAATTCAAATTCAGAATTATGGTGCTGCAGGGTGCAATTACAAAAGTGCGCTATCGTAAAAATGAAACCTATTTAGACTATGACGGTGTGGACTCCTGGTTTTGCGGTCAGCGTTTCCAGGTAAACGGTAATTTCGTACAATCCCTTCTGAACAATTTTTATGGAAGGTCTGTCACTCTTCATTTGTATGATACCTCTGAATTTAACCTGTCTGATATACGGGTTTTTGATACTTTACAGAGGAAGGTTTTTCAGTTAAGTGGCGGGTCCTTTTCCTGTCCGTGGTATCAACCCGATGCTTTAACTGCAACCTAGCTGCCTTTTGAGGTGGATCAGGTTGTTAATGTGAATGTTAGGCCAAATTGACCATTGTGCTGTTTTTGTGAGATATAAGGTGGTGAATAGAGAATAAATTGCTAAATTTGCAGTCCAGAAAGAATGAGGTCCATGATCACCAAAACAGCAGCGTATCATACATTGGGTTGCAAGCTCAATTTTGCTGAAACATCAACGATAGCCAGGCAGCTTACGGCGGCAGGTTATACGCGGGTGGATTTTGACCAGGCGGCGCAGGTCTATGTTATTAATACCTGCTCTGTTACGGAGAATGCGGACCGCGAATGTAAACTGCATGTAAAGCGTGCTATGAAAGCCAATCCGGAAGGTCTGGTGGTTGTGGTAGGTTGCTATGCACAGCTTAAGCCCGGGGAAATCTCACGGATAGATGGAGTAGACCTCGTTTTGGGTGCGCGCGAAAAATTCAATATTCTGAGTTATCTGGATGATCTGCAGAAAACTGCACAGGAAGGTATTGTACATTCCTGCGAAATTGAAGAGGCAGATTTCTTTATCGGAAGCTACTCCATCGGCGACCGTACGCGTGCTTTCCTGAAGGTGCAGGACGGCTGCGACTATAAGTGTACTTACTGTACCATCCCTCTCGCTCGTGGCATTTCCCGTTCTGATACCATTGAGAATGTGGTGCGGAACGCTGAAGAGATTTCCCGCCGGGGGATTAAGGAAATTGTTCTTACTGGCGTTAACATTGGCGATTATGGAAAAGGTGAATTCGGCAATAAAAAACACGAACATACTTTTCTGGACCTTATTTCGGAACTGGACTGTGTGGACGGTATTGAAAGAATTAGGATTTCATCCATCGAGCCCAATTTACTGAAGGATGAGAGTATTGCGTTAGTGGCTGCCAGCCGCAGTTTCGTACCGCATTTCCATATTCCGCTGCAGTCGGGCAGCGATGACGTGCTGAAGAAAATGAAGCGGCGTTATCTTACCGGACTGTATGAAGACAGAATAAACAGCATCCGTAGCCTCATGCCCGATGCTGCAATAGGTGTGGATGTTATTGTAGGCTTCCCCGGAGAAACCGAGGCTCATTTTATGGAAACATATCAGTTTATAAACAGGTTGCCGGTGAGCTATCTGCATGTGTTTACCTATTCTGAAAGAGAAAATACCGAAGCTGCATCAATGGAAGGTGCAGTGCCCGTACAGGAACGCAAAAGACGTAATAAAATGCTCAGAATCCTTTCTGAGAAAAAGAAGATGGCTTTTTATGAAAGTCAGCTTGGGAAGTCCTTCCCGGTGTTGTGGGAGCATGAAGAAAAGGACGGAATGATGTTCGGTTTTACCGAAAACTATATCCGTGTAAAAAAACCGTTTGACAAAAACTCTGTTAATCAAACAGAGACTGTAAAACTGTTCAGAACAGAACAGGATGGAACAGTTACAGTCATTCCGACATTCGAGAATTTCCTGGTCAGCGTTTAAAATTAATTTATTTACTTTTATTCCGCTGGACTATACCAGCGGAATTTTGTTATATACCAAAACCATTCAATGAAAATCAGTTTATTAATCAATACCAATTTTATTTAAATCATGAGAGATAAGTTTTTAGTCTGGGGAGCCGTACTGGTAGTCGGAACACTGGTAGTATCACTGCTGATCCGGGCACATTACTGGATTCCCATTTTGCTGTTGTGCTTATATCTGCTGGGGCTGTATAATATTACCCAGTCCAAACATGCCATACTGCGTAACTTTCCTGTTTTGGGTTATTTCCGTTATTTTTTCGAGGGTATTTCACCGGAAATGCAGCAGTATTTCATCGAAAGAGAAACAGATGGAAAGCCTTTTCCGCGCAATGAGCGTTCAGCTGCTTACCGCCGGGCCAAAAACCTGGGTGATACCGTTGCATTTGGAACACAGCTGGACATCAACCACAGAAAATATGAAGGTATTAAGCACTCTATCTATGCAAAATCGCCTAAAGAGGAACTGCCAAGGGTTATTGTAGGTAATGAACAGTGCTCAAAGCCATACAGCGCTTCACTTTTCAATATTTCCGCAATGAGTTTTGGCTCGTTGAGTGACCGAGCCCAGCTTTCCCTGAACAGAGGAGCAAAGAAAGGTCAATTTTACCACAATACCGGTGAGGGAGGTATATCATCGTATCACATGGAAGGCGGCGACCTTTGCTGGCAAATAGGTACCGGCTATTTTGGATGCCGGGACGAACATGGGAAATTCTCGCCTGAACTTTTCGCGCAGAAGGCCAGTATTGAAAATGTAAAGATGATTGAAATTAAACTGTCGCAGGGAGCCAAGCCTGGTCATGGTGGTGTTCTTCCCGGAGTTAAAAATACACCGGAGATTGCAAAGATCAGACACGTTATGCCGGGTATGACCATTATTTCGCCACCGGGACACTCTTCCTTCTCGGATGCTGCCGGTCTTCTGAGGTTTGTGCAGCAGCTTCGTGACCTTTCCGGAGGTAAACCTATTGGTTTTAAACTTTGTATTGGTGATACAAAAGAGTTTGAAGACATCTGTGTGCAGATGAACGAACTGAAAATTTATCCGGATTTTATAACCGTAGACGGCGCGGAAGGTGGAACGGGAGCAGCCCCACCGGAATTTTCCGACGGTGTGGGAATGCCTCTGGAGCCTGCTCTTATATTCGTAAATTCTACACTTACCAATTTTGGTTTGCGTGATAAATTAAGAATCATTGCCAGCGGTAAGGTGCTTACCAGTCTGGATATCCTGCGTGCAGTAGCCATGGGTGCCGATATCTGCAACAACGCGCGCGGTTTTATGTTCGCGCTGGGCTGTATACAGGCGCTGAGATGTAATACGAATGCTTGCCCTACTGGGGTGGCTACACAGGATAAGATGCTTATTAAGGGTCTTGATGTTACGGATAAATCCGAGAGGGTATATCACTTCCATAAAAATACCTTGAGAACCTGTAATGAGCTTATAGCAGCTGCCGGCCGTGAAACCTACGAAGAGGTGGATGCCAGCATGTTCATGCGCGGTGATGAGTTTGAACATCTGTCCGATATTTATTTCCCGGATATTTTGGGTAATGTGAAGAAGAGAAACCACTGAGAAGTTTATTCTGCTCTAGACAATCCCAGGTAAATGAACCTGAGAGTAAATAAAAAAGGCTGTTTCACCCGGTGAAACAGCCTTTTTTATTTACATATTGTTGCTTAAGGTCTTGGCGTGGTTTTATACACCTGGAAATTGAAAACGACACTGCGGTTACGCATAGAATACCCGCTGTGGTTATAATGTGGATCTCTTGCAAAAGCCGCGCGCGAAGGAACAATAATGACACCCTGCAGATTATATCCGCTGTCATCAGTGAGGTCAAAAGCTCTGAAATGCTGCAGTGCCTCACGGAATCCTTCAATCTCATAATAGCTTCTCTGCTTTGCTACATCAGCAGTCGCGGCATCCAGCACCGACTGTTTAACATAGTAGTAGGAGGGATCAACCTCAGGCACACCTGCGCCGTCTATTGTGCTTTTAAAAGAAAAAGGTGAAGCAAACGTTACATTTCCATCGGTGCTGATTCCCACATAGGAAATGGATCGGGACATCAGTCTGATAATATCTGAAGAACCAATGGCTGTGCCAGGATCAGGCTGAGCGCCTGGACGAACAATATATACCACACCAGACGGGAGGGTCACGGGGCCCATATCGCTCAGTTTGGTGTAATTATCGTCAGCCGCATCAGTCTCGCTAAAAGCTTTAATGTTTCCCTGAGTGTCCAGATAGTGAGCGGTCAGGAATTTCTGAATGGCCTGATCGTCATAGGAATTCTGAACTTCCAGAGATTCGGGTTCCTTATAGGTTTCCGTAGGCTCATCCTCTTTTCTGCATGAGGATAGGGCCAGCAGGAGCGCAGTACAATATAACAGGATTTTTTTCATTTTAAATTATTGGTTAAATTGCTGAAAATTTGTTTGACACAAAAGTATAAAAAATAATGAGAATCGATAAGTTTTTGTGGAGTGTGCGCTTTTACAAGACCCGGAGCATAGCGGCAGATGAGATAAAGAAGAACAGAGTTTCCGTGGGGGAGAATATTGTAAAATCTTCCCGTGAGGTGAGGGAAGGCGATGTGATAAAAATCCGCAAAAATCAGATAAACTATAAGATTAAGGTGCTGCAGATTCCTAAAAGTCGCCTGGGTGCAAAGCTTGTACCGCTGCATATAATAGACCAGACGGATAAACAGGAATACGAATTGCTGAAACTCCGGCGGGATGAGCAGAATTATTACCGATTAAAAGGTGAAGGAAGGCCAACCAAAAAAGACAGACGGGATATAGACGGATTCACTGTGGACGACAGCAGCAATTCTGAGGATACCGAATGGAACGACTTCTTCAGCGGTTTGGAAGATGATGGAGAAGAAAATTAGAAAACCAACGAGGTAATCTCCTCTGATATCTGTTCCGGCGTTTTGGAAGTACAGTTTACAATGTATCTGGCCTGGCTGTAGTAGGGATTACGTTCAAAAAGATGTTTGGCAATGAATTCCTGCAAATCTTCATCAGGTATATTTGCAATCAGAGGTCTTTTGTGTTTATGTCTGCGCAGGCGCTCAGCAAGTACAGGTACGGATGTCATAAGAAAGAAGCTGAGGGAACCGTGATTTATTGCTTCCATATTATTGTAGTAACATGGTGTTCCGCCACCCAGGCTGAGTACGGTGTCTGTTTTGGAGGCTAAAAGTTCCTCCAACACCTCCCGTTCCTGTTTGCGGAAGTATATTTCACCTTTTTTTTCAAAAATCTCACTTACCGGCATCCTGTTCTTTCTGGATATTTCAAAATCAAGGTCCACATACTCAAAATCCATTTTTTTGCTTACTAATTTGGATATGTGAGTCTTACCGCAACCCATGTAGCCTAGCAGACTTATGATCATATTTTTAATTTGTACAAAGTTGTAAATTTATTTTGAGAGTTTAAAAAAAATCATATCTTTGCACCACTTTTTAGAACAGGATATCTGTGATGAAAATGGAAGACTTGGTAGCTCAGTTGGTAGAGCAATACACTTTTAATGTATGGGTCCTGGGTTCGAGCCCCAGCCAAGTCACAAACAGGAAATTCCCGCAGTAATAACGGATTTTTTGCCTGTGTGGTGAAATTGGTAGACACGCCATCTTGAGGGGGTGGTTTCCTATGGATGTGCTGGTTCGAGTCCAGTCGCAGGCACACAAATAAAATGACGGTAAACCGTTCAGATTACAGACCGACCTGGTAGCTCAGTTGGTAGAGCAATACACTTTTAATGTATGGGTCCTGGGTTCGAGCCCCAGCCAGGTCACAGATTTGCTGCAAAGTAAATTTTTTTCATATTAATATTTTGTGATTTGGTGTTCAAAAGCCTTCCTAACGGGAGGCTTTTGATATTTTGGTACTTGATTTAATCCAGATGCATATTGTCGATTAAGCGTACATTCCCTACAAAAACAACGATGAACGCACGGTAGGAACGGTCCCTGTAAAAGAAATCTGTTTCCCTCAGTGTTTCCTCATCCGCAATCATAAAATATTCCATCACCATGCCCGGAGTACTGTTAAAAATGTCAGTTACCCGGCTGTTTATTTCGCTTACACTTACCACCCGGAACCAGTCTTTCACCTTAAGAAGGGTTTCATAAATGATTTTGGCTGCGTCGCGCTGCGCTTCTGTTAGCCTGGTGTTACGCGAACTCATGGCGAGGCCGCTCTCATGTCTTTGTGTGGGTATGCCTTTTATTGTTACCGGCAGGTTTTTCAGCTTTACCAGTTTCTTTACGATTGCCAGCTGCTGAAAATCTTTTTCTCCAAAATACGCATTATCCGGCTGTACCTGCCGCAAGAGTTCTTCCACCACGGTACCAACACCGTCAAAATGTCCCGGCCGTGAAGCGCCCTCCATCTGGTCCTCAAGACCGTCAAAGGAATAATGTTTACTTACTACGCCTCCGGGATATATATCCTCTGCTTCCGGCAGGTAAACCGCGTGAACAAATCCCGAATTTTCGAGTTTCTTAATGTCCGCCTCAACGGTGCGCGGATACTTTATAAGGTCTTCATTGTTATTGAACTGTGTAGGATTTACAAAAATGGAAGAGATCACCAAATCGTTTTCTTCGGCTGCTGCCGCATACAGCGAAATATGTCCGTCATGAAGCGCACCCATAGTAGGCGCAAATCCAACTACTTTTCCCATCTCCCGGTTTCTTTCTACATAAGCAGTAAGCTGTGATCTGTTTCTGAATATTTCCATAGTTTTTAGTCTGGAGGTAAAAATATAAAATAATTGGAAATTGAGGATGTCTGTACTGCAAAATTGAATCTGCCTTAATTATAAGGCCGGAACAGTATTAATATGTGTTAATAAAAATGTTTTAACTCAGAAATTTGTAAATTTGCAGAATAACGTGTTTTGAAACTACTCAAGGCACATACGAAAAAAAATTATGCCCAATCAGAAAATTTTGTACATTACGACCGAAATGTCTCCTTATCAGGAAGATAGCAATATAGCGGCTATGGCCAGCAAGATGGCGCTTAAGATGCATGGTGCCGGAAATGATGTACGGGTCTTTATGCCCAGGTTTGGAATTATCAGCGAAAGAAAATTTCAGCTTCATGAAGTAATCCGGCTGTCCGGTATGAATATCATTATAAACGACCTCGACCAGCCGCTCATCATCAAGGTGGCTTCCCTGCCGGGTGAAAGACTGCAGGTGTATTTCATCGACAATGAAGAATACTTTAAGCGGAAGACCTTCTACAAGGATGAGGATGGTCAGAATTACGAAGACAACGGCGAACGTGCGATATTCTTTGCCCGCGGTGTAATTGAGACCATTAAGAAGCTTAACTGGGTGCCGGATGTTATTCACCTTAATGGCTGGATGTCTTCCATGATTCCGATCTACCTGAAAACCTACTACAAAAACGATAATTATTTCAAAGATACCAGGATAGTAATGTCCCTTTATAATGAGGAGAATTTACCGCTTGAAAACAATCTTGCCGAAAAACTGAAGTTTGACAGTATCTCCGACTTTGATAAATTGGAGGCACCTGCATTCAGGGACGTTGTAGTAGAGAGCCTTAAATATGTAGATATGGTGATCAAAGGGGATGAGTTTCTGGATGCAGACCTTAACCAGGCGTTCGCCGATACTAAAACCGAAAAATCTGAATACCTGGATTCGCAGTCCATTGAAAATATATACTAAACCTGAATTGATGATAAGTACTATTAAAAACATTACAAAAATCGCTTCTGTAATTGCATTCGGAAGTGTTTTTTTATATAGCTGTGAACCCGAAGCAGATAACCTGGGCGAGCAGCTCTTCTCCGGAGCACAGCTGAATGAGGAGAACTTTGATGTGATTGCCTATAACATTAATAATAATGACACCATACGCACCGATGCGTCCGAACTGAGTCTGGCGCCGCTGGGTGCTTTCTCGGAAGCTTCATTTGGCACACAGAAGGCTGCTTATGTATCTCAGGTCAGACCCATGGAGTACAATCCGGTGTTTGGAGACAATGCGGTGGTGGATTCTGCTGTACTGGTCATCAAGCCCCTGTTCGCCTCGGATTCATCGTCCGTAACTACAGACGAGAATTATCTGTATTCAGAAGAGAACATCCCTGCCAAGAAAGTGGTTACTTCTTATCCGGTATTAAAATATGGCAAGCACAACAGGGACTTAACTCTTCGTGTTCATGAAGTGGCGGACTTCCTTGGTGGAGCAGAGCAAATGAGTTTTTCTAACAGAGCGGTGGCTTTGGGTGCCGAACTTGGCTCTAAGGCCTTTAAAGGAAGAATCAGTTCTACGGTAATTACCAAAGATTCTGACAACAGCAACCTATGGAGCAACGATGCAAGTCTAAGGATACCACTAAGCGCTTCTTTTTTTCAGCAGAAAATTGTTGACGCAGAAGGATCGGCAGACCTGAAAGATGCGGCAAGTTTCATAAGATATTTCAGGGGCGTTAGAATTTCAGTAGATGAAAATGACGGTTATATCTTCAGGTTCACACCAACCAATGCTGAGATCGTTTTATATTACAAATATGACAAAGTGGAGAACGGTACTACAACACGTCCGCAACTCACGAAAAAATTCACCCTTGGCGATCCTAATGTCCGTTTTGGGCAATACACCTTCAACCGTACTGATGCACCTGTGAGCGCGGCGCTGGCATCCAGCAATTCTGTAACCGGCGATTCCAGACTTTTTGTGCAGGGAATGGGTGGTCCCGGTTTCGGCTTCAGGATCCCGGATTCGGAAATTGCAGTTCTGAAAGAGAAATTCAGTAAAGACAAAATCGGAATCATGGGTGCGAAAATCCGAGTATATACAGATGAGACCATTTGGAACAGCAACTACGACAAACCTTCGGCCTTTGTATTCCTGCAGAAAGATGCTACAGGCTTCCTGCCTGAGCTCAGCGCACTCTCAGCTGTACCTAACTTCAGCCTTGTGAGCGCTTTTGACCTTAAGAAAAATCCGGCTTATTATGAATTCACGGTAACCAAATCCTTAAAAGACATCGTGGAAAGTGAGGCGGCCAATAAAGATTTTGTGGTAAACGTGGGTGCCTTTAAATCCAGTGAAACCAACCAGCTGCTGGGTTACCGTGCAGACACGCGCTCTTTTGTGCCGAACAGGGTAGTACTTGTGGGGACAGATGCTTCCCGTGCCAACAGAATTCAGCTCAAAGTAATTTACGGAACCAAATAATAAAAAAAAACTTATAACTATGTGTGGAATTGTAGGATATACAGGATTTCAGGACGCTTATTCTGTAGTAATCAACGGTTTGCGGAGGCTTGAATACAGAGGATATGACAGTGCAGGCATCGTGCTGGACGGAGATTCAACTTTTAAGATGGCCAAGACAAAAGGCAAGGTTGATGATCTGGTGGCCGTCTCAGAAAACCTTAGAGGTACAGCTACCATTGGCATGGGCCATACCCGTTGGGCTACACATGGAGTGCCCAGCGACCGAAACAGCCATCCTCATTTGTCCAATAACGGCAAGATCGCATTGGTTCATAACGGGATCATAGAAAACTATGATACCATCAAAACCATGCTTACGGACAAAGGATTTGTTTTCCATTCTGAAACAGATACGGAAGTTCTCGTAAACCTTATCCAGTATTTTATGGATGTGGATCCTGCCATCGATTTCCCAACCGCAGTGCGTTATGCACTGAACGAGGTGTACGGTGCGTATGCCATTACGGTAATGCATGATGATTTTCCGGGTGTCCTGGTTGTAGGCCGTCTCGGTTCTCCTCTGGCAATTGGTCTTGGTGATAAGGAGTACTTCATCGCTTCAGATGCCTCTCCGTTTGTTGAATTTACCAAAGAAGCAATTTATCTGGAGGAAGGCCATATGGCTACAATTTCCCTTGAGAACGGTGTAGATATCCGGTCCATTACTGATAATGTTAAAATAGTTCCTGCCATTCAGGAGCTTAAGCTAAGTTTGGAGCAGATTGAGAAGGGTGGTTATGAGCACTTTATGCTGAAGGAAATTTTTGAGCAGCCAAAATCTGTTCATGACACCATGCGCGGCAGGCTGCTGGTGGAAGAAGGTATTATAAAGATGGCCGGTATCTTTGACCATCTTGAAAGATTTAACAATGCAGGCAGAATTATTATTATCGCTTGCGGTACCTCATGGCATGCAGGTTTGATTGGGGAATACCTGATTGAGGAGTTCGCCAGGGTGAATGTGGAGGTAGAATATGCATCTGAATTCAGATACCGTAACCCGATCATTACAGAGAAAGATGTGGTAATTGCCATTTCTCAGTCGGGTGAAACTGCAGATACAATGGCTGCTCTGAAACTCGCAAAAGAAAAAGGAGCCTTTATCTATGGGATTTGTAATGTTGTGGATTCATCAATTGCCCGTATTACCGATGCCGGTTCCTATACACATGCAGGTCCGGAGATTGGCGTGGCTTCCACGAAAGCATTTACTGCGCAGCTTACCGTACTGTCGTTAATCGCTCTTAAACTGGGTAAGCACAACGGGGCACTCAGCAATTCAGAGTTTATGAGTCTGATCACTGAACTGGATTTGCTGCCGAAAAAGATTGAGGAAGCCCTGCAAAGTACTCACGATATTACTAAGGAGATTGCTAAAGATTTTGTACAGACGCAGAACTTCCTGTATCTTGGTCGTGGATATAATTTCCCGTCGGCGCTTGAAGGTGCACTTAAGCTGAAGGAAATATCCTATATCCATGCAGAAGGTTATCCTGCCGCCGAAATGAAGCACGGTCCCATCGCGCTTATAGATGAAAACATGCCGATTGTTATTATAGCTCCAAAGAAAGGACATTATGACAAGCTGGTAAGCAACGTGCAGGAAATTAAAGCGCGTAAAGGGAAGGTTATTGCGGTTGTAAACAAGGGAGATGAGCAGGTAGCTGCTATGGCAGATTATGTGATCGAGATTCCTGAAACCTCGGAATGCTTCTCGCCAATAGTTGCTGCAATCCCGCTCCAGCTGCTGGCCTACTATGTGGCTGTTTACAGGGGTGCCAATGTAGACCAGCCCAGAAACCTCGCAAAATCGGTAACTGTCGAATAAAATTGGGGCAAACAAAATATTCTAAGATTTTTTTCGTTTTTCAAAAAAAATCTTAAAAGTTTCTTAAAAAAATTATATATTTACGGCTTAATTATAAAAATTAACATGAAAAGGATATTTCTTTTATTATTATCAGCGTCAGCAGTATCTGCAACGGTATCTTGTTCAGGCGGAGGTAGCTCCGCAGGTAAACCGGGAACAAAAGGAGAATTGATACCAAAGGAAAGATCAAGAAGTTTTGTTGCACAAAGACCTTACGGAATGGTTTCTATTCCCTCCGGATCCTTTGTTGTAGGTCTTGCAGATCAGGATATGACCAACCAACCTGAAAAAGCACAACTTAGAACCGTTACTGTGTCTTCCTTCTTTATGGATGAGGCAGAAACAACAAATGCGGAATACCGTGTATTCATTAATTATGTACGTGATTCCATCGCGAGAACTTTACTGGCTGAGGCAGCTGGTGAAGGTGGTGACGGCAGCGGTAGAGGCGAGAGTATCGGAGATTACGCATACAAAGCTTATCAGGAAGATGAAGAAATGACTCCTTATCAGGAATGGCAGGAATCTCAGGGTGGCCGCGACGAGTCCGGTTATGATGCCAACAGAAAGTTGGACTGGAGCATTCCTTTGCACTGGAGTACTGCAAAATATCCGGATGTGGAATATGCTGAAGTTTTAGAATCCATGTACTTGCCGGCTTCCCAGAGAGTTGGGAACCAAAGGGTGATTGATGCTTCAAAACTGAGATATTCTTATGTTTGGGAAGACCATAATACAGCGATTGCTGAAAATGCAAGAGGAGCTAACTTCCTGAAGAGAGAAAGCCTTGCTATTTACCCGGATACTACGGTGTGGGTTAGGGATTTCCATTACTCTTATAATGAACCACTGTTCGAGCAGTATTTCTGGCACAACTCCTACAAGGATTATCCTGTAGTAGGTGTAACCTGGGATCAGGCAAGAGCTTACTGTGATTTCCGTTCTAAACTGAAAAGTGATTACAACGAAAGTCTTAAGAGAAAGAAGCAAAGACCTCTTAGATTCCGTTTGCCAACCGAACAGGAATGGGAATATGCCGCAAGAGGAGGCCTGGAGAATGCGCCTTTCCCATGGGGAGGTCCATACCTGATGGACGACAGGGCTTGCTATCTTGCAAACTTCAAACCGAAAAGAGGTAGCTATATTGAAGATGATAAACTGGGAACTTATACTTATACTGCACCGGTTAAAAAATTCAGAAAGAACGGATACGGACTGTTTGATATGGCCGGTAACGTCTCAGAATGGACAGAGTCCGATTTCAGTAACTCATCTTACGGTTTTGCCAATACGCTTAACCCAACTACAAAAGGAACTGCGGATACAAGAAAATCTGTACGTGGCGGATCCTGGAAAGACATAGGTGCAATGCTTATGGTGGGTGCCAGAGATTGGGAAAGAAAAGATTCGGCAAGAAGCTATATCGGTTTCAGAACTGTACAGGATATTCCGGAATCTGCAGTAAAGCCTAAGAGAAGAACGAACTAATAACTAATTGAATTCTAATATTAAAAAAGTAAAATAATGATCGGAAGAGTTTTCGGAACAAAGGACGGTATATATAACTTTGTCTATTCATTTGGTGCCGCTATTGTAATTTTAGGTGCCTGGCTAAAAATTACCCACCTTAGCTTCGGACCCATCACGGGAAATGTTGCCCTTACGGTTGGTCTTGTAACTGAAGCTATTATCTTCGTAATTTTTGCCTTTGACCCACCTAAGTCTGAGGAAAGCTATGCCTGGGAAAATGTATATCCGGAGTTGCTGGACAAGCACGCCAAGCCAAACCCGCTTCATGCCAATGTTGGTGTAGGCAACAAACAGCAAATGATGCTGGATATGGAAAATTCACTGAGCAGCAAGCTTGACAAAATGCTGGAAGAGGCCCGACTGGACGTAGGTCTTTTTGAGAGACTTAGAGCAGGTATCGATAAGTTTTCCAACTCTGTAGACCAGATTAACCAGACTGTTGACGTTTCTGCTTCTACACACAAATATAATGAGCAGCTGAACAGAGCAGCTTCACACATGGAAAGTATGAACCAGCTTTATGCTATGCAGTTGGAACAGGGTCAGAAGCAGGCTGAATACAACAGAAGATATGTAGCGGATCTTGAGAAATCAGCTGAGCATTCTGCTAAGTTTAACGAAGAACTACACGGTCTAACTTCTAATCTGAACAATCTTAATAGAGTTTACGGAGGTATGCTTACTGCAATGAAGTCCTAATTTCCGGTACATTTTAACTTATATTTAAATAACGAAAGAGAAAATGGCACAAGGAAAACAGACTCCACGTCAGAAAATGATTAACCTGATGTATTTAGTGTTCATCGCGATGATGGCGTTAAATATTGATGCGGAGATCATCAGATCCTATTATGAGTCCACTCAGTCACTGCGCGATACTCGCCAGCTTACTGAGACCAAGAATACTGAAATCTTTGAGGTAACTCTTGAAGCCAAAGCGGCTGCGGTTCCCGATACCTATGCACAGCCCTGGGAGCAGTACAAGGTGCTGAAAGGTAAGATTGATGATCTGGTCGCTCATGTTGATCAGGTGAAAGATAAAGTAAAGAAGGATTCAGAATTTTTTGAATTCCATCCTGAAACCAATCAGCCTATTGATATCAGTGAGAACTTTACTGCCCTTAATAACAATACAGCTACAACCCAGTATTTCTTTAATGATGGTGATGAGACTGTTCCGTCTAACAACGCGAACGTTCTTAAGCAGAAGATGGATGATGTGCGTAATTACATCACACAGACATTTGGTAATAACACCAATATGAAGTCTTTAGTAGACCGTGCAAATAAATCATTGAGAACCGAATACCCAAAAGACAGCAAACTTGAGGATAAAACTTGGTTGCAGTCTAAATTCTACAATCAACCGCTTATCGCTGCAATCTCCAATCTGGAGATCATTCAGAATGATGCGCGTAATGTTCAGTCGGACGCCTTGGCTCTTATGCTGCAGGAAAAAGTGGATGCGAGTATTAAATTCAACCAGTATGACGCGATTGTTAAAGCACCTACTGATGTGGTACAGGGCACAAAAGCTGAAGCTACTGTTTATCTTGCATCTTACTCCAACAGTGACAAGATTCGTATTTCCGGTGTTAACAGAACGGAGAATGGAAAAGGTATTATCGGTTTGAACACCGGTGGGCTTGGTGAAAGAAAAATTGGAGGTACCATTACGGTACAAATGGCGAACGGTGAACCTGTGTCTATTCCTTACACCCATACATACAACGTAATTGCGGGACAGAAGGAAGTTCAGTTTGAAACCGGCGCAACAATATCTGCGGATAAGATGAACGTTCTCTACCGTGGACTTGAAAACCCGATTTCAGGAGCGATCCTGGGTGTGGATAATTCCAGACTTTCACTTTCAGCACCTGGTGCCAATGTGAAGAGTGCAGGAGCAGGAAAGTGGATTGTTACACCTACTACAGGTACAACAATCAAGCTGACTGTTTCCGGTACCGGTCCAAGAGGCACACAGTCCAAAACATTCGATTTCCGGGTGAAAGGTGTACCTGCAGCTCAGGGTCAGATCAGGGATAAGAATGTGGTTAGTATGCCTGCATCATCAATCAGCAAGCAGTTGGTTACGGCGACTATTCCGGACTTCGACTTCCCGGTTACATTTACCGTGACAGGTTTCAAGTTCAAAGTAGCAGGACGTGCCGCAACTTATATTACAGGAAACAGTCTTCAGTCTGTTGAAGGTATGACTAAGACCCTGCGTTCCGGAGATGCTGCCTGGATTTTCGATATCGAAGCTACGGCAAGCGGATTGGGTAACCAAAGGTTGAAGAATATCACCCCGGTTGTAATCAATGTTCAGTAAAATTTTTAAATTGTATTAAATTCATTAACATGAAAAAATATATTAGCAGTTTATTAGTAGTAGTTTCAGGGTTTGCATTTGCCCAGACTATTCTTAATGCTAAATCGCCGGAAGAATTCAGAAAACTCCGGGACGATAATATGCGCATCGTAGGAGACAGTATTGTTTCCGCTGAAATAACCCCGCTATCCTATGGTTATGTAGATGAAAAGGATATTTTGAAAAGTGTGTATGTTTGGGAAATCATAGATCTTAACGACAAGGTAAACCAGCCTTTCTACTATAATACTGAAATTGGTTTCAGCAATCAGACCAAGTCTATGTATCAGGTTTTGCTGGATGCAGCTTTATCCGGCCAGATCACTGAAGTGTATGAGGAGGAAGATTTCCTTACCAAGCTTTCACCTGAAGGTATCCTTAAGAGACTTGAGTCTACAAGAGTAGATGATGCCCTTATCGATATTTACAACTCCGGCAGAACTCCGACTCAGGAAGAAATTGAAAGATATACGGACAGAATACGTACCACTTCTGATAAGGTACAGCTTCTGAAAGTGATGGGTATGTGGTTTATAGACAAAAGAGACAGCCAGATGAAGTACAGACCTCTTGGTATTGCCGCTATGGGTCCTGATCCGGCAACTGCTGGTCAGCTTGGTCCGGACGGACAGCCTATCGGTGGTGATGATGCCTATATCGACCTGTTTTGGATCTATTATCCTGATGCCCGTAAAGTACTTGCCAACAATATGGTTTTCAACAAGAAGAATACCGCTGCTGACTTAAGTTTCGATGACCTGATGAACGCAAGAAGATTCTCTTCTGTGATTTATAAATCATCTAATGGTTTGGGTGAGGGTACGATTAAGGACTATATTCCAAGAAATGCTGAAGAGCAGATCGAGGAGAGCAACCGTATCAAAGGTCAGATCCTTGCAATGGAAAACGAAATGTGGCATTATTAAGAAAGCACTTTCAAATCAATATAAACCTGAGTATCTTTACTCAGGTTTTTTTTATGCAGAAAGTAGATTATATAATAGTTGGTAACGGTTATGCCGGGATGTTTTTCGCGCATCAGATTATTATGGCCGGTAAAAGTTTCATGATGTTCGGGAGCAGCTCTTCCGGTGCCTCACATGTTTCGGCGGGTGTCGTGAACCCTGTTGTACTCAAGAAATTCACCAGTTTTTGGCTGGCGCAGGAGCAGATTGACAGTTTAAAGAAGACGTTATCTGAAATGGAATCCTATACGGGTGAGATTTTCTATGTGGATGAACCCGTACGCCGGATCTTTCATGATGATAATGAAAAGTCGCTCTGGGAAAAGAAAACAAACACGGAAAGCCTAAGTCCATTTCTTTCTCCGCAAATCACCAGGTTAGATGGGGTAAATAATGAATATGGCGTAGGTACGGTGATGCAGTCCGGGCGGCTTGATGTACAGAAATTCTTTACTTCACTTTCAGATTTTCTTTATAAACAGGGAGTCCTGTTTAAGGAATCCTTTAACTATAATCTCCTTGATCCATTATCCCGCAAGTATGGAAACCTGGAATATGGCACAGCTGTTTTTTGTGAAGGGATGGCTGTACTCAATAATCCCTTCTTCAGCAGTATTCCTGTGCTGCCTAATAAAGGACATCATTTAAAAGTAAACTTAGCTTCTGATCTGAACCTTTCCTCAACGTTAAAGAAAAAGCATTTTCTTTTCCCGCTGAGTAACGGTAAATATTATTATGGCGGAACTTATGACCGTCACCGGTTGGATCAGGGAATTGACCCGTCTGCTGTAGAGGAGTTAAAAGCTGGTCTGAGACTTCTTTACCCTCGTGATTTTGAGGTCGCTGAAGTGAATTTCGGGTTTCGGCCGACTGTGAGGGACAGACGTCCTATTTTAGGTGTTCATCCTGATTATAAAAATTTGTTCGTGTTCAATGGTTTGGGTGCCCGTGGTATACTCAATGGAAATTATTTTGCAGAAATCCTGTACAGACATATCGAGTTGGGGACAGATATTCCGGTGGAAGTAGATTTAAAAAGATTTACACAATAATAATTTTGTTTATATCTAAATTAATCCTATTTTTGCCCACCATTAAGAGAGGTGTCCGAGTGGTTGAAGGAGCTAGCCTGGAAAGCTAGTATACGGGTAACTGTATCGAGGGTTCGAATCCCTTCCTCTCTGCAGTAAGCATCCTGCCGTATTATACGGCAGGATTTTTTTTGCTCATTAATTTATTAAAAAACAGCCCGTACAAAATGTACAGGCTGCTTTTTTGAAAATATTTAAGGTAATGTTACAGTCTTGCTTCTGTATCATCGTTATACCAACGGTCGTATGTATAGCGTGCATCTTCTTCATTTCTTGGCTTATAGCCCATGTAGATACCGCCATCCTTAATTTCAGACTCGTAACGAGCGGCCTCATCTTCAGGAACACCTGCACCTGTAAGGGCTCCTACCAGACCACCGGTTGCTGCACCGGCACCGGCACCTGCAAGACCTGCAGCCAACGGACCTGCTACAACAAGTCCAAGACCTGGAAGAAGTACGTTGGAACCAATCGCAGCTACTGCGCCTACTACCGCGCCAATTCCGCCGCCGATCAGTGATCCTGTTCCTGCGTTGTCTGCAACTTTGTCGCCAAGAGCAGTATCGCGGTCAGTGTTGGTAAAGTAAGTATCACGTGTTTTATCAGACATCAGCACATTTACATCATCCTTGCTGTACCCTCTTCCGTGAAGATCTTCATAAGCTCTGTCGGCCTCCTCTCTGGTTCTGAACACTCTGGATACATAATCGTTTCTGAATTCTGGTCTGAATGGTTGATTTTCCATAATAGTAAAATTTTAAATGTTAATATTTTGTTGTGCTACCTAAAATCCAATTACGGTGCCACAGGACCGCGTCTTAACATTGTTTAACACTATAAAAAATCTGCATAAACTGCCTGATGACCGTTATTCAAACTTGCAGTATGTTTGTGCTTGCTTGCAACCCACACGTTGACAGAGATATCTGATTAGTTTGTTACTTCGCTGAATTCACCACTCAAACATTTGGTAAAGTTTTCGGAAAACGACCCGGAGTAATTGGGATTGTCCAGCAGGTGCATTGCCTTCGTAATTGCACTTTCAGCGGTCATATCTTGTCCACTTATGGCTCCTATCCTGTTAAAGATATTACTGTTCTCGTATTTCCCGAAACTTATACCTCCCGAGATACACTGTGTAACAACCACAATCTCTGTCCCGTTCTCCCTAATTTTACGCAGTGTGCGTTCAGTTTTGGCACTGCTGAAAATGGTACCGCTGCCAAAGACCTGTAAGATCAGCACCTTCATTTTCGGTATCTCAGTAAAATAATCCAGTGTCATGCCCGGAAAAATTCGCCAGAACAGTACTTCACGGGAGATATGCATATCTGCAGAAAAGGGAAGTTCAGCCGGGCTGCGGTATAGAGCATCCTTATCTACCTTCAGATGTACACCGGATTGTCCCAGCATAGGATAATTTGGACTTTGATAGGCGTCAAAGTATTCAGCTGAATATTTTAAGGTGCGGTTCCCGCGCAGCAATTTATATTCAAAATAAATGGCCACTTCCTGAATAACGGCTTCCCCGTTTTCGTATAGGCTCGCGTAATAGAGGCCGGTGAGCAGATTTTCTTTTGCATCGGTACGCAGATCTCCAATTGGGAGCTGGGAACCTGTAAGGATAACCGGTTTTCTCAGGCCTTTCAGCATGAAACTTAAAGCTGAGGCGGTATAGGACATGGTATCTGTTCCGTGAAGGATCAGGAATCCGTCATAGCTCTCATAATTTTCCTGAATATACCCGGCCACTTTTTTCCATTCCTCCGGGCCCAGGTCAGAGGAATCGATTGGCTTACTGAAAGCCTTTACTGAGATCTCACATTCAATAAGGCTCATTTCCTGGATTTTGCTGAAGATATTTGAAAAATTAAAGGGAACGAGCGCTCCGGTTTCATAGTTTTTTTCCATTCCTATGGTGCCACCCGTATAAATCAAGAGTACATTGCGTTTCATAGTCGTAAATTTACGGTAATTCAGCCTAAACTGAAATAAGTGTAGATATACCCGTTATTCTTTTTAAATCGTAAGTGTGCTAAATTTGGTATTATTCTTGGAACTGTGAGCGCAAAGATGACGAATATGAAGGAAGTATTGGGGAAACAGGGAACGGCCCTATTAGCAGGGTTTGTGATGATGAACCTTATAAACTGTACAAAAAGTGATACTATGCCTGCCCGGGAGAACCAGGTCGTAAAGCAACATGACCGGAAAATTGAAGATTCACTCCGCCGTGAGGCAGAACGTGTGAAATATACATATTTCCTGTTTCCGAAAAATAAGAAAGATTCCGCAATGGCGGCTTTTAAAGAGAAATTCAGCGACAGTGAACAATATACGGTTTTGGCTTTGAACCGACTTGATAAAAAGAACAGCTGGAGGGCAGATTCACTGATTATTCCGGACAAATTTGCGGATGATTTCCTTCAGTATTCCCCCTTTCCGAAAACGCTTGATTCATTGAAACAGGTGGACAAGATGGTTTTTTTCTCTTATGCGATACATGCTTACGCACTCTATGAAGGTGGCAGTCTAATTAAATGGGGGCCGAGCAGTATGGGTAAAAAAGACACACCTACTAAAAAAGGACTCATGTTTGCCAACTGGAAAAAGGAAGAAGCGATTTCCACTTCAAATTCAGAATGGATATTAAGGTGGAATTTCAATATTCACAATACCCTGGGCATAGGTTGGCACCAATATGACCTTCCGGGCCACCATGCGTCGCATTCATGTCTCAGGCTGCTGGAGGAAGATGCCAAATGGATGTATTCCTGGGCAGACACCTGGATCCTTAAGGACGGAGGGCAAACCTTAGCTGCCAAAGGTACGCCTGTAATCGTATTTGGCGAATCTGATTTTAAAAGCCGTCCCTGGCTTAAACTGCCGTCAGATCCGGCAGCCAACGAAATTTCTGAAGCTGACCTGAACCGCGTTTTCGTACCTTATCTTCCGGAAATCCTTAAAGAGCAACAGAATGCAAAGTCCTTGAGGAACAAATCCTTATCAGCAGCAAAAAAAGAGGCTGACATTATTCCGCGGGCTTAATTTCTTCAGCCTCATGCGGCAGGGTAGAACTGATGGCGAATTTCCTGAGCAGCTTCATTTCGTGAGCTGCTTTTTTCTGACCCCATAACGACGCCAGATAGGTGAGTATGATGAGTGCCAGAGTTAGAAATGACACCGGCAGTGCCCATGTGTAGTCATCAATCTTAATTTGTACGCCTACAAACCAAAGGGTGATGAATACCATCCATAGTATTCCAAACAGGAAATACAGAAACATAAAGAATGTCCAGACTGCTGCACTTGGACCAAAGATGCCTCTGACTGTTGTCCTGCCATCCTCCAGTTCGGTACGCAGTGCAAGGTTAGGCTTCCAGTAATGGTCATACTCTGTTATTACCGTAATGACAGCCGTTTGCGGATTGATGTTGCCTGCAAAGTACTTACCGTGCTTTTTAAGATATGCTTTCAGGTTCTGCGAGTACTCTTCAGGACTTAGGGAAGTATACATTTTAAACCGGGGTCTGGACCTCATACGGTCCATGGTTGTTTCTTCAGTATTCATTGTATATCGGTGTATGGTACAGGGTCTTCCAGGAAAAAAGTGAATTTTTGGAATTTATCTTCTCTGATAATCTCAACTGTAATTTTTTTGCCCGGTTCAGACTTTAACAGCTGCATAATGTGATCCAGTTTCATCTCCGCTGTATTTCTGTTGTTCAGTTTCATGAGTTTGTCACCCTTCCTTAAGCCTGCAAGTGATGCGGGCGATCCTGCACGGATTCCCGCTACCGAATATTCCGGTTTCAGGGTAAACTTATAGCGGAATTCATTGGTGGCAGCAGCATATCCGCCGGCGGTTTCAGAATGGCGCGGCGAGGGATTCTCCACTTTAACGAGTTCCTGGCTCCAGGTCATGCCGTCATGTTTCACTTCCAGACCACTCATATTCAGGTGAAAGGGATCATAATAAAAGCGGTTTTTCTTTAAGTAGAGCTTATTCATGGGATAATCAAAAATAAGGGTAAAACGCCTCAGCAGGTCATTGCCAATTGAGCCTTTTCTGCCCGGCACCAAGGTAAGATGCCGCACAGACTCAGCATCAGGATGCGCGGCCAGGGGTTTTTCGAAAGTGAATCTGTCCAGATACAACCGATGGATGCGACTCCTTTTACCATAAATATCTCCATTAAATCCGCGGCCCAGGAAATCGTCAATATTTGGTCGGTTATACTGGAATCCGTCAATTACTTCGGGAAAAAGCCAAAGTGGATCACTGTTTCCCAGGTCCAGCAACAGTTTGGAATCCTGCCGAAAAGCTACCTGTTCCACTCCCGCCATGACATAAGGCTTATTACTTTCAATCGTAATGTCCAGCTCCGCAAATGATTTTCTGGGAATTTTATAGTTGCTGTGTTTCCGGTAAACGGTAATTTTTTTTGCCTGATAATCAATTTTGACCTGATGGTTACGGAAAAAGGGATAGCCTATAATGCCGTTCACAGGAATACCGACATGTGAGGAGAAGTTAAACTCTTCATCCAGAATAACAAAAATGGTATGATTGCTGTCCGCGAAAGTACTGCCGATCTGCACTTTATTATTTACTGATTTCAAACCTTCAATTTCAACTGCACCACCCAGTCCTGAAAATTTTACTCGTTCGGTATCCTGCAGCACGAGCTCGCTGTCACCCACACTGAATAGCAGTGTTTCCGCCACTCCGGTGTCCAGCAGGAAGGTAAGCTCCACTCCGTTTACAGTGATCGGAATAAAAATGAGATTATTGATTAGTTGAAATGAAATGGTTTCCTTCTTCGTATTCTGATCCAGCAGTAAACCGTCCTGCGCACGTACGTAGGAAAGGGTTAAGACCAAAAGGATCAACAGGGATTTCACCTCATGAAGTTACAAAATCTTTCAGCTGCATTTGTACTCTTTTTGGTAGGGAGGAAAATCCGCGCATTATTCCAGACCAAAAAAAATCTCCGGAAGCGGTTCCGGAGACTTATGCAGCAGAACTTTTTCCCATCATTTGTGTTTTCATGGTTAATGGATAATATTTAGATGTCCTGCTTTACTTTGCTAAATTAATATTATGAACATTCAGATAAAAATTTAATGAGGGGACAAAAGGGGGACAATTCGTCTGATGTTTTTAAAGAGCTGATATTCAGTTTTATAGCTGTTGAATCCCTTCGCCGGCTGTTCTTTGTATGTTAGCGCTTAAAGATACAACTGAATCAAAGACAGTTGGTCTGAGGGGAAATTGTTGCCTGCATAATAAAAAAAGGGTGCAGTGAATTTTGTAAAGCGTCGCGGATTTTTGTAAATTGTTCATTATACATTTCCCTTAGATGCTTTTCACGAAGTTTTAAATGATTTAATGACGCTACGGTATATTTTTATTCTGCTTTTTTGCTCTCAGTTCACACTGGCAATGTCCGGGCCGGTTTACAGTTCTGCTCGCATACAGGAATATGAAAACAGCATACGCACAAGTGAGCATCTGATTAGAGATACGGCAGCTTTGAGAAAGATATGGCAGCAGGAATCTTCAGTACACCGCATCATCGCAGAAACACTGTTGGCAAAAGGATATGCGAATTCACTGGACCGGATAAATGCAAAAAGCAACTTCCATTATAAAAACTCTATAAATAATGCCACAAAATCAGGTGATGTTGCTCTACTTCTATGGGCAGAACTTAGCTACGCCGAATATCTGTACAGGTACCGCGAGATGACGGGGGCAATGCCTTTCTTTCTGAAAGGACTTCATGCCACCGAAAAACGCAGTGCGCGGGAGTTAATTGATCCGTGGTGGACTTATAAAACAATAGGATATTATTTAGGAACTATTGGCGATTATGATGAAGCCATAGTCATGTTAAAGAGAGCACAGCACCATACCACCGAAAATTCGGCACAATACGCTGAAATTCTTGACAATATCGGACAATACCATTATCTCTCGGGCAAGTTCGGCCAGGCAGAGAATTATTTTAGGAGCGCGCACGACTCTGCTAAAGAAGTTAATGACTTACTCCGGTATGCCAAAACGCTCGGAAATCTGGCACTTATCAGTGAAGAAAAGGGTGATTATAAAGAGGCCGTTGCCCTTCTTCAGAAAGATATAGAAATCTCGAAACAGTTGGGAGCGGCACAGAATACCATGTTTGCACAAATTGCGTTAGGTCGGGTGCTGATGAAAGCTGGTCATATACAGGCATCGGAGCAGGCGCTGAAGCAAGCCCTTAAGATAGCGGTCAGCCGGCCCCATTTCCTGAATTCCCGTAAGCAGATTGCCGAGATAAAGATAGATCTGTATCAGATGATGAACAGGGAAGGTGAATTGCAGAGACTACGGCACGAGCTCAGTAGTTTAGAAGATTCATTACGCCTGAAGGATGGGGAGCAGCCACTGAGCAGGGCCAATCTTATAACTCAGAAAGCACTTTTCCGTCAAAAAATGGCTCAAGCTGATGAAAAAATTCGGGGAAGAGACCGGCTTCTTCTAGCCGTGGGTGTCGCAGCAGCGGTGGGATTTGTGCTGGTGGCACTTTATCTGATGCGGCTAAAAAGGAAAGAGGGGCGGCGAAAGCAAAGGTATAGTGCAATGATCCGTAAACTCAGTCGCGAAAAGGAAACCTATGAACGCAGGCTAAATGAAACCAGGCAGACTGTGCAGGATCAGATTGAGTATCTGAAAAATAAGAAGGAACATATTGCACAACTGAATGCGGAGATGGAAAAAATCCGGCGGTCTGAGGCAGCTCACCTGGAAGAGGAGGAAGGAAAACTGGAACAAATATTACAGTCCCACCTGATGACTGAGGAAAACTGGCAGAACTTCAGGAAGCAGTTCAGGAAGGAGTATCCGGAGTTCTATGAAATCCTGAAAACGGAGTTTCCCGATTTAACGGCTGCGAATCTCCGTATCATCCTCCTGCAGAAACTGGGATTCGGGCCGGCTGAAATCTCCGGTCTCCTGGGAATTACACAGGATGCTGTAAAAAAATCGCGTCAGCGTTTAAAGCGCAGGCTTGGCGAGAAATATGAAAAACTCATGGACCTGGTTAATTCCGGAGTTTACTGATTATAGCCCGTGCGCTACCTTCACGAGCTCGCCGTTTTCAAAAAAATAAAGGCTGCCTAACCACTCATTCTTAGTTTTGCGTGGTTGCGCGCGGAGGTCATTTTCAAAGTATTTGCTGAAATTCCAGGAAAACCTGGAATTGTAATAGTCTGCATCCATTGCGTAAAGCGGTGCTGTGAAAACTGGCGAACGCTGTTGCACAGTTTCATTGAGGTTCCCAAAACCCTGCATCACCAAAAACAGCTGATAACCGTTGTCTCGGGCATACTTTTCATACGTGGACATGGGTAAACAGTATTCCGATTTACACCCATTCGTAAAGGTGTAAACCAAAGCACGCGGATGTTTCTGAATTTCCTCCCTGAGTTGCTTTCCGTTTACTTTATAAATATGATTGTTATCGGTTTCTGTAAATGCGACCAGCGGCACTACCTTCTGTTGCTGTTCTTCAGAAAGTTTACGGTAATCATCGGTTACGCCGTAAACCGTACAGGAACTTGAAACAAAGAGCGAAATCAGCAGGAGGAAAATTTTATTCATGGCAAAGTTGGTTTGTTCAAATATAAAAAAAACTCTCCGATTTCCGGAGAGTCTGTGACTGTTTAAAAAAACAAGTTTAGTATCTGTAATATTCAGGCTTATAAGGTCCTTCAACCTCTACACCAATGTATTTTGCCTGCTCTTCAGAAAGTGTTTCCAGTTCCACACCGATTTTTTTCAGGTGAAGCATAGCTACTTTCTCATCCAGTTTCTTTGGAAGTGTATAAACTTCATTTTTGTATGCAGCAGAATTGGTCCAAAGCTCAATTTGTGCCAAAGTCTGGTTAGAGAATGAGTTGGACATTACGAAACTCGGGTGTCCTGTGGCGCAACCCAAGTTTACCAAACGGCCTTCTGCCAGGATGATGATGTCTTTTCCGTCAATATTGTAAAGATCTACCTGAGGCTTGATCTCGTTTTTGGTATCGCCGTAATTTGCGTTCAGCCAGGCCATGTCTATTTCATTGTCGAAGTGACCGATATTACAAACGATGGTCTTGTCCTTCATCTTTTTGAAGTGTTCGCCTCTTACAATGTTGAAGTTACCTGTAGTTGTAATGATGATGTCGGCAGTTTCGATTACGCTGTCCAGTTTCTTCACCTCATAACCTTCCATAGCGGCCTGAAGCGCGCAGATCGGGTCAATTTCCGTAACGGTAACAATGGATCCGGCTCCTCTGAATGAGGCCGCAGTTCCTTTACCTACGTCTCCAAATCCACAAACGATCACTCTTTTACCTGCAAGCATCACGTCGGTAGCCCTTCTTACCGCATCTACTGCAGATTCACGACATCCGTATTTATTGTCAAATTTCGATTTTGTAACAGAGTCATTTACGTTGATGGCCGGCATTACAAGAGTTCCGTTGGCCATTCGTTCGTACAGACGGTGTACACCTGTCGTAGTTTCTTCAGAAAGACCTTTGATCTCTTTCGTAAGTTCCGGATAACGGTCGAAAACCATATTGGTGAGGTCGCCACCGTCATCAAGGATCATATTCAGAGGTTTTCTGTCTTCACCGAAGAATAAAGTCTGCTCAATACACCAGTCGAATTCCTCCTCGTTCATTCCTTTCCAGGCATAAACAGGGATTCCGGCAGCAGCAATTGCAGCAGCGGCGTGATCCTGAGTGGAAAATATATTACAGGAAGACCAAGTAACATCGGCACCCAGAGCGACCAAAGTTTCTATAAGAACAGCAGTCTGGATAGTCATGTGCAGACAACCCGCAATCCTTGCCCCTTTCAGCGGCTGGCTTGGACCGTACTCCTCGCGGATAGCCATTAAGCCCGGCATTTCTGCTTCGGCAAGCATTATTTCCTTTCTTCCCCATTCAGCTAATGAGATATCCTTAACTTTATAAGGGACGTATTGTGTGGTAGTTTCCATCTTATTGAAAATATTTGTGCAAATTTACGAACTAATTCCTTTACCGCAAAACATGCCTTTTTACCAGGATCTTACCGGAGAAAAGGCTCCTTCGTCTTTGCGATTCTCATATTATTGCGCGCAGTTCATTCTGGTGTTATCACTCAGTTGAGGATCTTATGACCGCAATCATACAAAGAGATACTAATTCTTACTAACTTTAAACAATTCAAAAACAAAATATTATGAAAAATTTTATATTACTTTCTATCCTTGCCATTTTTTCCGCAAGTTGCGGCAGAAACGCTTTAAACGACATTCCAGAAGAAAACACTTTGCCGCCCATCACCCAAACCGGGGCTAATACCTTTGGCTGCAAACTGAACGGAGTAGTCTTTCTGCCAAATGCAGCAATTGGTTCTACAGTTGTTGAGAAACCAATGCATTTTTATGGATATTATATTGGAACACCAAATCATTCGAACAAATTATCTGCAAAGCGTGGCAAGGATGTAAAAAATCTATTCACAGTGGAACTTTATATGTACAAATTTTCTATAATCGGAAATGGTGAGTACACTTTGAATGATGCATATTTTTACAATGATAATAACCAGCCATTTAACTCATATATGAAATGTTATGCAAAAAGTCCGTCAACAGGGGAATGGAAAAACTATGGAAGTTTCATAAATTCAGGCAAAATTGTTGTTACCAGGTTTGATAATAATGGCTGTTCCGGAATCTTTGATGGTAAATTAAAGGAAGAAAATGGAAATGAAATAATTGAAATTACTGATGGTAGATTTGACATTAATTATAGCACATTGTAATATGAAGAAAATCTTACAATCTTTATTCGTATTTCTTGCAACATTTTGTTTTGCGCAAGAAGATATTACATTAGATCAATTACTGATAAACTCCGGCCAGTTCACACAAGCTGGTCTTAACAATAGGGTTTTATATCAGCGTTCCATTATGTATGCCGATATTCCACATTTCAACAGTGGCACAAACACAGCAACTCATCCCTATTTCGAGCAGGCAATTTTAGAGTTATATGCTGCTTCATCCCAGCAGTACTTCGCAAATCCCTCATCTCTGCTCAATTTTGAGGATGTGGCAGAGTATGCTTCAGAAATACCCAGTGAGATGATAAGTTAAGCGAGAAAGTCATAGCCGAAGTATGTTTTGCGATGCAATCCATTTTTTCAGCTGCTTAAACTGTTTTTTTATTAAATTTGCTTACTTACGACTACCTATGCCTTTTTACCAGGATCTTACCGACGAAAATGCCTCCATTCTTTTCTGGAAATATAACGAAGAAGATACCTTTGATCACAAGGCACTTATAGAGCCGGAGAATTTTGCCAAAGTGGAGCATTATCATCCAAAAAAACTCATCGAATATCTGATGATCCGCCAGATGCTGAAGATGCTGAAACCGGATCATAAGATTCTTTACAAAACGATCGGCCAGCCCTATCTTTTTCCGAAGGATGCATTTATTTCCATCAGTCATTCTTATCCTTTTGCTGCTCTTGCTATCTCGCAGAAGAGAGTTGGGATTGATATGGAGCGAATCCAACCCAAGATCGTTAGGGTAAAACACAAATTCCTGAATGATGCTGAGCTTTCCTGGACCGAAACGGAAGATGAAGTGGAACTCCTGACCGTAATCTGGGCCGTGAAGGAGGCACTCTACAAACTGCATCCTTCTAAGCTTTGGTCACTGAAGAAACACTATCAGGTTGAAGCATTTATTCTGGACCAGCTATCCAATTTAAAGTGCCGTGTATTTGATGAAGATTTTGAAGACTGCTATACAGCGCGCGTCATAAAGATGGAAGATTATTATTTCGCCGTAGTGGAGGAGGATCATATGCTGAATTACAAAGTTCTGACCTCCAGTCCCTTTTAGGATAAAGCACAGGATGCGGACTCAATCTGAAGTCTGCTGTATTGCTCGGTTACTTTGCGCTGTTCATGAACCACATCAAAAATCAGTTCCAGGATCTCACTTATACTGCTGAGCACGGTAAGGCGTGTTATACGGTTCGGATCACGGTTATCATAAAATTCATGTTCGGAAATTTCAGATTTTCTTTTTTCAATCAGTTCATCTACCGTGCCGTGCGGCTTCAGCCTGCTGTGGGCTATGCTGTCTTCGTCCTGTTCATCATTATTCAGTAAAGATAATATGCGGTTCAGTTCACCGGTAATCTTCAGTTTCCACGTTTCCGTATCAATTTCCGGAAAACCGTCATCTGTACTGTTATATTGTGCCAGAGAAGCGGTATAGGCAGTAAGCAGGTGGGCCGTAGTCACAAACTGATGCAGGCTTTCAAGCTGTTTCTGTCTGTTTTTAGGATCTGAGAGCATCCGCTGAAAATTATCCGAAAGGTTGGCCAGACTGATTATAGCTTCCTTGCGCTGCAGGCGGTAGTTTTCGTCATTTACGTCGCCCACCTGCCTGATTTTGTTGATGACCGTCTGGAAGTAGCGGATATTTGCTGCCGTAGATTTTTTCATCAGGTCCGCATTCTGCGTATGTTCCCATACAGGCAATATAAAATAGGACACCAGGAACGCAATCAAACCCGCAATGAGCGTATCCAGGATACGGTCTTTAAATAGCAGGTTTACATTCCCCGGATTCAGGAAGTTAAAGGTGATGAAAATATAGAGTGTCATAAAGAACACAGCCCAGGCATATTTTTCCTTCAGCAGCGCAAAACAAAGGATCATTGATGTGAAAAGAACAGTTAGGAGTAAAGCCTCATTTGTTACAAAGATCAGGATGATGTACGCCGCCACAGCACCTGCCACAGTGCCGTACAGGCGAAGGAGGTTCCGGTATTTGGTGGTGCTGTAGGCCGGTCTCATAATGGCTATGATTGTAATCAGAATCCAGTAGGAATGGCCGATGTTCAGAAAACTCAGCTTAGCAATGGTAAAACCCAGCAAAAGTGCACAGGTGATACGTACCGCATGCCGGAAGTGCGCCGATTTCAGCGACAGATTGTTCACCAACACACCAATGTTAATACGCTCCTGTTTGGGCACAAATTTATCAAAATCAAGTCCGGTGGAAAGGCTTTTGGCATTACGAAGGTCTTGGGTAAAAACCTTGTAGATAACAGAGACATCATCGCTGATGTCCTTCACCCGGGCCAGGATCAGTCGCAGTGCCATGAAGCTTTCCAGGGTGCCGGCATTGAGTTCCCGGTTCCGCAAATCAAAATACTTTTCATGAAGTTCTTCCAGTTGTGTTACAAACGGGTGCAGAGGTCTGCTTTTTACGCCGCCTTGCAGGGCGATACCGATATTTGATATTTCTTCGGACAATAAAAGCAGATAAGACTGTATTTCCTGCAGAATTTCAGCATCGTCAAAACTCTCGTGTATTTTCCTGTAGTCCTGATCGGAGGTAAAAAGTTTCTCAAAGAGATCAACTGAGTTCAGGAACATCAGCATTAGCAATCTGCTGGTGGTGGTACTTTCATTTACTATGGTCCGTGTCTTGAACACTACTTCGCGCGTTTCTTCCTGAAGATTTTTAATAATCACCTGATGTGCTATCACCTCACGATACAGGTCGTCTATACGGGCTCCCTGTCCATAAAATTTGGCTTTAATCTTAAGGTATTCTGCAAGTTGCAGATAGTTTTCACCGATCATCTGGCTGGCAAGCTTGTAGGGTTGCAGCCGGGAAACCACCAGAAATATAAGCAGAAACCAAATGCACCCGGCAGTGAAGATAAGCAGATCTTTCAGTGGCCGGTCGCCGGAAAGGTTGCCGTCAATAAAAATCGAGAAAACCACCAGGGTCAGACCTCCCACGGCGGCCAGTCTCTGCCCGTAAACTCCAATCATTGAAAAAAAGATTCCGATGATAATGATTTCCAGGTAGGCCAGGGGCAAAAGGTTGTGTGAAGCTATGCCTAATGCAGCTACAAAAGTAAAAGTACAGACAGCAACTGCCAGGGCGTTACGCCGGCGGACAAACGGTCCGGCCATATCGGTAAGTCCTACGAAACTTGTACCCAGCGGGAAAAGGAAGTACTCTTTCAGCAAACCAAAATAAGCCAACACCATACTCGGAATCACAATAGCCAACGCAATCCTTACTGCAGAGTAAAGATACTGACTGGTGATGAATTTGCGAAGTTCAGAAGTGTAGTTCATTGTGTGGAAAGGTGACCGGACGGCCGTTCAGCAAATAAAAAAGACCTCACTGGGAGGTCTTAGTAAAATTTATGTTTCCGATTAATAATCAGTAGCATTCATTGATTCATCGCCAATATTCCAGGTAAGACCAAACCTTAGTGTATTGTCCAGCGCCGAATTCAACTTGGACATATTGATCAGATAAGACACATCCAGTGCAAAAGCGTTGTACTTAAGGCCGATACCGGCAGTGGCAAACTGTCTTGCACCCTGCTCTTCACTTTCATGAAAGTAACCGCCGCGGACAAAGAAAGCATTGTCATAGGCATATTCCAGTGCACCGGACAGCATGATGCTTTTTGGATTGTTAAATGATTTACCGATACCTTCCATAACACCTACGTTAGGCACTTCATAAACAGCCTGCTGTGTAAGCGGGTCAATTCTTGTAATCTCGGCACCCGGGACCAGCAGTTTGGATCCTTCCACAGAAATACCTACACGGTTCACATCATCTATGAAGACATCATATCCTGCACCCAACCTTGCTATAGTAGGCAGGTAAGTCCTTGAATCCTCATCACCCGTATAATCCAGTTTAGGACCAAGGTTTTGGATAGCAAGACCCGCGTTGATTTTATTGTCCATGCCTCCAAGGCCTGAAAAACGTGGAGTGGTATAGTAGGAAGATATGTCTACCGCAAAGGAGTTTGCAGGCTTCAGTGTCGTGTCTGTGTTGAATCCTCCGGAGAGGTCTGAGCGGATAAATCTACCGGTTACCGCCATGGAGAATGAATCTGCAAGTCTCAGAGCGTAAGATACGTCGATGGCAAACTCATTTGGTTTAGCTGTTCCTTCGTCGGCAACAGCGTTGTTATCTACCAGTCTGGTTAGGTTTACCTCACCCATGTTGAAGTAATAGATACTGGCACCGATGGTGGATCTTTCCTCCTCACCAATAAACCGGTAATAGGAACCGTAGAGCAGAAATACATCATTGGTCAGTTTTCCCATATAAGGAGTGTAATTTACACCCACTCCCGATAAATTTCTTGAGAAAGGATATTTTGCCGCGTTCCAGAACTGAGAATAGACATCAGCAGAAGTGGCAACCCCCTGATCACCCATACCTCCGGAACGTGCATCTGGAGCAACTCTCAGGAAAGGCGCACCGGTAAGTACCGGCCTGATTTTACTTAAATCCTGTGCAAAAGCAGTAATGCCTACACCTAAACCTAATCCTAAAAGAAGTCTTTTTGTAAAATCCATATAGTTATATTTAATTTCCAAATATATAAATTATTTTGATGTTTTTATCTCAATAATACCATTTTTTCTACTGCTGTAGCTCCTCCTTTGCATTTTTCCTGATTCTGGCTGCGCGCAAATATTTTAAAGATGTAAGTGCCCTTACCTACAGCATCGCCATAATCATCCAGTCCGTCCCACTCAATTGCCTGTCGGGGTGTGCGGAAGCCCTGCAGGAAAGGCTCGGCCACCACAGGTTGGCTCAGCGTGCGTACCAGCTTACCGGTAATGGTGTAGATCTGCACGTTTACATCAAGTATATCATCACAGTTATGCTCAAAATGGATATAGGTTTTGTTGGTAAACGGATTCGGCCAGTTCAGCGGTCTGTTGATCACCAGGTTCTGGTTGGTTTCATCCTTCACTATAAAGCGTAACGTTTCCGTAGTCGAATTATTGTTGATGTCCCAAACCTTGAACGTTAGCGTATGCTCGCCGGGTGCCAGGTTGCGGAATGGGTAAGTTACATTGCCTTTCTGGTAATCGGCCAGTCCGGGATTTACACAACCGTTGCCGTCACCGCTGGAATAGAAGTCGTTCAGGACAACAGTATTAATAATCTGTCCGTCCAGGTAAGTCACGATATCATGACCCACACCCGCACCGGTGGAGTTGATTCCGGTATCATCTGTAATACAGGCCAGCAGCATCGGATTTTGATCCGTTATGCCTCCGTCAGCAAAATTGGTGTTATTCATATAGAGTTTCACCTTCGGCGGCTCACTGTCATTGATGCCGTTGGGGTTTATACCGCCGATCTGTACCGGCTGGTTAATGAACACATCTTCCACTTTATTGTCGGCATAGGCCAGCATCCTACCGGTTCCCATGGTGTAATTAATATCGTTGGGAACATAAAACTCAACGGTGAACACACCGTTTACTGCGGTCCCGGAGGCCTTAACAATCGGGCTTCCTTCCTCAGTATAGTTGAGTATCGGTGTAAGGCTGCCGTCATTATTCAGTGTTGTTTTATTCAGTCGCTTGTCGTAAATATTGATAACCACGCGGCCGTTAAAGTTCGTATTCAGTGTTCCGTTGGCATTATTGATGTGGCCGGTAATCTTCACAAAGTCAAGCGCACGTATCTGTCCCGGCACGGGAGTTTCTACATTATCTATGGCCAGAAGTTTTTTCGGACGGCTCAGTTTCATAGCCGGGTCGCCCAGAAAATTTACCTTAAGGTGATTTGGATTTCCGCCAAAATCAAATTTAGCCTGCAGGAATGCATTTCCAAGGGTATCAAAGTCACCGGCATTAAGTTCAAAAATGCTTTTGGTAAAAGTGTCTGTAAACATTACTCCATAATTCACATCAATCGCACGGCTGGAGGTAATCATTGTTGCAGCACCACCCGATGGCAGTTTTATGAACTGCTCTCCTGCAGAAAATGTTCCGGGTTCGTCCCAAAGGGTAAATTCACAGGTTATGGTTGAAACCAGTGGGAAGCGGCTGTATACATTGGAGAAATTGTTGAAATCCTCAATCTCATCGGAAGTAAGGATCCGTTCCTGAGCCCAGCCATTGATGCCCCCATGTCCAAGATAGAACATATACAGGCTGTTTCCTACATCGTTTGCGATGGCCTGGTTGACCTGGGGGTAACGCTGTCCGCCGGCCGTATTGACTGCCGGGAATGCATCCATGTACAGTTTACGTACATTGTACTCAGGTTTGTCGGTAGCTGCCTCAAAAAGATCCTGTAAGGTTTCATCCATAATGGTGTGGAATGGGGTGCCTCCATCTTTGTCATCATCAGCCACGAAATCAAGTTTCATTCTCCAGATACCAAAGGGCGAAGACTGCCCCGGCAGATTATTATAGTATGCAAGGGTTTTGTCAACAAGCAGTTTTGCTTCCTGAATGTTAGCGGCAGGCAGCCTTCCCACAGGTACGTCGGCCAGCATGCTTGGCAGGTGGGTTGCGGTTTGCGGGCTTGTCATCCCGATATAGTCATCCGTCACAAAGGAGCTTACGTAATTTCCGCTTTCCTCACTCTGGTAAGCAGGCACAATATTATGGTTATTCGGAATCCTGTTCTTGAAATCATATGTGGTATCGCCCAAAATAAGCACATATTTCAGCGTACCTGCCGGACTGTTCAGATGGGTTACGAAATCCCGGATGGCAGTCAGGTCTTTTCTGCCGCTGCTGAACTCATTATAAATTTTATTGATGTCAACCACTGCAGTGGTGAAATTATTCCTGGTTTGGTGATGGCTGGCCATTCGCTGGGCATGGGTCATCATTTCAGGAGAGGTCAATACCAGATAATCAATATTTTGCAGTGCGCTGAGGTTCTGGTTATCTGTCTTGCCTACATAAGTAGGAGTATAGGCAGCATCGGCACGGAAAGCCACAAATTCATTGTTGAAGTTGGGATCATTGGCGATATAGCCGAAACTATAGGTACTGCTGCCTGTGTTTTTGTTGATGGCCCGCTTCGCATTGGTGATGTCGGTTACGTCCCAAACCTGTTCCGCGGCACTGGCATTGCTCATAGCAAAGCTGTAGGCCTGACCCGAGCCGCTCTGCAGTGAGAAATCGCGGAAATTCATCTGTCCGCCGTTGAAGGAAAGGTTTTCCCGGTATTGGATTTCCAGATAATCAAAAAAGAAATTTCCGTTTGGATTTGCTGATATATCAGGGGTAAAGTTAAAGCTAAATGTATTGCCTGATACATTATTCAGTGTACCCTGGAATCTCATCTGTACAAAGTCAAGTCCCCCGGGCGCCGCAGACTGCACCGAATTGTTTTGATTATTGATGTTGAAGGCTAGGGTATTGCCCTGGGATTTATAGGCCACCACCTGTGTGCGGTAGGTAATTAGGTCGCCGGGTTGTGCCGGGGTCTTGGTGGTGATGGTATAGGTTTTGGGTGCAGTAAAGCCCGGCTCATCTACCCAAATCTTACCGAGTTTAAGCAGATTCCTTTCGTCATCATTTATAACCTGATAGTCATCATACCTTGTGATCGGATTGGCGGTAAGCGGCAAGTCTGAATCCTGGACACGTTTTCCCGGACCCTTATCGAAATTGATAAAATAGTAGGAGAAGTCATCATACAGATTCTTCACATTATTGCTGCGGTCGGTGCGGGTATCGGTCCTTTTGAAACCGTTTCCGTTTGTGGGATCATAAAGGTTATACCCATTAGGTCCCTGCGCATAGAATAGGGCATAATCACCGTCATTCCAGACACCGTCTGCCTCGCCCACCACCTGGATTGCATTTTCCTGCAACGCATCATATTTTGTGTCCTGGTTAAATTCAGACAGCATAATACCGCCGTTGCCGTAGATCCGGAAATTTTTTGGGTTGATGTTGGCCGGGTTGAGTCCATTGGCCTGCAGGAAATCTTTTGTGATCCTGAAAATTCCTGAACGGTCCACCTTTATTTTATAGAAATTCCCGGTGTTCAGCGGATTGTTTGTGGTGCCCACTTTCTGGGTGTTGGGATTAAGTTTTGCGGTTTCCTCTATATTAAAGGACGAAAGTCTCAGGATTCGTCCATTCTCCGACTTGAAGAGTGAAACATTGATATGCGCAGTCCTTGTACCTTTGTGGTTGGTATAGGCCACATCTTTAATTTCAAAAGGAAGGATGTTGTCTTTCTGAAGGTCGTAAAGGTCCCTCGCAGAAACTGTTTCCCACTGCATGCCGGAGATTTTTAAATCTTTTTCGCCTGCGCTGTGTTTTATATTGATAAAAATATTATTTTGGTCAAATGAAAAGCCGGGATTACTGAAGGTGGGAAGGTTCATATTTATCTCCCCGTAATCGCGGATCTTAGCTCCTTCCCAGTTAATGCTTATCTTCTGCGAAAAAAAGCAGGCTGTGAAGAGGAAAATGAACAGAAAAGAAAGGTTGCGGATCATTATTTTTGAATTAATTTTCAGGAATACAAATTAAACGAAATTTTTAAAAAAATCCTGCGATACAATAAAATAAAATTGCTTTCGTTTCAAAAAAATCAAAACATTACTTGATTAATTAATAAAATTATTATTTCTTTGTACTTTGAAAATATTTATACCGACTATGAAAAAACTAAAGTTGTTTTCATTAATTGCATTAAGTTCAGCTTTCGTCCTTACCAGTTGTGGAGGGGGATCCGGTAAAGGTGGCGGAACGAAAAGTTTCGTATCCAAGACCGGGTGGAAACCCAACGATAACAGAGGTTGGTTTTACGCAGGCAAGCAGCAAAAACTGAAAGGATGGCCAGGAATGGTATATGTGGAAGGCGGAACTTTTACAATGGGATTAGTGAAAGATGATGTAATGCATGACTGGAATAACTCGCCCCGCAGAATGCAGGTAAGTTCATTCTTCCTTGGTGAAACTGAGATTACAAACTATGAATACCGTGAATATCTGACATGGCTTAAGTATGTTTTCCCACCGTCTGATCCAAGCTTCAGGGAAATCTACAACGGTGCTCTGCCGGATACACTTCTTTGGGACAATGAACTTTCCAGAAATGACTATTCTGAAACCTATTTCAGATCTCCGGAATATGATTACTATCCGGTAGTGGGTGTGAGTTGGTCTCAGGCGAATAAATATTGCGAATGGCTTACGGACAGAGCTAATGAGAAAGCATTGATGGATGCCGGTATCATTGCTAAAGATCTTTATATAAACGAATCCAACAACCAGGGTGGATCTGCTTTCAATATGGATAAGTTTAAATCAAACGATCCGGATATGCAGGCCTATATTAACGAGCAGAGACTGGCTCAGAAATCCGGTATGAACAGAAATGTCAACCAAAGGATTTTGGCTGCCAACAGGTCTCCTGCAGCTCCACTGGTGCAAAAGTTCAGACTTCCTACAGAGGTTGAGTGGGAATTTGCAGCATTGGGAACAATGAAAAACAGGGAATATAACAATATTCTTGGAAAAACTCCGGAGATTGAGCGTCTGAGAGGTCAGAAAGGCCGTAATGAGGGTATGTTCCTGGAAAATTTCAAATACGGAGCGGGTGATTATTCCGGTGTTCCGGGATGGCAAAATGACGGGTCCGCAAGAACTGCCGATGTGAAGAAATACCCGGCTAATGACCTTGGACTTTACGGTATGTTTGGTAACGTAGCCGAATGGACTGCCGATGTATACCGTCCGATTATCGATTCCGATTATAACGACTTCAATTACTACAGAGGTAACGCGCCACAAAGAATCCTTAGAAATGGTGACGGAACTTATGCTCGTGTAGACGACGGAAGTATACAGTATGACACTCTTGCTGACGGCAGACTTCTGTATAAAAACCTGCCTGGTCAGTACCAGAGAGAAACCATCGCAGATTACAGTAACTTCAGGGATGGCGACAGACAGTCTTCACTGAACTTCAGAGCTGGTGATGAAGACAGTGCAGCAAATGCAAATTTCAACATGTACAATGCACCGCGTAAGAATTTCTTCGTGGACGGTAGCGGAAGAGTTGTAGTACAAAAGGATAACGCATCCAGAACTTCAGCCATCACAAACGAAATCAGAGTTGTAAAAGGTGGTTCATGGCAGGATACAGCATACTGGCTGGATCCGGGACAAAGAAGATTCAAAAGCCAGAGCGGCGGTTATGGATGGATCGGTTTCCGTGTAGCGCAGGATGCCCGTGGCGCACAGAACAACAGATCAAGAAGATAACATTAGTTGTAATAAATAATAATAAATCCTTCCCTCATACGGAAGGATTTATTTATTTTTGAACCCATGAATCCAGAACTATTCTATCCCTATCTCCAGCAGTGTAACAAGGTATCCATCGACTCCAGAACAGTAGGGTCGGGTGATATCTTCTTTGCATTCTCCGGCGAGAATTTTAATGGTGCCCTTAAGGCCTCAGAAGCTGTAGACAACGGAGCGCTTGCGGCAATTGTAGAGAATAAGGATTTTGAAGATTCTTCGCGCAATATCTTCTATGTGCCCAGCACCCTTCAGTTCATGCAGGACCTGGCACGGGTGCACAGGAAGAAGCTTACCATCCCCGTGATTGCTTTAACAGGAAGCAACGGAAAGACAACCACTAAGGAACTAATAGCTACTGCACTTTCAGCAAAGTTCAACGTCCTGTACACCTTCGGAAATCTTAATAACCATATCGGTGTTCCCCTCACGCTGATGTCCGTAAAACCGGAGCATGAAATCGCGGTCATTGAAATGGGTGCCAATCATCAGAAAGAAATCGAATTACTCTGCTCCATTGCTCAGCCGGATTATGGCTATATTACCAACTTCGGAAAAGCGCATCTGGAGGGTTTTGGAGGCTTTGAAGGCGTGATTGCCGGCAAATCGGAGTTGTATAATTATCTGAAAGCAAATGGTAAAACGCTGATCGTTAATAACGAAGATCCTTTGCAGGTTGAAAAGACCCAGGGATACCAGCCTGCCATCAGCTTCGGTACTGTCAATGCCGATTATATATTCTCACCTTTGTGTAAGGGCAATTTTGTGGGTCTTGGTTTCGACAGTACAGAAATAATGAGCCAGCTAACCGGAATTTTTAATTTCAGCAACCTTAGTGCAGCCGTGGCTTTGGGACTTCATTTTGGCGTTCCGGAGGAAAGAATAAAAGCGGCAATCGAAGATTATGAACCCACCAATATGCGCTCGCAGGTGATGGTAAAAGACGGCCGAACCATGGTGCTCGATACCTATAATGCCAATCCAAGCTCGATGGCAGGCTCACTGCGGAATTTCAGTTCGTTTAAGGGCTCAAAAACCATCATCATCGGAGATATGCGTGAGCTTGGTGCTGAGAGTCTGGCTGAGCATACAGCAATACTCAATATGGCCCTACAAATGGAATTCGACCAAATCATTACAGTGGGAGAGCAGTTTCAGGCGGTTGCCAAATCACCTCTCTCCTTTCGTAACACAGCAGAACTCACGGATTATCTTATAAACAATCCGGTTACATCGAAGAATATTCTGTTAAAGGCCTCCAGAGGAATTGGTCTGGAGAAGGTGCTTGATGTTCTTTAGAGATTTTTCTCCCAGACTTCGTTCAGGATCATCCTAATATTGTGGAAGGTAGACGGGAAAACTTCCTGCCTGATCCGGGCATCGCTTTTCCAGTCTACAGCTGTAATACCTTCTTCCAGTTGGGGTTTGGCATTGCCCGTACCTACATAACTCATCTTGAACCAATAAGTAGTCTTCAGTACACGGTCACCATTTCTCTCGGTATAAATGTGGAAGGTATTGTTGATGAAGGATTCAAGTATCAGTTCACTTAAACCGGTCTCTTCTTCCACTTCACGCAGTGCAGCCTGCTCCAGGGATTCCCCTTTTTCCACTTTACCTTTTGGGAGGTCCCATTTACTGAGTCTTTTAATGAACAGGGTCTCTTTGTTGGCATTGGTTACGATTCCCCCGGCTGCCTCAATTACATGAAACATATGCGTGAAATCTTCCCAAAGTTCTTCAATATTTTCTCCGTAGACATTAATTTCGGGGCAGGAGGTATTCTGCAGGAGGTCTACGGCGATTTCCAGAGTTGCAAAGCCTTCGTAACGCAGGTTTTTTTCAATATCCTCGGGATACTTACTTATTGTTAATTTTTTTTCGTTAACAAAAACTTTATACATTTGTAAGACTTTAATCTTACAAAAATAGAAAAATGAATTTAGAAGGACGAAAAATATTACTTAATAAACCGGTGTCCGAAATCGTGGATTTGCTTAAGGATCCTGAGAATTATAAGCAGTTGATGCCGGAGGGCCTTCAAAAATTTGATGCCACTGCAGACGGGTTTAAATTTTCCCTGAAGGGCATGCCGGAGATCGCGCTTAAGCTGGGTGAGGTAAGTGAACAGAAGGCGGTTTTGCGGTCGGCAAGTTCCAGTATGGATTTTGAACTTACTACTAAAATGAATGCTGTTTCCGATACACAAACGGAGGTTCAGATGTTTTTTGAAGGCAAGTTCAATCCGTTTATCAAGATGATGGTTGAGAAGCCGCTTCAGAATTTTATGAATGCGCTTACGGACAAGATAGAGACGATGTACGCATAAAGCGTGACTGATTTTTTGTTATTAAAAATAACAATCCCCGGGTGAAATCCCGGGGATCTTTGTATTAGGACTGGAAGTAATTACTTCACCTCTTCAAAATCAGCATCCTGAACATCATCAGCACCTGCATTTCCTGTAGGGTTACCCTGTGCCTGCTCGGCTCCCGGCTGTCCCTGCTGTCCCGCAGCGTACATTTCCTCTGAAGCTGCCATCCAGGCGGCATCCAAAGCTTCAGTTTTTGTTTTGATGCTTTCCATGTCTTTAGCATCAAAAGCGGTCTTCAGTTCCGCTGCCGCAGATTCAACAGCTGCTTTCTTGTCAGCCGATAGCTTGTCACCAAATTCTTTCAGTTGCTTCTCGGTCTGGAAAATCAATCCGTCCGCTTTGTTCAGTACTTCCACTTCTTCTTTTTTCTTGGCGTCAGAAGAAGCGTTTTCTTCAGCTTCACGCTTCATTCTTGCGATTTCCTCTTCAGAAAGACCTGAACTTGCCTGAATCTTGATGGACTGCTCTTTACCGGTTCCTTTATCTTTAGCAGAAACATGAAGGATACCGTTGGCATCAATATCAAAAGTTACTTCAATCTGAGGAACACCTCTTGGTGCCGGCGGAATGTCTGTAAGGTCAAATCTTCCGATTTCTTTGTTATCGTTGAACATCGGCCTTTCACCCTGACCCACTCTGATGGATACTGCAGGTTGGTTGTCGCTCGCCGTGGAGAATGTTTCAGATTTTTTAGTAGGAATAGTCGTGTTGGCTTCAATCAGTTTGGTGAACACAGAGCCCATAGTTTCAATACCCAATGAAAGCGGAGTTACATCCAGAAGAAGTACATCTTTTACATCACCTGTAAGTACACCACCCTGGATAGCTGCTCCAATAGCCACAACCTCATCCGGGTTTACCCCTTTGGAGGGTTTCTTACCGAAAAATTTCTCCACTTCTTCCTGAATAATTGGGATTCTGGTAGAACCACCTACAAGGATCACCTCGTCGATGTCTGAGATGGAAAGTCCAGCGTCAGAAAGGGCCTTTTTACATGGCTCCATAGAACGTCTTACAAGGTCAGCGGAAAGCTGTTCAAATTTAGCTTTGGTAAGTGTCTTCACCATGTGCTTAGGACCTGTAGCCGTAGCAGTGATATAGGGAAGGTTGATTTCTGTCTGTGTGGAAGAGGAAAGCTCGATCTTAGCTTTCTCAGCAGCTTCTTTCAATCTCTGAAGGGCAATTGCATCAGATTTAAGGTCTACACCTTCTTCAGCTTTAAACTCATCTGCCATCCAGTTGATGATCACATCATCAAAATCATCACCACCTAAGTGCGTGTCACCGTTTGTAGAAAGTACTTCGAATACACCATCGCCAAGGTCAAGGATAGAAACGTCAAAAGTACCGCCACCTAAATCGTATACTGCGATTTTCTGGTCTTTGTGAGCTTTGTCCATACCATAGGCCAGTGCTGCGGCAGTAGGCTCATTGATGATTCTTTCAACCGTCAGACCTGCGATTTCGCCAGCTTCCTTGGTAGCCTGTCTCTGGGCGTCGTTAAAGTATGCTGGAACAGTTATAACCGCACGGGTAACTTCCTGACCCAAATAATCTTCCGCTGTTTTCTTCATTTTCTGAAGAATCATCGCTGAAATTTCCTGTGGTGTATATTCTCTGTCGTCTATCTTTACTTTAACAGTATCGTTAGGTCCGGACACCACTTTATAAGGTACTCTGCTGATCTCGCTGGCATCGTCCTTGAAATGTGTTCCGATAAATCTTTTGATAGAGTATACCGTTTTCTCCGGGTTGGTTACAGCCTGTCTTTTAGCGGGATCTCCCACTTTTCTTTCGCCGTCTTCAGTAAAAGCCACGATAGAAGGGGTGGTTCTTTTACCTTCAGCATTAGGGATAACTACTGCATCCTTACCTTCCATTACTGCAACGCAGGAGTTGGTAGTACCCAAATCAATTCCGATTATTTTACTCATAGTATCTATTTTTATTTTTTACAATTTGAGGTCAATTTCTCTAAATCTGTACCAAGCAAAAAATTGTGACAAATTGACATTTCAGCGGCAGTTTTGCCAATCAATACCATTTTTTGGGATGATGACGACCTAACAAAAAACAAAAGCACCACCTGAACGCAGTGCTTAATAAAGTTATAAATGTAGTTCTTACCTGTAAATGCAGTCCGAACCGTCTTTGTGTGTAAGCCGTCCTGCCTTGCCGTCTTCCAGCAATTCCCAGGTATAGGTGTTGTTGCCAAAAAAGGGATCACCATTCTGATTGGTGCCACGGGCGGAAAGCTTTTCTTCTTTTTCCTGATCCTTTTTAATTTTCACGGCCACCATGTCTCCATCGGCAAAATAAATGGCTGTAAGCGTACTTCCATTTTCACATTTAAGAATTTGGGCTTCCTGCTCGAGTGAACTTTCGGCATTTTCTGTATTATTGTTTTCAGGCTTTGAGCAGGCAGTGAAAAGAGCAGAGGCTAATGTTAGGACCAGGAAGCAGTTTTTCATATTATTTTTTTGTTTAATGTAATTGGAGTGGATTATTTTTTTAATGTCATAATGTATTCCACCATTTTCTTTGCATTCTCACGGCTCATGCCGGCATGCGGAGTCATCGGTATTTCTCCCCAGTTGCCTTTTCCACCCTCAATAATCTTGGTGGCCAGCATTTCCAGGTCACCCTCCGTGTATTTATCTGCTACCTCCTGATAAGAAGGACCTACAAGCCTTGCATCTTCTTTGTGACACGTAAGGCAGTCCGCACCTTCAATAAGGGCAAGGCCGGGATGTTTACCCGCTGCGGCGGAATCAACAGTTTTGACAACCGGTTCTTCCAGCATTACATTACTTTCTGCATCAGTGTTAACCGGTTGTTTACTGCAGGCTGTGACTGCGAGCGCTGCAAATAGTGTGACATACTTTTTCATTTTGTAAATTTTTTATCAAATTTATTTATTAACTCCTGTCTTATGACATCAAATATGGAGATAAATGTCATACAAAGTATATGACTGTAATCATATTCTTAATCGGGCAGATGTGGCTACATTTGGGTATAAATAATTTAAATATGAAAACTATTCACTCAATTGCTGCTGCGTTTCTGGCCCTGGGACTGGTGTCCTGCGGCGGCGACAAGAAAACTGATTCAGTGCCCACTGCCTCCACCGAAACAACTGCAACCGCAGAAAGTTCGGGCACCAATGCTTATGATCCCAAGAGAGGTATTGGTAAGCATGAGAATGTAGATGTAAGTACTTTTGACCCGGCTATGGCCGCCGAAGGCCGTAAACTTGCCGAGGTGAAGTGTACCTCCTGTCATAAACCCACAGAGGAGAAACTGGTAGGCCCCGGCTGGAAAGGGGTTACCCAAAGACAGACTCCGGAATGGATCATGAACTTCATCTCTAACCCGGACCCTATGATCGATGTGGACCCGGAACTTCAGAAACAGCTGGAACTTTGTTTGGTAAGGATGCCTAACCAGGGCCTAAACGATACGGAAGCCCGCCAGATCCTGGAGTACATGCGCGAAATTGACGGCGCCAAATAAATCAAAAGGAAACCCCTCAACTATCAATAATGAAAAGTCTTAAATTTTTTGGACTCGGATCCTTAATGGCTTTACTTCTGGTCTCAGGATGTAAACCCAAAGGAACAGAAACCGCTGTAACAGGCGATGCTGCCGAGAGAGTGTATGTGGCACCCGGCAAATATGATGAGTATTACAACTTTGTAAGCGGTGGCTTTAACGGCCAGGTAAATGTGTACGGTCTGCCAAGCGGAAGACTGCTGAAAGTGCTCCCCGTTTTTTCTCAAAACCCTGAAAACGGCTATGGTTACAGTGAAGAAACCAAACCCATGCTGGAAACCTCACATGGATTCATACCCTGGGACGACCAGCACCATTTGTCGCTGTCACAAACCAATGGTGAGGTGGATGGCCGATGGCTTTTTGCCAACGCCAATAACACACCACGTGTAGCCAGGCTGGATCTAAAAACCTTTAAAACAGTAGAAATCCTGGAGATTCCGAACTCCGCCGGTAATCACTCCTCACCATTTCTTACCGAAAATACTGAATATGTGGTGGCAGGGACACGCTTCGCGGTACCAACGGACGATCAGAGCGGTGATGTCCCTATTGAATCGTTCAAATCCAATTTCAAAGGCGTCCTCTCCTTTATAGGAATCGACAAGCAAAGTGGCGAGATGGACCTTTCTTTCCAGATTGAAGCGCCGGGTATTAACTTTGACCTTTCGCACGCCGGCAAGAAAAAGTCCGGCGACTGGTTCTTCTTTTCCTGCTATAATTCCGAAAAAGCAAACACGCTTCTGGAGGTTAATGCATCGCAGAATGACAAGGATTTCATTATGGCTGTAAACTGGAAAAAGGCAGCTGAACTGGTGAAAGCCGGTAAAGGCCGGAAAGTGACGACTGATTATGCCCACAATAAATTCGATGAGAGCACCCACACTGCTACTTCAACAATGAAAAAGGAAGTAATTGTACTGTCGGTGGAGGATATGAAGGACGCCATGTTCATGATTCCATGTCCGAAATCTCCCCATGGTTGTGATGTAGATCCTACCGGTGAATATATTGTAGGTTCCGGTAAACTGGCCGCACTTATTCCGGTATTCAGTTTTGACAAAATGATCAAAGCGATCGCAGATAAGAACTTCGCCGGTGAATTTGACGGTGTAAAAGTAATCAAATATGAAGCTGCCCTTCACGGTGAAGTACAGAAACCCGGTTTGGGACCGCTGCACACTGAATTTGACGGCAAAGGTAACGCCTACACCTCCATGTTTGTTTCCTCTGAAGTGGTGAAATGGAATATTAAGGACTTAAAGGTGCTGGACAGACAGCCTACCTTCTATTCCGTGGGTCACCTCATGATCCCCGGCGGCGACTCCGCCAAACCCTTCGGCAAATACCTGGTGGCTTATAACAAAATCACCAAGGACCGCTACCTGCCCACGGGTCCGGAACTGGCACAGTCGGCACAGTTGTACGACATCAGTGGCGACAAGATGAAACTGCTGCTGGACTTTCCGACTTTTGGCGAGCCACATTATGCACAGGCTCTGCCGGGAGACATGCTTAAAGATCAGGTAAAATTCTTCCGGATTGAAGACAACAAGCATCCCTACGCCACCAAAGGCGAAGCCGAAAGTAAAGTGGTAAGGGAAGGTAATAAAGTCCACGTATATATGACCTCCATCCGTTCGCACTTTGCACCGGACAATATTGAAGGCATTAGAGTGGGCGACGAAGTTTACTTCCACGTCACTAATCTGGAACAGGACTGGGATATCCCGCACGGCTTTGCCATCAAGGGTGCCCAGAACGCCGAACTCCTTATTATGCCGGGTGAGACCTGTACCCTAAAATGGATGCCTAAGAAACCAGGTATGTACCCAATGTACTGTACCGACTTCTGCAGCGCGCTGCATCAGGAAATGCAGGGATACGTCCGGGTATCGCCGGCCGGAAGCAATACGCCGCTCATCTATTCCCTGAACAATAAGAAGGACAATGCACAAAGCCCCGTGAAAGCCGGAGAAACCAAATAATGTTAAATAAGAGGGCAGAGGTTTCTGCCCTTTTTAATTTACCTGAAATGAAAAACAATTCATTGAAAAAGATAACGAGGATTGCACTGGTCTTTTGCGGCTGCGCACTGATTGTCTCTATCTTCGTGCCGCTGTGGTCTATTTATTTAACAGCTCCACAATATCCCGAGGGTCTCGCCATGTATCTATGGCCTAACAAAATTACCGGTGAATATGAAATCATAAACGGTCTGAACCACTACATTGGTATGAAGACAATCCAGCCGGAGGATTTCTGGGAATTTAAGGTTTTGCCCTATGCGCTTGCATTCTTCGCTTTGCTTTGTTTTCTTACTGCCTTATTCAACCGTAAACTGTGGCTTTTTATCACTTTGGTCCTCTTCCTCATCTTCGGTGTGGCGTTTATGGTGGATTTCTGGCTTTGGGAATACGATTACGGACATGATCTGGACCCCACGGCGCCCATCGTTGTGCCCGGCATGTCCTATCAGCCTCCTTTGCTAGGTTATAAGCAACTTCTGAACTTCGGCGCTTATTCTTACCCCAACGTTGGCGGTGCAATTATGTTTGGCGTTGCTCTTATTTTGGCTATCTTAGCCTGGGTTGAGTACCGGAAGACCTCAGCAACCTGATCTTTTTTGTTCAGTTTAACCTAAAAAATAAAAAAATGAAATTCAGCAAAACGTTATTTATTACAGCCTCAGTACTGGCTATTATGTCCTGCCAAAAAAGTGGTCCTAAAGACATCGCGGTTGGTAAAGACCAGTGCGATAACTGCCGCATGACTATTACGGACGTGAAGTATGCTGCCCAGTTGATTACAGATAAAGGCCGCGCCTATAAGTTTGACGACCTGAGCTGCATGACGATGTACGAAAGTTCAAATCCTGACAAGGCCGCCAATGCCAAAACCTATGTGGTGGATTTCCCCAGCGGACAGTTCCTGGAAAAATCGCGTGCTGTATTTGTTAAAGGCGGCAGCATAAAATCGCCTATGGGTGGCAATACTCAGGCTTTCCGTGATAAAGCTGCAGCCCAAAAGGCAGCGGCAGCCACCGGTGCAAGTTTAACTAAATAATCTGTACATGCTTAGGCTGATATTTCTTCTCCTACCTGTATTTATCTTTTCAAAAACCCTTCGGGTGGGTAAAGGTGAGCGTTATCCCACCATCCGCCAGGCTGTCGCCGCTTCAGCAAGCGGAGACAGTATTTTGGTGGGCCCGGGAATTTACCGCGAGGGAAATATCAGCATTACGCATCCGCTCTCGCTTATCGGCCATGGGCTGCCGGTTCTGGACGGAGAGATGAAGTACGAAATCCTTTCTTTCCGAGCTAATCATATTTTGCTGAAAGGTTTTAAAATCATCAACTCAGGCGAGGACGAAATCAGGAACATTGGTGCCGTGCGGCTATATGACAGTAAGTATTCCACCATCGAGGACAATATCTTTGAAAATAATTACTTTGGAATTTATATCCAGCGGGGTTACAGATGTCTGATCCAGAACAACCGGATAACGTCTGCACGTGCCCGTTCAGAGGAACGCAGCGGCGATGGCATTCATGCGTGGGTGAGTGAAGAAATCTGGATTAAAAACAATTATATTCAGGGTCATAAGGATGGTATTTACCTGGAAAAAGTGACTGACTCTTACATTTACCGTAACAATTCGGTTCGTAATTTAAGGTATGGCCTTCATTTCATGTCGTCCAATGACTGCGTATATGTAGGAAATACCTTTGATAAGAATAATGCCGGCGTTGCTGTGATGTACAGCAATAATGTTGGGATGGTGGGCAACAGATTCATCAACAACTGGGGCGATTCCAACTACGGTTTGCTGCTGAAGGACATCAGTTTCAGCAAAATTAAAAGCAACAGTTTCCGGAATAATACCACAGCCATCTTCCTGGACGGCGCCACCAAAATTGATCTTTTCCGCAATACCTTTGAGGACAATGGCTGGGGCATGAAGATCAACTCCAACTGTATGGAAAACCGCGTGGTTAATAATAACTTCATCAACAACACTTTTGATGTGAGTACCAGCGGATCCATGACGATGAACGATTTCCGCAGAAATTACTGGGACAAATATGAAGGTTATGATCTGGACAAAGATAAAATCGGGGATGTCCCCTTTCATCCGCTGAGCCTCTATTCGGTTCTGGTGGAAAACAACCCTTCCATCATGCTGCTGTTCAAAACCTTTTTTGTGGACCTGCTGGACAGGACCGAAAAGGTGATTCCCAGCCTGACTCCGGAAAATTTTGTGGATGAGCAGCCTTTGATGCGAAAAGTGCAAAACTGATGCAGCTGTTCCTTTTGGATTTAACTGAAAGATATGATAGAGATACGAAACCTCACTAAGAAATTCAACAGATTTACCGCACTCGAAAACCTGAATCTATCGTTTACCAACGGTAAATCGATTGCGCTGATTGGGCCTAACGGCTGCGGTAAAACTACCCTTATAAAATGCATCCTGGGACTTAATGTTATTGAAACTGGCGACATTCTGGTGGGTGGCAAAAGTGTAAAAGAAGATTTCCATTACCGAAAAGACATTGGCTATATGCCGCAGATCGGAAGGTATCCTGAGAATATGACCATTAACCAGACCATCAGTATGATCCGCGATACCCGGGAGAGTCAGGAATCAGATTTGGACACAGAACTTCTGGAAGCCTTCGAGCTCAGCAAAATATTTGACAAGAAGATGGGAAACCTCTCCGGAGGAACCACCCAGAAGGTGAGTGCGGTGCTGGCGTTTATGTTCGATCCTAAAATCATCATCCTGGACGAGCCTACTGCGGGACTGGACCCTCTGGCGTCAGAAATTCTGAAAAACAAGATCATTATGGAAAGGAGCAGGGGCAAACTCATCATCATCACTTCCCACCTGCTTAGTGAACTGGATGATATCGTGAGCGAAATTGTATTTATGAATGAGGGTAGGGTAATTGTACAGCAGTCCGTGGAAGACCTTATGACTGAGCATAAATCGGAACGGATATCAGAGTCCATCATCAGCATCCTAAAAGAAATGAAAAAATGAACAAGATCGCACGCTTCATCCTTTTTGATATCCTAAAGAACAAAACCGTTATCTTTTACACGGTCCTGCTTTTCATTATTTCCTGGTCGGTGCTGGGGCTGGAAAACAATTATACCAAGGCTACGCTAAGCCTGCTTAATGTGGTTCTTCTGGTCGTACCACTGGTAAGCATTATTTTTTCAACAATTTATGTGTACAACAGCAGTCAGTTTATCGAACTGCTCCTCAGTCAGCCCGTTTCGCGGGTGAAGGTTTGGTCCAACATCTTTCTGGGCCTTTCCACTGCGCTGGTGCTGGCCTTCCTGCTGGGCTGTGGGATACCGATCCTGCTGTACTCCAGCATACAGACCGGCTTTTCATTAATTCTCATAGGAATATTACTTTCTGTGATCTTCACCTCGTTTGCCATGCTGGCAGCAATTGGCAGTCGGGACCGTGCCAAGGGTATCGGAATATCCATCTTTATATGGATGTTTTTCAGCATTATTTATGACGGCATCCTGCTGATTATGATGTTTCAGTTTGCCGATTATCCTATTGAGGGCATCATGGCCACACTGGCCGGACTTAATCCTGTAGGATTATCACGTATTTTCGTTCTTCTTCAGCTTAATATATCAGCCATGCTGGGGTATTCCGGTGCGGTTTTCCAGCAGGTTTTCGGCTCGGGAGGCGGTATGGGTGTATCAATGCTTGTACTCCTTATCTGGGCTACCGTACCCTTTGTTTTGTCACTGATAAAGTTTAACAAAAAAGACTTGTAGCTGATGAACTGAAAATCATGATAAAGATCACGTTTTCAGCAGGTGATTATGACTCCGGTCATGTGAACAGCAAGAGAATTCACCGTAAATTTATATAAAATTTAAGGTGATGAAAAAAAGTATTGCATTAGGGTTGCTCGCATTCGCAGTGATTTCCTGCGTAAAAAATGAATCCGCAGCAACGAAAACTGAAATTTCCGGCAGTGAAATCACGGGCGCGGGGCAGGAGGCCGTAACGGACGATGTTTCCAGTCCGAATATTGTACAGTTGGCTGCCGGAAATCCCGACCTGTCCACGCTGGTTACAGCCGTAAAGGCTGCAGGTCTTACAACTTCTCTGAGTAACGCAGGACCCTTCACTGTTTTTGCGCCATTAAACTCGGCTTTTGATAAGCTGCCCGCCGGAACGGTGGAAGGGCTGCTGAAACCGGAGCAGGCAGATGACCTTTCGGATGTATTGGGTTATCATACCTACGTGGGTGTAATAAAAGAAGAATATATGAGTGACGGACAGACCCTGGGAATGGTGAACGGAAAAAGCATAAAAATAACAATGGTGGACGGTAAACCGGTGATTAATGGCAAAGCGCGCATTGTGGGGGCGGTGCCGGCCTCCAACGGTATTGTATATGCCGTGGATGAGGTTTTACTCCCTGAATAGATTTTTCGTAGTGTATATTTAATGTTGTGGCAGCTTTCATAATTCTGAAAGCTGCTTTATCATTACAAGGAAGTGCTAAGCTTCCTGTCTTTTTTTCATTGACACGAAAATAATGAACAGTGCAACAAAAATCAGCACAGAAAAGACCAGCAGAAAATGGTTGGCGTAGGGCACTGCTATATACTTTATTGAAAACACGCCCATCAGTCCCAGCATCAGTTCGTTCAGGAAAATGCCTGCCAGGAACAGTTTGAGGCCTGTGATCAGACTTCTGGAAATAATGAAAAAGTTGGTAGCCAGCACCTGGCTCAGAAGGTAAGTGGCGATACACATGAGCAGTACCAGATGAAGATAGGCAATAACGACATTCCTGAAACCGAAAGCAAACTGGCTTATTGCCGGTACATTAGAAGCCAGCTGAAGCAGGATTTTAACCGCGAAGGCGAATCCTGCAAAGATCAGCACAAAACGCTGCACTGCAGACCATTTCAGGATGAGGTGTGTCCAGCTGCGCCTCACAATGCGGAAGAGCATAACTGCGCCATACGTCTGCGCCAATGAAGCCAATATGATAAGTGCAAATACGGGCATGGAAAGTTTAAGCCACAGCACTGATAGGCCAAAGCCTATAAGGCATCCGAAAAACATGAGCCAAAACATCAGTTTATTCTCCTTTTCGCTAATGAGTGAACCCGCCTCTTTCAAAGAATACAGCAAAAGACCTATGCAGGCGAAAATGAAAAATCCGTTGTACTGAAAGTGCAGGAAGAAGTATTCGGAAGCCAGATAGAGGTCCTGGGTGATGTTGCCGGAACTTTTCATATACGCCAGATTAAAAACCCCTGCCGAAGAAATTACAGCAAAGAAGAGTCCGCCCAAAAACCATTTCTTCGATGCCTCCCTCAGGTTTTTTACATCTATAACAAAGAAGAAAGTAAATGCAAATGACGTGAGCAGTGCCACGGTAGAGGCTGCAATGGAACCCCAAAAATAGCCGCCGTAAATAAAGGTGGCAATCATGGCATAGGAAGCGATTATGTTGGTGATAATCAGAATATTGTATTTGCGTAGCGAAATTTCGGGCCTTGCTTTGGACAGATAGATGACCATCAGCACATACAGTACATTGGTGATCCAACCGTAAAAAGCGAAATGAGAATGTGCCTCCTGCAAATGTTTCTGGTCCAGGAAGGGTAGGGAAAAGAGGATTTTATAGCGCATTATGACGCCCAGAAGTGCTACCAGTACAAAGTTGAAAACCGAAAACTTAAGCCAGAGTGTGCGGGACATCAGAAGTAGATTTTATGGTTGATGAGTTCAATTTTGTTTTCCCTTTCCATTCTTTTTACGGTGCGGATGACGGTTTCAATGGCCAGCCCCGTAGAATTTGCCAGCTCCTTGCGTGTGACATCGATGATGGTTTTCTCGTGCTCTTCAATGCCGCAGCTCTTCTTATGGATTCTGAGGAAAGCGGTAATGCGTTCGCAGGGATTCTGGTGCACGATTGATTTTAACTTGATGGTCTTGTCGTAGGCCTTTTTCGCAATTTCCTTCAGGAATTCAAACTGATACCCGGGATTGTCATCCAGAAATTTCCGGAAGAGTTCCTGGCTGAAAATATAGACAAGTGCAGTATCGCTGGCAATATTGGCCGTTGCCGGATACCTCTCGTTCAGCAGGAAGGGCGGTTCGCCCATGAACTGGTGGTCTGTCACCTTGGTAATCAGGAATTCCTTGCCTTCGCAGTCTGTATTATAAATCTTAACCTCGCCCTCCAGCAGGTAGAATAGGGAAGAAGCCCGTTCATTTTCCCGGAAAAGGACATCCTTTTTTTTATAGATATGCTTTGGAATCTTATTTTTCTGGAGGATTTCTTTGGTGAACATAGCTAAGCTTTTAACCCAAATCTACAAAAATTATGTGACTAAACAGGATGAATTGGTCTGATATAATAGTAAGGATTTGTCATAATCGGTATTTCTTCTCACAACATAGACAATTCTTTTTTTCGCGGACAAAATGATTTACTTAAAAAAAAAGAATTATACAGTCTGTATTAAAAATTTATTTTATTTGATAAGTTGATTAGTAAATCTCATCATTTGCATATATTTGATAATAACTCAAATACAGCATTATGATAAAAAAACTACTTTCTTCTTTCTTCATTACCTGCTTACTTCACCCTGCATTGGGTCAGTTTAACTGGCACCATATGAATACGGTATATCCTGCCACGGCGGCTAATGCAACGATCAATTACAGTATTGCGGATCAGCAGGTGGTCTGGGCCTGTCACTGGAACGACCAGGGTAAAGTGGCTTTTACCAAAACTACGGATGGTGGGGCTACCTGGCAGGCGGTTCCAAATCTGCAGAATTATAGTGACCAGTTTTTTGCCGTCTCAGATTTACACGCCGTGTCTGAAAATTTAGCTTATATGGGTACCAGGTACCAGTTAAACACCGGCAAGGGCCGCCTGTACAAAACCCAGAACGGCGGACAGTCCTGGACTGTGATTAAGGAATTTCAAACAATCCTTACCTACGTTCATTTTTGGGATGCAAATACGGGAATTGTGGTCTGCTATCCGGATAATAATCCCAACGGTTCTAAAAAGATAGAAATTTTCCGTACAGCTGATGGTGGTGCTACCTGGGTTGCCAAAGGCGGTGCGCTTCTTACTGCATCTAAACCTAACCAAATCCCCCGCTATATCCACGATGATCTGGGAGATTCGTTTTGGTTTGGCAGCAGTGAGGGCGAGATGATCAGAACCAATGACAGGGGCGTTACCTGGACCGTTACGCAGACTCTGTACGATTCTTCCCATTATGAATTCGGAGCCAAAAGTTTAGGTCATTTTCAGATTACCGGGGCAAATTCGGCAATTTATACCAATTATAACGACGGCAAACTGTACAAAACTACGGATGGCTTTGCCACCGAACAATACGTGGGAAATCCGGGTTTTGGGCAGCAGACTTATCTTGAGAAAATACCGAATACAGACATTCTTCTGGCTACCGGCGCTTCCTACGGACCCAACAGTTCGCGTGGTTCCAGGTACAGCACCGATGGCGGCGTAACCTGGCACCTCATCAGTAATGTAGGCAGGGCTTTCCCGAGATCCGCTGGTCTAAATATGACGATTGCTCATGGTTGGGACGGTACCGGCGGAAATGATGATTACTGGCGAATCGTAAAACTTGGCGGAGGACTCCCTACCTCACCCGGAACCCCTGGAACCCCTGGAACTCCAGGAGCGCCAGGAACACCCGGACAACCCGGCACAGGCCCGGCTCAGCCTCCTACAGCTCCGGAGGAGTTTCACTTTGGAATTTATCCCGTGCCAACGCTGGATTATCTGTATTTTAATTCCGAACGTGACCCCATAGATTTTACTGTTTGGGATTCGGCGGGCCGACTGATACTGACGGGAAACACTGTGGAAGGAAAGCTGGATGTTTCCTATTTTCAGAAGGGTGTTTACCACATCAAGGTGAGGCACGAAGGTCAGGACTATATTAAGAAATTCATTAAAAGATAAAAACGAAGTGTAAGCAGAAAAGTTTAAGCTCAAATCATAATCTCTTTTTTGGAAGAGATTTTTTTTGTGTCACAATGCCCTTTACTTTGGGTCGGTTCCTTTCACACCGTCCTGTATTGCTTCCATTAAAATTTCACTATTGATATCCTGAAGTTTTTTGAATTTAATGCAGTATCCGGTTACGGTGGCCTTGCCAATGGTGCCTGAGTAGGTGCCGGGCAGGTATTTTTTATCCTTCAAACCCATGATATAGACTGAAATCCCGGTAGAATTGGTGCTGAGACCAATCTGAAAGAATTCTTTCTCTTTCCCTTCTGCATACTTTATCGTTTGCGAGCCGTATCCAATCTGAGCATTGGCGACAACTTTTCCGTTTTCGTCCCGGCCGTCAAAAAACCACAGTTTTGCATCAGGCATTAGCTTTTGAATTTCTGCGTGCAGCATTTCCACGTCGCGGCGTTTCAATTCCGGCTGGCTTTCTATGAAATGCTTGATTTGCGAATCTAAGTCCATCTTAAATCTGTAAACTATTCTGGAACCAACATGAGCCGTGTGGCAGCTAACGGCGTTTGCGTGTTTTAATTCATTTAAAGATACTCAAAAATTCAAATTACAGAATAAGAAGAGAGGATTGAGTTCTTGATGCATTAGAATCTACCGAAGTACTTACTTTGTCTCTCTATAACCGGGAGAAACTCTGTGCAGATATGCATAAAATAGAACATTTTTTCAGAAAAAAGTCTAATAATTGTTATATAGCGCTCCAAAGAAGAATTTTGTCTCTGCTGAACAGCAATGCCAAAGAACGCTATGAACAATTTATAGCTCAATTTCCCACACTTTTACAACGATTGCCCAAAACATTAATCGCTTCATATTTAGGTGTTTCCAGAGAAACCTTGAGTCGGCTTTCGGTGTAATGTGATAGGTCACAAAAAAGTTGTGCGGTAGGTCCTGTTGTTTGTGGGGAGCTGCATTTACCTTTGCACTATCAAATCATTAAATTCAATAGTATAATGAATCACAACAAGTTTTTATCCAAAATTATTTTCTTAACCGGTTGTATTCTTTTTTTAGGGATTAATATGATAAATGCACAAACAATAAAATCTAACAAAATGAGCAAAAAAGTATTATTCGTGGTTACGAGCCACAGCGAATTAGGAAACACTGGCGAATCTACCGGTTATTATTTAGGTGAAGTTACGCATCCCTGGGCTGTATTAGTAGATGCTGGTTACGAAATAGATTTCGTGAGTCCAAAAGGTGGAAACCCGCCGTATTATGGAAATACTCCAGATGATAAGGTTAATGAAAGATTTTTGGCAGATGAATATTATCAAAATAAAATTCAGAACACCATGACGCCTTCAGAAGTAAATCCTGATGAATATGTAGGGATTCTTTATGCTGGAGGTCACGGTACGATGTGGGATTTTGCAGATAATGAAGAATTGGCAGTAATCGCACAAAAAATCTACGAAAAAAATGGAGTAGTAAGTGCGGTTTGTCACGGTCCTGCCGGATTGGTGAACATTAAACTCAGCAACGGAAAATACTTGGTAGATGGCAAAAAAATCAATGCTTTCACCAACGAAGAAGAAGCTGCTGTGAAATTAGATGAAGTGGTTCCATTTAGATTAGAATCTAAATTAATAGAACGCGGAGCCAAATTTGAAAAATCTGGTTTATGGCAAACTCACGTTACCGTAGACGAAAGAGTGGTAACAGGACAAAATCCTCAATCTGCTCATGCAGTTGGCGAAGCTGTTTTAGAAGAGCTTAAAAAACTTCAATAATTAAGAATACAAAAGAGACTGTTTTCAGTCTCTTTCTTTTTATGCTAAATTGAAATTTTATTTGAAAAATCAAGATAAATCTTGTATACATAGCAAAGGTTCAACCTTTGACAAAATCATATAAAAAAAATGGAGCCGGGGAAATACCTGGCTCCATTTAACTCTATTAAAAATTTGTGTTCGATTGCTTACTTTACTGCTAGCAGATCTACTATTTCAAGTACAGGTTCTTTAGCAAGTAATTCAGATGCATTGGCCATTAAAGCCTTCGCAATCTCACCATTCAAGTGAGCATCTCTTGCATCTGTAGTTCCGAACGTATCGAATATACCAAAAGTAGAAGGGCCAATTTGTAAAGCATACCATCTTACGGTACCTGGCTCACCTTCGGCAAGCGGTAAGGCAGACTTTAGGAATTCCAATACGTCATTCTCCTTACCCGGTTTTGCTTCTACTCTTGCTAATATTGCAAACTTTTCCATAATTTAAAATTTTTAATGTTATTGAGAGTTTCTTCAACTCTTTCTAACAAAAATAAGTTTTCCTTATCAAACTAAAAATACAAAAGATGTTAAATAACGGTAATGTGCATCATCGCAAATCAGCATCATTTGTTCTGGCCACCTACAATTTGTTCAGCAGAAAGTAGTATAGACAATTCCTTGGGTAGCTAAAATTACTCTAGAAAGTTAATAAAAATAACGGATGAAAACGACGTACAAATAAACAGACCTTTCAACAAGTCTCTTCAATTTTTTTAAAAAAATTTACGGTAAAATCTATAGTGCTAAATAACCATCCGTTCAACAACAATTTCATTATTGGACTACCAGAGATCCACCGAAGTTTTTTATCGGTCAGCTACTGATAAAACCCTTAATATTATTTTTTATAATAATCTCCGGCTAAACTTGCACCGCCGCCACAAAAGTAATTTAATGCCAATCTATCTTCAAATTTCGAAGTAAATACTTCAGCTGTTTTATCCTTAAATAAAATCGTCATCGTACCGTTTAAATCTTTATTGATGGTTTTTAAATCAACATCAATCTGATTATTCACTAATTTTCCTTTGCCTTCAAAAGTACACCCTTTCACAGCGCCGGTAAATGAAATTCTCACTGAGTATATACTGTCATTTTCAGATTTCAATTCCAGAATTTGGTTGTATCCTTTCCCACTGGCGTTGGTGTTATACGTACCATTCAACTGAGCCGGCATATATGCTATTACTTCTTTAAAAATATAATTTTTGGCTAATTCTCCGCTTACTTCTTTCTTGTCAGCATCCAATCTTACCAAGGTTTTGTCGGGTTTTACCAGATAATATTCCTTCGGCGAATTTGGGATGGATACTTCAATAATATCATCATTCTTTGTCCAGGTACCATACTCGTTTTCAGAAGTACCGTCGCTGTCTAAATACGATGTACTTTTAACCGCTTTGTTGTCTTTTTGAAAGGTAATATAAGTTTCGATTCCCATACAATCTGCGCAAGGCAATATTGCCGTGTAGATACCTGAAGAAAAATCATTATTCTGCTGCGCCTCTGTTTTTGTCTGCTCTTTATTTGCAGTGTCAACGGTTAATTTACTGTCGCTGCAAGAAACAAAAATGGTGGTTAGTGCTGCTACGGTTAAAAATTTAAATGTGTTCATTATTTTTTTTTGATTAATTTAAAATGTTTGATGACCTAATTAATGATTTTAAAAGACCCAATAAGGCTTTGCGGAGTACTAAAACAGAAGAATATGAAGTTATTATTTTTGAGAAAAGAATAAATTTCCATCGAAAAACAGCTCTTATTGTTGCAGGTGATTTCCCATTGTGCAAAAAATAACAAACTTAATTTTTGGTAGCTTGACTCGCACAACTTTGTAAAGATCAATTAAAAAAGGCTGCAACTGACTTACAAAAAAGAGACCATTATAGAGGTCTCTTCATCTCTTTAAAACTTTTTACAATGAACCCATAATTTCTGAAAAGCTCCCGAAGCTTCCCTCCAACAGGCGTTTATCTCAGCGTTTTTATTTATTTATTTCGGTCCGATGATTTTCCAATTCATTATTGGCTTTGCAAGCCCAACGAAACGCTGGTAATTAAAGCAACAAAACCAAAATTCCAGTATTTGATAGTGAAGTACAGCAGGAGATTCAGCCGGTGAAACCTAAACTAGCCGATGCCGGTATTGCAAACACGGTTGAAAACAAATATATGACCTTCACCACGACGCCGACGGCAAAAACTTTGAAAATAATGGTAAGCGTCGAAGATGAAAAAAAGGCATTTGAAATCATTGATGCATAGCTTCAAAAATCGGATAATGTTAAACCCAAAACAATTTCATGATTTTAAATTTTAATACACAGACCGGAACATTTGGGGTTCCGGTTTTTTTTGACATTTGTCAAAGGAATCTTTCTCCAGCTGCCGGAAATTTGCACGTATAATTTTACAAACAAACAGAAAATGAAAACTATACACAGATTCCTTATGGGCGCAGCTTTTTCGTTGCCGCTCACGCTTTATGCGCAGCAGGAACCTACGCTGCAGGAACTTATCAGAAGTGCGCTGCAGAATAATGAAACGCTGAATCAGCAGGTTTTAGAAAATAAGTATACGAAACTCGACGGCGAAAAGCTGAATGATGTGTTTCTCCCAAAAGTGGAGATTACCGGGAAAACAGGTTATATGTACACGTCGGCGCATATCAGTTCACCGGAAATACAAGTTCCGGCGGTGCCTCCGGTTTTTCCGGGAGCCGTGGTACCTGAAGGACAGCTGAGCAATAATCTCAACATTTCCGGTCTTTCCGCCTCTGCAAAGGCCGAAGCAAGTATGGTGATTTATTCCGGCGGAAAGGTGAAATATCTGAAAGAAGCCAATCGCGAGAAAAATCTTTCGGAAGAAGTGATAATGCAGAAAACCAAGGACGACGTCATTACCGAAATTTCCAAAGCATACGACCAGTTGTCGCTGGTTTACGAATCCAAAAAAGTTCTGGATCAGTCTAAAAAACGTTTGGAAATCAATAAAAAAACTGCCGACAAAGCCTTGGGTTACGGTTTGATTACGCCTTACGACCACAAAAAAATAGAACTTGCACAGGCCACTTTGGATTCCAAAATGGTTGAATATGAAGGTAAAAAGGATCTTCTGATCACCCAGATCCATCTGTTGACAGGAATCGAAAGGGAGCGTATTGCCCTGATCGAACACGATCTTCAGCCGATAAACTACGATGTTCTGAACGAAACCGTAGAAAACAGAGCAGAGATTAAAGCACTTCAACACGGCATTAACGCGACAGATTTCAAAATTAAAGCCGAAGAGAGATGGTGGGTTCCGAAAGTGCAGGCGCAGACTTCGCTCTCGTATTTCGGGCTTTACAATAACCACATTTCAACCTCGGATGAAATTTTTCCCGGCACGGGAAAAAAACTCGATTTGCATCCGAGTGCCATAAACGTATTTCCCATGTTTACCGCAGGAATTGGCTTTAAATGGGAGGTTTTCGACGGTAATGAAGGCAAACATGCCATTGAGAAAGCCAAGATAGATAAGGAAATTCTGGAGAGCAAACAGAAAGACGCGATTAAAAAATTGAACTTAAACCTCGCCAACAACCAAACCAATTACAACATCGCGAACGCACAAATCAAACTGAAAGAAAAGGCAAGACAGATTGCAGCAAAAGGTTTGGAACAGGTGGAAAAGGAATTCAGATACGGCACCAAAACTTCCGCGGTACTTATCGAAGCAGAAACAGATTTACAGAATGCCGAACTGGAACTGCACACCGCGATTTTCAATCAGAGAGTTTCCGCCATTGAACTGATGAAATCTACACAAAACCTTAATCCTGAAAATCTTTAATTATTTAAAAAAATTAAAAAACAAACAAACGAAATGAAATCTACATCAAAAATACTTTCTGTTCTTACCCTGTTAACTTTGGTCAATTGCAGCGACAAGCCCGCAGAACGTGCCATTGAAGGTAAAACCAGAAAAGAACTCGTCACTTTTTCACCAAAAGTAACCGGCCGAATCCTGGAAATTTATGTGGAAGAAGGGCAAACCGTAAAAGCCGGTGATACGCTTGCAAAACTGGATGTACCTGAAGTTTCTGCAAAAATCGCACAGGCAAAGGGTGCAACTTCCGCAGCCAGAGCACAGGCTCAAATGGCAAGAAACGGTGCTACCACCGACCAGATGCGACAGTTGAGAGCCAAACAGAAAGGGCTTCAGGAGCAGTACCAGTATGCGCAGAAAGCCTACAACAGGGCTAGGAATATGTACCGGGACAGCCTGCTTTCGCCACAGAATTATGATGAAGCCTTCGCGAAATATCAGGGCGCCAAGGCACAGTTGGATGCGGCAAATGCCGAACTGCACGAAGTTCAGATTGGTACGCGGTACGAAAAAATAGAAATGGCGGAAGGACAGGCGAATCAGGCGATGGGCGCATTGCAGGAAGCGAATGTGGCTTATTCTGAAAGATATGTGATCGCTACAAATGATATGGAAATCGAAACGGTTTCTTTGAACAAAGGAGAACTCGCGACTGCCGGTTTTGCGCTTTTTTCAGGCTATATTCCCGACACGACTTATTTCAGATTCACCGTTCCGGAAAGTAAAATTTCAGCTTATGAAAAAGGGAAAACCGTAAAGATGGTTGTGAATTACAACCAAAAAGAAATTACCGGGCGCATTGTTTCCATCAAACAACTGGCAAAATACGCCGATATCACGACGGCTTTTCCGGATTATAATCCTGAAGATGCGGTTTATGAGATTAAAGTAATTCCGGATAATCGGGCCCAGTTGGGTACTATTCTGGTGAACTCCAATGTGGTTTTAAAATAAGTGACGGAATTCTTATTATATTAAAAATGAAACAGTTAAGATATTTACTGAAAAGAGAATTCCGGCTCTTTTTTACCAATAAAACCATGCTATCGGTGTTTTTTATGGCACCGGCATTCTACGCGTTGCTCATCGGTTTCACGTATAAAAAAGGGAAAGTTGAAAACATTCCGGTGATCCTCATTAACCACGATAAAACGCCGCTTTCCGACCAGGTAACCCAAATGTTTGAGGATAATCACACCATAAAAGTCCTGAATTATATTGATGAACCGGCTCCCCTGAAAGACGAGGTCATCAAGACCGAAGCTGCCGCTGTAGTCATCATTCCGGAACGGTTTGAAGCGCTGATGCTTCAGAAAAAGTATCCGGAAATTACGGTTTACGTCAACACGTCCAATGTCCTCACCGCGAATTTTGCTACGAAAGCGATTCAACAGATCCTGGGAACATTTTCGGCAGGTGCAGAGATCAAGGCGCTGCAGAAAAAAGGCATGAATGTAGAAATTGCGAAAACCCAGTACGAACCGTTTAAAGCCAATTACATCACGCTGTTCAACACCACGAGTAATTACCTGATTTTTATGTGGCCCGCGATGATGGCGGTGGTACTGCAGCAGGTCATTTTGATGGCAATGGCAGTGACTTTTGCTGAGGAGTTCAAGCGCGACAGTTTTAAACGTGATTTTGCCGGTAAACACAAATATGCGGTTTTGGTGATGGCTATAAAATGCCTTCCGGTGTGGATTTTCGCCAATTTCAACATCCTGTTTTTCTACCTGTGCAGTCTTTATTTTAAAATTCCGTCACCGGTGAATGTGCCCAACTTTTTCTTGCTGACCGCAGTTTTCGTGGTGGCATCAACCAATTTGGGCGTGCTGTTCAGTATTTTGGTTCCTGATGCGCTGAAGGCGACACAATATTTGATGGTGATTGCTTCTCCGGCGTTCATTGTAAGTGGATTTACGTGGCCAACTTCGGCGATGCCGCAGCTTGTGCAGTATTTCAATTCTATTATTCCCTTGACCCCTTATCTTGAGGCATTGAAAATTATGGTTGTGGAACGTGGTTCAGATTATTTAACCCAAAAGTACTTCTTCCATCTTTTGATTTTGGCGTTAGTGTATTTTGTATTAGGCTGGATTGCGCTTAAAATTAAAATCAATTCACTCTACAAAAAGTACCAGCTCTCAGAAGATGATGAAAGCGATGATTTTGATGAGATTACAGAATCAGAAAACAATCTCAACGAAAACGGCTCAACACCGCAAGAAATATAAAGTTTTCATTTCTTTATAGTTTGTTTGTTCGTCCGGGAAGCAATTTCCCGGACGTTTTTTTTTGATAAATGTCAAAGCCAAAGTTCAAAAGAAGCCGGAACTTTGCCTTAACAAACAACTGGACAATGAAAAAGAACTTTTTACTGCTGTTCATTTTCCTTTCGGGGTTTTTGTACTCGCAGGCATATTCGCCGGATATTTTGGGAAACGGTTTTGAGCAGAAAACATTGAATTTTCCAAACGATTACGAAGGAAAAGTTACCGCAACAGTCATTCGCAAAAAAGTGGAAAGTCCTACCCATAAAGCTGTGTTGTATATTCACGGGTTTAACGACTATTTTTTTCAGAAAGAAATGGCCGAAAGATTCAATGAAAAAGGGTTTGACTTTTATGCTTTGGACTTAAGAAAATACGGGCGTTCGTATTTGCCCCATCAAACTTTTAATAATGTCAGAAACCTGGACGAATACAATGCCGAAATCGATGAAGCTTTAAAAATTATTGCTGCAGAACATCATAACAAAATTCTGCTGGCAGGGCATTCAACCGGCGGGCTGATCACGACACGATATATGAAATATCACACTGAAAACCCTAACATTGCCGGACTTTGGGTGAACAGTCCCTTTTACGATTTCAATATGGGGTTTCTGGCAAAAAAAATTGGGGTTCCCATCATCAGTGGTTTGGGAAAACATTATCCTGACACGAAAATTGGCGGTGGATTTTCTCCTTTTTACGGCGAAAGTCTGCATAAAGATTTTAAAGGTGAATGGAATTATGATTTAAAACTGAAACCCAATGCGAATTGGAAAGTGAATTTCGGATTTATCCGTGCGATTCATCGGGGACAGAAAGACATCCGCAACGCAGAACTCAAAGTTCCGGTATTGGTGATGCATTCTGAAAAATCGGGCTATCCAAAAGACTGGAATGAGGAAGTGACTTCCACCGATATCATCCTGAACGTGAAGGATATTCATAAAAATGCTGAAAATTTAAAGGGAAATGTGACGATAATTCCCTTTAAAGGCGGCATTCATGATTTGGTGCTTTCCAAAAAACCGGTGCGTGAAAAAGTGTATGACGAACTTTTCACTTGGCTACAAAAGATTGATTTTTAATAGTTTATTTTTAATATTCAGTTTGTGAATAATGCCTCATTTTTTGGGGCATTATCTTTATTTTTGTACAAATTGAATCTTGATGACTTTTCCCGAAATGCTTGCCACCTACATCACCATCGACGATGATATCCGCAGTTTTCTGAACACCCAGACCGAAAAAATATCTGTTAAAAAAGGAACCGTTATCAGCGATCAACACACTTTAAACCGGAAGGTGTATTTTGTAGAAAAAGGGCTTCTGCGCTCGTTCTATTTTGAAAAAGGAAAAGACATCACCACTAATTTTTACCCCGAAAACAGCATTCTCGCAAATAAAGACACCATTTTTGAGAAAATTCCGGCACGGCATTCCATTGAAGCCATAGAAGATAGTGAGATTGTCTTTTTCCGTTACTCGAAAATGGAAGAACTCTGCGAAACTTCGCTCACCATAGCCAATTTCAGCCGCCGTGTTTTGGGACTTCTGATGACGAATATGGAAAGGCGCATCAATTCCTTGCAGTATATGACGGCAAAGGAAAAATATATTCAGCTTTTAGAAGATAATTCGGATATACTTTTGCGTGCACCGCTGGGGATGATAGCTTCTTATCTTGGCATTTCTCAGGAAACTTTGAGTAGGATCAGAAGTGAGGTTTAGAAAAGTTATCAAAGTACAGACAGAGATGCTGCTTGAGCGGCGGTGCGAGAAAAAATTTAGCCTTTTTAATAAAGATTTTATTCTTCAGGCGGGATAAAAATATAACCAGGCACAAAAAAAAGACACCTTTTTCAAAATCTCTTTTACAATCAAACTGAAAGGTTCCAAAAACTTACAAGACTTTCTTTCAACAGGAGCTTCATTGTTCAGAGCCAAGTTTGTGGCGCTGCTTCGGGCCTTAGGAAGCGTTGATGGAGCGTTGATGAACACTTTGTTCTCCAAAAACTGGGTCGTATATGCCAAGCGGCCTTTTGGCAGCCCAAAACAGGTGATTGAATATCTGGGACGTTACACGCATTCACCCCGTTGGATTTTTTAGGTATTCCGTCAATCTATTTCTAAGATAAATTTTTCCATTTCCAGACTTAAGATATTTCTCTCTTCTGGTCGCATCTTGCTGATTTAAAAAGCCTTCCCAATAAATCAATTTGAAAGGCAATCTTCTTGCAGTAGACTTAACCTCTCCATTATTGTGTTGTATCAATCTATTCTGCAAATTAGAAGTGTATCCTGTATAAAACAATCCATCTTTTTCGCTAAGTAAGACATATATAATAAAACATACTCTTTTTAGCAAAGTTAGAAATCCTACGGGGTAAAGTGGCGATCAGCAACCACCGCATAAAAAAAGTGACGGATGAACAGGTCCGTTTTGAGTACAAGGATTACCGAAAAGGCGGGGCGAAAAAGGAAATGACCGTGAGCAACCAGGAGTTTATCCGGCGCTTCAGTCTTCATATTCTGCCGAAAAGATTTGTAAGGATCCGCCATTACGGCATCCTGAGCAGCAGCTGGAAACGAGGGAAGTTGCAAAATCTGCAGTCAGATTTAAAGGTCCGGAAAATAGAAGCAGCACCAAAAATAATGCTCAATAAATGCCGGTGTTGTAAGGAAGGAACCTTGGTCACCATTGCGGTCTTTGGGCAGCGCGGTCCGCTGCAGGAATATCTTTTCGTCATCCAACAACCTTTGTCTGCGAACTAAACTTTGTGGGTAAGGGAATTTGTGTTTTGCAGCGAAGAAAACCCGTAGAAAACACTCATAAAGGCTACCAAATGCCACAAAAAAAAGCAGTCCTTCTAAAAAACTGCTTTACGATCCTAAATCCTAATATCGACAACTCCATAGACTGTCAAAAAAGCTCCCGAAAGTGAGCCTGTCCAGAGCGCAGCGAAGGATTTAACGGATTTTCATCTGCCTTCGGCGAATCTTCGATTTCGTGTCCTGCGGACAAGACGAAAGCTTAGTTATTAACTGCAGGTGTTTCTATTTATCATCCCAATCCACAAAGTTTTTTAAATAAATTGGACTGTGAATTTTGTCGTACCCAGTTTTCCTCCAAAAGATAAAAGTAATTTTCATTGGCTTGATTTCGGGATTTTTGTTTACAAATTTGTATCTGACAAATTTTCTTTTTGTTCCGAAAATAATAGTGTCCTGTATTTTAACTTCATTAAGGGGTGTTATTTGAGATTTAATTTTTGGATAGTTTTTTTTCAACTGGTAAAATTGCATTGACATCATACCATAATATTCACTTCCGTAAGTAAATAGTTCGACGGATTCGTTGAAGTGGTTGTGATTAAAACATTCCCAATATTCAGCAACAGTTTTTCTAATCTGTCTTTCAGGAGAGTTTAAAACAAAAAAATAAAAGAGTAGTGCTAAAAATAAAGCAATTGATAGGGTAAGAAGATATTTATTTTTCAAAATCTCAATGTTGGCGGTTTGTTATGGCTTGCAGATAATGGTTGGGTATTTCTGTTGGCTGGGGTTATTGTAACTGGTTTTTGTAAATATAACAAAACGAACAATTAGCAAAATCTTTATCATGTAAACTTCAACCCCGCTAATAGAAATACCAGGTTATTATCTACTGTCCTTTTTTACTCGTATGCTTGTAAGTAAAACTTATATGGATATTTAGGTTTCCAAATTTCATTTTCCTTTACGTAAATAAAATTTTTTTCACTAATCGTATCGTGATATATTTCAATATTTGCATTTATAACTTTAGCAAGTTTTAACACTTCATTTTTATACTTCTCATTTTTAGTTACAAAGTATTTTTCATATAGGCAATTTGCAACTACGACTTGAGCATTTGTTTTATTCCAAAGTTTTGTAAGAGAATCTTTCGTTGGTTCTGAATAATCTTCTTTGCAATCCTGAATTTCTATAGTTGCAATATTTACTTTTTCACAGCTAAAAATGCAAAATAATGAAATACAGATTTGCATTAGTATGTTAAAAATTCCTCTTTTCATTATTATACTTTTCTAATATTTTTTTTCAGAGTTTTTTATGCGCATTTTTTGGGATAGCAGATAATGACCGCCCGGCTTTGTCGTCGTTTCGGGGAGGAGCCCATAGGCTCCGCACCGGAATGCGTCAAAGCGGGGCAGTTGGGAAAACGTCGTGCGAATGCAACGATGGTTTCCCGACTGGCGGTGTGTATTAATTCTTTTAAAGATACTCAAAATTTTAAATTACAGAATAAGAAGTGAACAGCTACAAAAAAAGCAGTCCTTCTAAAAAACTGCTTTGTTACCTTAAATCCTAAAATCGAAAACTCCATAGACTGCCAAAAAACTACCGAAAGTTCCGTTCTCCGCCGCGGCGGATCATCTCGTGTCCTACGGACAGAACGAAAGCTTAGTTATTAGCAGAAGTATTATCTGAATTTTAGGTTTGTAATTTCATCATTCAGTTGATCTATAGTCGAAAAACTACAATATGGTTTTTTTGTAAGTAGTTTTATTATTAACATTTTCGAAAGTTGAAACGCTAAAGTGAGGTCTTCTAATTCGATGGTTTTTTGATTTCCATGCGCTATAGAGGATCTTTCTTTATATAGCTTTTTGAAAAGCTTTGAAATTTCTTTTCTTTTTTCAGTTTCATCTTCTAAAATAAATGCGATCGATTCACTTAATTGACTTACAATTGAAGGAGAAATAAATGATTTTAAATCATATTGCAACATTCCTTCGATTGCAAAAATGAATTGCAGAAGAGCTTTTGATGAACTCGTATCATAAACGCCATTGCCAATCCAAATTATAGACTTCAAAATTCTTTCTTGAATTTTTGTTTTATTTTCATTATTTAATAAATCCCAAATTTGTCTATTTCCATTTGAGGATGTTAAGAAGTGGTCATCGTCAATGTCAATTAATAATTTGATTTCACTTTCTGAACTATGATTTATACTTTTCTCATTACAAGTAATAATTTCACGAGATATCCAATTTCTATAATTTAAAATTCCAACCATTCTTAAATGCTTCAAGTCACCAATCATGTAATTGAAAATATTTTCAACATATTCACATATTTCAAATGAAATTTCTTTTGCCTTTAAATGATCTCTTGCTTTTATTTTAATTCCTATAAAATAGTCACTTTTTCTGTCTTCAAAATAACGATTATAGTCTGAACCAAAAATGTATTTGTTTTTTAAAATTTCTTCAGATAAGGTGATATTATAAATAGAAAATTTGCCAAAATTCTTTTCAGGAATGTTCAATATAATGCCAAAAATTTCATGAAATACTTCATGTTCAATAATCGGTGATTCTAGAAAGCGATTTATTATATTCTGAAAATCTTCATTAGTTGATTTTCTATTTTCAGTAATAAGGTATTTAACTAATTTAATTAATTCTTTCTCAAAATTCTTATATGAAATTGTATTTGAAATTTCTTTATTATAGTTATATAAATCATCTAAAGTATTTCTAAGAGAGAAATAATTATCAGTCCCGACAAATGCTATTTGAATAGGAAAACCCGTAAATACTCTATAAACTTTTTCTTTACTTCTATCGAATTCTAAACTAGCAATTTTAACAAGCGTGTTAATTTTATCATGGTTTGTCATAATATTTCTGCTAACGGTTTGCGGCTATAAGAAGTTGGCGATTTCGAAGCACAAGACTGTCAACTTGCAGAAAAGTTTCATTGGAAAACTGAACTTCATTTAACCACTGAACCGCCAATTTCTTATAGGTGCTGTTATGCCCAGTGCTTCTTTCCATTTGTTGCGATTAGTTTGTTTATTTGTTCAACTGCCTTTTCAAATCTCTCGTCCCAGTCGCCCTTTACTTCTATAATTTCTATATTATGGTCTTTCAAAATTTGTCTGTGTGAAATGTCTAACAAATTTCTTTCGCTTTCGCTTAAACGTGTTCCGTCCTGCACATATTCCACATCATTGTTGAGATAAAGATATAAGTCCGCATTGTTGGAATTATAGATTTTGCTCTCAACGTCAAGTGTTTTGTCAAACGTGAAATTGGCGTATGATTTTGTTATGTGTATGTCCGTGTCAATGATGATTAGCGGACCTTGCTCTAAAACTGCCTTGTCAATTCGTTTAGCGTGTTCGGAAGCAACAAGATGTAAGTCGTCAAATTCAAATGAGTTGGAATTAGCAATTAAGTCCCTACCTGCTTCTTTTACAGGACTACAATTAAAATGTTTGGCAAGTCGTTCTGTCAATGTCGTTTTTCCTGTGCTTTCTGTGCCAAGCACCACAACTTTAATTGCAAAGTCGGGTTTTACGCTGTCGGGCAAAAATTTCCAATTTGTAAAAATGTCCTTGCGAACGGCAGAAGCTGAAACAGGAAATAATTGCTTTGGGATGTCAAAAGCAATATGTTCTATTTTCATAAATGAAGCAACATAATTTCCGTATTCTTCCGAGGTAATTACTAAGTCACAATCGGGGAAAAATTCATTGAATATAGCCGACCAAACTTTTGAAACTTCTTGCGAAGATTCGGAAGTATTGGGCAATTCACTTTCCAAATAATTGTAACTTTTTATTTCAATTTTATTTTCCCTTTCAAAAGTTTTTTCAATCCATTTTTGTCTTGTCGGGACAGGAATATTTTCTTTATCGCTACAACAAACTAAAACCGTAAGAAAATCACACTTCGTCAAAGCAAAATTTATCATCGCTTCATGTCCTTTGTGAAAAGGCAAAAACTTTCCGAATACAAATGCTTTAACCATTGTTTAATTGCTTTTTCCAATTCAACAATCCATAAGTTGCCAATCCAAGAAAAACAAGATATTCTAACGCTAAAAAGACAATTCCTTTTTTGTAAAACAAGAATACACAAACTATATCTACTACAATCCATAAATACCACGTTTCAATTTTCTTTTGAGCAAGCAGAATTGTCGCAACTATGCTCAATACCATTACAAACGAATCGGCATACGGATATGATGCTTCGGTTTTGAAATATTGAGGCAAGTACATATGAATATTTGAAATAAGGAAACCAACTATAACTGTTCCCACTACAATTGCACATAAAAGCCAAATTTTTGTTTTCAGTTCGGTTTTAGTGATGCTGTTTTCTTTCGGTATTTGCTTCCAATTATACCACCCGTAAAGCGTAACAGCAAAAAAGAAAACCTGCAAAAACATATCTGAATAAAGCTGAACCTGAAAGAATAAAATGAACAAAAACAACTCATTGATTATTCCTGTTCCCCAAGTGAGAATATTAGCTTTTGTTGCAAGATAAACTGATATAAATCCAAACAATGTACCTATCAGTTCAACGTAGCTGATTTGATAGCCGATTATTTCAAAAGCGATATTGTTGATGTCAAAAAATGTCATTAAAAACTATACTGAATTGATGCGTAAAAATTTGTTGGTGCTTGCACAAAATACTTTTTGCTTCCGTCAAAGTCCACATATCCGTGATTAAAGTATTTTGCGTTTGTAATGTTGTTCAGGAATACGGAAAATTGAAAACCTTTAATGCTGTAACTTGCTCTGCTGTTCAAAAGAAAATAACTATTCACTTTTTCTTCATTAGCAAAGTCAATGAATGAATGATGCTGGTATCTTGCTGATAATGCGATTGCAAAATTATTTTTAGAAAAAACAGCTTCTTGATTTATGATGATTGGTGGTGTAAGTATTGGGCTGAATGTTTCTGTTTGTTCTTTTATGCGACTGTAATTGAAAGATGAATTATTTACAAGCGAAAAATGTTTTGAAACTTTGTAGTTTACACTTAATTCAAGCCCTGTTCTAAAACTCTGCTCTACATTGTTGGTAAGAGCCAAACCATTTGGACCAAATTTTCCGTCCAAAACAATTTCGTTTTTGAAATCCATATAGTAAAGGTTTACATCGAAATTCAGTTTGCTTTTTTTAAACCTGAAACCCAATTCGTGATTAAGCACATATTCGGGTTTTGTGTTGAACAAAACTGCGTTGCCCAAACTGTCCGCCAACAAATCGTCATTACCGCCAAACATATCGTTTCTTGTTGGTTCTCTTCCTGTGTATCCTAAGCTGTAATAAAGCGAGTAATTTGGCTTGACTGCAACACTCAACCCCGCTTTTGGATTGATGAAATTCCATTCTAATTTTTGCAAAGCAACCGAACCTTTGTAATCAAAATTGACATAACGATATTGTACGTCTGCAAAAAATGTAAGCATTTTAAACGTATAATCTGCTTTTGTAAAAAAGCTCATTTCATTTTTATATCCTGTGTTTTGATAAAGCTGCCCCAGTGCTTTTTCACTTCCTGTGTGTTGTCTGTTGTAAATATTTCCGTGAATTCCTGATGTCAGATTAAACTGTTTTTTTGAAAAAGTATAGTTGCTGAAAATACCAACGAAATTTGATTGAACAGCATAGTTATACAATTCGTTTGTGGAGGGCATTCCCAAGAAATTGTTTAGGTCAAAGTCATAATTCCCTTTTAGGAAAGTATAGTAAACACTTGATTGAAGCGAAGAAGAATGATTGATTTGCCAATGATTTTGTAATTGGGTCAGCATTTGAAAAAAACGGTCTTTTTCTTGTTTGTGGTTTCCGTTTGTTTGTCTGTCGATGTTGATTAAACTATCTGAAACTCCAATCCAAGCCATATCATTTTGCTGATTTCCTGCCAAAAAGTTGAGTTTCCAGGTAAATTTGTCGTAAAAAAGTCCGCCACTTAAAAATACAGATTGCGAATTGTTGGAAGAATGATACTTGTATCCGTCCGAATAAACTTGTGAAGCTCTGACATAAAGGGCTTTTTTGTTTTTTATTCCGCTGTTGTATTCGCCAAACACTCGCATACTATTGAAAGAACCATAGCCTAAACCAAATGTTGTTTTAGTTGTATCGGCAAGGTTTGGTGAAAATAGTTGAACGCTTCCCCCATAACTCGCCACTCCGTTTTTAGTTGTTCCTACACCACGTTGGATTTGAATTTTACTGACCGAATTAAGAATGTCAGGATAGTTTGAGAAATACGCCCCTTGGTCTTCGGGTTCGTTCATTGGCATTCCGTCAAATGTCGTGTTAATTCTTGTTTGGTCAATTCCCCTAATTCTGTAATAAGAATAGCCCTGCGAATTTCCACCGTCAGAATAGTTGGTAATTGAAGGTGTTTCAGAAAGCAAGAATGATGGTTCTTGCCCAGTTGATTTTGCTTTTATGTCCTTTGAGTAAATGTTCTGAAAGGTCATTGGCGTTCGTTTGTCTGCCTGATAGGTAATAACCACTTCCTTTAAGGTTTGCAAAGTGTCAAGTCTTAATGTGTCTTGGGCTTTAAGTTGTTTACTGAGAAAAATTGTTAAAATGAAAAGTGTTAAATATTTTGTCATTCTTGATGGTCATTTTAGTCTATGATTGCTCGTTTTCGAGCTGTCATTTTTTTGGTTGCAGTGTCGTTTTAGCATTGGGCATAACGGTTTGCAGCTACAAGCAGGTGGGATTTTTAGCACTGAACTTCATTAAAAGTACAAAACTTTGATTTAGCACTTCACTTTCATAGAAGAACTGAACCTCCACTTGCTTGTAGCTGCTGTTATAGCCAGTTTTTCTTTTCATTTCGTGTCAATTTGAGTTCTTCTTCGCTTCCATTCTTTCCACATCATTTCGTATCCCGTTCTGTCGTAATTGTCATCAGGCATTTGTTTAGGTTTACTTTTCTTATAAAATTCTTCTACCTTGTCAACAAAATTTATTATTTCGATTTCGTACTCTTTCTTCGGTATTACAATTTCTGTTTTTGATTCCGTTTTCAGCTTAACATTTTGGTCAATATGCTGAACCCAATAATTGATTCCTGTAAAGCAACCTTGAATATGAAAGTCTGTATTATTTTCAAGGTGGTCAATATGGTGTCCGCAGCAAGGAATCAAATGTTCACCAACTAAACTATCTGGGTTGTGATTGTTGTCAACTGTTCTTAATAAATGAACTGACATTGCACTTAATGTCCAGTGATTTTCTTTTTTCTCTTCGGTCAACAACAATTTCATTTCCAATTCTAACTTTCACTTGACCGTGAGCACATAAGTCAATTTCTTCAGGGGTGTCTTCCAACCAATGAATGTCTAAAAGTTCTATTTCAAATTGTTTGTCTTGCATTTTGGTGTGTCATCCTAAAATTGGCTATAACTTACTTATATGTATCACGTTATGATACATATCCAAACAATTTTGCGGGGATATGTATCACAAATGTGATACTTATCTCTTTCTCAAATATATTACAATTTGTTCACAAGTCATCAAATGGACTTTTAATCTGCTGCAAACTTTTGGTACTTACATGCGTGTAAATTTATTCAAAAATCGCATTTTTTTAAAAGGTTTTCATGAACCGAGGATGCTCGGTTTCAGTGGTCCTGCTGCTGTTATGTCCCAATAATTCCTGTATATATCTTAAGTCTGTACCGCTCTCCAGCAAATGCGTAGCATAGCTGTGGCGCAGCCAGTGCAAAGTGACAGGTTTCTTAATATAAGCTTTTGCCAATGCCTGTTTTAACACATGCTGTAAACTCTGTTCAGAGTACATGCTTCCCGGCTCCTTTCCTTCAAAAAGCCAAACTTTTGGTTTGTAATCTATATAATAGGCTCGAAGGAGGGGAAGGATTTTCGGAGATAATGGTCTTATCCGGTCTTTTTTTCCTTTCGACTGCTTTATAATGACAATATTTCTTTTGGAATCAATATCTGTCAGTCTTAAACTAAGGAGTTCACTTCGCCGAAGACCGCAACTGTATATCAGGGACAACATCGCTTTGTGTTTTATGTTGTTATGTGCTTCCAGAATGGCTTTCACTTCTTCTTTGCTCAGCACATTGGGCAGGTTCTTTTCCCTCCGCGGCCTATGAACTTTTCTATGTCTATATTTTTTTCCTGTACGGTTTTAAAGTATAATTTTATAGCGTTCACGATTTGATTCTGATAAGAAGAAGACAGGTTGTTCTTCAGTATATAATGGGTATTATAGTGGATGAAATCATCATTGGTGATCGTAGAAACTTCTTTTTCATTATTGAACAGCAAAAAAGAACGTAAGGCATCTGTGTAGGTTTTAACAGTATTTGGACTATAGCGCCTTGAAAACAGATGTGCTTTGAACTTTTGAAGCTCTGTTTCTGCTTCCTTGCTGGTCTGTCTGATCGACTTTCTGCCTGCAATGAGTTCCAGGTTTAAAGTTAAAACGTACTAATGCTTCCATCTGGTGTAGAGTTATCAGGTTTCCCTTTGTGCAGGATTTAGTAAGATTATGGTTCCCCAAAAAACGCCGTACTCGCTCCAATCCAGATGGCGTCTTTTTTATTGAAATCCACATTTACCATATCGGCTTTGGTCATGCGCACCAAGTGCTCCATAAGTTGGGGGCGGTCTTCGCCTTGGTGCCAGATGTAGAGCAGGCGGATTTCGGCTTTGGCTAAATCGCCGTTGATATCTTTAAACAGGGGTGCGTAATTTACCTTTCGCTGCAGGATGTAATTCTCCGGGTCGGTGATTTCAGAAAGGATTTCCTCGGTGGGATTTAAATTTACACCCGCACCGGCAAAAGAAAAGAGTGGTTTAAGTACAAAGTCTGAGAGGTTTTCGGTGTCGGGGAAATCAGTCAGGAAGTAGCTTTTGGGTGCGTATTTGTGGTTGAGTTTTGGCAGGAGGAATTTGGAAATCTTAAAGAACCAGTTGGGGTGGGTAATCCATTTTACATCAACATCATCGCGGAAGTCAAATTCAGTAACTAAATTGTCCATACGGTCCAGCTCGTCAAAGATCACGCGGTTATAAATCCGCTTAATCTGAACGAGCCGCCCGTCTTTTTCGTAAAACAGTTCGCGGCCTTTTTTCTTTACTTCGGTAAGACAAACGGGCCTGATGCCCAGCTTTTTTTCGGTGATGTAGAAATCAATACTGGTTTTCTGCTCTTGCGGGTGGATTTCCAGCAGGATTACGTTCTCAGGATTTTCATTGCCGATAAGCAGTTTGTTGAGTTCGCTGTAGTATTCCTCATCGGTCATTTCGGGTTTTAATTCATTCAGGAATGTATAGACTTCACAGAGGGTGTTCTGCAGTTCGCGCTGGAAACCATAAAGAGTAGGGAAGGCCTGAAGTTCAATGAGCTGTGGCTCCACCTCGCCCTGTTCATTTTGGCAGATACCAAAGTCAATGGTGAAAAAATGCGGCTGGGCGGTATCGTTAGCTAGGTGATACTTTTCAGGAACAGCTTTGCTCAGTTCGGCTTCAGACATATTTTTAATCTGCGCGATAATACTGTCGCATGCCGACTGCAGTTTGGACCGGAATTCTTCCGTCAGGAAAACGGGACTCTCGGAAACCCGGAACGGAGGTTTTATGCCGCCTTTTTCGGTAAGACTTTCTATAACCTGATTGTATTTTTCCGCATTGAATTCCCTGTTGAACTGTTCTCTGTATTTTGCGATCATCCTTTGTGTTTTTGGTACTTAAATATATGGATTTTTAGCTTTCAGAATAAAAAAAACCGGCTTTAGCCGGTCATTTTCAATAGAGTTACGCTGTAGTGAGGTCGCGGATGATTTCCTTTGCCGCATGTTCCAGAAAGCGGGGCAGGATCTGGGTCTGTGTAAGCAGGATTTTATCGGGATCGTTCATGCGGTCCACGGTTTCCAAATACTTTTCCATACCATAATTTTCAATCATAGCCTCGCGGTTTTTGGCTATTTCCAGACTTTTAATCATTCCTTCAGGATTTGCTTCGGGATGAAACTGCGTTCCGAAAATCTCATCAGAAAAGCGGATGGCCATTACGGCGCGTTCCAGGTGGATGTGCGGCCTGACTTTTTCCAGAGCGACGATTTTCATATCCAGTTCTTCCATTTTGCGCAGGTTGGGTTCTATAAACTGATAGGCACGACTGTCCACTCCATAAAAAGGTTCCGGCAGTCCTTTCAGCAGGAAATCCTTTTCACCATGATCATTTTTATGGATAGGCATAACCCCGAAAGAATAGGATTTACGCTTACAGATGTTGCCCAACTTAAAATGAATGGCGGCAAGCTGGAAAGAGTGGCAGATCAGGAAAAGGAATTTCCGGTCTGCGCTGTTTCTATTGTATTCCCAGACTTCGGTAAGGAAATCCGCATAGGGTTGTTCCCAGGCATGTCCCTGGCGGTGCGGATTTCCGGGACCGCCGGAGGAGATAAAGATGTCAAAATCCTCTACCCGCGGCATTTCATTTTTGTACCGCACGTCGAAAAGCTCAATCACCACGTCCTCATCCGAGTTTTGTTTGAAGGTTTGGGCAATCTCCGTAATATTCCGCATTCCCTGGTTTGCGTGGTTATTGTTCATGTCCAGCAGGGCCAGTCTTATCTTTTTCATAGGGGTGCAATTATTAGGACCTGCAAAATTACGCTTATATAATTAATTGAGGGTCATTGTGATGCGTAATCCCGTACTCCGTTTCGGCAATCATATAATCCACCACGGCTTTCAGGCATCCGGTTTCCTCATAAACCTTCAGTTGCCGGTCGGCGCCGGTGCCGTTTTTCATAATTTCCCAGGCATATTCCACCTCCGTGCGGCAGCCCAGGTCGTCCACCACATCGTCAATGAACTCCAGTAATTCCTTTAGTAAATCCACATAGGGAACACTTGTTTCCTTGCCAAAATCAATAAGATGCGCATGGATACCTTCCTTTGAAGCGCGCCACTTGTTTTCGGTAAGCAGCAGCCGCCGGTAACTGCGGAAACTCATGTTCTGCTGGTGAAGTTTGTAAATCTTGGCCACCAGGCACTGCATAATGGCAGCCAGACAAACGGTTTCCTCTATGCGCATCGGCATATCGCAAATCCTGAATTCAATGGTAGGGTAGAATGGGTGAACGCGCAAATCCCACCAGATTTTCTTGGCATTGTCTATAGTTCCGGTCTTGATCATGAGGTTAATATAAGCGTCAAATTCGGCCACACAACTAAAATAGCTGGGGATCCCGGTACGCGGGAATTTTACAAAAACCTGTTGGCGGTACGATTTGAACCCTGTGTTGCTGCCTACCCAGAAGGGCGAATTGGTGGAAAGGGCGTACACGTGCGGCAGGAAATAACGCATGACATTTTGGATGCGGATACCTTCTTCACGGTCCGGAATGCCGATGTGCACGTGCAGTCCGAAGATGAGGTTGGAGCGGGCCACATCGCCCAGGTCACTCACAATCTTGTCGTAGCGTTCTGCTTTGGTTATGGGATTGTCTTCCCATCGTGAAAAGGGATGTGTGCCGCCGCCGGCTACACGCAGATTGTTTTCGTGTGCCACCTTAATGAGGCGTTTGCGGAGATCAGTAAGTTCGGCCTTGACTTCCTGGATATTGTTGCAGATGCCGGTTTCCATTTCCACCACGCTTTCGTGCATCTCATGTTTCAGGTGCTCCTCCAGCGTGGCTTTTCCGCCCTCAATGATTTTGGATACGTGTGAGACCAGGTCGCGGGTTTCGGCGTCAATGATCTGGTATTCCTCTTCGACGCCAATTGTAAATTTATGCATGATTTGTGTTTTTTGTGATGCTAATGACTGATTTCAAGAAAGTTGGGATCAGCCGGATTATTTTTTACCAAGCCCATCTTTAACAAAATTTCCCCAGGCGATATTGGTTTTGCCCGGCACATATTCATTGGCCTTTTCAATGGCCAGTTTGGCGGCATGTTCTACGATCCAGGCGAAGTTTTCCTCGCCTACAGAATTGCGGTCGGCATCGGGCGCCGGATTGCAGAAGTCGATGGCATAGGGAATTCCGTCCCGAACCGCAAACTCCACTGTGTTGAAATCATAGCCCAGTGCTTTGTTCATTTTCAGGGTAAGATCCGTAATGGTTTTAAGCAGTTTTTTGCGCTGTGCGCCCTGGGTCTGATGTTCGGTGGCATAGCGCAAATGGTGGGGATTGCGGGGTTCATAAGGCATAATGTGCACGTATTTCTGCCCCAGGCAGTACACTCGGTAGTAATCATCAAAGACGATCTCTTCCTGAACCATCATTACAAGTTCGCCGGTTTCGCTCAGCTTCTGCCAAAGGTCCTCCCTGTCGGTGCAGCGGTACACGTTGCGCCAGCCGCCACCGTCATGCGGTTTCATATAGCAAGGGAAACCCACATAATCAAAGATGTAATCCCAGTCCAGCGGGAATTTCATATTCCTGAAAGATGTTTCCGAAGTTTCCGCCGGCCTGGAGCTTGAAGGCAGCAGCACAGTTTTAGGCAACGGCACACCAATCTTGGACATAAGCGCATTGTTAAAGAACTTCTCATCGGCACTCCACCAGAATGGATTGTTGATGACATAAGTCCCGCATATGGCAGCATTCTTCAGGTATGCGCGGTAAAATGGGACATCCTGCGAAATCCGGTCTATAATCACGGCATAACCGTAATCGGCGCCCTGTTCAAGTTTGTCTATCATCACGGGTTCGGCGGTTACTTCACCATTACCCAGTTCGTTTACTTTATTGATGAATTCCCATGGAAAGGTGTCTTCCATCCCGAATAATATTCCTACTTTTTTTGCCATAATATTTGTGTTTTAGGTTTATTTTATTTGTTCTAATGTTCGAATTTTTGAGGGGTTTGAGCGTTTATGAAGGAGTTGAAAAAAAATTGTGATAAACTTTCCGCTCCATTATTGTTTTTTGTATTTAAAGCATTTTAGGTCTACTGTTTTTAAATATTCAATAAAACTCCTAAACTTCACGCATAATACTTCATGTCTTTGTAAAAGGTCAGTAAGCTCTTTTTTAGTTATGAATTCCTGATTATTCGCTCTCTAAAGTTGCGATCTGATTCCCCAGGCTGAACCTCTGCTGATGTACAGTGTTTGATTAAACTCTGCATTGCCTTCACGTTCAAATCTTTCAGCAATATTGTCCGTCACTGAACCGCTTGCGGCGTTCATCTGACTTTTTAATCTGTAATCCGACTTAAAATATCTCGGTCAGCAATTCTGCATACCTCCCTGCTAAGTTCCCGCGCGGTCTGCCATATCTCAAGATCTTCAAACCTGCTTATCGTTGCCATCTGTTTTAATTTCAGTGAATGAAAACTTCCTGTTATCATTTTTGAAAACAAATTCACATCATCAAACTTCCTCCAGCCTGTTTCTCCCAAAAAACTTTCCCACAAACGTAGGAAATACCATACGCCAAAGCGGCCAGTCGTGCGAAATCCACTTTTGCTCGTCGTACCAGTGATCAATCTGTTTCTCACTGAGTATAGCTGACATTTCCCGTGTCTGCTCCAGACAGATGTCCTGGTCGGAGGTGCTTAAAACTATATGCATATGTCTGTATTTCCAGGCTTCATCATAAGGTACAAACTCACGCGGACAGTTGAAGTAGACAAGGTTACTGTTGTAACCGTCCATAAAATTCCGGATGGTAAAAGCGCCGCTAAGGCAGAACAGATGCGAAACGAGATCCGGACGCCGGAAGGCCAGGTTCGCCGCATGATAGCCGCCAAAACTCGCGCCTGCCAGCGCCACCCTTGCGGTTTGATGTGACTTTTGGATAAAAGGAATGAATTCGAGGCTCATAAACTGCACCCAAAGGTCATAGATATAGATCCTGTCCTGGGGACTCAGGGTTTTATCATAGAGGCTTTCGGAGTCCAAGGTTTCAATATTGTAGAGTTTTACCTTGCCGCTGCTCACCAGAAAATCGATGCTTTCATTCAGCTTAAAGTCATGATTCTGGGTGTATGAGCCGCGGGATGTGGGAAACATAAGAATGGGATAACCATAATGTCCTGTCACTTCTACCTTCAGGCTCATGCCCAGGATATGAGAGTAGTAATCTGTATGTTCGGTGCTGGTCATATCATTTGTTTTAAGCAGATGGCTAACGGATTCTGTAACTTATGAGCATCATTATTATGAAGTCGGTTTGTCTTTTGGCGGTATAACCGAGAGGTACTGGCTGGTCACTTTCTCAGCGGTTTCATCCAGACACTTCCTCACCAGTTGGTCGTCGTTGGACCTGTATACAATTCCGATATGGTTTTCAATAGGGAGAAACTTGTACACGGCATCGCACATAAATTCGGCATACTCCGGATTTCTTTTATTTGTAAGTGCCACCAGGAGACCAGCGGCAAAAGCGGTAGGTTTCTGAATTTGATAAGGTATGTTTTTAAGCAGATGATCCTCCATACGGGCCCATTCACGCCAGATGTTGATGCCTGTGGACGCTTCCACCAGATCCGGAATGTGCGCACCGCCCACACGTGACGAAGTTTCCAGAAAGTACCATTTGCCGTCAGCTTTACCTTTTATAAACTCACTGTGTGTAGCACCGTTCATAAGTCCAAATCCTAAAAGCAGTATTCTGTTCAGTGCTTCCAGTTCTTTAAAGTCCTTTGTTGTGTGGTTCAGTGTCTGCGAACGGAATACACCACCATCATGAGCAACCTGCATAGGTGGCGAGAGGTATTTGGAAGCGGATGTGAAAAGCACTTTGCCCTGATAGGTAAGGCTGTCTACATGATAGACATCGCCGGGTTTAAAACTTTCCAGCAGAAACAAATATCTTTCTTCCCCCAGACTATTGACGGTTTCCCATAAATGGTCACGGTCACTGATTTTCTTGATTCCGGTAGCTGAAGCTTCCGAGCGGGGCTTCAGTACCCACGGGCCCGCCACTTTGGCAACGAAACCGTTTATTTCGTCATCATTGAAAATAGCGGTGAATTCCGGTACACTGATATTATTGTGCAGAGCGCGCTGCCGCATGGCCAGTTTGTCGCGGAAATAGCGGTGCGTGGTTTGACCCATGCCCGGAATGCGGAAATTTTCCCGTATAAGTGCTGCTTTCTCTACATCATAATCATCCAAGGCCACCACGGCATCCACTTTTGTACTCCGCATCAGATGTGAGAAACCCTGCACAAGATGGTCCAGATTCCAGACTGAATAGCTTTCTTCCTTCATGTAAAAAGATTCAGTAATCGCATGCCAAGGCCAGGCCCTGTCTTTCAGATGTTCTGAGGTAATCAGAATAACCTTATTGCCCAGCAGATGGAGCTCGTCCATGAAATCGAACCCCTTGAAATAACAGGAAATGCAGACAATTGTTTTTGTTTCCATGTGCAGTGTTTTACTGAAATGACTGAGATAAACGAAATAAAACAACCGTTTATATTTTAAATCACCATCTTTTTACCTGAAAACATGCTGATTTATAAATATATCAATAATACTGCTTTTTTTTAAATTATGGAAGCAGTTAACTTATATTTTCCATAAAGTTAATGAGCAGCTGTACGCCATAACCCGTGGCGGCTTTTTCTTTAGCATAGGGAACAGACCCGAAAGCAACCCCTGCAATATCCAGGTGTGCCCAACTTGGGTGGCCACCGATGAACTGTTCCAGAAATTTGGCGGCTACAATACAGTCACCTACGGGTTTCAGCGATATGTTCTTGAAATCGGCAACATCTGACTGAAAATCGTCTAACCAGACGTCCCACATGGGCATGTTCCAGAGGCGTTGATTGGTACGGTCACCCGCCTCTTGAAGGCGAGCTCCAAGTGAAAGGTCATTTGTAAATAGAGCGCCGCAGGTTCCGCCAAACATCCGTACCGAACTGCCGGTAAGAGTAGCCAGGTCGATCATGATATCGGTTTTGTAATTTTCCGCCAGATATGAAAGTCCGTCGGCAAGGGTCATGCGGCCTTCGGCATCGGTGTTGATGACTTCAATGGTCTTACCGTTATAAGCGCGTACCACGTCACTTGGAACATAGGCGCTGGCCGAAACGGCATTGTCGGTTACCGGAAGCACAGCGATAATATTTACAGGTAAATTTCTCTCGCCTGCCGTGATCAAGGCACCAATAACTGCAGTAGCACCGCCCATATCGGATTTCATATAATGGAGATTGTCGGATGATTTGATGGAAATACCGCCGGTATCGAAAAGGACGCATTTGCCTACCAGTCCAATTGTTTTTGCATCCGCTACGCCACAATTATATTGAAGAATGGTAAATGCACAATCCTGTGCACTGCCCTGGTTTACAGACAGAAATGCACCCAAGCCCAGTTTCTCACATTCTTCCCGGTTAAAGACCGTTTTCTTCAGTCCATATTTTTCCGATATTTCAGATAGAAACTGTGTTAAGTGATGCACCTTTTTATGGTTCTGAGGTTTGTTCAGCCATTCCCGACAGGCAAATTCGCCTTCGCATAAAGCCATAACTTCCACTTGAACAGTATCAGGCAGGTAGGTGTCTGCATCGCAAATTAACTGGAAGCGTTCAGCAAGAAACGGATGCTGGCTATTGAAGGGATATTCATAGGTGCCCAGGAAGAGGCCGGTAATCACAGTTTTAATATGATCATTCGATTGGTTGAGGTAGGTGAGTTGTGTAGGCTCAGATTTTATTTTGTTCCGGAAACTCCACGAAAACCGGGCTGCGGTTTCCTGCACTTCATAGTCCTTAGGGTCATTGCCAAGACCTATGAAGAAGGTCACTTTATTATCACTGACCGTAGTGAAAGTTTCCTCTTTCTTAGCTGAAAACTGGTCACCGGTGGATTTTTGATAAGATTCACCATGTTCTTTCCACTGCTGTTCCGTTACGAAAATAAAGTGCTGACCGATGTTTTTTTGGTCAGCGCCCTGTTTTTTAATAGTAATATTCATGAGTGATATTATAAATTTTCTGTGTCTGTATTCGCAGCTGATGCCGCTTTTTCGGCAAATTCTTTTGGATCGTCACCGGAATCAAAGAAAAGCCATTCCACGGCCCGCGGAAATTCCTGCGACCAGTAAAATTCCTGATGTGCACCTTCCGGGTTGAAGCTCATCCTGAATTCAAACTGGACGGAGTACTGATTCTCCGACCATTCCATGCGCTTTTCAAATTCCTTCATCCGCTCCGCCATCTCCCCACCTTCCTTCAGCCCTCCATACATGTAGATCCTGGTTTTGTAGGGCGATTTAAAGTTCATCATCGGGAAATCATAATCGGGGTTTACCCAAAGCGAGGGAGAGAAAATCATCAGTTTGGAATAAACTTCCGGATAGAGAAATCCACCATATATGCTGATAAGGCCACCCAGCGAACTGCCGCCAATTCCCGTGAATTCGCGCTCCGGTTGGGTGCGGTACCTTAGGTCTATATAAGGTTTAAGGGTGTCGGCGAGAAAACGTATGTATTTTTTACCTTCCGCATCTTCAGCAAGAGCATGGGGCTCCAGGATGTACTCGTTGATGCGGTCCTGACGGCCGTTTTCAATGGCAATGATGATGACTTCGCCGCGGCCGTATTCTGCCAGAAGAGATAATTTCCTGTCTATTTCCCAGTTTCCGAATTCAGACCCTTCGTGGAACAGGTTCTGTGCGTCCTGAAGATAAAGAACAGGGTAGCGGCGGTTGGTTTTATAATAATTATAGGGAAGCAATGCCCAAATCTTGCGGGTTTTCTGCAGCTGGGGTATGGCAAATTCATCACTGATAAGTTCAATGACGGGAAAATATTCTTTTTTGAAAGGAGCCCAGTTTTCACGCCATTTCTCAACAATGTCTTCTGTTTCTTCAGCTTTTTGGATCTTTCGGTTATGCGTGATATTGCCGTAACGGTCAATTTCTACATTTTCCCAGCCGCCTTTTGTAAATTTATATTCGATGTTCTCCGGCAGAAGGTGGTCCGGAATGACTATGGTGTATTTGCCATCAGCCAGGAGCTCCAGCTGAAAGTCCCCGTCACGGGGATCCCAGTTGTTGAAGTTGCCGGTAATATAGACAGGCCGGCTGTCTTTTTCGGCGGAAATAAGGTTGAATTTCATCAGCTGCTGTTACAGTTTCAAAAGTAAAGATAAAAAACCGTTGCAGAAGATGATGCTGTTTGTTAGCACATCTCAGTTTTGCAGCAAAACCTGGAAATTTTAATGTATTTTTGAAAGAAATACTTCAAACCGGTTTACGGCCTTTCAGCAACCCTAGTACTATAATTATGCAGAATGTATATCCCTACTCACGGTTCACCGCGCATGACATTTACCTTTTTCGTGAAGGCAAGCATTGCCGGTTATATGATAAGTTCGGTTCCCATGAAACTGATCAGGACGGCAAGTCCGGAACTTATTTTTCGGTTTGGGCACCACATGCTGAGGAAGTGTCCGTAATTTCGGATTTTAATTCGTGGAATCCGGAACTGCATAAGCTGTTTCCCAGGTGGGACGGCTCCGGTATTTGGGAAGGATTCATCCCGGGCATTAAATGGGGTATAAAGTACAAATATGCCATTCGGACCAAAACCGGTGCATTGCTGGAAAAGAGTGATCCTTATGCGCTTAGTTTCGAACAGAATGTGCAGGCAGCGTCACTTGTATCAACCACCTGGTACGAATGGAATGACGCTGAATGGATGTCGCGAAGGTTTAAAAACAACTGTCTGGACGCGCCGATTTCTGTTTATGAAATACATTTGGGTTCATGGATGCGCGGTACAGACGATCCCGAGCGTTTCCTGAGCTACCGTGAAATAGCAGAAAGGCTGGTTCCATATATTACTGAGATGGGTTTTACCCATGTGGAACTGATGCCTGTAATGGAGCATCCGTATGAACCCAGCTGGGGGTATCAGATTACAGGTTTTTTTGCTGCCAATTCGCGTTTTGGGGCACCTCAGGACCTTATGTTCCTGATCGATGAGCTTCATAAAAACAATATTGGGGTGATCCTGGACTGGGTGCCGTCCCATTTTCCCGGCGATGCCAACGGACTCCACCTGTTCGACGGCACTTATCTGTACGAGCACGAAGATCCGCGCCAGGGTTTCCATCCGCAATGGAATTCACATCTGTTTAATTACGGCCGTCCCGAAGTGAAATCTTTCCTCGTTTCCAATGCCATGTTCTGGCTGGACAGATACCATGCAGACGGTCTTCGGGTAGATGCAGTAACCTCGATGCTTCATCTGGATTACGCACGCGAACCGGGTGAATGGATTCCCAATATGTTCGGGGGAAATGTGAACCTTGAGGCCAAAGCCTTCCTGCAGGAGTTTAATACAGCTGTTTACCGGGATTTTCCGGACGTGCTTACAATTGCCGAGGAAAGCTCGGATTTTCCTCTGCTTACAACGCCTGTTCATGACGGAGGTGTTGGTTTTGGTATGAAATGGATGATGGGCTGGATGCACGACACCCTGAAATACTTTAAGGAAGACCCCATTAACCGTAAATTTGAACACAATAAAATTACTTTCTCGTCGGCTTACGTTTTCAAGGCCAATTATATGATGCCCCTGTCGCATGATGAGGTGGTTCATGGCAAGGCGAGCATGATTTATAAAATGCCGGGCGATGAATGGCAGAAATTTGCCAACCTTCGGGCACTCTACGCCTATATGTTCACGCATCCCGGGGCCAAACTGCTGTTTATGGGAAATGAGTTCGCACAGACCGCCGAATGGAAGTTTAATGCTTCACTGGACTGGCATTTGCTAGAGCATACTTATCACAAAGGAATGCAACAGCTGGTGAAAGACCTCAATCTGCTTTATCGTGCTGAGCCCGCGCTGCATAAGAATCAGTTCGCTCCTTCCTGTTTTGAATGGGTGGAAGCTAATGACGGTGCCAACAGTGTTTTTGTTTATCTGCGCAAAGGTCAGCCGGATGAAGAGGTGCTGATGACCGTGTTAAATCTGACGCCCAGGGTGATGGATTATAAAATTGGCGTGAATGAGGGTACCTCCTGGGAAATTGTGATGAATACCGATGACCCGAAATATGGCGGCAGCGGCGCGCCTGCGCTGGTATTGGACGAAGAGGATGATGAGTGGATGTACCGGCCCAATGCCATCGTATTAAGTTTGCCCCCGCTGGCGGCGGTAATACTTCGCCAACAACAAAAACCATCAGAGGTGCGTCGGCGGCGCGCTTTAAGTAAATCTGACAAGAAAATTAATACTTCAGAAAAAATGACAGCACCTAAGAAAGATAAAAAGCCGGGTTTGTTTGCCGGTTCCGAAAGTACAGCCGACAGTGAAAAGAAAATCGATGCGAAGACCATTGAACTTCAGCAGGCTAAGAAACCTGCCCGTCAGGCGAAATCAACTGCTGCAAAAACAATAAAAAAACCGGTAAAGAAGAGTATGGCTAAGAAGCCGGGCTCTGCGGTGATTTCATCCAGCTCAGTTCTGGGCGATAAGACAGAACAGAAAATCGATTCAAAGACGCTTGAAGATAACCGCACTTCCGGCTCGCCGCAGGTTTCTTCTGAAAAAGAAAAAAAATAAGCCCGCAAAGGCTGCCAATTCAAGTAATTCCGGCAAGAAAAAGGAATGAATCACAACGGTCCGGCGTAATCCGGCAACTTAATTAAACACGAAAAAGATTATATGGATGTTTATCATCTCTCCATGGAATGTTTTCCCATAGCCAAAGTGGGCGGACTGGCTGATGTGGTGGGCGCACTGCCCAAATACCAGAACAAATTGCCCGGTATTACTGCAAGCGTGGTAATGCCCTGGTACAATAAACCTTACGTGCATGACGGTCACTTTACTGCTGTATTTGACGGTCACATCTATCAGGGTCCCAACCAGCTGCGAATTCATGTACTGAAGGAAGAAGGCGATAGGCTTGGTTTTGGTTTGTATCTGATACAGATCCCCGGGTTGCTGGACCGTGACAATCCCTATGGGTACCATGATGAAAGCTATCAGTTCCTGGCCTTTCAGCAGGCGGTGCTTCATTGGTTAACTACAGCCAAAATCCGACCGGACGTACTGCACTGTCATGACTATCATACCGGCCTTGTTCCATTCATGATTGAAAACTGCCCCGAATTTTATTTCCTGAAGGGGGTAAAATCGATTGGCACTATACACAACGGTGAGTATCAGGGGCAAATGAGGTGGGAAATGCTTGATTACTTCCCCTGGATAGACAGCAGTACCGATCTGCGCATCCTGGACTGGGATGGATTTATCAATCCGCTGGCGACCATGATTAAATGTTGCCATGCCTTCAATGCTGTTTCAAACGGATATCTCGGTGAGCTCTACCAAAATTTTAGAGGTCTGGAAAGTCTCGTTCAGCAGGAACAACAAAAAGCCTACGGAATCATCAACGGAATTGATACCGAAGTCTGGAACCCCGCCACGGATGAGTATTTGGATAAAAATTACAGCACTGCCAACGCTGTTGCTGGCAAATGGGAAAACAAAAAGAAACTCTGTGCGGAGTACGGTTTAAATCCTGATTTACCTCTGATTGGCTTCATTGGCCGCTTTGCCGGCGAAAAGGGAGCAGATTTGCTTCCGGATATCATTGTTCAGAGTATTCAGGAAACCTACGGAGCTCTAAACATCATGGTTCTGGGTTCGGGTGAAGATCATACCGAAATGAGGCTTAGTGATTTGGCTGTTCACTTCTCTAATTTTGCGCTGGATCTCGGATACAAAGAATATCTGTCTCACAAAATATATGCTTCGGCCGATTTCCTGCTAATGCCGTCCCGGGTTGAACCCTGCGGCCTGAATCAGATGTACGCCATGCGCTACGGGACTGTTCCTGTGGTAAGATATACCGGAGGCCTTCGGGACACGGTTCAGGATATCACTACCGGCGGTGCCGGTCTTAATTTTGGGGAGGCAACTGCCGGGGCCGCAGTGCACGCCATAAAGCGTGCGGTGCATATGTATCACGACAAAGAACTGATGCGGCATTTAATAAGTTCCAATATGAATTTCAATTTCTCCTGGGACAAGTCTGCGGAAAATTATGTAGATTTATACAGAAAATAGGTTCTCTTGAACCGGCATGAAAAGCTGAGTTAAAGCAGCTGAAAAAAACAGATAAATATGAAAGCAAATGTAATATCAATCGTGTTGGGAGGAGGTCGCGGTACCCGCCTGTTTCCACTTACGGATTCCCGGTCAAAACCTGCAGTTCCTATTGCGGGTAAATACAGGTTGGTTGATATTCCGATCTCCAACTGCCTCAATTCCGGTTATAATAAAATTCTCGTCCTTACGCAGTTTAATTCGGCGTCCCTCAATTCTCACATCAAGAATTCTTATCATTTTGATATTTTCAGCAAAGGTTTTGTGGATATTCTGGCTGCAGAACAGAATGTAGGCAACGAGAACTGGTATCAGGGCACCGCGGATGCAGTACGGCAGTCCATGAAGCACCTTAGCAAGTATGATTATGATTATATACTTGTACTGTCGGGTGATCAGCTTTACCAGATGAATTTCCGCCACATGATCGATTTCCACTGCGAAAATGATGCTGATATTACCATAGCCACCATTCCTGTGAACGCGAAGGATGCGACAGGATTCGGGATCCTTAAATCCGATGACGGCGGTAACATTACCTCTTTTATTGAGAAACCTTCGCCGGAAATGCTGGTTGACTGGAAATCTGAGGTGTCAGAAAAAAGCCACAGTGAAGGCAAGGATTACCTGGCGTCTATGGGTATTTATGTTTTCAGCAAAAATGTTCTGCGTACACTGTTTGAGGAGAATTCTGGCGATGATTTCGGTAAAGACATTATTCCGGCTTCCATTGGAAGGCTCAAGATGATGAGTTATCAGTATGAAGGTTACTGGACTGATATCGGAACCATTCAGAGCTTCTATGAAGCTAATATTGACCTTTGTCAGGATTTCCCGAAATTTAATCTGTTCAGTACCTCACCGATTTTTACCCGGGCACGCATGCTTCCGCCATCAAAAATTATGGGTTCCTATGTGAGCAAAGCCGTCTTTGGTGACGGCTGTATCGTAATGGCTGATAAGATTGAAAATTCAATCGTCGGCAACCGTACCCGTATTGACAAAGGAAGCACAGTGGTCAATTCCTATATTATGGGTACTGATTACTATCAGCCTACAGATGAGATTGTAAAAAATGATCAGCAGGGCCGGCCTAACCTGGGTATTGGGAAATATTGCTATATTGAACGCGCTATTATTGATAAGAACTGCGCAATTGGCGATAACGTCCGCATTATCGGCGGGCATCATGTGCCGGACGGCGATTTTGAGACCCATTCCATCAAGGAGGGAATAGTAGTGCTTAAAAAAGGTGCTGTGATACCCGCCGGGACCCATATTCCATAAATCTTTTTTTCCGGAAGATTCACCTCCCGGTTCATAACCGGAAGGTAGGTCAGCATGTCTTTTTGCCTGAAAAATTACCTATTTTTGCGCATGCGAATTATCAAATTTGGTCTCCTTGTTATCGTTCTGATTCTGGGTATCTATGCTGCCGTGATGTATTACTTTGTTGAAGAAAGTAACAGCTTCAAGGTAGAGAAAGAAATTAATTATCCCGTCGAGAAGGTTTTTCCGCAGTTTAACCGTCTGCAGAATTTTACGCGCTGGAATGATTACTTTTCCTCGTCCCGGACCATGAGAATTGAATATTACCGGCCTTATGAGGGCAAGGATGCTGCGATAAGTTTCAAAGATGAAGCAAATGACAGGAATGGTGAGCTGTTCATCAGGTATCACAACCCGGAACGCACCCTGCGCATGCAGGTTTTTGAGGGCAAAGAAAGCAATCCCACACTTATCGACATAAAATTCATCAGATCAGGGCCGCAAAAAACACGCATCATCTGGAACATCCATACGCCCAAACAGAAACTGTTCACGCGGATCACCAACCTGTGGACAGAAGATGAATTCACAGAAAATCTGAACAGAAGCATGGCCAACCTCAATGGTTTGCTGAGCAACAAGGTGGAGAAGGATGAGCTGATCAGCAGTATAAAATATGACAGCCTGATGGTGGAACAGCAGGAGGGCCAGCTTTTACTGGGAATCAATGTTTCGTCCTCCGGCAGCAAAGATGCGCTTTTCCGCAATATTGTGCTTAACCACAACAAAATATATAATTTTGTGCTGAATGACCTGGATAAACGTGACGATGAGTTTGGATATGCGGTTCTGATTACCGACGCCGATAATTTCAAGGACAAGGACATCTCTTATTTCCTGGGCATTCCACTTTCTAAAAGAGTAGGCATCTCGGACAACAGCTTTTCTTTCAGAACCCTTCACGAAACCTTGTCTTATGTAATTTATTACGAAGGTTCTTACAGCGGACGCGTGCGTGCCATACAAAAGCTGCTTCAGAACGCAAAAACAGAAAATGTCCGTCACGGAGATCTTCAGCAGGTGTTTTTGGAGATTCCCGAAACGGAAAATAACGTACGGATGAAGCTGATTTTACCAGTATTCAGGTAGCAAACGAAGGTATACCGCCACGATAGATAAATTTGATTGAAAGCGGTTTACAACTCGCTTTTTTTTATTAAATTTGACGTTTATATTTTACTATAAACACTAACACAGATTTACTGTCATAATGGATAAATTTTCATTCCTGAACGCTGCTCATTCGCAGTTAATTGAAGACCTGTACCAACAATATTTAAAATATCCCGATTCTGTAGAACCCTCCTGGAAATCCTTTTTTCAGGGCTTTGATTTCGCGCTTGAGAACTATGCGGATGAAGAAGCAGGTATGGAGCAGGCAGCGCCGGCAAGTGTAGCAGCAGTTTCCGGCGGAATTACCGGTACAGAAATCCCCGAAGACATCAAAAAGGAGTTTAAGGTCCTGAATCTGATTGACGCTTACAGGCACCGTGGACATCTCTTTACCAATACCAATCCGGTACGCGAAAGAAGACATTATGAGCCAACTCTCGATATTGAAAACTTCGGACTTACACAGGCAGATCTGAACGTAAAATTCAATTCGGCGGCCGAGACAGGACTCAGCGGCGCGGCTACACTGCAGCAGATCATAGACCATCTGCGGAAAATATACTGCGAATCGATCGGTGTGGAGTATATGCACATCAATAATGAGGAGGAGAAGAAGTTTATCCGCGAATGGCTTCAGGTGAATGAAAATCATGCGCAGCTTACTGCCGAAGAGAAAACTGAGATCCTTCACAAACTTAACCAGGCTGTAGCCTTCGAGAACTATCTTCATACCAAATTTGTAGGTCAGAAAAGATTCTCACTGGAAGGGGGTGAATCATTGATCCCGGCGCTGGACCAGCTCATCAGCCGGTCTTCCCAGTTAGGTGTGGACGAAGTGGTACTTGGTATGGCGCACCGTGGCCGTCTGAATGTACTGACCAATATATTCGGTAAATCTTACAAGCAGATTTTCTCCGAGTTCGAAGGTAAAGAATTTGAGGAAGATGTATTCTCCGGTGACGTGAAGTATCACCTCGGATCATCCAAAAAAGTGAAGACTGCTTCCGGCGAGGAAGTTTCCATTAACCTGACACCCAACCCTTCGCACCTGGAAACGGTTGCGGCTTTGGTAGAAGGTATCTGCCGGGCCAAAGTGGATGATAAATACAAAGATTACAAAAAAGTACTGCCTATCGTTATTCATGGCGACGGTGCTATTGCCGGACAGGGAATCGTTTATGAAATCGCCCAGATGATGACTCTGGATGGATACAAAACCGGCGGAACGGTTCACATAGTGGTGAACAACCAGGTTTCCTTTACCACAAACTATCTGGATGCACGTTCATCTACCTACTGTACAGATATTGCCAAAGTAACCGAATCTCCGGTAATGCACATCAATGCCGACGATGTGGAAGCTGTAGTTCATGCCATGCGCTTTGCGGCCGACTTCCGTGCCCAGTTTGGAAAAGATGTGTACATAGACCTGTTGGGTTACAGAAAATATGGTCATAACGAAGGCGATGAACCCCGTTTTACACAGCCTAACCTGTATAAATCCATTTCCAAGCATCCTAATCCAAGGGAAATCTATAAGGCTGAGCTTAAAAAGGAAAATATCGTTTCCGATGAGGTGCTGAAGAAAATGGAAACTGAATTTAAGGCACTACTTGATGAGGATTTTGATGCATCCAAGGAGATTGAAAGGAATACCATGGACATCTTTATGGAAGACGACTGGAAATCCTTCCCGCTTTGTCCGAGAGGCGGAATGCAGAATTCGGTGGATACGACTTATGACCTGGGTCAGCTGAAGGAACTGGCGGTTAAGATGTCAACACTTCCGTCAGATAAGAAATTCATCAACAAAATTACCCGTCTTTACGAAACACGTAAGAAGATGATTGAAGCCAACTCCCTGGACTGGGCACTGGGTGAATGGCTTGCTTATGCCACGCTTCTTACAGAGGGCAACAATGTACGTATCTCCGGTGAGGATGTGGAAAGAGGTACCTTCTCCCACCGTCACGCCGTAGTGAAAACGGAAGATACTGAGGAAGAATTTATCCCGCTGAAACATATTTCTGACAGCAGATTTGACGTATTTAACTCGCACCTTTCCGAATATGCTGTTTTAGGTTTTGATTACGGTTATGCCATGGCCTCTCCAAATACACTGACGATTTGGGAAGCCCAGTTTGGTGACTTTGTGAACGGTGCACAGATTATTGTAGACCAGTATCTGGCGGCCGCCGAGGAAAAATGGAAAATCCAGAACGGTCTCGTGATGCTTCTGCCACACGGATCCGAAGGTCAGGGTGCCGAGCACTCTTCGGCGCGTTTGGAGCGTTTCCTTACCCTTTGTGCCAATGAAAATATGATCGTAGCCAACTGTACGACACCTGCCAATTATTTCCACCTGCTTAGGAGACAGCTGAAATTCAATTTCCGTAAACCTCTGGTAGTAATGACGCCAAAGTCGCTGCTCAGACATCCACGCGTTGTGTCGCCGCTGGAAGATCTTGCACAGGGAAGTTTCCAGCCCATTCTGGATGATGCCCAGGCCGAAGCTTCAAAAGTGGAAAAACTGGTGCTTTGTACGGGTAAGCTTTATTATGAGCTTCTGGCCAAGAAAGAAGAACTGGCCTGTGAGAATATAGCACTTGTAAGACTGGAGCAGCTTTATCCGCTGCAACAGGATAAGGTGGAAGAAATCCTGGCAAAGTACAGTAACCGCAAACAACTGATCTGGGCTCAGGAAGAGCCCGAAAACATGGGTGCCTGGACGTATATTTTAAGGAATTTCCGCGAACAGGGAATTGAGGTCATTGCACCGGTTCCAAGCGGTACACCTGCTCCGGGAAGTCACAAAATGTTCGAAAGAAATCAAAATACTATTATAAACAGGGTTTTTGACCGTAAGGACGAACCTGCAAAAAGACCGGTAACCGCCTAATCGATTTAAAATTTAACAAAAATATCAACGATGTCAATATTAGAAATGAAAGTTCCCTCCCCGGGAGAATCCATCACCGAAGTTGAAATTGCAACCTGGTTGGTTCAGGACGGCGATTATGTAGAAAAAGACCAGCCTATTGCAGAAGTAGATTCCGATAAAGCTACATTGGAACTTCCTGCAGAACAGAGCGGTATTATTACGCTGAAAGCTGAGGAGGGGGAAGTAGTTCAGGTTGGGCAGGTTGTCTGCCTTATTGATGTGGATGCTGCCAAGCCTTCATCTGACTCGCCGGCAGCTGCAGACAAAACTGCGGAGAATGCTGAAGCTCCAAAGGCTGAACAGAAAACCGTTGAAAAACCTGAAATTGTACAGGAACCCAAGAAAGAGGAAAAACCTGCTGCTGCATCTTACGCTACAGGAAGCCCGTCTCCGGCAGCAAGGAAAATTCTTGATGAGAAGGGAATCTCCTCCTCACAGGTTTCAGGTACAGGAAAAGACGGCAGGATCACCAAACAGGACGCAGAAACTGCTGCCGTTCCTGCAATGGGATCGGCCTCATCAACCGGTGGAAGCCGTGCCGCCAGCAGAACCAAACTTTCTATGCTCAGAAGAAAGCTGGCAGGAAGACTAGTTTCCGTAAAGAACGAAACGGCCATGCTTACTACCTTCAATGAGGTGGATATGTCTGAAATTTTCAGAATCAGAAAACAATACAAGGACGAATTCAGTCAGAAACACGGCGTAGGTCTGGGCTTTATGTCTTTCTTCACGAAGGCGGTTACCCGAGCTTTGCAGATGTATCCTGATGTGAATGCTTCAATAGACGGTGATTTCAAGACCAACTATGAATTCTGCGATATTTCAATAGCGGTTTCCGGTCCGAAAGGTCTTATGGTTCCGGTACTGAGAAATGCGGAGAACATGACCTTCAGAGGTGTTGAAGCCAACATCAAATCATTGGCCGATAAAGTAAGAGAAGGTGGCATCAGTGTAGATGAAATGACCGGCGGTACTTTTACCATTACCAACGGTGGAGTATTCGGTTCCATGCTAAGCACACCCATCATCAATCCGCCCCAGTCTGCGATTCTGGGAATGCATAATATTATCCAGCGTCCGGTAGCTGTAGACGGGCAGGTGGTTATCCGTCCGATGATGTATGTTGCCATGTCCTATGACCACAGAATCATTGACGGCAGGGAGTCAGTAGGATTCCTTGTAGCAGTGAAGGAGGGTATAGATAATCCGGTGGAGATCCTGATGAACGGAGACGAAAGAAAGGCTCTGGAACTTTAAGATATCAGCAAAAACCATTAAATATCAAATCCCGCTACCTAAAGGCGGGATTTTTGTAATATGTAGTGAAAGTAGTTATCATGTACTCAAAAATTACTTCTGAAATAAAGGTGACCGTACTGCCTGAATATGATGCGAAGAACAGTTTCCCTTCGGATAACCGTTTTGTTTTCCGATATAATATCACCATTGAAAATCTGAGTCCGCACCCCGTAAAACTCCTCAAAAGACAATGGCTTATTTATGATGTGGGCTTTGGTTTCACCGAGGTTAACGGAGACGGCGTGATTGGACTGACTCCGGAGATTGGAGTAGGTGAAGAGTTTAAATATTTCTCAAACGTCATGATCCGTTCGGGCGTAGGAAATATGACCGGAAGATATTACTGCATCAATACGGAAACGGGGGAAGCCCTTGAAATTGATATTCCGAAATTTAATCTGATGGCGCAGGTACTCAGTAACTAACCAGGTGGTTACAGAACTTTGATGCTTTTTTTCATCACTTCATGAATTTCATCATTGCGCGTCACCATCAGCTTATTAAATGCAAGCAGCGACAGTTTCGCGCATACTTCAGCATCATCGCCGGCGCGGTGATGGTTAAATGAAAGCTGATGCTGCTCGGCCAAACTTTTCAGACCGTAACGCGGCAGGTTTTTCCAGGATTTTTTTGCTAGCGAAATACTGCACAGGTAGTTCAGTTTAGGTTTAAAGAAACCATAGTAATCCAGGCAGCTCCGTAGAACTCCCGCATCAAACGAGGCATTGTGCGCAATCATGAGATTACCGTACATCAGATTTTCGGCCTCGTGCCAGATCTCCTCAAAGGTGGGGGCGTCCTGAACATCCTCCGGCGTAATTCCATGTACATCAATATTACGGGGGTGAAACCACGGAAAACTTGGCGGTTTTATAAGCCAGGTCTGCGTTCTTACAATTTCACCATTTTCTACCACGCTTATGCCCATCTCACAGGCCGAATTCCTCTCATGAGTTGCCGTTTCAAAATCAATGGCGCAGAAATCTATCATGTACGGGTTTTTCTTGTTATTTTTTTTGCTGAAGAATACGTTTAATTTCAGCCTGATATAGGGGCGACCGGTCCAGATCATCATGATGTCCTTCTTCAATTTCAATAAATTTTTTCAACAGGTCAGGCTGTGCAGAGTTCAGGACGTTGAAAAGTTTTTTACCGGAACTTAGAGGAACAATATTGTCCTTAGTGCCGTGGAAATGATAAAGTGGTGAAGATATCTGCTTTATATATTTATTGGACAGGAAATGATAAGTCATCTTTGGCGATACCCTGTCTGTTACCTTTCCGGGGAGCCAGCGGTTCACTACATCCTGCAGATTGTAAAAAGCGGCTTCCAGGATCACTGATGCCGGTTGGTTGTCGGCAGCCATCTTAACGGCGAAAGCTCCGCCAAGGCTGCGGCCATAAACCAGCGTATTTTCTTCACCATAAAGGTTTCTCGCATAGTCATACACAAACTGTGCATCCGAATAAAGGATCTTTTCGCTGCGCCTGCCTCTACTTTTGCCGAAACCCCGATAATCCATAACCACAACATCATATCCATAATCTGTAAGTTCCTTGGCAATACCTCCCCAGCGGGCCAGGTTGTCAGCATTACCATGGTAATATACTATAACTCCCACAGGGTCTCCGCTTCTGAAATGAAGGGCATTTATAAGTCCTCCAAATGGTGTATCCCAAAAAAGTTCCTCAAAAGTTACATCAAAACTGTAGGTATGATCCCTTGGCAAGGTTGAAGGTAGAAAAACGATTTTTTCCTGGAAATATTGAAGGAGCCTGGTCATTGTTATTTCTTGTTCACTCTTGTGATCATAATTTTATCAACCCGCTGGCCATCCTTGTCAATGATCTCCAGTTCGAGGTCTTCGATCCTGATCCGGTCGCCTACATTTGCAGTTCCATTGTTGGCATTCAGGAACAAACCTACCATTGTAGTATAATTGTCACGGTTGTCGAATTCAAAATCAAGGTCAAAATATTTCAGGAATTCCACGATGGGATACTGCCCATCGGCCAGCCATGAGTTTTCATCCCTTTCAGTAATCCGGTAATCAAAATTATCAATGGTTACCGTATCGCCCACCAGTGCATCCAACACATCACCCAAGGTAACCATACCTACTGTATTACCATATTCGTCAATGACAATTCCATAATGGTTTTGCTCTTTTCTGAATATTTCCAGCACTTTATAGGCATAGTAATTTTCATTCAGGAATACCGGCTGTTTAAGATATTGCTGCAGACTGAAGGTTTCCGGATCATCTATCGGAAACAGGTCTCTCAGCAGCACAATACCGATAATATCATCGATATCATTGTCTCTCGTAACAGGATAAGCTGCATGTTTGTCCTCACGTATGGCTGCTAAAATCTTCTCCAGGCTGTCATCCACATTAAAGAAGGTCATCGCCGTACGGTGTGTAAGCAAAGTATTGATTTTTCTGTCGCCAAGTTCAAACACCCGCTCTACGATATTATGTTCAATCTGCTCAATTTCCCCTTCCTGCGCACTTTCTTTTACGATTGATTTTATTTCCTCTTCCGTGATAATACTGTCCGAATTGCTCCGGATTCCCAAAAGATTAAGGATAAGGTTGTTGGATGCGCTTAACAACCAAACGAATGGGGAAGTTATTTTGGACAGCAAGTCCATAGGTTTTGCCACCATGGTGATGATGCGCTCCGGAAAAGTCATGGCAATGCGCTTAGGCAGTAATTCGCCCAGCAATATAGACAGGTAGGTGATAAATACGACAATGCCGGTGGTAGCCAAAGGTTTGGAATAGGCTTCCAGGGCAGGGAATCTCGCCAGGAAATTCTGGAAATCGGTGGTCAGGTTTTCGCCGGAGTATACACCCAACAGAATTCCGATCAGTGTGATACCGATCTGTACCGTAGAAAGAAATTTAGTAGGATTCTCCGACAGCTGCAGTGCTTTTTTGGCGCCCCCACTTCCCTTTTTGCCTGCATTTTCCAGTTTGAATTTGCGGGATGAAACCAGAGACATCTCAGACATTGAAAATATTCCGTTCAGGATAACAAGAAGAATAATGATAAGAAGCTCCATTCAGCGATTTTTGATATGCAAATATAATTGTTTGAATCTGCTTTCCGGTTTATTCTTTCCTGTGTGAATAGGATAAACTGGTCTTGCCGGCATCAATAAAGACCTTTCTTTCCTCAAAGATCTCTTCCATGACACGGTGATACTCCTCAAACTGATGCACATCAATATGTCCGGCGCGCAGGATTACATACAACCGGCTAAGTTCCGGATTGATTTCGGACAGGTCTACGGCGGTACTGATAGGCACCAGACGGTCATCGCTGCCATGAATAATTTTTATTGGACAGCGCACATTTTTCAAATAGTGGTAGGTGGGTAAATTATAACGGAGAAAAGGTTTGGCGGGCATGAAGGGCAGATAGCGCTGAATTGCCCGCTGCAGGGAGTAAATAGGGGAGGTAAGGATCAGCATCCTCGGATTATTCTTAGAGGCCAGACGTGCTGCAAAACCGCTTCCGAGAGAACGGCCGTAAACGATGATTTTATCTTCAGAATATCTTTTTTTGGCAATCTCATAGATAAATTGCGAGTCGCGCTTCATTGCGTCCGAAGTGCGGCGGCCTGTACTTTTCCCAAATCCGCGGTAATCCATCATAATGACTTCATAATTCAGGCGGGTAAAATCGATGGCGAATTTGCCCCATCCCTTAATGCTTTTGGCGTTTCCTTTCAGATAGAGTACCACCCCCTTTGGTTGTTCCACATGAAAATGAAGGTAGCTGATGACAGCACCCGGTTCAGGTGATACAGACATCTCTTCCGCATCCAGATGCTCATAGGCGAACTTGAAGTCAGGCGGAAGTTTTTCCGGCTGGAAGAAAAACCGGTGCTGAAAAAGGTAGATGAAGATGCCGAGAGCCAGGATAGCTACCGTAACAGAGGCAACAACAAAATAAACATCTACATTCATAACTTATATAAATGTAGATAAAAATATCTGTTCTTACACAGGAAAAATGTAGTTGCCTACACGTAATATGCCACGTTTATTTTGTAAAGTGGCGGAAAATAAGCCATTTACTCTGAAAATAAGTGCCTATCTGCCGGTTTTGCCTGCGCTTTAAGGTACCTGGAATATGCGTATAAAATGAAAAGTGAGCGCGGAGCACGGCCCAGAAATGAGCCGGTCCCTGCCTGATAAGAAAATAGAAAGCTGCAAATCCGTCCAGGATCATCCGGACAGGCAGCACCCAAAGCAGCTGAGAAAGCGGTAAATTCTTCAGCAGCATGGTGAGGTTATTACGGATATTGAGATAGGTTTTCATTGAACTCTGCTTGTTCAGGGTGCCGCCCCCTACATGATATACCGCCGAAAAGCCTGTGTACCAAATTTTATAACCCTTATTCTTCAGTCTCCAGCACAAATCAATTTCTTCCTGATGCGCAAAAAAACGTTCATCAAAACCATTAACTTCCCAAAATGCTGAAGACCTTACAAACAGACAGCAACCGGAAGCCCAGAATATTTCTGTTTCATCGTTGAACTGCCCATGGTCTGTGTCTGTATCCTCAAATACACGTCCACGGCAGTAAGGATAACCCAGATTGTCTATGAGACCGCCGGCAGCACCGGCATATTCAAAAGTAGTAGGCGTATTGTAATCGAGAATTTTAGGTTGGATGGCTGCAATGTTTTCATCTCTTTCAAAAAGTTTCAGGACCGGCAGCAACCAGTTTTCTGTTACTTCAACATCAGAATTCAGCAGGCAGTAAATGTCCGCTTTTATTTTTTTTAAACCTTCATTATATCCGCCGGCAAAACCATAGTTCTGGCTATTACAGATTATGTGAACTGCCGGAAAATATTCACGCAGATAATTTACGGAGTGGTCTGTAGAAGCGTTATCAATTACAAAAACATCTGCACCGGCGGAGTTTTTTATTACAGTCGGCAGGAATTGCTGCAGCCAGTTCCTGCCGTTCCAGTTCAGGATGACAATAGCTAAATTGCTCACGCGGTTGATTTGTTTAGGGAGTCCGTTTTCAGGAGGCTCTTTATGAGCCCGGAATATTTCCACTTACGGTGGGACCAAAGATAGTTGTCAGGATTTTTTTTGATGGTGTTTTCCAGCATTTTATGGAACTTTAAAACCACTTCATTTTCCACGAATCTTTCTCCATCGGGTTCAATTGTGTGGTAGTTTACCTGATAGAAGCCTCTTTTAACCTTCTTCATTTCGCAGTAAACAAACTGAAGGTTCATGCGGGTGGCCAACTTGTCATACCCACGGAAAACCGGTGTAGACTGGTTTAAAAACCCGATGCCAAGGTCCACCTGATGATGATTGGGGGTTTGGTCTGCCACAAACATATAGATCGTATCACCGTTATTGGGAGTTTTCAGTACATCACGTATTACTTCGCCAGCCTCCAGAGACAAATTTCCGTGGGCATTCCGTATGGATCTTATTTTTTTGTCCCAAAAAGCATTCTGCATCCTCCTGTATACTGGGCGGCAGCTGCTTTGGGGAACCATGGTAGCCAGAGCTGTAAACCATTCCCAATTAAAAATATGGCCGGTGAGCATAATTATATTTTTGCCTTCGGCGTGCGCCTTGCGGAAAACATCCCGGTTAATGTGCTGCACCCTTACCTTAAGTTCAGTGGTGGAAACGGTAAAGGCTTTAAGGGTTTCTACCAGATAGTCTGAAAAGTTGCGGTAAAACTTTTTTCTTATCGTTTTGAGTTCTGCTTCACTTTTTTCGGGAAAGGAATTTTTCAGGTTCTGAAGTACGACAGCCGTTCTGTATCTCACTATGTAGAAGATGACAAAGAAAATGACATCCGAAAAGAGGTACAGAACCCTCATGGGTAACCTGGAAAAGAGCAGAATAATGTTAAAAATGAAATTCATGGGCGGTTTGCAAATGTACTACTTAAAAGGGAAATGGACAGAAATTTGCAGGTACATTAGTTTTCAGTTAATTTTATACTCATGAATATTAAAAATATCAGTGCCATCGCGCTAACGGTACTTCTTTGGTCCGCCTGTACTAAAAATACAGAAGCGGATAAAACAGTTAAAGATGTTGAAGTGGCAGACAGTACAGTCGCCGCTACCGAAAAAATGAAAGCAGAGGCCGAAAAAGGTAAGCTTCCCAAACCATATCGACCTGAGGAGGACGCAGAAGCCCGTATAGCGGAACTGATTGCACAGGCACAGAAGGAGGACAAAAATATTATTATGCAGGCGGGTGGAAACTGGTGCATCTGGTGCCTTCGTTTCAATAATTATATCCAGACAACGCCGGAACTCAAGTCTCTTGTTGATGAGAATTACCTCTATTATCATCTTAACTATTCACCAGAAAACAAGAACGAAGAGGTATTCAGTAAATACGGAAATCCTGGTGAAAAGTATGGCTACCCGGTTTTCATTGTTCTGGATAAGAACGGCAAGCTAATCCATACCCAGGACAGTGCGGTACTGGAGGAGGGTAAAGGTTACAGCAAAGATAAAGTGATGGCGTTTCTTGATAAATGGAAATAAAAAAAGGCGGCTTCCAAACTGAAAGCCGCCTTTTTTATACTTTTTATGAATCAAATCAGTTGTTCCATACTTGAAACACTTCTGTTCTTTTGATATTCTTCGAGTTTCCGGCGTACAAATCTTAAAACAAACGGAGCTAAGTAAATTAGGGCTGCACCGATAAGTTTGTTTTTCCAGCTGGTACTGCGGAGACTCTTCCGGGCATAATTTCCCACCAGGGCAACTACTCCCAATTTCAGTGCATCTTCCACAGCCCCGGACTTCGCAGCAGTATCGGCAAAACCCAATACCGCATTTCTGCTAAGTAGCTGTTCTTTCACACCGGTGCTTATCCGCCTCATTATCTCTTCCTTTTTTATTGCAACAGTGCGTTCGCCGTTTTCATCTATTTCCTCTTTCAGGAACTGATCGGTGAACCCATTAGTGAAGGCGCTCAGACTTTCTTTGGTGTTGTCAAAAGTGAGCAGGTCTTCCATTTCGGAAACCTCTTTCTTCAACAGCGCCTTTTTTCGCCTTAGTTCTTCCAGATTGCTGTATTTCGTACTCATTAGTCCGGTGTATTAAACATTTTTATCAGTTTATTGGAAATCATATCCTTGATGGATTTTCCTGCAAATACCAATACAAGTATAATCAGGAGATAAAATCCCGCCACGATCAGGAATCCATATGCATAACTGTCCAAAGCGGCACCAATTAAAAGTGCTATACCGATATTGAGCAGTATTAGAAAAAAAAGTGCAAAAACAGCCATCACTACCGCCAGAATAATGGTCGAGACTGTAAGCACACCTTTTTCGGTTGCTTCCATCTTAAGCAGGTCAACACGCTTCAGGGCGTAATCTTTTAAAAGGTCCAGCATAATAAATGGGTTTCAGTTAAAAAAAAAGGAACATTTCTGTTCCTTTTATAGCGGAGTTGTAAACGTGTTACTTAAGACCGTCCAGTTCAGTTTCAACATCTTTTACAACGTCTGTAGCCTGAGCCATTGCCTGGTCTTTATATTTGTCGTAGCCCTCACGTACTGTGTGCGCCACATTATCTACTGTTTCCTTGAAAGTGGAAGAAATGTTACCGTATTGGTCTTTTACCAAACCAGACACTTCAGTATACTTCTCCTTCGCTTTTTCTGTAACTTTACCGTACTGGTCTACAGCCTGATCTTTCAGGTCATTAGCTTTCTCCTTGATTTTCTTTCTGGTTTCCTTACCTTCTTCCGGAGCATAAAGCATTCCCAGTACCACACCTGCTGCAGCACCTGCCAGTAATCCTGCTAATACCGCTGCTGCATTGTTACCTTTTTTTGACATCTTATTTAATTTTAAATTGTTAGTGTATTAATTGAACAATTCATTTTCAACAATATACATACCAAATGATATTATGTCACTCATAAAAAAACGTTAAAACTCCTTGATGTAGGAGGTTATAAGAGATATAGTCTCTTCCTTATTCAGATCTGTGTTGTCTATCAGTATGGCGTCTGCCGCTTTTTTCAATGGCGCTGTTTCGCGTTCGCTGTCTATCCTGTCACGTGTTACCAGATTTTCGCGGACTGCCATTTTGTCGATGGTGACTCCCTGGTTTGTCAGTTCCAGATGCCGGCGGTTGGTACGCTCGTCTACACTGGCGGTCAGGAAAAACTTGTAATCTGCATCCGGCAGAACCACAGTTCCGATGTCGCGGCCATCCATTATTATGCCTCCGGCCGCTGCTCCTTTACGCTGCAGGTCCAACAGGTAGTTACGGACTTCGGCCTGTTTCGCTACCAGACTCACAAAACCTGATATCTCCGGTTCACGGATTTCCGCAGTAATATCCTGACCGTTCAGAAAGAGAACCAATGTGCCGGAAATATTCCGGAATTCCAGATTTATTGAAGGAAGTTCACTGATCAGGCAGCCGAAATCAATCTCCTCATTGTAAAAGCAATGATGAAGTGCATAGTAAGTTACCGCCCTGTACAGTGCACCGGTATCCATATGTATGAGTCCCAGCCGGGCAGCGATTGCTTTGGAGATGGAGCTCTTTCCTGTAGACGAAAATCCGTCTATCGCGATTACAGGTTTTCTCATGATGCAAAAGTCGGCCAAAAATTTATATTACGGAAATAATAACAGTTACAATGCGGGCGCGGAAGGTGCTTAGTACCTGTTTCCGCTCATGTCCAGCGAAATACCCAGCATATTCATATTCCCGGCAGCATGATAGCGAACATGGGAATAATCGACACGGAGACTGTTGAATTTTACACCGAAACCCGCGCTCAGACCTGCAAAGCTGCGCTGGTCCACGACAGAAAGTTCGTTGCCGCGCTTGACATTATAACCCAAACGGATATTAAATGTGCTTTCGGGAAAAATCTCGGCACCGAAGGAAATATGATCAAGTATTTTTCTGCCAAAACCGGTTTCCTGACCGTTGCTGTTATATTCGGATGAAATATCAAACTGCTGGAGATCATGTGCGGTGATGGTGATTGCCGCTGGAAACTTTTTGAGGATCCGTGTGTATCCCAGGTCTACCCGGAAGGGCAGGTTTTCCCTTTCTCCATTAAAGGACTTGAACTGGTAACCAAAATTTCGGGCTACCACACCTATGGTCTCATTGGTTTTTTTGAAATGATAGCTTACGCCAAAATTTCCGGCGACAGCCATGGAAGTATAGCTGTCAATTTTTGCATTCACGAGATTTAAGCTGGCGCCGATGGTCCATTCATCTTCAAACTGATATGCGTAACCTGCGCCGATCGCGGCGTCATAGGCCCCGAATTCACCGTTTTCAAAACCGGCTTCATCAGTCCTGGGCATACGGCCATAATCCATGTATCGGGCATTGGCAGTAATCAGATGGCCTTCTTCAAAGGCATGTGCGTAATTTACTGTACCGTATTTGGATCCTGCCAGATAAGTTGCAGCATTGACCGAAATCTGTTTATGCATGTCCAGATTTAGAAGTGCAGGGTTCACTGCAGCAAAATTGACATCATGGTCACGGATTGAAACGGCATCTCCTCCCAGGGCGGCCTGCCGGGCAGAAACCGGAAGATTGAGAAAAGGATATACATTCTCACCCGTTTGCGCGGAGACAGTAATGCCCACCAGGAGCAACGCAGAAATTATAATCTTCTTCAAAATGCGGTTATCTATTGCAAAAATAATTCTTTTCTATACTTATCAAAATTTTTAGCAAATTATTTGGTCTAATCTGATGGATTTACCAACTGTTTTATAGTCATTTCGTTATATTTGCAGCACGAAAACAGAGTTATAATCCCACCTGAGACCCTATTGGAAATGAAATATAAAAGAATCTTGCTGAAACTGAGCGGTGAAGCCCTTATGGGAAACCTACCCTACGGAATTGATAATGAAAGGCTGAAAGAATATGCACAGGAAATTAAGCAGGCCGTAGATGTGGGCTGTGAAGTAGCAGTTGTAATAGGTGGGGGAAATATATTTCGCGGTGTAGCGGGTGCTGCCAAAGGTATGGACCGCGTACAGGGCGACTATATGGGCATGCTGGCAACCGTGATAAACGGTATGGCACTTCAGGGTGCACTGGAAGATGCCGGTGTGAAAACGCGTCTTCAAAGTGCCATCGAAATGGATAAAGTGGCTGAACCTTTCATTAAGAGAAGAGCGGTGAGACATCTGGAAAAGGGTCGTGTCGTAATTTTCGGTGCCGGTACCGGGAATCCATACTTCACCACCGATACTGCAGCAACCCTGCGTGCAATTGAGATCGGTGCCGACGTTATTTTGAAAGGAACCCGCGTTGACGGTATCTATGACAGTGATCCGGAAAAGAACTCCGATGCGAAAAAATTCAACTCACTTACATTCGATGAAGTGTTCGACAGGAACCTCAAGGTCATGGACATGACTGCTTTCACACTCAGTCATGAGAATAAGTTACCGATCGTAGTGTTTGATATGAACCGCACCGGAAATCTCCTTAAGATTGTGGAAGGTGAGAGAATAGGTACGCTGGTTGATTTATAGATCATTAAACTAAAATATTTTATTATGGAAGAATTGGATATGATTAAGGATATGGTGAAGCAGGAAATGGATGCAGCAATTAAGCACCTGGACCATGCTTTCCAGAAAATCCGTGCCGGCCGTGCCTCCACATCTATGGTGCAGGATGTAATGGTAGAATACTATGGTGCCTTAACACCGCTGAACCAGGTAGCCAATGTTTCCGTACCGGATGCCATGACCATTTCCATACAACCCTGGGACAGAAGCGCTGTAGGTGCCATAGAAAAGGCAATTATAAATTCCAACCTGGGCTTTGCACCGTCCAATAACGGAGATACTATTATCCTGAATGTGCCGCCGCTTACCGAAGAGAGAAGGCGTGATCTTGCCAAACAGGCCAAAGGGGAGTCCGACCAGACTAAGATTACAGTCAGAAATGCGCGTCAGGACGGTATGAAAGAACTGAAAAAACTGGACGGGGTTTCCGAAGACCTTATTAAGGACATGGAGAGCCAAATTCAGGACATGACCGACAGTTACGTTAAACTTTGTGACGAACACCTGAAAACAAAGGAGGCTGATATTATGAAAGTCTGATATAATCAGAGGTTATTATTAAATAAACCTGGCGGAGCTGCAAATTGTGCAGCTCCGCCAGGTTTATTTTACCGTAATTTACTGATAACGCTGATGTTCCTTTTCTTTGCTGAAGATCCTGATCAGCGGTTTGAAAAATGACCTGTACTTCTCCGCATCAAATAACTGTGAGTCAGTAAGGGCTTTGTAGGTGAGCCAGATACTGAACGGAAAGAGAATCATATTAGGAATCCAGGCGGCCAAAAATGGGTTCAGCGTGCCGTTCCAGGCCAGATTTTCCACCGAGATATTCATTACATAAAATACAATAAAGATGATGATGGCAATGACTACCGGCAAACCCATACCTCCTTTCCGGATAATGGAGCCCAAACTGGCACCAATCAGAAAGAAAATGATGCATGTCACGGAATAGGCAATGATCCGCTGCTGATAGAGCACTACCCGGCTAAAGCTTTTAATAGTGGGAAGCATTTGCTGCTCGCGGTTCTGAATGCTCACTTTCAGGGATTCAATTTTCTGGTATGCCCCTGCCAGTGCCCGCAGCTGGACGTCCTGCTTCAGCGTATCCATCCTGACCTGTGCCTTAAGCTTGCCCGGCGGCACCTTTTTTTTGTCAATGTAGCTCATATAAGGGTTCACCTGGCTCACGAGGTCCACATTGATGTTGTTGAACATCCTTGTATTTTCGTCCTTCGTCTTGTTTATAGTTGTGGTAAGCTGGTTATAAGTCTGGAATCTGTAGTCATCGGTGATCTTTTCTTCTTCAATGGCTTTGTTTATGATTTCGCTGATGTCGAAATGGGAGGTTAGGGTATCAAACTTAATGGCCTGGTCCGGCTGTTTGTTTCTCGCCTCAAAATTCTGGTTCGCAATTTGGTCTTCGAAAACATATCCGTTAAAGAGAATCAGTTTAAGGTAGTTCTGGTTTTCAGTAGAAGGTGCCAGCTTGCCGCGGTGGGCGCGTATGGACTGCTGGTTTTCGTAGGAATTGGCTTTTTTGTGGATGTAAATACCCTCCAGATTCTCACCGTTCTCACCACTGATTTTGTCAAATTTTACAAGATAACCCGGAATCTGGTCTATAAACTGCCCGGGTGTAAAGTTCAGAGCCGGCCGCGACTGTACAATATTATAGAGCATATTTTTGGCCTTCCGCTGGAAGTCCGGAGTAATATTATTCTGAAACAAAAAAAGTATAATTGAGAGAAAAACCGACACAAAGAAGAGTGGGGTCATTACCCGGGTCAGTGATATTCCGGCAGCTTTCATTGCGGCCAGTTCATAACGTTCGCCAAGTTCTCCAAAGGTCATTATGGAGGAAAGCAGGATAGTAAGCGGCAGCACAAGATTGATGACTCCTACACCATAGTAAAACAGCAGCTTGATAATTTCCCAATAGCTAAGGCCTTTGCCCATAAATTGCCCAAGCTGTATCCATACGATGTTGACGATGAATATAAAAAAGAGGACGCTGAATATAAAAAAGAACGGACCGAAAAAAGTTTTTATAATATAACGGTCTAATAATTTAAACATCCTTCAAAATTAAGAAAAAGCCACAAAGAATTGCTTTGTGACTTTCAAATTTATGATTGTTATTTAATTACAGTTCGGTGATTACGTAATTCTGGAACTTCTGTCTGTTGAATGTAAACATGTCCGAAGCCAGGTTTTGGTTATCTTTATACTCCTTGATGGCTATTACCGCGACATCTTTGTTGGTACCGTGCTGTTCCAGCTTAACCAGTTGCTTATTGGCTGTATCTACATACAGGTTCACCTGTTTCAGACCGTTTGCTTTTACCGGTGTCAGTTTTATATAATCGGTATTTACGCCGTTTACTGTTCTCTTACCCGAATAAGTAGCATTAAAATCTTTCTTATAGGAAGTTAGGTAACTTGTAGGCGAAAACATCACATCGCTGCCGTTGGGCTTGGCTATGGTTACTTCCTTGTCGTCATCATTGATATTGTATATCCTGTTACCGTCAAAGATTTGCTCAGTACCCATGATTTTCAGTTTGTATTTGGGTCCTTCTGCATAGTAAATTCCGGTTTCGGTCTTGTTTACCTGCCCGTTAATGCCGGAACCAAAGGTAAATTTGAAATAAGAATTTTTCTTGGCTTTATAGTTAGCTGTAACCGCATCCAGGATCTGTCGGGACTTAGTGTCAATTTTCTGAGCCTGCATCATTGCGGCAGTACCTACTACCATTGCACCTACGGCCAGCTTCACAAATATATTATTCATTTTTTGTCTGTTTATAAAATTAAACTTTTGTTTGAATCTCCACTATAAACTCAAAAAGTATTCCATTATTGCCAAGGCTGTATTTTCTAGTTTTTCAAATCCTGCAGAAACTGCTCCAGGGAATTCAGGTCAGTAATCTGAACTTCACGCGCTTTAGCGCCATTAAATCCACCCACAACGCCGGCCGCTTCAAGCTGATCCATAATCCGGCCCGCGCGGTTATATCCGAGTTTCAGTTGCCTCTGCAGCATGGAAGTTGAGCCCTGCTGGGTGGAAACTACAATTCTGGCCGCCTCTTCAAACAGGGCGTCTTTTTCGTTAGGGTCAAAGGCAGCAGGCCCGCTTTGGCCATCTTCCGCCGGAACTTCCGGCAGCATGAAGGCTGATGCATAACCTTTTTGTGCACCTATATAATCTACAATTTTTTCTACTTCAGGAGTATCTACGAAAGCGCACTGCAGGCGCAGAATCTCGTTTCCGTTAAAATAAAGCATATCTCCTTTACCAATAAGCTGGTCTGCACCTGTAGCATCCAGAATTGTACGCGAATCGATGCTGGAAATTACGCGGAAGGCTGCCCGTGCCGGAAAATTGGCTTTGATCATCCCCGTAATTACATTTACAGACGGACGCTGCGTGGCTACAATAAGATGGATGCCCACGGCTCTGGCCAGCTGGGCCAGGCGCGCGATAGGATGTTCCACCTCTTTACCCGCGGTCATAATAAGATCGGCAAACTCATCCACTACCAGAACGATATAAGGCAGATAGCGGTGTCCGTTTTCCGGGTTTAGTTTACGTTCTTTAAACTTGCCGTTATACTCTTTGATTGTACGGCAGAAGGCATTTTTCAAAAGCTCATAACGTGTATCCATTTCTATGCACAGGGAATTAAGGGTATTGATCACCTTGTGCGTATCGGTAATAATCGCATCCTCAGAATCGGGCAGTTTTGCCAGATAGTGCCGTTCAATCTTCGAGTACAGCGTCAGTTCCACTTTCTTGGGATCCACCATTACGAATTTGAGTTCACTCGGGTGCTTTTTGTACAGTAGTGAGGTAAGGATCGCGTTAATACCTACAGATTTACCCTGACCTGTGGCACCGGCCATAAGAAGGTGGGGCATTTTTGCCAGGTCGGCCATGAAGATTTCATTGGATATCGTTTTACCGAATACCACCGGCAGGTCCATATCCGTATTCTGGAATTTCTGGGAAGCCAGTACGCTTCTCATGGAGACCATTGTGGGGTTTTTCCTGGGAACCTCTATACCTATGGTTCCCTTACCAGGCATGGGTGCAATAATCCGTATCCCCATGGCGGAAAGGTTAAGCGCTATATCATCCTGAAGTTTTTTGATGGCAGCAACACGTATACCCGCTTCAGGTACAATTTCATAGAGGGTAACGGTGGGTCCGATTGTAGCCTTTATTTCGGCAATGCCCACATTGAAATTTTTGAGCAGTCCTACAATCTTATTTTTATTTTCCTCAAGTTCTTCTTTATTGATGGAGATTTCCTCGGAGCCATAATCTTTAAGCAGATTGATGGTGGGCATCTGGAATTTAGCCAGGTCAAGAGTGTGATCATACAGCCCATGCTGTTTCACCAAATCTGCCGACCTTAGGTCGGTTTCATCTTCCGGCTCATCGGTCTCCCGTGCTACTTCCACTTTAAATTCAAAACTGTCCGGTTCCTGTTTAAAGGATGAGACCGGCGCCGAGGCGGTAACAGGAGTGCCGGGCGTGAGAGTCACAGTGTGGGTTGCCGCTTCGTCCAATTCCTCAAAAGAGGTGTTATTGGGCGTAGTTATGGTTTGAAGGCCGGTATTCACTTCTACTTCAGGAAAACCTTTCGGCAGCTCGGTTATTGTGCTGATGCGGCGGGGTTCTTCGTCATCTTCGGCTGAAGTTGTGGTGGGTGGTGCATCTCCATTCCCTGCCGACTCCTCCAATTGGGTATCCGCTTCAAAATCTTCAGATGAACTGGGCATCATGCCTTTTATTTTGCCAAGTGTTTTGTCGTTAATATCATTCAGTCTACTTTTTATGGCACTGGGACGCATATTGAATTCCAAGATAAAATACATGCCTATGCTGACGCCTATAACTGCCCAAAGTCCCACCATTCCTATTACTGAGATCAGAAAATCAACAACCTGGAAACCGTACACCCCGCTCAAGGTTCCGACTCCCTGCGTAACTGCGCCAAAGAAAATGGGCAGCCAGCAAATGAAGAACAGGGAATGACCGATGGTTTTCCAGGGTTTGAAATATTTTTTCTTCAGAATGAGCATGCCCACCACAAAGAAGAGAAAGGCCACGATAAATGCCGCCACACCAATACTGTCGAAAATAAATATTTTTCCAAACCAATCGCCCAGTTTTCCAAAAAGGTTTGAAGATTTTACACTGCGGTCCAGCATCGTTCCAGCCTGACTTTGATCCGCTTTCCAGTTCATCAGGTATGAAGCGAAGGACCCTGCCATTACAAGTGACAGTACCAATAATATAATTCCAAAAAATATTCGCGGTTTTGAAAGTATTCTGCTGTTTTCTGCCACGGCAGCTGTTGTGTTTTTTGTGTTCTTTTCCATAGGTCAGTGCCGGCAAATTTAGTAAAAAATAGGTATGATTTGCTGTCGCGGCGCTGCAAATGAAACTGTTTTTGCCGTCCTATGGTGAAGCACGAAACTTCACGCTCAGCATCAGACAGGATTTCAATATTAAATTAATGTTAACAACAAATTCAATTGATAAATATCAGCTATCGGATTGGCTTTTCTAATTTATTGCGTGTATTTTTGCTGATTGATGCACTAAAAAATATTATTTCAGTCTTTTAGCGCTGAAAATTTAACTGATTTACAATGAAAAAAATCCAGAACATCCTTATCAATACACGTACGATGGCAGTGCTGATGCTGGTGTACGCGGCTGCGATGGGATATGCCACCTTCCTTGAAAATGATTACGGAACACCTACCGCAAAAGCCCTTATCTATGAAGCCAAATGGTTTGAGCTTGTAATGTTTCTTCTCATCCTGAATTTCATTGGAAATATATCGCGCTACCGACTTTGGAAACGTGAAAAATGGCCGGTGCTGATCTTTCACCTTTCTTTTGTACTGCTCTTCATTGGCGGAGCCATCACCCGTTATATAAGTTATGAAGGAATCATGCATATCCGTGAGGGCGATACTTCGAATGAGATTGTAACTGATAAGCATTTCCTGAAGATTCAGATAGAAGACAAGGGAGATGTACTGCGTTATCAGGACATTCCCTATCTGATGTCTCCTCTTAATAAGAACCTGAAAGCTTCCTATAACTTCCACGACCAGAAAATATCTGTTAGGACCATTGACTTTGTACAGCGTAAGAAAGACAGCTTGGTGGCAGATCCCAATGGCCTGGAATACCTGCATTTTGTATCGGCAGGAGATAAAGGCAGGGTTAACTATTACCTGAAACCCGGCGAAAGTAAATCACTGGGCGGCACACTGGTTAGCTATAACCGGCCCATAGACGGCGCCATTGAATTTAAAAGCGAGAACGGAAAACTATTTATTAAAACACCTGTGGACGCAAACTATATGGTTATGGCTACGCAGGATAGTGGAAATGTAAAACAGAATGTTTACGAGCCGCTGGCACTTAGAAGTCTCTACACCATCAACGATATCCGTATAGTTGTACCGGAGGGCCTGAAAAAAGGCAAACTGATCGCTTTTGAAGGGGATAAGAAGAAGGATCAGTCACTACCCGATGCGCTGACAATGGAAGTGCAGGGACCCAAAACCAAACAGACCGTAGAATTGGTTGTGGAGCGGGGAAATCCAAATTTATTCAAACAGATCTCAATAGACGGGCTGAACATCATGCTGGGCTTCGGTCCGAAAGTGTATACAACACCTTTCGCACTGCGTCTGGAAGATTTTGTTATGGAAACGTACCCCGGAAGTTCTTCGCCAAGTGCTTACGAAAGCCACGTTACCATTATTGACGAAGGCAAGGAAACCCCTTACAAGATTTATATGAATAATGTACTCAACCATAAAGGGTACCGTTTTTTCCAGGCCAGTTTTGATGAGGACAGACAGGGTACAGTACTTTCCGTGAATCATGACTTCTGGGGAACTCTTATCACTTATATAGGTTATTTCTTCCTCTTCACGGCTATGTTTGTCATCTTCTTCTGGAAGGGAACCCATTTCTGGAAACTCAATAAAATGCTGAAGAACATTAACAAAACCCGCACAGCCAGTGCTGTGGCGCTCTTTATAATGCTGGGTCTTAATGCCCAGAAGATAGAAACGCACAGTACGAGCGATGGAAGCCGCGAGAGGGTACAGGTACAGCATTCGGCAGACGATGGCCACAACCATGCACCCGGGGAAAGCCATGCAGTGACAGCTCCAGCTCCGGAACAGCCTTCACAGAATTCTGTGGCACGCTCATTCAGCACGATGAAGATGATCAGTGCAGACGAAGCAATTGCCAAAACCCGCATCTCCCGCGAACATGCGGAGAAATTTGCCTATCTTCTTGTACAGAATTATGACGGCCGTATTGTACCTATGAGCACGCAGGCTACTGACGTGCTCAGGAAACTTTATAAAAAAGATAAATTTAAAGGAACGGGAGATAACTACCTGACGGCTGAACAGTGGTTTCTGTCTGTAAATACAGATACGCCAAGCTGGACCATGGTGCCGCTGATCAAAATAGGAAGCAAAGGTGGTGAAGAACTTAAAAGAAAGACAAAAGCCAACGATGACGGTTACGCCAGCCTGATGAGTCTGTTCCCATCTGACGCATCCGGAAATTTAAAGTATGTTCTTGAGGAAGACTATAACTTAGCTTTTCGGAAAAAACCAGCTGAGCAAAGTAATTATGATAAGGAGGTAATTGCCGTAAACGAACGCGTCCAGATTTTCAATGAATTCTTTAGCGGGCAGTTTATGAGAATAGTTCCTGTAAAGAATGATCCTAACTCTACCTGGCATTCCTGGCTGGACCAGAACTTCGAACCGGATATGGAAAGCCAGAAAGTAATGGGACCGTATTTTGCAGCGGTCGTAGCGGCACAGCAAAGCGGTAACTGGTCTCAGGCCGATGCAGAACTTAAGAAGTTAAGTGATTATCAGCAGAATTGGGGAAAAAATGTAGTTCCAGCCAAATCCAAGGTGGACCTGGAAGTCTTCATGACAAAAGTTGACATTAATTTCCGTCTGTTGATCTTTTATACTTTTATCGCGCTCATCCTTATAGTTCTGGGCTTTGTACACCTGTTCCGCCCAAGCCGAGTGCTGGATAAAATCATAAAAACAGTACTTATTATTGGTCTGATAGGTTGGGTACTTCAGTTACTGGGTCTTATGGGCAGATGGTATATTTCCGGGCACGCACCGTGGAGTAACGGATATGAAGCCATTGTATTTATTTCATGGGTTGGTATTACCTCCGGATTGGTTCTCTATAGGAATTCCAATGCACTTATCCCGGCAGCCGGATTTACGGTAGCCGTTATTATGATGGGCTTCGCACACGGTGGCTCTGCGCTGGACCCTCAGATCACACCTCTTGTTCCTGTACTTAAATCATACTGGCTTATTATACATGTGGCAATCATCACATCCAGTTATGGTTTTTTCGGCTTGTCCTTTGTAATAGCGATAATCTGCCTGATTTTTTACATTCTGGCCCGTAAGAAAGATTTCAAAGCACACAACGACCGAAGCCTGAAAGAACTAACTATAGTTTCAGAGATGTCTCTTACGATCGGACTGTATGCCCTTACGATAGGAACCTTTATGGGCGGCATTTGGGCCAATGAAAGCTGGGGAAGATACTGGAGCTGGGACCCTAAGGAAACGTGGGCCTTTATTTCGGTGATGGTTTATGCTTTTGTGCTGCACATGCGTTTGGTTCCTGGGCTCAGGAGCCGTTGGGCCTACCATGTAGCTACCATGTTTGCTATTTCAAGTATTGTGATGACCTATTTTGGAGTGAACTATTACCTGAGCGGTCTTCATTCCTATGCAGCGGGTGATCCGATTCCCGTGCCGGCCTGGGTGTATATAGGATCTGGAGGAATGCTGCTGCTGGCTCTGGTTTCCTATCTGAAATTCAGGACTTTTGATAAGTCAAAGAAATCATAAGATCATTTATAATTATAACAGAAGGACCTCAGACAGGTCCTTCTGTTTTTTTGGATGAATCCTGCAGACTCACAATCTGCGGTTCAATTATTTTAGTATGCGACAAAAAAGGCTGTCACACTCGCGTGCGGCAGCCCTGCTTTATGCTCTGTTTGCTGTTTTTCTAGGAAAAAGCATTGAATCCAGTAATGTCCAGACCCGTAATCAGCAGATGAACATCGTGTGTTCCTTCATACGTAATTACTGATTCCAGGTTGGCTGCGTGGCGCATCATCGGGAACTCACCCATTATTCCCATTCCTCCCAGAATCTGACGGCTTTCGCGTGCGATGTCAATAGCCATCTTCACATTGTTTCTTTTGGCCATTGATATTTGGGCAGGTGTTGCTTTATGCTCATTTTTCAAATTACCCAATTGGAGACAGAGAAGTTGTGCCTTGGTAATTTCAGTAAGGAATTCAGCCAGTTTCTTCTGCTGCAGCTGGAATCCGCCAATAGGTTTACCAAACTGCTTTCTCTCTTTGGAATACTGCAGTGCCGTGCAGTAACAGTCGATTGCCGCTCCGATAACCCCCCAGGAAATACCGTAACGGGCAGAATTGAGACAGGAAAGTGGTCCTTTCAAACCCATAACATTTGGCAGCAGGTTTTCTTTTGGCACCTTTACATCATTGAATACAAGCTCACCGGTTTTTGAGGCCCGTAAACTCCATTTATTGTGTGTTTCCGGTGTAGTAAAACCTTCAAAGCCCCTTTCAACAATAAGTCCCTGAACTTTTCCGTCTTCATTTTTAGCCCAAACCACTGCGAGGTCACAAAGTGGCGCGTTGGTAATCCACATTTTGGCACCGTTCAGCAAATAATGGTCACCGTTGTCTTTAAAATAGGTTTCCATGGAGCCCGGATCTGATCCGTGGTTAGGTTCTGTAAGTCCAAAAGCACCGATTAATTCTCCCTTGGCCAATCCGGGCAGGAATTTTTTCTTTTGCTCTTCGGAACCGAATTCATTAATCGGAAACATAACTAACGAACTCTGAACAGAAGCTGCGGAGCGTACCGCGGAGTCACCACGTTCCAGCTCCTGCATAATTATACCATAGGAAATCTGGTCCAGACCGGAACCGCCATATTCTTCCGGAATATAAGGCCCCAGTGCGCCAATGGCTCCCAATTCCTTCATCAGGTTGGGGATATCAGTATGGTTTTGTGCCGCATCATCAATTTTTGGCATTACGAAACTCTCCACCCAATCGCGAACCGACTGTCTTATCAGTTTATGCTCATCAGTGAGCATGCTGTCCATTAAGAAATAGTCCGGAATAGTGGTAAGCGGGTAGTATGACATAATTTTTTTTGATTTTGCTAAAATTAAGATTTTTCGTCTACGTGAGGAAATATTTCAGGTTGAATAATTTCTCTACGGCCTCGCCAAAGTTTTCGCCATTTTCAGGAATCCATTCAGCAGCTGTGCTAATTTTGTTTACTTTTATCAGATGCACCGTGCACCGGCATTTCTAAACACATGCTTATGAAAGGTATACTCATTACCTGTACAATCCTGGTGTCATTCACACTTAAATCCCAGAAAACCGGTACTGATCCCGAGGTTAATCTTCTTGTAAACTCAGTAAGCAGTGACTCCCTCAGATCATATGTAGAAAAACTTGTGCGTTTTGGTACACGCCATACCATGAGTTCCACATCCGATCCTGTAAAGGGTATTGGTGCTTCCAAATCCTGGGTGCTGTCCAAATTCAGGACCTATGCCGCAAATTCAGATGGACGTATGCATGTATATCTCCAAAATCAGGATGTGCGGCCGGACGGTAAACGCATCAGCAGAAGGACCAGTCTGGGGAATCCTGTGGCATTACTGAAAGGTACAGACCCATCCGACAAAAGAATCTTCGTTATTGGCGCACATCTGGACTCAAGAGCCTCGGATGTGATGGACTGGCAGACAGCGGCGCCCGGCGCCAATGATGACGGCAGTGGAGTAGCCGCAGTTATTGAGAGTGCCAGGATATATTTACCAGTGAAACATCGGCAACTATACCATTTTCCAAAGACAATTTCCTGTTTGCTGTTCAGAGCGTTTCTGAATCAGGCAATCTTAGCCTGCCGGTAATTCCGAAGGTTTCCAGATAAAAAAAATCCGTTCGGTGAGGAACGGATTCATTTCTGTATTCTGAATAATTATTCTGGAGCGTTCATGTCATATTTGTTGACTACCTTCTGCGATACTCCTGTATTGCTGAAGCCTCCGTCGTGGAAGAGGTTCTGCATCGTAACCATTTTTGTAAGGTCACTGAACATGGATACACAGTAGTTGGCACACTGTTCCGCTGATGCGTTGCCAAGCGGCGACATATCATCAGCATATCCAAAGAAGCCACCGAAACCTTTCACACCACTGCCGGCGGTAGTCATGGTAGGCGACTGTGAAATGGTATTTACCCGCACTTTTGCCTTTTCGCCCCAATAATAACCGAATGTTCTGGCGATACTTTCCAGATAGGCTTTGTTATCGGACATGTCATTATAGTCAGGGAAAGTTCTTTGCGCAGCGATATAGCTAAGGGCTAAAATGGAACCCCACTCGTTCATACAGTCTTTTTCCCAGGCCACGCGCATTACTTTGTGGAAGGAAACAGCGGAAATGTCCCAGCCTTTTTCCAGCCAGTCGTAGTTCATTTCCGTATAATGCTTGCCTTTTCTTACGTTCACGGACATACCAATGGAATGCAGAATAAAGTCGATCTTACCGAACTTTTCAACGGCTGCATCAAAGAGTTTTCCAAGGTCCTCTACTGAAGTTGCATCGGCACCAATTACTTCGGAACCGGTTTTTTCAGCAAGTTCGTTCAGCTCACCCATGCGCAGGGCTATAGGAGCGTTGGACAGAATAAATTCAGCACCTTCTTCATGACATTTTTCAGCAACCTTCCAGGCAATGGACTGGCTATTCAGTGCGCCGAAAATAATCCCCTTTTTTCCTTTTAATAATCCGTATGACATAATTTATTTTTTGAATAACAAAAGTAAGAAATTAATTGTTCGGGGCATAAAAAAGAGAGCCGAATTACTTCGACCCTCTGTTTAACTGATTATCTTGTTGTATCCCTCCAAGTATCTCTGGTAGTATCTGCAGCGTCATCGGCTGCATCTTTAGTGTCTTCCCAAGCCTCCTCTGTCCAGTCTTTTGTTTTCTCCCATGCGCTGGAAACTGCATCTTTAGTATCTTCCCAGGCATCCTGAACATTATCTTTGGCTCTCTCCATCCAGCCTTCAGCAGTAGCTTCCCTGTTGTTACGCTTTTGCTCGCGGATGTAGTCCTTAGCTCTGTCTGCATAATCATTTACGGTCCACTTTGCACTGTTTACTGCGTGTTCTGCTTTGTTGTAATCTTGATTGTCCATTTTTTGATTTTTTTAAATTAATAATTGTGATTTGGTAGTTCTGATACAACAATTAATATTCCGAATTTCGTTAATATTATGTTAAACCTATTTAACCTTAGCATTTCTTCATTTGCAGATTAAAATCATTTTGGGGGATCAGCATTTTAAATGGATATAATGCCTACATTTACCCTTACGGCCGAATTAATTTCTGCACGCCTGTTACTTAGTGAGTAAAAGAACAATATGGAGTTAAAAAGATGTCCCTGGTCTGAGAAGGATGAGCTTTACAGATCGTACCATGATGAGGAATGGGGAAAGCCGGTGTATGAAGACAATATTATTTTTGAGTTCCTGGTGCTCGAAAGTTTCCAGGCGGGACTTTCATGGTACACCATTCTGAAGAAGCGTGAAAATTTCCGTAAAGCTTTTGATGATTTTGATTATAGCAAAATCGCACTTTATGAAGAAACAAAAGTTGCCGCTCTCATGTCGGATGCCGGCATCGTACGTAACAGGCTAAAAATTCTGGCTACCGTCAATAATGCCCGGCGTTTTCTGGAAGTACAGCAGGAATTCGGAAGCTTTTCGGAATACATCTGGGATTTTGTAGACGGCACGCCGCTCATCAACAGGCCCGTTACAACGGGTGATGTGCCCGCTACGAGTGCCGTTTCAGATGCTCTTGCCAAAGATTTAATGAAACGTGGATTTAAGTTCTTAGGTTCCACAGTGATGTATGCACATATGCAGGCTACCGGAATGGTGGATGATCATCTGGTGGACTGTCATTGCAAAAAATAAGTTGCACCGTACCTTTTTATTGTTAGTTTTGTTGATATAACAAAAATATGAAGAGAATTTTACTGGGTTTCGTCCTTATCGGGACACAGTCGTCACTGTCTGCACAAGAAAGTGACAGGGAAATTTACTCGCGGGCCGTATTTACAATGAATGATGGATCTGAAAAACCGGTATTGTTCTATAGGTATACTTATCCCACGCAAAGCCTCTATACTTATATTGAAGGTTCGGATATTCATAATTTCGAATATAAGCTTGAAGCAGAAAGTAAAATACTGAAGATAAATGCTGAAGAAGTTAAGAAGGTGAGGTTCATGGATGAATACGAGGATGAAATACTGGGATTGGAGCGTTTGCAGCTGAAGGCGGTGAATATTAAAGGCGAAATTGTGGATAAGGCTTATGATTCCTGGCAGCCACTGCTGTATGACGGGAAAATAAAGATCTATGGCTCTACCTCATATAACTGTACCAACAATGCATGTTCCTATGCAAATACAAGAATTTACATCAGAAATGCTAAGGATGATTTTGCCATCATGCCTATAGATTATGATCGCCTGAACCTCTTCAATATGGGAAAAGTTGATGAAAAAATGGTTGAAGCCTTCCGAATGGTAGGTGGAGGCTGTGCCGACTTTAATATTTATCTGGACTCTTTACAAAATAAGCTTCGGGATCGCGAGTTTCGTAAACAGTACAGTCAGGAATGGCTGGCCATTTTTAGAAAGAGCATCAAGGAAGGCCGCGCAAGAAGGAAGGGGAAGGCCACAACAAATAACACCATTGCCGAAAATATGATGGAGTTTTATATGAAAATGTATACGGGAATCGTATTCGAGTATGAGAAAAACTGCAAGCATTAATTTAATTTAGAAAAATAACCAGATATCAGATAAAACATGAAGAAAATTTTACTCGTTAGTTCCATGCTTTTGGTTTCCTCCAACTTCTTTGCGCAATATGCGGACAAGAAGGATTATATTGCCGAGTTCGCCATGGAGGACGGAAGTACAGTACGCGGTCATTTTATAGCAGAAGTAACCCGCTCCACATCAATGGGAGGTTTTATTTTGAGCAACAGAATTGCTGCCTTTCAGTACGCCGACACGGAAACAAAAAAAAGGAACAGGCTGAATTCCCGTGATGTAAAGAGAATCGTTTATTACAACGGCGCAGATATCGCTAAAATTCAGGAAAAGATTCAGGTGAAGCAGGTTACCAATAACTTTAAACTAAGCGCTGAAACCGATGAAGAGTTTGAGTTCCTCCTGCGTGACGGCAAGATTCAGCTTTATGGTTCCAATGTCTTCCGGTGCGAAGGTATGTCTTGCTACTACACGCACAGTAACTTTTACCTAAAGAAAAGCGCTGATCCGTATGCTGTGCTCGCTGTAAAACCTAAAAGTCAGATCAGTTTCAAATTGGGTTCGTCCATTGAAAATACCGTTGATGCATTCAGAATGGTAGGAGGCAAGTGTGCTCCCTTCAATGACTACCTGGATTTCTTTGATAAGACAGTAATAAAAGAGCAGCAGCTGGATAAGAAACTTCAAAAGGACTATCAGGTGATATTCAAGGAAACGATGAAAGAATTGGCCGCCAGGAAACAAACCCGTAATCTGTTTGATGAAGTTGCAGCCAGGGTGCAGGCACGTCAGATGGAGGTGTTTCTCGGAATTTTAGGTGAATACGAAAAATCATGTCCCTAAATAGAAAGAGGATTTCAGTTTTGAAATCCTCTCTTTTTTATTTAATGATCCGTTCCAATACCCATTCTATCATATTTGCTTCCGATTTCTGGTGGTCAGCACTGAACTCTCCTCGGCGTCTGTTGGCAATAACACAGTTCACGGTGAGGGCTTTGTGTCCCAGAAGTTTTGCAAGTCCGTAAATTGCAGATGTTTCCATTTCAAAATTGCTTACTCCAAGTTCATTCAGGGTTTCCAGGAACTGATCGTCTAAGGCTTTAAGCCGGAGCTGCCTGCCCTGAGGCGCATAGAATCCCGGAAAAGTTGCGGTATTCCCGTGATATTTTGCATCGGCATAATAGCCCGAAATATCCTCTGCCCAGTCTGCGAAATAAAGCATCGGTTTTATCTGATCATAAGGGAATTTAGCCAGGAAATTCCGCGAAAATTCGTTTTCAAAGGAATAATCCTGATAGAAATGCAGCAAACCGTCCAGACCAACCACATTTTGGGTAACAAGCATATTGTCCACCTCAATGTCCGGATTTACGCTGCCGCAGGTTCCTAAACGGAAAAGCTCCAGTGACAGATGTTCACTGCGGAATTCTTTCGCCTTCAGGTCAATATTTACCAGGGCATCCAACTCGTTCATTACGATGTCTATGTTCTCCGTACCAATGCCGGTTGACATCACCGTGATCCGCTCGCCCCGCAGCGTTCCGGTATGGGTGTAGAACTCACGTTTGTTTTTCCTGACCTCAATGTTGTCGAAATACTTTGAAACTTTAGGCACTCTGTTCGGGTCTCCCACCAGGATCACCTTTGGCGCCAGATCTTTCGGCAAAAGATTCAGATGGTATACACTGCCGTCCTCATTAAGTACAAGTTCCGAAGCTGCAAGTTTATTGATCATGATTTTTCGTTTTAAATTAAAGAGATAACAGAAGATGTGATAGTTTCTGCATCAGCCGCCCACACGTTTTGTTTTATATCCCATGTCCTGCAGCATCTTCATAATTTTGTCACGGTTGTCGCCCTGGATCACTATGGTGCCGTCTTTTTCGGAGCCGCCAATACCCAAAGTGGTCTTAATTTTTTTTGATATTGTCTTAAGGTCCGAATCTGAACCTTCAAATCCCTCTATAACCGTCACCGGCTTTCCGTTGCGGCCTTTTTTTTCGAATTTGCAGAGCAAAGGCTCGCGCTGTACAAATTTCTCTTCAGGCATTGTAAAATCCTGTTCTACGTGTTCCGGAAAAAGATTTTTCAGTTGATCCCGTATGTCCATCTTTATTTATGTTTTTACGTCTGGAAGCAACAATTCGCTCCCGTTTCAATGTCAAATCTACATAAAATAAGTAGATTTGTAGGATATTAAAAATCAAATAATGTCAAAAAAAGCATTGTTAGCCATACTTGACGGCTGGGGTCTGGGCACAGATCCGGCAGTATCGGCATTGGCTCAGGCAAATACTCCTTTCATTGACCGCTGCCTGCGCGAATTTCCAAATACCACCCTTGAAGCCAGCGGAATCGCCGTGGGACTGCCTTTTGGTCAAATGGGCAACTCAGAAGTGGGACACATGAACCTGGGTGCGGGCCGGGTTGTTTATCAGAATCTGGTGCGCCTTAATATGGCCGTTGAAAATGCCACGCTGGGTAAGGAAAATGTGATAACTGAAGCATTCCAGTATGCCAATGATAATAATAAGAACGTTCATTTTATCGGACTCTGTTCAGACGGTGGGGTGCATTCTCATATCAACCATCTGAAAGGACTGCTTACTGCCGCATTTGAAAATGGAATCGCAGACAAGACCTTTGTCCACGCTTTTACAGACGGACGGGACTGTGATCCTTATTCAGGTGTTGGATTTATAGAAGAACTGCTGGCTCATATGAAGGTTACCGGCGGGCACCTGGCGTCGGTCACAGGCAGATATTACGCCATGGACCGCGACCGCAGATGGGAGCGTGTTAAACAGGCCTATGACGCACTGGTGAAAGGTGTGGGCATCCGGACGCGTGACGTACTGCAAACAATGAAAGAGTCCTACGCGGCGGGCATTACAGATGAATTTATGAAACCCATCATTTGCCTGAAGGAGAGCCATCTGCCGATGACTAAGATTGAGAATGGAGATGTGGTGATCTGCTTCAACTTCCGTACAGACCGTGGCAGGGAAATTACTGAAGCGCTGTCTCAGAAGGATTTCCCGGACTTTGGGATGCATAAACAGAACCTTTATTATGTAACCCTTACCAACTATGATAAGGATTTCAAGGATGTAAAGGTGGTGTTCAACGAAGAGGTACTTCAGGATACAATGGGCGAAGTGCTGGAAAAACACGGTAAAACACAGATCCGCGTGGCCGAGACCGAGAAATATCCGCATGTTACCTTTTTCTTCTCGGGTGGACGCGAAGAGCCGTTTGAAAATGAGAAACGAATCCTGTGTCCCAGCCCGAAGGATGTCCCTACTTATGATTTCAAACCCGAAATGTCGGCGTATGATATTGTGGAAAACATACTGCCGGAAATAAATGATACAACTGCCGATTTCATCTGTCTGAATTTTGCAAATGCGGATATGGTGGGTCATACAGGCGTTTTCGAAGCAGCCGTGAAAGCGGCGGAGACCGTAGACCGGTGCATTGAAAAAGTAGCGACGGCAGCCTACGAAAAGGGATATGCCGTTTTCATCCTGGCAGATCACGGTAATTCAGATTATATGATCAATCCGGATGGCTCGCCCAATACACAGCATTCTACCAACCTGGTACCCCTGATTGTAATGGATCCGGATAAAACATGGCAGCTAACCCCGGGAAAACTGGGCGATATAGCACCCACCATCCTGAAAGTGATGGGTATTCAGCCGCCGCCGGCAATGACGGGTGAAATCCTGGTGGAATAGTAATTGCTGAAATGACACGCTGGACTGGTCGCATATACTGAAAACGTCCGGAGCGAAACATGGTTTTTTGTACATAGTAAGCGCTATAATCAAAGGACTTATGCATAAAATAAGAGTATTTTGACCTATATTTGCACTCTATAAAAAAGTTAAGATGTACAACAAACTGGTAAGACTGGAGGTGATGAAGAATTTGGGTAAGGAGGTAGACGATTTTATTGCCTCGTACCTTACTCCTGTTGAAAAAATATGGCAGCCTACCGACTTTCTGCCGGACCCTTCTGCGGAAAGCTTCAGATATGATGTGGAAGAACTGCAGACTTACGCTCAGGAAATGGGCTATGACCTTTTCGTAACACTGATCGGCGACTGTATCACCGAAGAAGCACTTCCAAGTTATGAATCCTGGATTATGGGGATTGACGGCGTAGATCAGGAGCAGAAGAGTGGCTGGTCTCAGTGGGTAAGGAGCTGGACGGCCGAAGAGAACCGTCATGGAGATTTGCTGAACAAGTACCTTTACCTTTGTGGCCGTGTGAATATGCGTGAAGTGGAGATTACTACTCAATATTTAATTCAGGATGGATTTGATCTGGGAACCTCCATGGACCCATACAGAAACTTCGTCTATACGAGTTTTCAGGAAACTGCAACCAATATCTCCCACCGCAGGGTAGGATCACTGGCCAAGCAGTCCGGTAATACCAAACTTTCCAGGATGTGCGGCGTCATTGCTGCAGATGAGGCCCGGCATGCAAAAGCCTATAAGCATTTTGTAACCCGGATCTTTGAATTGGATCCTTCAGAAATGATGCTGGCCTTTGAAGATATGATGCGCAAAAAAATTGTGATGCCGGCGCATCTGATGCGTGAATCGGGTCAGAAAGCAGGTGAACTTTGGGAACATTTTTCAGATGCTGCGCAGCGTGCTATGGTGTACACCGGACAGGATTATATTAACATCCTTAGTGAACTGCTGAAGGACTGGAAAATTGAGCATATTGACGGCCTGAATGAACAGGCACAGAAAGCCCAGGAGTACCTGATGAAACTACCTGCCAGACTGCAGAGAATTACCGACAGACTGGCTACTCCCGACCAGGAGTATCAGTTTAAATGGGTAAAGAGCTGATGCAGGTCTGACTGTATATATGAGCTGGAGATTCTCCGGCTCTTTTTGTATCTTTGCGCACTTTAATATTGAATGTTTTAGAATGCTTAACAATAAAAAACTTGCAATAGATTTTGACGGCACCGTCGTAGATGATGCTTATCCCGGAATAGGAAAACCAAAAACTTTTGCTTTCGAAACGCTTAAAAAACTGCAGTCTGAAGGCTACCGACTGATCCTATGGACTTACAGGCACGGCAAATCTCTGGAGGAAGCCGTGGAGTTCTGCAAAAAGAACGGCGTGGAGTTCTACGCTGTGAATTCCAGCTTTGAGGGAGAGATTTATGACAGTGAGAATGCCTCACGTAAAATTGACGCAGACCTCTTTATAGACGACCGTAACCTGGGCGGATTTCCGGGTTGGGGCGAGATTTACAATATCATCAACCAGCGGATTGAATTCCGTGTGGACGGTGGTGAGGTGCTGGCCTATTCAAAAATAAAAAAAGACAAAAAAAAGGGACTTTTCTGGTAAGCTTATGATTCATCTGAAAACACTGCCCGAACTTAGATTGATGCGTGATAGCGCCCAACTGGTTTCTAAAACCCTCGGTTTGCTGGCAAAAGAAATACAACCCGGTGTAACGACCAATCATCTTGATAAACTGGGTGGGGAATATATACGTGACCATGGTGGTGAACCCGCTTTCCTGGGAATGTACGGCTTCCCTAAAAACCTGTGTATCTCGCCAAATGCTGAGGTCGTACACGGAATCCCTAACGATACGCCACTGAAGGAGGGCGATATCCTGTCCGTGGACTGTGGTGTCTATATGAACGGTTTCTACGGCGATCATGCCTATAGCTTTGAGGTAGGTGAGGTAGCTCCCGAAACCAAAAAACTCCTTGAAGTTACAAAGCAATCGCTGTACAAAGGCATTGAGCAGTGTGTTCGCGGTAAAAGAATAGGCGATATTTCCTATGCCATACAGCAGCACTGTGAGAAGCATGGTTACGGTGTGGTGCGTGAACTCGTAGGTCATGGACTCGGACGGAAGATGCATGAAGATCCCCAGGTGCCGAATTATGGCCGGAAAGGTAGCGGCAAGGTCATTAAGGACGGCATTGCGCTCGCCATTGAACCCATGGTGAATATGGGAACTGAAAAGGTGAAATTTCACGATGACGGCTGGACGGTTACTTCACTGGATATGTCGCCTTCAGCTCATTTCGAGCATGATGTATGTGTCATTGGCGGTAAACCTGTATTGCTTTCTACTTACAGATACATTTACGAGGCGCTGGGCATTGTAAGTGATGAAGAGGACCCTTTTACGCTGGATTTTTAATGAAGAAACTTTTTAAATTTCTTCTGAACCGAATTCCCCGGCCGGTGCTTATTAATTTAAGCATTTTTTTCCGCCCGTTCATTTATCTCTTTTTCAAAGGTTCCCGCTTTACCGATCCCATAGACGGAAGGTCCTACCGGAAGTTCCTGCCTTATGGCTACGGTACCCAGCGCGAAAATGCCCTGTCGCCGGGTACCCTGAGTCTGGAACGCCACCGTCAGATGTGGCTTTATCTACAGAATGAGACCGATTTTTTCAGCAAAAAATATAAAGTGCTTCACATTGCTCCCGAACAGGAATTTCTTAGAAGGTTCAGAAAAATGAAAAACCTGGACTATACTTCCGCAGACCTTTTTTCGCCGATTGTGGATGTGAAGGCCGATATTCTGGATTTGCCGTTTGATGATGAAAGCTTTGATGTGGTTTTCTGTAACCATGTGCTGGAACATATTCAGGACGACCGAAAGGCCATGAGTGAACTTTACCGTGTGCTGAAGAGGGGTGGCTGGGGAATACTGCAGGTACCGATGAAGAACTCGCTTCCGGAAACCTATGAGGATTTTTCGGTAACTGACCCTAAAGAAAGACAGAGGCTTTTCGGACAGTACGACCATGTACGCTGGTATGGGATGGACTATTTTGCCCGCCTGGAAAGCGTAGGTTTCCAGGTTGATGTTAATTTCTACTCCAGGACATTTTCAGAAGCCGAGCGTAAGAAATACGGACTTATGGAAAATGAAATCCTGCCCGTAGTATATAAAAAGTAGTCAATTGTTATCATTACCTTTGTAGTCGGGACATTCCGTTCCGGTTAATTTTTAATTTTTGTTTGAATGCATAAAGCAGGATTTGTAAATATTGTTGGCAAGCCTAATGCCGGAAAGTCTACGCTGCTCAATCAATTGATGGGCGAAAAGCTGGCCATTGTGACCCAGAAAGCGCAGACTACACGTCACCGGATATTTGGAATTTATAATGAAGAGGATCTTCAGATAGTATTTTCAGATACGCCCGGTGTACTGGATCCCAAATATGGTCTTCAGGAGAAGATGATGGATTTTGTGAAAGATTCCCTGCAGGATGCGGATGTTTTCCTCTTCATCGTGGATATTCTGGATAAATCGGAGCCCTTTGAATTTCTGGTAGAGAAACTCAATAAGATTCCTGTGCCGGTACTTATTCTCATCAATAAGATAGACCAGTCCAATCAGGAGGATCTGGAACGAATCATGGAGGAGTGGCATGAACGTATTCCCAAGGCGGAAATTCTGCCGATCTCCGCACTCAAGGCTTTCAACACCGATGTAATTCTGCCGAAACTTAAATCGATGTTGCCGGAAAATCCACCTTATTATGACAAGGACCAGTATACCGACAAGTCTGAACGCTTTTTCGTGAATGAAGCTATCCGCGAGAAAATCCTGTTGAACTACGAAAAGGAAATCCCATATTCGGTGGAGGTGGTTACTGAAATGTTTAAGGAGAAGGAAGGTATTATCTTCATTGATTCCATTATTTATGTGGAACGTGATACGCAGAAGGGCATCATTATCGGTCACAAAGGCGAAGCCATCAAAAAAGTGGGTACAGAGGCCAGGCTGGACCTGGAAAAGTTCTTCGGCAAGAAGATTCATCTTAATCTCTTCGTGAAAGTGAAGAAGGACTGGCGTAAGAACGACCGTGACCTGAAGAACTTTGGTTACCGCTAGGCGGGGTAAGGTTTAACGGGTTTTTTTCGTTACATTTGAACGTAAATTTATTTTATATGAATTATTTCGGTTCAGTAAAAGTAAACCCGCTTATTGCAGATATCGTACTTTTGGTGGTACGAATATTTATTGGTTTTGCCATGATTTCGCATGGTTTTCCTAAACTCATGCAGCTTACCTCCGGTGAGGAGGTTCAGTTTTTCAATTTTCTGGGCCTGGGCGAAAGGTTCTCACTGATCCTCGCTGTCATTGCGGAGTTTGTAGGTTCTATATTCATCATTCTGGGGCTCTTCAGCCGTCCTGCGGTTTTTCTCCTCATCATTACCATGGCCGTGGCAGGTCTTATTGTACACAGTTCCGATTCTTTTCCCAAGCGTGAAGCCAGCCTGATCTATCTCTCGGTTCACCTGATGCTTTTTGCTTTCGGCCCCGGTAGATATTCGATAGACAGTATGCTGGAAAAGCGCCGCGACAGTAGTTGGTAGCCCCAAGCTTATCTTTGAGTTTATAAGTGATTTTGCTTATATTGATGTTTATAAGCAAATGAATTTATATTTGTCCTCTTGTATAATTATGGTATCTTTGCACACATGAAAGCGGTTATCACCGGAGACATTATCAATTCTCAAAGTATCCCTTCCGAAACATGGCATCACGCACTGCGCGGTATTTTTGGGCCGGAAAACAGCGAAATTTGGGAAATCTACCGTGGTGATGAGTTCCAGCTTTTGCTGCCGCATGCCTCTGAATCCTTCAGCAAGGCCATTGAAATAAAATCCAGGATTAAATGCATTTCAGGATTGGATGTTCGTCTGTCTATCGGTATTGGTGACCAGGATTTCAAAGCGCCGAAAATTACACAGTCTACAGGAAGTGCCTTTGTGCATTCCGGACGTAACTTTGAGAAAATAAAAGCGGAGAAACTGACACTCAGCATCGCTTCAGACTTTCCCGATTTTGATGAAGTAATGAATATTACTTTCAAATGGATGAACACCAGCCTGGACAACTGGTCCTCTGTTTCGGCAGATATCGTTCAGATTTTCATAAAAGACAATAACCTGAACCAGGAGGAAGTTGCCCGCCAGCTTAATATATCCCAGTCTTCAGTAAGCCAGCGCCTGAAGCGCGCAAATTATGACCTTATAATGCAGACAGACAGGATTTTCCGCAAACGAATTTCGGAACTTAAGGCATGATTCTAACTAAACTCATACTGGCTCACCTCATCGGAGATTTTATTTTACAGCCTAACAAATGGGTTGCCCATAAAGAAGCAAAGAAAACCGCAAGTCCTTACCTCTATCTTCATACCCTGATCCATACAGCACTTTGCATGGTTTTCCTTTGGGATCTGGATCTCTGGTGGATCGCGGCACTTGTGGGTATAAGTCACTTCATCATTGATGCACTGAAACTCCACCTTCAAAAGACAAATAACAAAAAGACCTGGTTCATTACCGACCAGCTGTTGCACGCACTGGTAATCGCAGGTGTGGGATTCGCCACAGATCAGTTTGATTTGAAAGTCCTTCTAAGTCCTCAGACGCTGATATTCCTCACCGGTGCGGTATTTCTCACCACCCCCGTTTCTATCCTGATCAAGACGCTGCTCTCCGCCTGGACTCCCGTGGCAATAGAGCACAGCAAAGTACAGACGGAAAGTCTTACACACGCCGGAAAATATATAGGTATACTGGAGCGTTTATTGGTTTTCACCTTCATTATCGTAAATCACTGGGAAGGTGTAGGTTTTATGATTGCCGCCAAATCTGTGTTCCGCTTCAGTGATCTGGCGGAAGCCAAACAGCGTAAGCTCACCGAATATGTATTGGTAGGAACCCTGCTCAGTTTTGGTATTGCAGTTATGACCGGTATTCTGGTGCGAATGTAAAAAGAAAGATAAGTTGAATTAATAAAGAGTAAAAGAAAGATGACAAAAGGAGCAATGTTATACGAAGGAAAAGCCAAGCAGGTTTTTGCCACCGACCATCCGGAACAGGTAGTCGTGAGGTTTAAGGACGATGCTACAGCTTTTAATGCCCAGAAACGCGGAAATGTGGACCTGAAGGGCGAAATGAACAATGCCATTACAACCCTGATCTTTGAATATCTGAATGAAAAAGGGATTAAAACCCACTTCATAAAGAAACTGGATGAGCGCGAGCAACTTGTCGTGAAGGTTGATATTATTCCGCTGGAAATGGTGGTCAGAAACTATTCTGCGGGAAGCATGGCGCAGCGCCTGGGTGTGGAAGAAGGCATCAAGTCTCCGGTAACCATATTTGATATCTGCTATAAGAAAGATGAGTTGGGAGATCCGCTGATCAATGACCACCACGCTGTATTCCTGGGAGCGGCCACTTATGAGGAGCTTAAGGATATGTACAGTCTTACGGCACGCATCAATGAAATCCTTAAAGAACTTTTTGACAAAATGAACATCATTTTGGTAGACTTCAAGATTGAACTTGGGAAAACCTCCGACGGAACCATTATCCTGGCTGACGAAATTTCACCTGATACCTGCAGGCTGTGGGATAAGGACACCATGAAGAAACTGGACAAAGACCGTTTCCGCCGCGATTTGGGCGAAGTGACCGAAGCGTACGTAGAAATTTATGAACGACTGAAAAAAGTGCTGGATAAATAATCCGGCTTATAAAAATGACACAATTACAACAGTTTAAGGAAGATTACTTAGCGCAGTTTAAGGAAAGGACCTATGGCAGGAACCTTTTTAAGGCCGAAGATCCTTTTGATGCGCCATCAGAAGAGTGCGGCATTTTCGGCATCTATTCCGATACCGATCTCGATACTTTTTCCCTGTCGCAGTTCGGGCTTTTTGCCCTGCAGCACAGAGGACAGGAGGCCTGCGGTATCTCTGTAATGAAGGACGGGAAGATCGTAAACATCAAGGACGAAGGTCTTGTACTGGATGTGTACAAAGAAATCCGCGATCCGGAAATGTTTATGGGCAATGCGGCAATCGGTCATAACCGATATACAACAGCCGGCGACAAGAAAAAATACAATTACCAGCCGTTTTTCGCCAAGAATGAATACGACCAGATTGTACTGTCGATTGCTCATAACGGAAACCTTACCAATGCGATTACCCTCAAGAAGGAACTGGAGGCGGAAGGGGTGGTTTTCCGTGCTACATCGGATTCAGAAGTTATTTTGAGGCTTATTCAGAAGAACCTGGACTTGGGCCTTCGTGGAGCCATTAAGGCCACCATGGAAAAGATAGAAGGTGCCTACTCTGTAGTCGGGATGACACGTAATAAATTCTTCGCTTTCCGCGATTTCAATGGGATCCGTCCCCTGGTTTTGGGTGCGATAGACGAAAAAACTTTCGTGGCGGCCTCAGAATCAGTGGCTCTTGATGCTGTAGGTGCACAGTATGTACGCGATATCCTGCCAGGTGAGATTGTTTACACCAGCGAAAACGAAACCGGTTTGAAATCCTTTCTTGTGAAGGAAAACTGCGAGAACAGGATTTGTGCCTTTGAATATATTTATTTTGCCAGACCCGACTCCCTGCTGGAGAACATCAATGTTCATGAAATCCGTGAACGCTCCGGTGAGAAAATATGGGAGCAGGCACCTGTAGAGGCAGATATCGTTATTGGAGTGCCGGACTCCGGTGTACCGGCAGCTATTGGTTTTTCCAAAGCGTCCGGAATACCTTTCCGTCCTGTACTGATTAAGAACAGATATATTGGCCGCAGCTTTATTGTGCCTACACAGGAAATGCGCGAAAGGATCGTAAACCTGAAACTGAATCCGATCATTTCTGAAATCATGGGCAAGAGGGTAGTGATCATTGACGATTCCATCGTACGGGGCACTACTTCCAAGCGTCTGGTAAAGATTATGAAAGATGCCGGTGTAAAGGAAATCCACTTCAGAAGTGTTTCGCCACCGATTATTGCGCCCTGTTATCTGGGAATCGATACACCTTCTAAGGACGATCTTATTTCGGCGAACATGACTAAGGACGAATTGCGTGATTATCTGGGTGTGGATTCACTGGAGTTCCTGAGTATGGAAAATCTGAAAATACTTTTAGGCAGTACTAATCACTGTTTTGGCTGCTTTACAGAAGTATATCCCGTGCCGCCCGGACCAAGTTCCGATTACACTGACGAATAAAAAAAAGGTTGAGAATTTTCTCAACCTTTCTTTTTTTATGTGGTGTGCTTAGAATTTATAAGCTAAACCAGCCTGGAATACGTTGTTCTTAACAGCGTCACCTGAGTTCTGGCCATCTTTGTAGATGTCTGTAAAACCGGCTACATATCTTGCAGTAATTCCGATGTTTGGCGTAAAGAAGTAACCAGCTCCGATACCAGCTCCAAAGTTAAATCCGTTCAGACTGTCCTTATAGTTATCAGATTCTGCTAAAGTCTCACCAGTAGTTTCGTTCTTGGCTTTATCTTTTGCTGATACCAAAAGTCCGAATTCAGGTCCTGCTTCCAAGTAAAAAGACGGTGTAACGTTGTACTGCAGCATCACTGGAAGTGCTACATAATCAAGATGCGTAGCTCCTGAATATCTCATTTCATCACTTACTGGTGTTGAGGGAACCGTATAATCGTACTTCTCACCATACTGTGTATAGATAAGTTCCGGCTGGATAGAAAAATCAGCTGAAATTGGCGCATTCATAAAAAGACCTGCGTTAAATCCAATTTTTGATCCCTGATCGCTTAAGTTTGCATCTTTAGATAATGAAGATACGTTCATACCTGCTTTAACACCAAACTGCTGTGCAAATGTAAGTGTACTCACTGCTACGGCTGCACTTAAAAATAACTTTTTCATAACTTTTAATTTTAATTGTCTTAATTTTTCTTAATTTTTTGCCAAATTTATAATGGTGTTTGTTTCTGTTTGGGTTCACGTTATACAATTAACGCCATTTCTTATACAATTATCACAAACACCCATTATAACTGGACTTGTTGTTAGTTGTTCACGGTAACCAAGTACACAAACCGTGTGCCAAAACCGAAACAGTAACTGTTAAATTAAACAATAGTTTAAAAATTATAAAATATAAGTGCTTACAAATCAGGATATTACGCTCGATGCGCGCGCCGTATTTTTATAATATCACTCGGTTGTAAAATCTTATAAAATGGAGAAAAATCAGGACAAATTTTGATAATAATGCAACGCATTGTAAATATTTTCCTCACTAACATTGTGGTTAAATCCGCAGGCTCCGATTCCAGTGAGCAGGGAAAAATTAATCTGCCCGCTGGAGTTCTTCTTATCAGATTTCATCAGCTCCGGCAGCGTTTGTAAGGCAGACTGCTCAATCTCAATTTGCGGGAAGAACTTTTGTATATTACGGATGACGCTTTCGGCCTCATCGTGGGTAATCAATCCCTCAAGGGCCGAGAGGTAAGTTTCGCATATCATTCCCATCGCTACCGCTTCACCGTGGAGAATGGGTTTTCCGCCGGCAAGAAAACAGCTTTCCACCGCGTGACCTATCGTATGTCCGAAATTCAGGGTTTTTCTGATGTTTTTCTCGTGAAAATCGGCTTTTACGACCTCTCTCTTGATTTCATACGACCGTTTGATGTGGGGAAGGAGCATATCTGCGTTTAATTCTGGTAAAGAAGTCAAGTTACTCCAATGATGCCTGTCGGCAATAAGACCGTGTTTCAGCATCTCAGCAAATCCGCTTCTCAGCTGTTCGAAGGGTAAGGTCCTCAGGAAATCCGGGTTAATCAGTGTAAGTTTTGGTTCCGCGAAAGTCCCGATGATGTTTTTGATGAATCCGTGGTCTATGCCGGTCTTGCCTCCAATTGACGCGTCGCACATGCCAAGGAGGGTAGTGGGAATGTTGATGAAAGGGATCCCGCGTTTGTAGGTGGAAGCTATAAAGCCACCCAGATCTGTGATGACGCCGCCGCCCAGATTGATCAATACGGCATTCCGGTCGGCTTCAAATTCTGCCAGGATCTCCCAAAGCTGCGCTGCGGTGTTCAGTGTCTTCATTTCTTCGCCGGGTTCTATCTCCAGGATTTCGTAAGGAACTGAGGTTTCCAGACTACCCAGCAGGGTGGGCAGGCAGTACTCATGCGTATTTTCATCAACCAAAATAAATAGTTTAGAGGGCTGCAGTTCCTGGAGTGTAGAGTTGAGTTGTGAGAAGTCAGTATCAGCGAAGGTGAACATGTTTTTTTGGCAAATTTAGGGATTAGAGTCTAGATGTGAGATGTTAGATTTCAGATGTTAGATATCAGATGTTAGATATCAGATGTCAGATGTCAGATTTCAGATTTCAGATGTCAGACTTCAGATTGAAGATAAAGGCAAAAGTAAAAAGTAAAAAGTTTGGAAGAAAGAAGAAAGAGGAAAGAAAAAAGATAGCGCGGCGGAGATTTTCTGCGGCTTTCTTTGTGTTCCTTGAGAAAGACTTTGTGAACTTTGTGGTAAGATGAAAGTTGAAAGCAGGGAGCTTAAAGCATAGTGCGTATAGCCAGAACGAAAGCAAAATAAAAAGAAAAAATTAAAAAATTTGGAAGAAAGAGGAAAGAAAAAAGATAGCGCGGCGGAGATTTTCTTCGGCTTTCTTTGTGTTCCTTGAGAAAGACTTTGTGAACTTTGTGGTAAGATGAAAGTTGAAAGCAGGGAGCTTAAAGCATAGTGCGTATAGCCAGAACGAAAGCAAAATAAAAAGAAAAAAGTAAAAAATTTGGAAGAAGGAGGCAAGAAAAAAGATAGGACCCAGGAGATCTTCTGCGGCTTTCTTTGTGTTCCTTGAGAAAGACTTTGTGAACTTTGTGGTAAGTTGAAAGTTGAAAGATGAAAGATGAAAGATGAAAGCTGAGAGCAGAGAGCTGAATGCAGACCCATACCCGCTCCCATAACACCTGCCTCTCCATTAACCAATGACCAACCACCACCCACCAATCACCAGTCACCACCCACTAGCAATCACCTCAACCCAAAAAACCGTATCTTTGCCTAAATTTTTTAGTAATATGAGCCGCGAAAACAGCAAATCAGGAAAATCCCAAAGACCGGGAGCTTCCAAATCATCATCCGGTGCAGGTAAATCTCGCGCGCCCCAGTCCGATAAACCAAGAGCTTCAAGACCGTCTTCAGGTGCCGACAGACCCCGCAGCCCGAAGGCCGATATATTGGGAGCCAAATCCCAGCCGCGTGCCGGCAAATCCAGAACATCAAAACTGGAGCAGCCGCGCGAACCCCGACTTTACACCCAGGGCGAAATCCGCAGTTTTGAACGCATGCCGGCTGCCAAACGGGGTGGCAACACAGCAGGAAAAGAGTTGGGCCGTAAGATCATCAACAGAAATGATGATGCCGATAGAACGCGCAACTTTGTACAGAAAAGAAGACTTGAAAAGATAACCAAGGAAGTTCCGAAAGAGAGCATCCGTCTTAATAAATATATCGCCAACAGTGGGATCTGCAGCCGCAGGGAAGCTGATGAGCTGATTGAACAGGGTCTCGTGCAGGTGAATGGCCAGGTAGTGACCGAAATGGGCTACCAGGTGCAGAAAACCGATAAAGTAGTCTTCGACGGTCAGGGCATTACACCGGAAAAGCCGGTCTATGTACTGCTGAACAAACCTAAAGGATATATCTCCACCACCAAAGACGAGAAGGCCAGGAAAACCGTAATGGACCTTGTGGCCAATGCCTCGCCTTATAAAGTGCATCCTGTAGGCCGTCTGGACCGCTCAACAACAGGAGTGATCCTCCTGACCAACGACGGGCACATGACGAAGAAACTAACGCATCCTTCCTTCAATGCCAAAAAGATCTATCATGTAACACTGGACAGGAAGCTGGACCGTGCAGATATGAATGCAATCGCCGACGGTATCCGCCTGGAAGAAGGCATCGCCGAAATAGACAGTATATCCTATATTGAAGGCAAGCCGAAAAATGAAATCGGTATCGAGCTGCACACTGGCTGGAACCGTGTGGTGCGACGGATTTTCCACAAGCTCGGTTATGAGGTGGAAGCTTTGGACCGTGTGATGTTTGCCGGCCTGACTAAGAAAAACATTAAGCGTGGTCACTGGCGCATCCTTACAGACCTGGAGGTGAATAACCTGAAAATGCTGTAAAACACTTTTTGTAGAAATAATAAAATCCGTCCCTTCAGGCGGATTTTTTTGTGCACTGAAGGCCTGGACAGGATCAGTTTGTTTAATAATTTGCCAATGGATGACTCCTTACCCGACTCATCAATCTGTTGCAGGTATATTTTTTGTTTCCGACTATTCCTTAAGCAGTATCTACACGGTTTTCATTGTGACGCTCACCATGGTTTGGGGTGCCGCTGCACTTTATATTTTAGTGCGAAGATGGAAATCAATTTGAATTTAAAAAACGTATTATGAGCAGAGGTTTTGTAAAGGAAAGCGATCAGGAAGATTTGCCAATTGTACCGCCGCGTGCCGACTTACCCGCCGGGACGGTGAATTACGTTACTGAGGTAGGTTACGCGGAGTTACTTGCAGAACGCGATCAGCTAATTCATGAGCGCGACACACTTGCAGTTTCAGATGAAAACGAAAAGCGCATCGCTGTAAATTTCATCAATGCCAAGTTAGACTTGCTCAATGACCGCATCTCCAGCACGAAAATAGTACACCCTTCAAAACAGCCAAAAGACAAAGTCCGTTTTGGTGCTGAAGTATTTTTTATAGTAGATTCTGATCCAAAGATTCAGAACTATCAGATCGTGGGTGTTGACGAGGCCAATATCGCTAAAGGAAAAATTGCATTTACCTCACCCATTGCCAAAATATTTATGAACAGAAAAGTGGGCGAAACTGCAACCTTGAAGCTGGAAAGAGGTGAGAAGGAGTTTAAGATTGTGGAGGTGAGGTATTTAGATATAAATCGTGCGTGTCCTCACTCCTCCTTCGGATAATCTCAATCCGTGAGCTGCTGGCGAATCTTCGGATTAGTATCTTTCAGACAAAACGAGCAGAGGTGTAGCCGAACGGAGCGTAGCTTAAACTTGGTTTTATTACCAACAACTTTAAATAAGCTCATCTTTATAAAACTCTACCACTTTATCAATATATCGGGCCAAATTGTTCTTTTCTTCATCATTAGCCTTGGTTTTTGCGACTTCTGAAAAGTAAGTTTCAGCTATTTTTCTGACATCAGCACCTTCATCATAATATTGCTTTGCAAAGCTGTAAGCAAGATTTTTTACCAATTCCTCATATTCCTTTGCTCGTTCAAAAGCATTCTTATTTCCATTTATCAGTCGCCATCTTTCAATTGCTGATAAGTGACAATGTAGATAAGATAAACCTTCAGGAATTTGATTGATCACGGCTTCATAGGTTTTTCCCTTCCCATTACAGAATGCACATTTTCCAGGTTGCCAAAATAATTGCTTCCGTAGTCGTGCAATATCTTGATCGTCAACATTTCCCTTTCCTAAGCATCTAGGACATTGAATGTTTGGTTTCTGAAATATAAGTTCTAATAGAAGCATTTTATAAAATTGTTAATAATGACCGCCTACCAGTCATCGTTTCGGTGAAGAGCTCTTAGCTCAAAACGGCTATTTGGTATAGCCTTCTTAGTCAGCGCCATTTGTTTACGTGCTCTACTTTGTCCTCAAATTGAGTTGCTAATGATTTAACTCTTGATTTCAAAAGTAACTTTCTTCCGTCAATTGTCCTTGTAAAAATCAAGTCGCAAGATCCTACAAGTCTTTCCCATTGGCTTTGGAAATATTCTGCTGAATTCTTGTTTTTTCCCAGTAACTGTGGTACAGAATGATAGTCTTTTTGCTTAACGAATAGCATAAATCTATTTTTTCGTATAATAACATATCGTGGGTTGTCAATTGGAGCAATGATTTCCTGGAGTGCATTGATAAATGTTGATTTGTCGAAAGTCGTACCACCTTCCAAGTGGCAAAAAACAGCCCCCCAGTTATCAACTGATGTTTCAACCTTCAGTTTTGAAAAATCTGTCGTAATAACTCCTGCATTAATCAAGGAATGTAAAAGTGTATTTCCAATTTGTTGGATATCTTTTGAAATATCACGGTATTTTAAATAAAGTCTTAACGTTTTAAAGGTCAACCTTCCAAAAATTACCATTCCTACAACTCCGATAATTGCTAGGAAAAAATATAGATCTTCTATACTTTTTATATATCTAGCTGCTCTGGCAAGAATTTCTATACTTTCGAATCCAAAACCTACTAATCCAGAAGCTAAGGTGGCCAAAAGGTTACGGATAGTCTTATGTAAGTACATAGACTTCACCGCTTTATATTCTTTTTCTTCAGGGAATGGGATTTTGATTTCTTCTACAAGGTTTATTCCTGTTGCCAATGCCTCTTTCCAACGCAGTTTCAGGCTTTCTCTGTCTCCTGCGTGGGTAAACATTTCAAGGTTTTTCTTTTCAGCTTCTTCTTTATGGTGAATGTTTTCGGGTAAATTCAATCTGCCAATTCCGTTTTCAATTCCGGGTTCTTCTTTGAATGAAACACCTACAAAACTTCTGAAACGTCTTTTAAGTAAATCAAAATCGTCTCCGCCTGTGGGTGAAGTGGGATCAATACAGACCAGATGCCAAATGTTTCCTGTCTTGTCACTATTTCCGTTTTGTGTTCTAATGGCTCTGCCACGCATTTGATTTGAAAGAACAAACGAACCTACAAAGCTTGCCAGGATTAAAGAATTGATTGCTGGTGCGTCCCAACCTTCTCCAAGCAAAGATTTTGTACCTATCAGTACCTCAATTTCTCCTCCTTGAAAGATTTGAGTTACTATGTGAACAATGTTGTGTTTGAGTTGCTCGTTTTGGCTGATTAAAATGTAGTTACTGTCAAATGGAACTGGATAAGAACTGATTTGAGTAATACCATATTTTGCCGCTTTTGCTTCAAATGCGGGATAGGCACTAACAGGAATGATTATCATTGAACCTGTTAAAACAGCAATTTTCTTGTTCTCCTTATTTTCCCGTCTTAATTTTTCAAAGATTGGAATTACACCGATTTTATTTAGTTCAAGATTATTGTCGGGCGCGTTTATATAAAACTCTTTGCGGATAAAGTCGGAAAGAATTACCAAACGTAAATTGTTTCCTAAATTCTTGTACTCAAAATCAACAATATTTTTAATGCCGTTTAGTTTGCTGATGCTTGAAGTCAAAAATCCTGTTACTCTTTTGTTATGGGAAAAATTGATTTGTCGCCTTTCTATTGCCCCATATCTTCTTAACCTCTTTTCAAGTCTTTTTTGATGTTCTTCAAATGGTTTGAAGTGTTCTTTTTCTTTATAAAGATAAAAATCTAAAAGTATTTCAATCCATTCGTAATCAATTTTGGGGATTTCAAATTTCTTATCTCCAATTACTTCAAGATGTGTTTCGGGAATTTCCCTGTCGTTTGCATTTAGGAAAATTAAACAAGCGGAATAATAGGAGAGGTTGTTATAGATATAATCTAACTGCTCTGTTGGTTTTTGCCAAATTGGATGTTGTTCTATCGCTTTGACGATAGTTTCATCATTTTTTATTTCCTGATAAAGCTTTTCAATGTTTTGTCTGAAATCTACAATGCTTTGGTTTTCTTGCTCTGTTGGTAGTGTAAAATAAACGTAATCTTGATGTGGGCATAAATCGCCTTCTATTACCAATTCAGGAACTGAAATTTCTGTGTCAACTGGTCCGTTTAAGTCAATGTATCTTTGCCATTCCGCAGCTGTTACGTCATAGGGCGGTGTAGCTGTTAAACCAACAATAACCGGATCTAATTTTTCTTTCACCTTCGTCAGCGTTTGCCACCATTCATTTTTTAGATGGTGTGCTTCATCCACCACAATCGTTTTTATTTTTAGTGCTTTAAGTCCATTTACAATATTATCAAGATTTGGATTTGTCGCTTTTCCGTTTCCATTTGTTTCTTCGGATTCTTCTTCATTTTCCAGTTCTTCTTCGTCAATTCTCCAATTGTTGCACGGTGCGTGAAGGCCTTGATACGTTACAACGGTCATAAATTTAGGATTGCGTATGTCTCTCGAAATCCAATCAGGTGTCAAGTTAGTTTGAAGGAACAGTTCACAAAAACGTTGTATCCATTGGTTACGAATTGCAATTGTCGGAGCAAGGATTAACGTCGGATTATTAAGTCGAACAGCCACTTCAAGTCCTAAAACCGTCTTTCCGGAGCCAGGGGGAGCAATTACGTGCAAATGTTTGTCAGTTAAGTGGTTTTTTAACTCGTCAAGCACTCTTTGTTGGTATTTTCTCCAACTATACTTAAACTTAATGTCTATGGGATATTCTGTCAATGTCTAATGCTTTTTAACTTACGCCTAATGACCGTCTGGCACGTCATCGTTTCCGCGAAGACGGTTCAGCTGCGTAATTCGTCACTGGCGGCGTGTTTTAATTCTTTTAAAGATACTCAAAATTATAATTTACTGTTTTCTGAGAGCTGCAATTAGCCAGAAAGAACTTAAATTATGCTAACGAAAGTGTCTGTCTGGAGTCTTTCGTAAGTTAAAGGCCAATCCAGCGGCCGAATTGAGTGAATTATAAGGTGATTTCTAAGAGCAAGTGATTATTTGTTTCTTTCGCTTTTCCATTCATGTTCAATCTTTGTCATCAGTAACGCGTTGTCAAATGTCACCGAACCTTTTGGAAATAGTTCTTCGTTCTCAAAGAAACTTGATTTTACTTTTTGAATGGCTAATGGTCTAACTTCCCAATTGTACGCTTTGAGTCTGAGTCCCTCAAATTTGTTCTTGTTTGGTGAGTAACCTAGGTCACCATCTTCAAAAAAGGCAGATGCATTACTCAGAGTTTCAAAAACTGATTTGTCGTTAAACAACTTAGTCTCGGTGGCATTAATTAAAATTTCGGTGTAATCCGAGCTTTTAAAGTCAATATGGTAATTACCGTTATCTTCTTCCACGTTAAACTTTGCATAATAGTGCTTACCTGGAAAAATCCGTCCGCCAACAAGGGTGTTTAGTTTTAGGGACGTGTCCCTTCGGGGAATATAGACTCCTGATTTCGTCTCGCCGTTTTCGTCCCATTCCACCGCAATTCTGTGAGCACCATTTTCAGAGCTTACACCCATAAAGTCGGGAAGTCCCTTTGGTTTGATGTTTTTCAGTCTGATCAGGCAAATACCTACGATGGCTTTGTCCTTATAAATTTTTGGTCTGAATGGAAATGGAATAATTTTCTCCACCGCTTTCGGGTCAGCTGTAAAGTTGATTAATATCCGTCTGTCGATATATCCGTGGATTGTAGGAATTTTCATTGCGTGTTGGTTTTAGTACACCGGATGGGGGACAGTATACGCTTGGCATGCTCCGCATCTTAGGCAAGGTTCTCCTAACGCCGAATCGAAATTAGTGAAAGGAGGCAGTTGGAAAAACATCGTGTAAATGCAACGATCATTTCCCTACCGAGGGCGTGAATTTAAGGATGCTTTTTAGTGAGTTTTGAAAATTATTACAGAAAATTAGGATTGTGCTTATCACTTCTACGAAATAGATCCTGAACTGGCACTCCATGCTGTTTATGCCTTTTATCTAATTGAAATATTAAGATGCTTCCCTAATCCAAGTTCAATCAATTTATAATAAGTAGAAATTTGGATATCACTTAGTCCACGTTCTATTCTGGAAATATAACTTTTTTTTGTCCCTGTTTTTTCTGCAAGTTCTTCCTGAGTTAAGTTCGCTTCAATCCGCGCTTCTTTCAACATAACGCCTAATCTGAATGCAAGTGAATCCGCATCAAACTGATCTCTTTCATTGTTTCCTTTTTTGCCGTATTTCTCATCAAGGAGTTCATCAAAAGTTTTAACGTCTTTCATTTTTTTTCTGTTTTAAATATTCCGTTTTCAAATACTGTGCAAGATAGATCTCATTTTTAGGAGTTTTTTGGGTTTTCTTAACGAAAGCATTTGTCAAAATCACCAATGTTCCTTCATCCTGGAAGCATAGGATTCGAATGCTTTCTGTGATGTAATGACTCTCACTTCATAAATTCCATCGGTACTTTCCAGTTTCTTAAAGAACTTGATTGGAATCTGCCTTTCAAAGCGAACCAGATCCAAAACATATTCAATTTTTAACTGGACTTTTGAATCCTGAGATTTATAAAAGTCAATTACACTGTCCCCGAAGAAAATAATTTCTCTTGCCACAGAAGCAAAGTTAACTAATTAGTTTACTTTATTCCAAATATTTATGAGGCTTTTTAAGTTCTGACGAAGTGTATATTGGGCCGATATTATTTTGCTCCGAAACGGAATGCGTCAAAGCCGGTAGTTGGGAAAACCTGGTGCGAATGCAACGATGGTTTCCCAAATGTTAGCGTATATGACTTGTGGCGACTTTCGAAGCACTTTCCTGTCGGCTTGCAACAAATTTACTCAAAAGCACTAAGCTTGAATTTACCACTTTCCCCGACATTAGTTATTTACGCTGTTGTGCGGTCGGCTTTTTTTTATTCTTTCAATGTTGTATTCAAAATCGGGAATTCTTTTTCAATTGTTCTGTCATCCACTTTTCCGTCATTGTTATGGTCGCCATATTCAAGTCCTGCTCTGATTAAACTCCGAAGTCCTTTAATCTCATTGGTGTTAAGTCGAAGAACCATTTGATTAAAATTATTTTCTCCGATTAGGTAAATTATCTGAGTCAGCACAAAACCCAAGTCATAACAACCTGCTCCGCCACCACAAGGAAAACTAGTTAATTTCGGTATGGCTTTTTCATTTTGGTCTAACGCTTCTTTAATTAGTTTTCGCAATTCTTTATTGGTTTCGTAGTCCTGATGAACATAAAGTGTTTCGGCAATTTCGATTCCGTTTGTTTCTTTCTGTTTGCAGCTATTAAATGTCAAAAGGATAAGAAGAAGTGGTATTTTCAGAATTCGTGTCATTTGTTTGATTGTCGTCTATTTTAGCTGCCGCATATCGACCGTCCGGCTTTGTTGCGCGTCCTGGGATGATCTACTCTGAAATTCGTCACGCGGACGTTATAAAATAATTTCCTTTAAAGATATTCAAATTTTTAAACTGCAGACTGAGAAGTGATAATTGAATTTTGCGTGGCAACTGCTTGCAGGTAAACTTGATCTCCACTGTGGTGTTCGGGCGTCTCGGTCCGCCACCGGAATATCTTTTCGTTCTCCAGCCTTTGTCTGCAAAATAACCTTTGTGGGCAAGGGAACCTGTATTCTGCAGCAAAGAAAACCCCGCAGAAACCACTTCCAAAGGCGACCAAACTCCCAAAAAAAAGCAGTCCTTCTAAAAAACTGCTTTGGCAATCTAAATTTTTAAAACGACAACTCCTTAGACTGCCAAAAAAAATCCCGAAGGTGAGCCTGTCCAGAGCGCAGCGAAGGATCTGACGGGCTTTATCAATTGTTTATTTATATTTTTAATGGAATTGATGATTGTTAATTCATTTGCCTCCGGCGAAACTTCGGTTTACCTTCGGTGAATCTTCGATTTCGTGTCCTGCGGACAATACAATCATGGTTATTGGCGGTAGCTATTTTTCGTTAATTTTTTTTGCTTTATAATTGAAAAATGCTTGAGGATGCAAAAAAACTTTTTCTCCATCAATAAATACAGTCGTTCTAAGATCTGTTTTTTCTTTGGTGTTTTCGTTTTGTATAATATATTTGCAATCAATTATTTTGATTACTTTCCTTTGACTTTTCCTGCTATCAATACTTGCATCTAAAATTTTGTTGTAATATTGAAAACTATCAGAAACTGTTTTCATTTTATAATTAAAGTCTCTTTGAAAATTTTTTATCGCTTCAACCGTTTTAGCTGTGTCCATGTTCTTGATGTCAGAACCAATTCTATTTTGTTCCTTATTAATATGAATTAAAGCTTGGTATGCATTGTTTGCAATAAAATTGTCAATCTGACGAAGACTTATAGAATCACTTTTGATTTTTTCAAAATAAATTAATTTTTCGTTTTGCTTTAGATGTATTTTACTTTTTATTTCATTATCAAATTTTTCTGCATCTGATTCGCAACTAATAAGTGTAATTAGAACAAGGATAATAAATCTACATTTCTTCATAATTTCTTTTTGTGTCAAATTTTTTGGGTAGTTGCAGTAACGGTTTGGCAGATTGGCGATTGGCGGGCTTCTCAGCACAGAAGTTTGTTCGGAGAACTGAACTTTCTGTAACCACAAAACTGTCAAGCGGAGACGAAACCCCGCCTATTGCCAATGTGCTGTTATGGGCTGGGCTTCTTTTCAGTCCGCTTGTCCCCATAGTGTCCATTTATTATTTAATTTGTCGAAACGATATAATTGTTTTGTCAGAAGTCTTTCACCTTCCTTGAATATTTCTGTCACAAAGTTTTTAAGTGAATTTACTTTCACTTTGTCATTTTCTGGCACCATCATTATCAAGTCTTTTGCTGGAACTGCAACAATTAAATTGTCTTTAATTTGGTCGGCACACCACTCCCAAATCCCTGTCAATGTCAAGGAGCCAGTCTCGTGGTCTCCACCCGCAATTAAGCCGTGTCCGCCAAAACCGGTTTCGTTAAAAGTAAACTCAATATCTCTGTCTAGATTTGTTGTTGCAATTTCGTGAAGGTCTTCAATTGATATATTTTGAGGCAAGTCTCTTTTTAATATTAGGCTGAATTGTTCACCTTCGTCAACCGCATAAAAGATTGCCAAGTTTCCAAGCCAATTTTGCATAATAGGTTGTTCTTCGTCTTTAAGTTCTATTTCCTGGGTCGAATTAGGAACTTCTTCGTCAGGCTCGTAAACGACCTTTATCCAAGGGTATATTTTGTCTTTTATTTCGTCAAAATTCATATTGCTGCCATTGTCGTTTGTGTCGTATTAGCCTTGCCCATAACTTGTATATATGTATTACAAAATCATACATATACAACCACTGGGCGGGAGATATGTATGACTATCGTCATACTTTTTTTACCAAATATAAAATAATTTCTTCACCGCGCTGCATCTCCTGTTGCTTTCGCAAAACAAAAAAGCGGAAGAAGTAAAAACTTCCTCCGCCCAGAGCCCAAAAATCAAATAAACTATGAAAAAAAATTATTTGGGCTCCAATATGCTGAACGGTACAATACACTCCTCCAGTGAAATGCCGCCATGCTGGTACGTGTCTTTATAGTAGTTCACGTAATGGTTATAGTTCTTCGGATAAGCCAGAAACATATTGTTCTTCGCAAAAATATACTTGGAGCTCAGGTTTCCCTTCGGCAGGAAGAGTTTCTCCGGATTGCTGATGGCCCAAACGTCATTGTCCTCATACGTCAGGCTTTTCCCGGTCTTGTAGCGGATATTGGTCGAGGTTTCCCTGTCGCCAACTACTTTGCTCGGCTTTTTCACATAAATGGTGCCGTGGTCGGTTGTGATTACGAGTTTAAAGCCGCTCTCGGCCGCCAGTTTCACGATCTTAAGCAAGGAGGAGTTCTCAAACCAGTTGTAGGTAAGCGAACGGAAGGTCTTGTCGTCACGGATGAGCTGGTTGATGATGTGGTTGTCGGTTTTTGCGTGACTCAGGATATCGATGAAATTGTATACAATCACCAAAAGGTCGTTGTTCTTATGCTGATTGAATTCCTCCAGCACCTTCTTCTCAAAATCCGAGTTCAGGATCTTCAGGTATTTCATTGATTTTGACGAAAGGCCCAGACGTTTCATCTGGTCTTCCAGGAACTCGCGTTCGTATTCGTTCTTGTTGCCGTCCTCATTATCGTTGAACCACTTGTCCGGAAAGCGCTTTTCAATCTCGGAGGGCAGCTGGCCCGCAAAAAATGAATTCCGGGCGTACTGCGTAGCCGTGGGAAGGATGCTGTAATAATAATCCTCGGAGGTTTTGTTATAGAACTTGGTGAAGAGGGGTTCAATCATTTTCCACTGGTCGTAGCGCAGGTTATCGATCATCAGCAGCAGGACTTTGTCCTTTTCCAGCTCAGACTTCACTTTCTCCTTGAACACTGTGTGACTCATCATCGGCTTGTCGGCACCGTGCAGCCACTCTTCATAATTGTTCTCGATAAATTTGCCGAACTGGATATTGGCTTCCTCTTTCTGGCTCTGCAGCAGGTCGGCAAATTCATTATCGGCCACCTTGTCGAAGCGGATTTCCCAGTTCAGGATTTTCTTATAATATTCGGCCCATTCTTCGTAGGTTCTTACATAGGAAAGTTCCATTGAGAGCTGGCGGAAGTCCTGCTGATAGCTTTGGATCGTGCGCTGTTCCACCAGTTCATCTTCCTGGAGGTTTTTTTTAAGCGAGAGCAGGATCTGGCTGGGGTTTACAGGTTTCAGGATATAATCTGCAATCTGCGAGCCTATGGCTTCTTCCATAATATGCTCTTCTTCACTTTTGGTTACCATAACGATCTTAATCGCGTTGTCCCGCGCCTTGATCATGGGGATGGCTTCCAGCCCTGAAATTCCGGGCATGTTCTCATCTAAAAAAGTAAGGGCGAAATTATCGGCGTCTATAAGCTCTAAGGCGTCATTCACATTGTTCACAGGAGTCACGCTGTAACCCTTATTCTCTAAAAAGACAATATGGGGTTTCAGCAAGTCCACTTCATCATCAATCCATAGTATTTTTCCTGACATAAAATTGGGTAAGTTTATTTGAAGCCGGAAACCGGCATTAGTATTGAATTTATAGCGTCAAAAATACGACCAAAGCTTCATAAGTTTTGCCCAATTTTAAAGGCTAAAACGTTAAAGTTCAGTTAATGTGGTTCACAGTCAGAAATACGGCTCTGTATGGAAGCGCTCTGATTGTAAATCGCTAACTTTGAAGCTTTCATTTCCCGGCTTCATGCAGAACAAACTTAAAATCATCAACGATCCGGTACACGGATTTATAAAAATTCCTTACGAACTTCTGTTTGATATCATTGAACATCCTTACCTGCAGCGCCTGCGCCGGATTTCGCAGACCGGACTTCTGAACCTGATATTTCCCGGCGCCACCCACACGCGCTTTCATCACGCTATTGGTGCCATGCATTTAATGTTTACCGCTTTGGAAACCTTAAAGCTGAAGGGCGTGCAAATCTCAAAGGAAGAAGAACAGTCGGCCATGGCAGCTATCCTGATGCACGACATCGGGCACGGACCCTTTTCGCACGCCCTGGAAAGTATGCTTATGGACAACTGGCACCATGAGAAGCTCTCGCTTTTACTCATGGAAAAGCTGAATTCAGAATTAGGCGGACAGCTGGACACAGCCATTGAGATGTTTAAAGGCAATTATCACCGCCGGTTCTTTAACCAGCTGATTTCCTCGCAGCTTGATGTGGACAGGCTGGACTATCTGAAACGTGACAGTTTTTACACCGGCGTTTCTGAAGGTAATGTGAACACACAGAGAATCATATCAATGATGAATGTGGCAGATGATGAACTGGTGATTGACGACAAAGGGATTTATTCCATTGAAAATTACCTTACGGCCCGCATGTTTATGTACTGGCAGGTGTACTATCATAAAACCTCGGCGCTGGCCGAATTCCTGCTGGTGAAAATCATGCAGCGTGCAAAACAGCTGGTGCTGGAAGGAGTGAAGTTACCCGCCTCAGCCAATCTTGCTTACTTCCTCTATAAAAACGAATTTGAGAGCGCGACCGATGAAGATATTGCCCGTTTTACCGAGCTGGACGATACAGATCTGATTGCCGCCATGAAGCTTTGGCAGGATGCCGATGATTATGTGCTGTCCTATTATTGCACGGCACTTATGAAGCGTAAATTTCCTAAAACCATCATCTCTTCCACACCTTTTTCCCAGGATTTTATTGACGAAAAAGTTAAGGCTGCCAACAGCAGTCTGGGTATTGATTGCGGAGATAAAGTGGTGCATCAGATTTCAAGGAACCTTCTGCCTTACAATCCGGTGAAACAGCCCATCTATCTGCTAGGGAAGTCCGGCGGGAAAGTGCTCCTGAACGAATTTGAAGGACAGATCCTTTCTTCATTTATTGTAGAGCCCAGTACGCGTTACATCCTTTCCTTTCCGCGCGGACTGTAGTTAAATATTTAAGTTCGGAACAGCAGCCTTTTCGGGATTTTATTATCTTTGCACGATATGGAATTTACAGCCTCCCAGATTGCAGGTTTTATAGACGGAAAAATTATCGGCGACGAAAATGCACTGATTTCCGGTGTGTCTCCCATTGAGCGCGGTGAAAAAGGGCATCTGTCCTTTGTGGCGCAGGAGAGGTTTGCACCGTATCTGGAAAGCACTGCATGTTCGGTCCTGGTCGTTTCAGAACGGCTGCTTTCGGATAAGAAGTACAGTCCCACAATTATAGCGGTAGAGGATGCATACCTTTCTTTTCAGGTCCTGATGAACATCTATGATCAGATGCGCGCACGTAAAACCGGTATTGAACAGGGGTCCAACATACACGAAACTGCGGTGATCGGCGAGGATGTTTATGTAGGTTCCTTTACTTACATCTCAGAAAAAGCCCGGATCGGGAAGGGGTCTCAGATTCATCCTCAGGTGTATATAGGCAAGAATGTAAAGATCGGCGAAAACTGCCGGATAGACAGTGGTGTCCGCATTTACGATTATTCTGTTGTGGGCGATAACTGCACCATTCATGCTAATTCTGTAATTGGCAGCGATGGTTTTGGTTTTCAACCATCAGCTAAAGGCTATTCAAAAATTCCCCAACTCGGCAATGTGGTCATTGAAGACGATGTGGAAATAGGCTCCAACTGTTCCATAGACCGCGGCACCATCGGTTCTACCATCATCGGTCGCGGTACCAAGATCGATAACCTGATCCAGATTGCCCACAATGTGAATATCGGAAAAAACAACGTGATTGCCGCTCAGGCCGGTATCGCCGGATCCACCACCATTGGCGACTGGAACATGATTGGAGGCCAGGTAGGGATTGTTGGTCATATCAATATTGGAAATAAGGTGAAAGTGCAGGCGCAAAGCGGGGTGAACTCCAATGTAAAGGACGGTGAAGTTCTTTATGGCTCCCCGGCCATCAATGCCGGCGATTACCGCCGGAATTATGTACACTTCCGCAATTTTACCGATATTATAAAACGAATTAATAAACTTGAAAATAACTCAAAAGAACAGTCCAATGAGTGATATGCAAAAAACCCTTAAAGAGGAGGTTTCTCTGTCCGGAAAGGGATTACATACAGGCAAGGAAGTAACTCTTACCATTAAACCGGCAAAAGAAAACACCGGTTTTGTTTTTGTACGCACCGACCTGGAAGGGCACCCGCATGTGGAAGCCGATGTGAACCACGTTACTACTACAGACCGCGGTACAACACTGGAAAAGTTGGGTGTGCGTATCCATACCTGCGAACATGTACTTGCAGCTCTGGTAGGTTGCGACATAGATAATGCCATCCTGGAAATGGACAGTGCCGAGCCGCCCATCATGGACGGTTCGTCCAGGTTTTTTGTTGAAGCCATTGAAAAAGCAGGTGTTGAGGAGCAGACGGCAATACGTGAATACCTGGTGATAAAGGAGGTTATTTCCTATGTGGATCCTGCAACCGGTTCCGAAATTACCATGATTCCCGCCGACAATTATGAAGTAACAACCATGGTGGATTTCGGTACCAAGGTATTGGGAACCCAAAACGCGACACTAAAGGATATCTCCGATTTTAAAGATGAAATAGCCAGCAGCCGGACATTCAGTTTCCTGCATGAGCTGGAAATGCTGCTTGATGCCGGACTCATTAAAGGCGGCGACATCTCCAATGCCATTGTCTATGTGGACAAGGAACTTACTCCGGAAACAGCAGACAAACTGAAAAAAGCCTTTAATAAAGACGATATTTCCATCCGCCCGAACGGAATACTGGATAACCTGACCCTGAACCACCCCAATGAGGCGGCCAGACACAAGCTGCTGGACGTAATCGGTGATCTGGCTCTGGTAGGTGTAAAACTGAAAGGTAAAGTGATCGCCAATAAGCCCGGACATTTCGTTAATACGCAGTTTGCCAAGAAGCTGAACCGTCAGTGGAAGTTGCAGCGCAAGAAAAACGTGCCGGATTTCGATATCCATAAACCACCGGTTTTCGACATCAACGGTATTATGAAACTGATGCCTCACCGCTATCCGTTTCTGCTTATCGACAAGGTTCTGGAGCTTTCAGATACTCATGTTGTAGGTTTGAAGAATGTAACCTTCAACGAGCAGTTTTTCGTTGGACATTTCCCTAAGGAACCTGTAATGCCCGGTGTACTTCAGGTGGAAGCTCTGGCGCAGACCGGCGGTATCCTGGTACTTGCCAGCGTTCCCGATCCTGAGAACTATTCAACCTATTTCATCAAGATTGATAAGGTGAAATTCAAGAAGAAAGTAATTCCCGGCGATACCATTATCTTCAAGATTGAACTTATTTCTCCTATAAGACGTGGCATCGTGCATATGCAGGGCTTTGGCTATGTGGGCGACAGCATTGTGGTGGAAGCAGAACTAATGGCACAGGTCGCCAAAAATACTCCCGCATAGATGATTCACCAGTTAGCAGCCGTAGATAAGCGCGCAAGAATTAAGAAAAATGTGATTGTAGAACCGTTCACCACTATAGCCGCGGATGTGGAAATTGGTGAAGGCACCTGGATTGGACCCAATGTGACCATTATGGATGGCGCACGAATCGGCAAAAACTGCCGTATTTTCCCCGGAACGGTAATTGCCGCTGTGCCTCAGGATCTTAAATTTGATGGTGAGGATACTCAGGTAATCATCGGCGACGGTACTACCATCCGTGAATCGGTAACTATAAACCGTGGTACCAAGGCACTGGGCTATACCAAATTAGGTAATGACTGTCTGATTATGGCCACTTCTCATATCGCCCATGACTGCATTATCGGTAATAATGTGATCATCGTAAACGGCTGCGGTATTGCCGGGCATGTGGAAATCGGTGACCATACTGTTGTTGGAGGACTTTCGGCCATTCACCAGTTCGGGAAAGTAGGCAAGCATGTCATGATTTCCGGAGGTACTTTGGTGCGTAAGGATATTCCTTCGTACATCAAGGTGGCACGCGAGCCTATGTCTTATGCCGGTATCAACTCAGTAGGACTCAGAAGACGGGGATTTACCAATGAAAAGATATTTGAAATCCAGAAAATTTACCGTTATCTCTACCAGATGAAGATGAATGTCTCACAGGCTGTAAGTCTTATCGAAAAAGAAATGCTGCCCACCGTGGAGCGTGATGAGATTCTGGAGTTCATAAAAAATTCGCCACGCGGTATTGTGAAAGGATACGGCACCGGCAAGGAATAGCATTATACCAATGAAAACAGCAGCATTTATTTTATTCTTTTTACCGGTTATCGCTTTTTCGCAGCAGTTGTCTTTAGTGACTCAGGCGGCAAACGATTCGCTGGCGAAGAAAAATGTGAATTCTGTTTTACACTTTGCGAAAAAAAACTTTAGTGAAAGCAATTTCAGTTCATTTTATGTTTCCGAAATCAATTTAAATGTTTCTGAACTTAACCGCAATACCTACAACTTTAACACCCTGAACCGCGGTCTGTTTGTTGGCGAGCATATTGATAATTTTATGCCGGCTTTCCCTAACAGAGCAACAGTTGAACACGTGCCTGCCGCACGACAGCTTCTCCAAATACAGATTTTGGACAAATAATCAGTCCACACCACCAAGAAGTACAATAATTTACAAACTAAATAATTAATGGCAACAAGCAACGATATTAAAAAAGGAATGTGCATTGAATTCAGTAACGATATCTTTAAAATCATTGAATTTCTGCATGTTAAACCAGGTAAAGGTCCGGCCTTCGTTAGGACTAAAATGAAGTCCGTAACCAACGGTAAAGTTCTTGAAAACACTTTTTCCGCAGGACATAAGATTGACGAAGTGAAGGTGATTACCCGTAAATTCCAGTATCTGTATGAAGACGATAACGGCTACCACTTTATGAATAATGACGATTTTGCGCAGATTTACCTGGATAAGGAAATGATCGAGAACGCGCAGTTCATGAAAGCAGGAGAGGAGGTAACCATCATCCTTAAAGATGCTGATGAGACTCCACTTTCCGCCGAAATCCCTCCAACCGTTTTCCTGGATGTAGTGGAAGCTGATCCAGGTGTAAAAGGAAATACCGCCACCAACGCACTGAAAAACGCCATCGTGGAAACCGGTGCACGCGTTATGGTACCGCTTTTCATTGAAGCAGGCGACAAAATTAAAGTGAATACCGAAGATGGTACGTACCTGGAGCGCGTAAAGTAACTGTTTTAGCGTTTTAAGATTTGCCGGATTCAAAGTCAAAATTGATAAATGACATTTAACAAACCTCAGACTTTAGGAGATATTGCAAGGCTAACCGGCGCCCGAATGGTGGGCAATGCGGACTTTGCAGTGTACGGGACCAACGAGATTCACCGTGTGAAAAACGGTGAGATCGTTTTCGTGAACCATCCTAAATATTACGATGCGGCACTCAGTTCGCCTGCAACCGTTATCCTTATTGATAAAGAGGTAGAATGCCCACCGGGAAAGGTTCTGCTGATTTCAGACGATCCGTTTCGGGATTTCAATGTAATCAATACGCATTTTACGAAGATCTCTAATTTTCAGGAAGAACTTCACGATATTGAGGTAGGCGAGGGTACACGGATTCACCCTTCCGCAGTCCTTGGAAATGAGATCAGGATCGGCAAAAACTGCATAATATATCCAAATGTAGTCATTGGCGACCGCACTGTTATCGGCGATAATGTAATTATACAGGCCAACACAGTCCTGGGCGGGGACGCTTTTTATTACAGGAAGCTGAACGGTAATTACGACCGGCTGATATCGGTAGGTAATGTGATAATCGAAGACCGCGTTGAAATCGGTAACAACTGCAGTATTGACCGCGGAGTTACAGATTCTACCATCATAGGTGAAGGTTCGGTGCTTGACAATCAGATCCAGATCGGTCACGATACGGTGATTGGAAAAAGGGTCCTGATGGCCTCACAAACCGGGATTGCGGGTTGCTGCATCATCGAAGACGATGTCACTATTTGGGGTCAGGTAGGTATGGCCTCCGGCGTACGTGTGGCCTCCGGCACAGTGCTGCTCGCAAAATCCGGTGTGAACCGGGACCTGCCGAAAGGAACGTATTTCGGACCGCTGGCCGAGGAGTTCAGGCAGTATTTAAGGAAAGAGGTAAAGATTAAAAACTTAAAGTGATGATCAAGAATTTTACTGTTTTGTTTTTATTACTTTCATTTTTTGCTGCAGGACAAAAGAACGTTATCGATGCACAACTAATGACATTTAACAATCATACATCGCAAGTGAAAATAAAGGTTGTTACAAACATGTTTTCACCTAAGTTATTGAATGAATTAAGTGTTAATTCAAGACTATTAATAGTTCAGGAAAATGGTAAAAAATTTCCGATAACTGTTGTAAATGTTAAAGAACTTACTTTTGTTGACTTGCAAGGAGCTCAAAGAAAGTTTATAAATATATCAGGAGACAGGAGGTCTTTAACCGAATTGGTTTATGATGGAAAAATTAAATGGCATCGGCAATTTAGTCGGAATGCATATGATGGGTCAATAATAATAGATGATATCTTCATAAATGAAAGAAATGAGAAGGTAACACAGGGAGCTTTTACCGGTGTCAAGAAACAACTTGCTAAGTTAACCGAAAGTAAACCTGAACTTATTACTCAGATAGAGAGCACTTATCTTAATAAAGAGGGTATAATTCAGATATTAAAAAAATACGAAGAAGATTAAATAAAACTCAGTTAATTTTTTTTAACGACCTATTTAGTATTTCTTTTGTTGTTTGAGCAGATTTATGCAACCACAATTTATTGAGGCTGTTTGATTTTCAGTCTTAAAAGTTTTTATAAACAATGTACCTAAAACAAGGCAAGTTTTATATATTCGTCCTTAGAAAGGAGGGTTTTATTTAACTTCTGAGTTTTAGATGACTAAATTTTCATTAACACTTATCGTGTTTTTACTCACTATTTCACATGGATTTTCCCAAATAAATTCATGTGAAATATCTACATGTGCGGTCTCCCATCGCCACATTATCTGAAGATCTGTATATAAGAGATAATTCTGTAATTTCACTTCAGGACTCAATTATTAGTTTTAATACTATGGGGACGACGTCTACCATAAAGAAAAGTAATAAAGCCCCAAAGAAGAATTACTTCATATCGAAAATTGATGCAAAAGTTAACAGAGAATTTTTTCTGACGGGCCGAATTGATGATGACGAATATTTTATCTATGATGAAGTTCCTGCTGTAAAATGGCAGATTGATGAATCAAATACCAGGAAAATTGCAGGCTACAGATGCATTAAGGCTACCGCTACCATTAGAGGCAGTAAGTTTACAGCCTATTTTGCTGCGGATTTAAAGTACTCAGCCGGACCTTATAAATTCTACGGATTACCGGGATTAATTCTGGATATCAGGGAAGATAACAGCAACTCAAACATGTGGAAAGCAGAGAAGATTGAAATAAACTCATCAAAAGAAATCAACTACAATCCTGTTTTCAGCGAAATAACTAAAATTACAATGAGAAAATTTGTTGAGGCAAAAGAATCCAGAAATAATTTTGAATTGAAAAAGTTGAACAGCAACCTGCCTCCCGGCACCCGAATAGAAACAAATAACAGGTTAGGCACCGAAAAGAAATATGAATGGGAATAATATTAAAATCGGCACTTGCAAAGCTATGGTCGGAAAAAATTCCGGCCATTTTCATGTTTCGATGTTTGTTGAAAATCTTCCAGCCATTACAGTACCGGAAAGCCGTATTTTTTATATTAAATGAAACTAAATCGGTAAAAATTAATTAAATTTGTGCACCTATTATTAATTCAAAAATATTAAACAATATAACATGTCAGTATTAGTAAACAAAGATTCTAAAGTAATCGTACAGGGCTTTACAGGGAATGAAGGGACTTTCCATGCACAACAGATGATTGAGTACGGAACCAACGTGGTTGGCGGCGTTACTCCGGGTAAAGGTGGTTCTGAGCATTTGGGAAAACCGGTTTTTAATACCGTTGCCGAAACTGTAGAGAAAGCAGGTGCTGATGTATCCATCATCTTTGTACCGCCGGCGTTTGCTGCTGATGCGATTATGGAAGCTGCTGAGGCAGGTATTAAAGTGATCGTTTGTATTACTGAGGGTATTCCTGTTGCTGATATGGTGAAAGTAAAATCTTACCTTGCTGATAAAGACTGTCGTCTGATCGGGCCTAACTGCCCCGGAATCATCACTTCAGATGAAGCTAAGATCGGTATTATGCCAGGTTTCGTTTTCAAGAAAGGAAAAGTAGGAATCGTTTCCAAGTCCGGAACGCTTACTTATGAAGCTGCTGACCAGGTAGTGAAAGCCGGTTACGGTGTATCTACAGCTATCGGTATCGGTGGTGACCCCATCATCGGAACAACTACGCGAGAAGCGCTGGAACTTTTCATTAACGATCCTGAAACTGAAGCGGTGGTTATGATCGGTGAAATTGGCGGTAACCTGGAAGCTGAAGCTGCCAGATGGTACAAAGCAAGCGGCTCCACGAAGCCGGTTGTAGGTTTCATCGCAGGTCAAACTGCTCCTAAGGGTAGAACAATGGGCCACGCAGGTGCGATTGTTGGTGGTGACGAAGATACTGCACAGGCTAAAATGGCCATTATGCGTGAAAACGGAATTAATGTGGTAGATTCTCCTGCAGATATCGGTGTTACAGTAGCTAAAGTGTTGGGTTAATAAACTTCACTTATAAATATAAAGACTGTTCCTCTGGGAGCGGTCTTTTTTTTTAAGGAAATCAGTAAGGCTAAGTCATACGTTCAAAAAGATGCTTCTCGCTCCACTGCAGGATATTCTGGAGTACAGGAATTAGGTCAAGGCCTTTTTCTGTGATGCGGTAATGATAAATCAGCTTATTGGTCTCACTGTTTGTCTTGGTCAGAAGTTCCAGGTTTACCAGCTTCTCCAGCCGTTGTGCCAGAGTATTGGACGCAATTCCTTCTTCCATCTTGGAAAGTTCGCCAAAGGTTGTCTTACCGTAAAATGCAATGTCGCGCAGAATGAGCAGGGTCCATTTGTCTCCAAATACATCAAGGCCCCTGGCCAGCGGGCAAAGCGAACGGTAATTCTTCATAATCAGCGGTTAGTAAAGTAAAGCTAAGAAATTTTGCAGTCATTAGCTAAATTTATCTAACTGAAAATACAGAGTGGCGGTCAATATAGATCCACCCAAGTGCATAGTTCAATGGGAATGTTACGCTGATTAATGATATACACAGTAGAAACTTTTTATACTACAGTAGAATATTTTTATGAAAAAAGGTGCAGAAAATTCCGCACCTTACTTACTAGTTAATTCGGTTATTTTTAAACATTTACGTTTTCCAGTATTACAGCATACCCCTGTCCAACACCGATACACATGGTGGCCAGTGCGTATTTCTTGCCGGTTTTGTTTAGTTCCAGTGCCGCGGAGTAGGTGATCCGCGCTCCGCTCATGCCCAGGGGATGGCCCAGAGCGATGGCGCCTCCATTCACGTTCACTCTTGGATCATCATTTGCGATTCCCAGTTCCTTCAGGCAGGCAATGCTCTGTGCAGCGAAAGCTTCATTCAGTTCAATAAGGTCAATGTCTTCCAGGGTCAGGCCCGCTCTTTTCAATGCCAGTTTGGTAGCCTCCACGGGGCCAATTCCCATAATGCGCGGCTCCACACCTACCACGGCCGAACTTACAATTCTCGCCAGTGGGTTAAGGCCATAGTTGCGGGTAGCTTGGCCGGAAGCGATGAGTACCGCCGCAGCACCATCATTCAGGCCGGAGGCATTTCCGGCGGTCACAGAACCGTTTTCTTTCACAAAAGCAGGTTTCAGTTTGGCCAGAACTTCAAGGGTGGTATTTGGCTTGATGAATTCATCCGTATTTACAACTACAGGTTCGCCTTTGCGCTGCGGAATTATGATGTCTGTAATCTCTTCTGCCAACCTTCCGCTTTCGCGCGCTTTAGTGGCTTTCATCTGAGAATTCAGCGCAAACTGGTCCTGCTCTTCTCTGGAGATACCATACATTTCTGCCAGGTTTTCAGCAGTTTTACCCATAGCTTCTGTACCGAAAAGCTTAGCCATCTCCGGATTGATAAATCTCCAGCCGAAACTGGAATCGTACATTTTCTGGTCAGTGGCAAAAGAACCTTCAGCTTTTGAAAGTACAAAAGGGGCACGCGACATCCCTTCTACACCACCGGCGATGAATACATCACCCTCACCGGAACGTATGGCTCTCATCGCCTGTACCACGGCACTCATGCCGGATGCACACAGCCTGTTTACGGTTTCACCCGGAACTGTAACCGGTAGGCCTGCTAAAAGCAGTGACATCCTGGCGATATTCCGGTTGTCCTCACCGGCCTGATTGGCACAGCCTATAATAACATCGTCAATTTTATCCGCCGGCAACCCCGGATTTTTCGCCATTAAACCTTTAATTACGGATGCCATTAAATCATCAGTCCTAACAGGTGCAAGGCTGCCCTTGAAATTTCCGATCGCGCTTCGGGTACCGTCTATTATATATGCTTCTCTATTCATTTTACAGGTCTTTTTTTGAGGTTTAAAAGATACGGATTTTTAAATTTTTCTTCTGGTGCACTTAATTGCCGCTATCTTAAGAGTTTATATTCAATGAGCAGCAGGCGTTTGTACGCCAACTTAATGATATAGGCTGTTATCAGCGTGATAAGAAGGCCAATAACGCAGCCTGCAAGTACGCTGAGGAATCGGTCTATTGGTGCCATGAAACCTTCATTCGGCTTCTCAATTAGGATGATGATTATAGCAACCACGGCAGTGCGGGCGACAGAAAGGAGATTGAAAATGCGGCACAGGAGGGCTAAACCTTGTAATAAGTGCCAAATGGAAGATAAACAGGCAAAAAACCTGAGAAGGCACCAATCAGGTTAGCTTTCACCCTCTCTAATGACAGCCTCGGTGTATCTTTACCTTCAGGCGATATAACCAGCACGATGGAAAGGAGTGCCCAAAACAGGTCGAAACGTGGAAAAGTAAGCATTAAAAAATATCCTGCGCTGAAGCCGGTGATGAACCGCAGGATATAGATTGAAGTAGGTGAAAACACCTCTTTTCTCACGTACCTGAAGCTGGTCATGCGGAAAGGTCTTCCTTAAATGTTGCGGCCGTCTTTTGCCGGACTTCCTCCAGCGAAGATCTGAAACAGGTTTCTGTGCGCATGAGCGGAGATAGAATAGCCGATCAGCGAAAACATTTCGTCCAGGGTCACTATGTTGATGATATCGCGGACCAGTTTAATGTCCTGCTGACCAAATATGCCGTTATAATAAACCTTCATCACATAAAATTACAGATTTATGTTGAATGGCTCTGCTCAAAATACTGTTTCTAATATTCAGCAAAACCTGTCCAACGTTATTTAGGCGCCATACCGGCTTTTCCTTGTGAACTGACGGTTAATGACAAGTGATTTCAGAAATGGCGGAACAAAACGGCTTGCATGTAAAAAGGACCTATTGAGCAATCCGGGGATTATTGTTGTATCGTTTCGGAACATGCGGTCAATCGTTAGCCTGGCCAGTTTCTCAGGATCAAAGGCGGATTTTCGCGCCAGGCCCTTCATCTCAGAAATAATCTGTGTGGAATTAGGATTACTTGTAACACCACCTGGACAAACCAGAACCACGTGTACACCCGAACCCTTCAGTTCGCACCGCAGGGAATTGCTGAAGGAATGGATAAAAGCCTTGGAAGCTACATAACTTACCTTCTCCGGAATGCAGAAGAAACCACCGAGACTGCCCATGTTTAAAATATAAGACTGCCCATTGGTTTTAAGATTGTTTAGAAGCAGCCGTGTGATTATTGTAGTGTTTACCACATTTACCATCAGTTGCTTCCTGTAAAATTCTGCCGGCAGGTTTTCAAATATTTCCTTTGAGCCTATGCCTGCATTATTAATGAGGATACTAATGCAGAAACCATTTGTCTGTACCCATTCTTCTACCATCGCAGGTGCACTTTCTTCGGAAAGGTCCACGCCCAAGGTGTAACAGTCTACGGCATAATGTTTCCGGATTTCCAGGCCGAAGGCATGAAGTGTTTCATCCGGAAGTGCCACAATCAGCAAATGATGTCCGCGGGATGCGAGTTCCCGGGCAAAGGCGGCACCAATACCTGAACTGCCTCCCGTTATCAGTGTGAATTTACGGTCTGTAGTCATCGTTCCTGATTGTTTCATAGGTTTGTTTTAATCCTTCTTCAAAGTTACGGTATGTGTAACCCAGTTCAGTCTGCGCTTTTGAAGCGTCAAGTGCGTAATTATAGCTGTATTTCCTGATCCATTTCGGTGTTATTGCCGGTGGTGTGCCTGTTAGTTTCTCACGTAATACCATCAGGTGTCCACCAAGTAACATGAGGGGAAGCGGTACCTTAAAAAGCCGGTGATCCTTGCCTGTTATTTTCTTCATAATTCTGAAAAAGTCGTTATATGTAAGGTTATCACCTGACAGCAGGTAGCGGTGCCCTTTCCGGCCGTGTTCCATGGCCAATAGGTGACCTCTGGCCACATCTTCCACGTGCACATAGCTGCCAATGCCTTCACCGTCGCCGGGAATGATCCTCCATTTTCCTGCAGCGAAAAGTTTCAGCATTCTGGTTATCGAATTACTTTCCTGATCGACACCCGGACCGTAAATCCTGGGCGGATTTACAATGATGATATCCATGTCTCTCTCTTCCACATAACGGAGGCACAATTCCTCTGCCTGCGTTTTGGAGTCTTCATACTCGTTCATCACTTCACCTATCCTGTCATCATTTTCCCGGACAGGCCGGTTGCCCGACGGACCCAGTACCCCTGCTGTGGAGGTAAAAACTATACGCCCAATACCCAGATTCTGTGCTGTGTCCAGAATATGGCGTACCGCTTCCAGATTTACTCTGTAATAAATTTCCGGGTCTTTTGCCCACGGTTTCGCGTAGGCGGCCAGATGGTAAACTCGGGTACAGCCTTGCATAGCCTCTGCTATAGCGGCAGGATCAGTAATGTCGCCTATAAATTTAACAAGGTTTGTGTGGTTTTCCAAATCATTTGGATTCCTGCAGAGTGCATGCACTGTGAAGCCTTTTTCCAACAGCATTGATTTTATGTACGAACCTATATAACCGGTAGCCCCGGTCATGAAAATTTTCATGTATTTATTTTTTGCTGGCTCAAAGTACGAAAAATTGCACCTTTTGTATCAGTAGACTGCTATTTATTATTTTTTGGTCATCCCATATTATGTCAGGATAAGAATTAGCTGAATGATCTGTTGAAAGCAGCTGGTACTTCATATGTGGGACTGTTTTATAAACCCTTTTTTTGCTTAAATTTGTGGGAACAATCATATCCATGGACGAAGAAAAAAAACCGCTGAACTTTATTGAGCAAATTATAGAAGAGGATCTGGCCAACGGTCTGCCGAAAGAAAAACTGAGGTTCCGCTTCCCGCCGGAACCCAACGGCTATCTGCACGTGGGACACACAAAAGCCATATGCATCAATTTCGGGTTGGGCGAAAAATACAATGCGCCCGTTAACCTTAGATTTGACGATACCAACCCGGAAAAAGAGGAACAGGAATTTGTAGATGCTATAAAGGCAGATATTGACTGGTTAGGATTTAAATACGATAAGGAACTTTATGCCTCAGATTATTTTGATCAGCTTTATGAGTGGGCTGTTCAGATGATTAGAGAGGGCAAGGCTTATGTGGATGAACAATCATCAGAGGATATTACTGCGCAGCGTAAAAATCCTTTTGAAGACGGAATAGAATCTCCGTTCCGCAACCGTCCGGCCGAAGAGAGCCTGGACCTTTTCGCGCGTATGAAAAACGGTGAGTTTGACGAAGGAGCCATGTCACTGCGCGCAAAGATCGATATGAAATCGCCCAATATGAATATGCGTGATCCCGTTATGTACCGCATCCTGAAGCGTCCGCACCACAGAACAGGTGATAAATGGAAAATTTATCCCATGTATGACTGGGCTCACGGTGAATCTGATTATATAGAACAGATCTCCCATTCACTGTGCTCACTGGAGTTCGAAAACCACCGGCCGCTTTATGATTGGTATCTGGATCAGGTTTATGAGAAAAATACGGTCCGGAACAAGCAGCGGGAGTTTGCACGTATGAATGTATCGTACATGATAACGTCAAAAAGGAAACTCCAGCGTTTGGTTGCGGAAAATGTGGTTACCGGTTGGGACGACGCACGGATGCCTACAATTTCGGGTATGCGCAGGCTGGGGTATACGCCGGCTTCCATCAGGAATTTCATTGAAAGGGTGGGTGTGGCCAAAAGAGAGAACCTGATAGATATCCAACTTCTGGAATTTTCCGTACGTGAAGACCTTAATAAAGTTGCTACCCGCGTGATGGCTGTTGTTGATCCGGTGAAACTTATAATTGAAAATTATCCGGAAGACGGTGAAGAATGGCTGGAAACAGAAAACAATCCTGAGCAGGAAGATGCCGGCACACGCCAGATACCTTTCGCCAGGGAATTATATATCGAACGCGAAGATTTTCAGGAAGAAGCCAATAAGAAATTCTTCAGACTCAAGCTTGGAGGTGAAGTACGCTTAAAATCCGCTTATATCATAAAAGCTGAGCGTGTGGATAAAGCTGAAAATCGTGAAATTACCACAATTTACGCTTCGTATGATCCACAAAGTAAGTCTGGCAGCGGCACTGAGGAAAGCCTTAGGAAAGTGAAGGGAACGCTTCACTGGGTGTCGGCGAAGCATGCTTTGCCAATTGAAGTCCGTATCTTCGACAGGCTGTTTACGGTGCCACAGCCGGATGCAGAAAAAGAATCGGATTTTATGGAATTCGTAAATCCTGACAGTCTTAAAATTGTAGAGGGTTTTGCGGAGCCGAGCCTCAAGGAGGCGCAGACGGGACAGCCATATCAGTTCCAGCGAATTGGATATTTCACCAAAGACAGAGATTCTTCGGCTGAACGACTGGTCTTCAACCGTACGGTTACCTTAAAGGACGGTTATAAACCTTCATAAAAAAAACTCCGGATTTTCCGGAGTTTTTTAGTATTAAACGGTGCCTCTTACGAAAAGCTGCTGCCGTAATTTTCTGAACATCAGCCTATAGCCAACGCGGATTTTTGTGTAAATTAAATTTTTCATAATCGTATGTTTTTGTGGTATAAAGATAGTAATTTCCTAATCAAGCCCAAATTGTATTACTTTAAATTTTTAAGAACGATATGTTAAGGATGTTATCCTGAATCTGTAACCTATTTTCATGAATAAAATTTTCACCTCTACCGTGGCTTTGTGTACGGCTTTTTCATCTGCCCTGGGCGCACAAAGCCGTGATTCTGCACAGTTGATATCTGAAGTAAGTATTGAGGCTTACCGTAAACCGGTTGCACTTCTCGCGTCCACAAAATCAGTTTCCGTCGCGGGGCAGAATTTCCTTAATCAAAATGCGCCCGACCGGCTGATGGAGGCTGTTAACCTGCTTCCCGGTGCCCGTATGGAGGAGCGCTCGCCCGGCAGTTACCGTCTTTCGGTTCGCGGCAGTTCATTACGGTCCCCCTTTGGTGTACGCAATGTAAAGGTATATCTGGAAGAATTCCTTCTCACCGATGTAAGTGGTAATACCTACCTGAACGTCCTTGATCCGGAAATGATAAGCAGAATTGAGGTATATAAAGGTCCGGAAGGCGGCGAATTTGGTTCTGTCACAGGTGGCACTGTACAGTTAAACACGCAGGGGAAAAGTGATAAAAGCGCTCGGATTTCCGGTGGCGAATTTAATAATTTTAAAGGAACTCTGCGGTTTGCCGGTGAATTCGGGAAACACACTTATCAGTTATTTAGCGCCTACCAGACCACCCAGTCCTACCGGGAACAGTCGGCTCTGGAAAGAAAGGTAATCTATCTTACAGACAGGTTCAGCTATTCAGGCAAAGGAAGCATTGGTCTTATGCTGCTGAGTTCAAACCTGCATTATGAAACCCCGGGGGGTCTTACACTGGAACAGATGACCACGGACAGCCGCCAGGCAAGACCCGGTACCGCAACCCTGCCGGGCGCTGTGGATCAGATGGCGGGTATATATAATAATATGGTCCTCACAGGAATTTCCCATCGCTACCGGATAACACCCAAGATCAGCCATTTCATGGCGGTTCAGGGTTCTTACAATGATTTTAAGAATCCATTCATTACCAATCATGAGCAACGTTACGAAAGGAATCTGGCTTTCCGGACGTATCTGAATTTTGAAACATCTGCTGGCGCGAACTTTTTTCAGACAAGGTTGGGTGCGGAAGGTGGTGGGAGTAAATCAGTGATCAGAAATTTTGACAATGAAGCGGGAGTTCCCGGCGCTGCTCAAAACTTTGATGATATTTTTGCGCGGAGCGGCTTTATCTACCTAAGTCAGAAAGCAGAGTTGTCCGACCGTTTTTTTATAGATGCTTCACTGAGCTTCAACATGACACAATACCGTTGGCAAGGGATTTTACCGGAAACGGTATCAGCCAGCAGACAATTGAAGAATGAATTTCTTCCGAGCCTCGGAATAGCTTATCTCATAATGCCGGATTGGACTGTTCGGGCCAAAGTCAGCAAGGGCAACTCGGCACCCACCATAGAAGAGCTGAGGTCTTCGGCCCAGCAGTATAATTCAGATCTGGCGGCGGAATATGGCTGGAACGTGGAGGTTGGAATGCGCAAACAGTTTGGAAACAGTCTTTATCTGGAAGCAGGCATCTTTGATTTTCGTCTGAAAGATGCCATTGTGCGGCGCCAGACCGGAGGTGGACAGGAATATTTCATCAATGCGGGTTCTACCTCGCAAAAGGGTCTGGAAGCGGTGCTTGAAACTAAGCCGTTTCAAATGAATACTCCGTTTTTAAAATCTGTTAAGTTTTGGCTGGCCGGCAGTTTTTATGATTTCCGTTTTATAGACTACAAACAGAATGAAAACGATTATTCCGGCAACAAACTCACCGGCGTACCCATGGAAACATTGCAAAGTCTGTTAACATTGAAGTTTGCCCGAAACCTTGGTATTGATTTGGCCCACTTCTACACTTCTGAAATCGCACTTAATGACAGCAATACCGTTTTTTCTGAACCTTCTCTTATTTCAAATATTACTGTAAGTTACCCATGGAGTAACACGGTTTTTAAGGCGGAGTTGAGTCTTTCAGTCATGAACCTTTACAATAAATCTTACAGTCTGGGCCATGATATCAATGCCTTTGGCAACCGTTTTTACAATCCGGCAGCTAAAAGGAATGTGTTGGCCGGCATACGTTTCCGTTTCTGATTGCCATGGTTTTTGCATGCTCAGCATTATGAAAAAACTCCTGCCCATAATTGCCTGCATCACTTTGCTCAGCTGCGGAAAAGACAGTACAGAATCTTCAACGGGCCATTCCGTTCATGACTCAGCCGTCGTAAAAACAGATACCCTTCAGTTCAGCTCAGAAAAAATAGTGGCGGTTTCGGAAAAACTTTCCGTTAGAAAGACAAACGAACGGTTTCTTGAATTACTTCAGCAGAAAAAATATTGGGAACTCAGCTCATTTATCCATCCTGAAAAAGGGGTGAGGTTTTCCATGTACGCCTATGTAAAGCCCGATAAAGACAAGATCTTCAGCTTGAGCGATTACCGAAGATATATAAACTCTGAAGTGAAGTTTACTTTCGGTGAAAAAGACGGTACAGGTGAACTGTATGTAACTTTGCTGAAATCTTACCTCGAAAAGTGGGTATATAAGCGTGATTTCGCCTCGGCAAAATTTTATGAAAATACTTTTCGCGGAACCGGTAACTCACTGAATAACCTGAAAGATATTTATCCTGAGCTTCCCTTTACTGAAAATTATATAGAGGGCTCAGAAAAGTACGGTGGCATGGACTGGAATTCCCTGCGGCTGGTCTTCGAGGAATTTAACGGCAGATATTATGTAGTTGCTGTTATTAATGACGAGTGGACTATCTAGAAAGTTGATCGCCAACACTACTGTCCAGCAGTTTCGCCAGTTGCTCAGTAAGTTTTTTCCTGGAGAATTTAGATACTTCGCGGCTTTCCGCAGGGACTTCATCACTATCTTTCCATTTATTAAATTCAGATAAAATAAACTGTTTTATTTCCGATGGAGTAACATGGTATGGAAAATGCCGGCCGGCGCCTGTGTCATTCAGGATACTCATTACATCGCTGTTTTCTGGTCCAAATGAAAGTATGCTGTTTCCTGTTGCCAGATATTCAAAAATCTTACCCGGAATTATACCGCGCGACTGCTCATCCGGAAAATTGGTGATGAGCAAGAGGTCGGATGACTGCATTTCATTCTGGGAGGCAGCATGGTTCAGATATCCAAGGTTACGTACATATTTATTAAGCTCCAGAGTGTCAATGTGGGAGAGTATCTTATCATCAATCCGGCCCACAAATTTGAGTTCAAATTTGCTTCGGAATTCCATATCATTTTTTATTAAATCCTCCAGCACATCCCACAGGATTTCAGGATTTCTCAACTGTTCCAAAACACCGATATAACTCAGTGTGAATTTCTGGTTGCGTACTCTGTTACTGGTTGCCATCCCATCAAAACCGTTTGTAATACAGAAGGAATTGGCTCCTTTTTTTCTGAAATTTTCGGCATCGGTATAACTCGTAGCCAAAATGATGTCAGCTCCTTCAAAAACCTGTTTTTCCAGTTTACGGTGTTTCCTGTCGGCTGCGGGGGTAAGTTTAAGATGTCTGTAATAGGAGATTTCGGTCCAGGGGTCGCGGAAATCGGCAATCCAGGTCAGTTTTGGAAATGTTTTTTTGAGCTCGAGTCCGATCAGGTGCAGTGAGTGCGGGGGACCGGTGGTCACTATTGCGTTAAAATCATTTTCCTCCAAATATTTCCTAAGGTATTTCACCGAAGGTTTCACCCAGAAAACGCGGGCATCCGGAATAAAGAAATTTCCCCTGACCCAGATGGAAAGTCTGGACTTCCAGTTTTGGTTTGTACCCACATCGAACTGGCCAGCTTTAAATTTTTTGTTCTCCTTACCGAAGATTTCAGCCAGTTGGTAAGGTTCCCAGATTTTAGTTTTTATAATCTGAAGATCCTTTGAAACTTCCTTTTCCAATGTATCATCAACAATTGGATAGCTGGGATTATCAGGCGTAAAAACAGTAGGTGTCCAGCCGTTTTCAGGTAAGTATTTTGCGAATTTCAGCCAGCGCTGCACACCCGGACCACCCGCGGGTGGCCAGTAGTAGGTGATGATAAGAATCTTTTTTAACGCCAAAGTTTACTGATTTACATTCTTAACGTAGTCTGCCGGATTGCCGTTGTTTTTATTTCTGAAAAGAAAGTAAATACCACCTATACTTAGCAGCAGGAATATTCCAAAACAAATCATTGAAAACAGTTTTCCGGTCTGTATTACTTCCGGTTCAAAAACCATACGAACTGTATGAACTCCGGCGGGAACGTAAACCGCCCTCAGCAGGTAATTGGCTTTGATGTATGGAACTTCTTTCTCGTCAATGAACATTTTCCAGCCTTTCGGGTAGTAGATCTCGGAGAAAACCGCCAGTTGTGGCGTCTTGCTTTCCGTGCGGAACTCCAGTGCATTCGCACGGTAGCCGGTCAGTTTCAGGATGCCGGTACTGTCGGCAGCTATTGGTTTCCCGTCAAAATACTCACGGTCTGCAGAGGAAACGATGGCAGTCTCTTTCGTATTTACCTCACCGATAAGCTTGATCTCCTCGTTGGGAGTATTCACGAATTTTACATCAGATACAAACCAGGCATTTCCGTTGGCCTGCGGGTTCGGAACTGCTTCAGGGTTTTGAGGATCACCAAAGATCATATATTTGGTGTTGAGCATATTCAGGATCCTTGGAATCTTTACCGTATCCATTTTGCTGAAATATTCGCCAATCAAATCGTCATAACGGCGCAGTTTTACGGCATGATAGCCACCAACTGAGGCTTTGAAATAGGAGGTGTTGGTTTCACCGAATGGATTGATGGTCTGGTTGTAAATTCTGTAATGTCCTTTGTCCCGTTCAGCGATGGTTTCCAGGGTTTTGTTTACGTTCGCATTCATCAGTAACGACTGTAGCTCACGGTTATCGCCCACTTTTTCAACCATAAGTTCAGAAACTTCGGTCTGGAAAGGATTTTCGGCGAAAGCCGCATCAACAAAATTCTCACCGTTCAGGTAGCGCGTATTCACGCTCCACAGATCCAGCATACTTACGGCCCCGATGATAATCAGTGCGATATTCTGGCCGATTTTTTTCTTTAAAGAAAGGAACAGCACTCCGGCGCAAATTCCAACGTATAGAAGTGCTTTCAGGGCATCGGTGCGGAACATCTTGAATCTTTCATCAACCAGATAATCCAGCAGATAGGGAGGGAGGTATGTTTTCTCGGTGGCTGTGTGGAAACCTAAGATGGATTTGCCGAACACCAACAGCAAAGCAAGAAGTCCCAGCACCACACCACTTACAGTGGTAAGGATTTTCTTTTTATAGTCTTCGTCCAGTTCTTCATCTTTGTAAAATCTGTACAAGCCGATAACCGCAACCAGGGGAAACAGAAGTTCCACCACTACCAGAATGGAAGAGGGTGCCCGGAATTTGTTATAAAAAGGTACAAAATCAATAAACAGGTCAGACAGGATCATAAAGTTACTGCCCCACGCCAGCATAATGGTAAGCGCAGAAGCGCCCAGTATCCAGTAACGGTATTTTTTCCACGCAAAGAAGAATCCAAGGATGGCCAGGAAAATTACGATAGCACCCTGATAGGCCGGGCCGGAAGTACCGGGTTGCTCGCCCCAGTAGGTGGCACTGGCCAAACCTTTAACAATATTATCTACTTCGGCCTGCGAGCGGGCATTTTCCTGCACAAGTTGCTGGATGTCGCCCATCATTTTTTCGCCTTCTTTTTCGTTGCTTCCGCCGCCCATAAGCCTTGGAATGAAAAGGTTAAAGGTTTCCAGTTTGCCGTAGCTCCACATCAGCATGCTTTCTTTGTCCATCCCGGACTTATCGGCCGTATGCGTTTCATTGGTCAGGATCTGTTTTCCCCTCACGGTTTCAGTTACGTATTCAGCATTCGCCATGATCCGCTGTGAATTCATTCCCACGCCCAGCGCGAATGCGAGCGCCAACACACCGGTGGAAATTCCAAAATGTCTCCAGTCGGTTTTCCCCATTGCTGCACGTAAAAGTTCAGAAAGGAAGAGGAAGCCTAAAGCGATAAACAGATAGTAGGTCATCTGGGGATGGTTTGCAGCCATCTGAAGACCCATAAACAGAGCTGTAACAATAAAGCCTAAAATGTATTTCCTCCGGATGTAAACGAGGAGGATACCCGCCAGCAATGGCGCAAAATAGGCAATGGTGTGAACTTTTCCGTTATGTCCGGCCGCAATAATAATGTAGAAATAGGTGGAAAGACCAAAAAACAGCGATCCCAGCAGCGCATATTTCCAGTTGCGGACCGTAACCATGCCCAAAAGGAAGAACCCTGAAAAAAGAAGGAAGAGATAATTAACCGGCTTGGGCAGGAACATCAAAATATTATCCACCTGCTTTATTAGGTCTCCGCGGAACTGCGAGCCCATCTGATAGGTAGGCATCCCGCCAAACATACTGTTGCTCCAGTAGGTTTCTTCGCCATGCTGTTCGCGGTGGTCCAGCAGTTCCTTGGCACCGCCTTTATACTGCACAATATCATGCTGGAACAGCTGTTTGCCTGAAATTACAGGATTGGCGTACAGAAAACCAAGTATGATGAAAAGTAACAGGCAGCCTGCAATGTAAATGAGGTTCTTATTCTTTGCCATTATCTCTATTTATCAATAAATCAGTTGTTTGATTCCTTATCTTTCACCTCTTCATAATCAACAGTTTCGGCATCCCATTTTACCTTCTGCTCAACTTTGCCGCTTTTTGCGTTATGAGTATCCGGGCGTGGCGGCAGGTTACCGTAAAATTTGGTGAAAAATATCTTTTTCATGATGTTCCACACAAAAAAGATAATAATGGTGCTTAGTATCGTTAAAAGAATGAATTTCATGAACTTTTATTTACCCGGATTTACAATTACATTGGAATTGGTCGTGTTTTTCATGGTTTCGGACTTTTTGCCATCGCTGAAGGTCTGGCTTTGAGCGGTCTTCACGTTGATGTTCTGACCCAGTATCCAACCGGAGTTAACGTCAAAGCGGTACGTTCCGTTCTGTGATAGTTCGGAGCTCAGCGATTGGGTGATACCGCCCTGTGTTTCCTTTTGCTGCTGCTTAGGTATTCCGCCGGAAACTGTGATTTCAGCCACACCGTCTTTCACACTTTTCAATGTGTAGTGGGACGCGATTTTAATTTTACCATCTGGTGACGCGTTTTCTGAAACTGTCCATTTTTCTCCGATTTTGGCGCCTTTTTTTGGCATGATGAAAATGTTTTTCGAAAACTGATCCCGAAGCACTTCCTCATTGAACGAAGCTTTAAGCTGTTCCAGGATGGCCTTTCTTTCATTGGCATCCTTTGTCAGTCCGTTCACAGTGGTGGAGAATTTTGCGTAGATAGGTTCAAAGCCGGTAATTGATAAGATCTTTCCGCTTTCTTCAATTTTCATGTTGAGTTTATTGCCAGTCATGGCCTTGTCTATTACCCATCTGTTTTTCAGTGCTTCATCTTTCGGTGCCGCCGCTTTGGTATCCACAGACTGCGTCTTGCCCTGTGCGGACTGCGAGGTTTTTTTGGAAACAAAATTTATGGTGAGGTCATACACCTTATCTTTGAAACTGTTTACAGTGAAGTTAATTTCATCCGTATTCTCACGCGTCATACTTTGCGATTTCCCATCGGGCAGAGTGGTGGTGGCAACATCTTTTTGCTGGGTGATGAAGGGATACGTTTTTCCCTGCTCCAGTTTCAGAGTCTGAGTAAATACACCCGCTGAGTCTTTTATCGCGGCCATAGCCGCCATTTCTTTTGCTACTTTTGCAGAATCCTCTGCATTAACCTCAATGCGAACAGTATCTCCGGTTGTGGGGTCTATTTTTGTGATGGTCTTACTTTCCTTTTTACAGGCAACCAGCGCTGCAGATATCAACGCAAGGGTTACGATGTTTTTCATATAATTGATAGTATTTAATTGTCTTTTTGTGTGAGTAGATACCTGCTCCAGGCTTCGTCAAAAGCCTTGCTGTCGCCCAGGTTCCAGATCTTTTCTGAAAAATAACTGATCAGTTTTTCACGCATTGGATGATCTTCGGCCAGGCAGTCCCTGTTTTCGGAATCAAATACATTGACTGCCGCATACATATACCGGAAACTTCGAACTCCGTTTGTAAAAACGGTGAATTTCTCTGCGGAACCAGGCAAAAGCTTTACGTCTCTCCAGACCAAAGTATAGTTATTGTCCGTGGATTCCATGGCACGGTGCCAGGGTCCAAATGCGTTGAACATTAAGATCTTGGTGTAATGCTGCGAATTAACGCTGTGGAAGCGCAGTTCGTTATAGCTTTTGGTTTCTGTTTCGGTCTTGGTTTCAATCTTAGTGACCGTATAATCTCGGAAACCGTTCTTATAAAGATAATGCGTAAAAGGATTGGCTGTTTTTGAAAACCCTTTACTCTTTATTTTTGTCGGATCCTCTCCAGACCTTATCTGCGCGGAACTGAGTGTGCAGGCCGTAAATAACGCCAATGCTGAGAGTGATTTGATATATTTTCCCATTTTTTATAATGTAGTTCCGGGCTTCCGGGTATATTCGGATTTAATTCCCGGAGATTATTTTCTGTCTTACTGCCTCATACAAAATTGCACCGCAGGCTACGGATACGTTCAGTGACTGGGTTTTACCTTCAATCGGCAGTTTTATTTTCTCATCTGAATGATGCAGGACTTCCTTGGAAATACCTGTTTCCTCATTACCCATTACAACGGCACAAGGCACAGAAAAGTCTGCGTCGTACACCAATTTTGACGCTTTTTCTGTTGCTGCGTACACCATGACGCCTGATTGCTGCAGGAAATCCACTGTATGTGCCAGGTTTTTTTCTTTACAGATTTTAATATTGTAAATGGCACCCGCTGAAGTTTTAATAGCGTCCGAGTTAATTGGCGCCGCGCCCTTTTCCGGTAAAATAATGGCGTCCACCCCTGTGCATTCCGCCGTGCGGCATATTGCACCAAAATTTCTTACATCGGTCAGACGGTCCAGTATCAGCAGAAAAGGGGTCTTTCCATCTTCAAAAAGTTGTGGCAGGACATCCTGTATAGTTTCAAAAGGAACGTCTGAAATAAATGCCACCACGCCCTGATGGTTCTTTCTTGTAAAACGGTTCAGTTTTTCTACGGGTACATAGTTAGGCCTGATTTTGTGCTTCGCAAGCAGCTGCTTCAGTTCATGATAGATTTCACCCTGTAGGGCATTCTGCATAAAAATCTTATCGATGGTTTTACCTGCTTCAACAGCTTCAATAACCGGCCTAAGGCCAAATATAAAATCGTCTTTCCTGTCTGTCATAACTAAAATTTTTCTCCTAAGATGGCGCGCTTCTGTGCCATCACATATCCGAAATGGAGACTTTCGTGCATATTGTTAAAGATAATTGCATCCTGAATGTTTTTCAGGTCCAGACCAAAACTGGTGGTATATGGTGTATATTCCGAAAAAAAATCGGCATCATAATCCTTCATCAATATCCTGGAAGTTTCTGTAAGCAGGAAAGCCAGGTCCTCCACCTCCGACTGCTGCACGTCCATATTGGGTAAAGTTCCTTTCTTATAATTCTCTATCCAGTATTTATCTATCCTGAATGGATTTCCGCTCAGATAATAACACAGCAACTGCTGGGTAGCCACGGTGTGGGCAATATTCCAGTAAATATTATTGTTGAATCCATCCGGAATCAGGGTGAGATCCTGGATTGAGGTTTCCTGCAGGATTTCAAGCAGGTTACTCCGTACCTGGCGGTGGGCCTGAAAGTGATAGTTCATCTGCGAATAACTTTAATTGTCAAAAATAGTGTATTAAACTGAAAACGCAATTGTAATGATGTTACAATAGAGATTTGTAGAGTTTATGCGTCTCTTATCTACAGAAAACAGTTCCTGTTGGGATCCGCAGTTCAAAGATTAACAAACTTTAACTTGTAGCTGGCACCGAATGTGTTGATTGGTGTGGTGAAATTATCAGAAATTTACCGTCAAATACGAAAAATCATATGTCAGAATTACATCAGGCAGAAGACATAAAGCAGTTAACAGAAAAAGTTAGGGAGCAGAACTACTTTTTTTCACTTTTAAAGCAGGAAATCAACAAAGCCATCATCGGTCAGGAATATATGATAGACCGGCTTCTAATTGGCCTTCTTGGCAACGGACATGTTCTGCTTGAGGGTGTTCCCGGCCTGGCTAAAACCCTGGCAATTAAAACGCTGGCTGATGCTGTTCAGGGCGAATTTTCCCGTATCCAGTTTACGCCTGACCTTTTGCCTGCAGATGTCATCGGTACCCAGATCTACAACATAAAAGAGAATGATTTCTCCATAAAGCGCGGACCTATATTTGCCAACTTTGTTTTAGCTGATGAGATTAACCGTGCACCGTCTAAAGTTCAGTCGGCCTTGCTGGAAGCGATGCAGGAGAAACAGGTAACCATAGGCGATGAAACAATGGCCTTGCCTAAGCCATTCCTGGTTCTGGCTACGCAAAATCCTATTGATCAGGAGGGTACTTATATTTTGCCCGAAGCACAAAGTGACCGTTTTATGCTGAAATGCCGCATCGATTATCCTTCGCTTGAAGATGAGAGACAAATCATGAAGATGGTAGCAACATCGCATCAGCCCCAAATCCGGCCGGTAATCAGCCTGAACAATATCGTTGAGGCCAAAATGCTCATCAACCAGATCTATCTGGATGAAAAGATTGAAAAATACATCCTTGATATGGTTTTTGCCACACGCTACCCGGACAAATACGGACTGGGTGAACTGAAAAATTTCATCAGCTTCGGTGCCTCGCCGCGTGCATCCATTAACCTTGCCATAGCATCCCGCGCCATGGCATTCCTGAAAAACCGTGCCTTCGTCATTCCTGAAGATGTGAAAGATGTTGCCAAGGACATCCTTCGGCACAGGATAGGACTTAGTTTTGAGGCAGAGGCTGAAGAGGTAACTTCCGATGAGGTGGTGGACCGCATCCTGGCACGCATCCAGGCCCCCTAATTTTCTAAATTATCCGAAGGCGTGCAGATCAGAGATATTATAAGGAAAGTAAAGCAGATTGAAATCCGGACCCGAAAGAAGTCCGAAGCCACACTTATGGGCCAGTATCACAGCGCCTTTAAAGGTCAGGGGATGACCTTTTCTGAAGTGAGACCTTATCAGTTCGGCGATGAGATCCGGCGCATAGACTGGAACAAGACGGCGCGCTTCCGGGAACCTTTCGTGAAAGTAATGGAAGAGGAGCGGGAACTCACTATGATGCTTCTCGTAGATATTTCGGCGTCAATGAATTATGGAACCAGAACCCAGCTGAAAAAAGAATTTGTAGCTGAGATTGCCGCCAGTGTTGGTTTCTCGGCCGCAGGTAATAACGACAAGGTAGGTCTGATTCTTTTTGCTGATAAAGTTTATAAAGTGATCCCGCCTCAAAAAGGGAGAAAACATATCCTGGCAATTATCTCCAATATCCTGACCGCAGACTTTGTGCCCGCAACTTCTGACCTCAATACTGCCTTGCAGTATATGCTGGGCATTTTCAAAAGGAAATCGCTTGTTTTTCTGTTTTCGGATTTCAACGATGAGTATGATTCCCGCACGCTGAAAATTGTGGCTCGCAAACACCAGATGCTCGGTATCCGGATCTATGATGATAAGGATAAGGAAATACCCGATGTAGGATATGCGCTCTTTCGGGACAGCGAAACCGGACAGCAGGTTTGGGGAAATACGTCGAGCAAAAGATGGCGCTATGAGTTTGCTGAGGCACAGCAACAGAGACAGCGTGTGGTGAAGGAGGATTTCGAAAATGCCTCAGCGGGCTTCATAAGTATGAATACCGGTGAGGATTATTCCAAACACCTTTATCAGTATTTCCGGAAAAAATAGTAGATTCATTGCTGCATATGATATTAAAAAAGTCGGTTTTCTTTGTTATTATTTTACTGGGGTTCATGGTGCAGTCCCAGACCCTGGGATCAAAGGTGGACAAGGAAACGCTTGCGCTTGGTGAAGTGGGCACCTACACTGTTTATATTTCAGGATTACAGGGTAAAGTGGTGAATTCCGCGCCGGAGAATGAGTTACTGCCTTTCCATTTTGAAGAGATTTCGGATTCTGTTGCGGTATCTGCTGAAAGGTATGAACGTATTATACAGTTTGCGGTTTTTGAGGAGGGAACGTATACCATTCCGGCTTTTGAATTTAATATCGGTGGTAGCGTGCAAAGGACTGTTCCCTATGAATTAAAAGTGGTCAATACTGCCCAGAAAGGCGATGAGATTAATGACATCCGCAAAAACAAGGAAGTAACTCTGGATGCGGTAGACTACTGGGATATGTACAAATGGTATATCATTGGAGTCCTTGCACTTTTGATTTTGATAATCACAATAATTTTGGTGCGCAGATATTTGGCAGCCCGAAAGACCTCGCCCAAGGTCATGACTAACAGAACAATACGGGAACTGGAGGAACTCAGGAAAAAGAAGTTTATTGAGCGTGGCGACTACCGTTCCTATTATGTGGAACTTATAGATATAACACGAAAATTCATCAGCAGACAGTACGCCATTCCGGCAGACGTCCTGCTTACTGACGACCTGATTGAGGTAATGAAACGCAGCAACAGTATCTCTCCCGAGAATGAAGTAATTGTGGAAAACGTTTTTCTGAGGGGTGATCTTGTAAAATTCGCCAAGACCTTTCCCGACCGCGAAATGATGGAAAAAGACTTCAATGACATCCGGGAATTTGTAAAGAGATCTTCCCATGATCTTGAAACTGAACAGTTAAGGTCTGGTGTATAATTGACGGATATGATGATGGATTTTTTTAATTTTGAATTTTACAGCCCCTATTTTTTACTGCTGTTTCTACTTTTTATTCCATTGCTGGTTCGTGATATCCTTAAAAGACCGAATCAGGGAATTTCTGTTCCTACCACTTTGCCAATGCCGCAGAGTGGCGGACCCAGGTTTATTTTTTTTCTGCTTAAAATCTCCAAATATCTGATACTTTCGGCACTTATCCTTGCCCTGGCCAGGCCGCGGACTTTTACAGTTTCTCAGGACCGGGACGAGACCAAGGGGATTGATATCATGCTTTCTGTGGATGTTTCTCTAAGTATGCTGGCCCGCGATCTGGAACCCGACCGTCTTACTGCACTTCGAAAGATTGCCATCGAGTTTGTAGGCAAACGGCCCAATGACCGGCTTGGTTTGGTAACTTATTCTGGTGAAGCATTTACAAAGGTCCCGGTTACCAGCGACCATCAGGTAGTTATAGATGAACTTTCAGTTCTGAATCCGCTTGAGCTGGAACCCGGCACTGCCATCGGAGAGGGGTTGTCCGTAGCCGTAAACCACCTGAAAGACAGCCGTGCAAAAAGCAAAGTTATTATCCTGATGACAGATGGGGTGAACACTATACCTAACGCAATGAATCCGCTGTTGGCCGCGCAGTTGGCGCAGGGCGCCGGCATCAAGGTGTATGCGGTGGGAATCGGTACGAACGGATATGCGCTGATGCCTACAGGCACTGATATTTTTGGCGATTTGGTTTTCACGGAAACGGAAGTACGAATTGATGAGGCTATGTTGCGCGAAATTTCTGCAGCAACCGGCGGAAAATATTTTCGCGCCACCTCAACAGAGTCACTTGGTGAGGTTTATGAAGAAATAAACCGCCTGGAAAAATCGGAAAACAAAGCCGCAAAGCTCTATAATTACACAGAATTTTACATTTACCTGCTGTGGTTCGCATTGGGGATTTTACTGGCAGATGCGCTGCTCAGATGGTGGCTTTACAAACAGTTTACTTAAGAAAATGGATTGGAAAGAGCTTAGTGTAGGAGATTACAGGTACTTGTTATGGTTGCTGCTGCTTCCGGTGGTGCTGCTGTTGCTTTTCCGCTTCCGCAACTGGATGGATCGTGCAAGGCAAAATTTCGCTGATTCCAGATTTCATGGCCGTCTTTTTGAGTCTAATACCGTATTCAGAAAATATTTCCCCGTTTTGTATATTCCGGCGCTGGCTTTTCTTCTTCTGGCGGTGCTCGATGTACGTGGTGGTAGCGAGCAGGTGGAAACCAGGCAGAATATGAACAATGTCATGTTTGTGCTGGATGTTTCCAATTCCATGAATGCCGAAGATGTTTTGCCTAACCGGCTGGTCCTGGCCAGGAATATTATGATCCGGACTATGGAAAAGATGACCAATGATAGGGTAGGAATCGTGGTTTTTGCCGGTGAAGCCACCTCCATAATGCCGTTGACTACAGATTATACAGCGGCAGAAACCTATATTGGCGGAATTGAAACCAACATGATGAAAATCCAGGGTACCGATTTTCTTAAGGCGATGCAGGAAACTGGCCGCAAATTCAAGAATGTGCCTAAAGGGTCACGAAAGGTGGTTCTGATAAGTGATGGGGAGGATAACGAAGGAAATGAGGAAAAGGCCGTACGGTTGGCAAAAAGTGAAGGCATTACCATTGTATCTGTAGGTGTAGGCACCGAACAGGGAGCACCGGTTCCGGAGTACATCTTTGGACAGTTGATGGGTTATAAAACAGACCGTACCGGCCAGACGGTACTTTCCCAACGTCAAACCCGAGCTCTGGAGAAGATGGCGTCGGGATCCGGCGGAGCCTTTATAGACGGTAATAATCTTGAGGAGTCGTCGGGTCAGATCATAGATGCGCTTTCTAAAAGCGGTGCGGGTTCCGGCACTATGGTTCGGTCGCAGAATTCCGTTCTTTTTTATCAGTATTTTCTCGCTGTAAGTATTTTGCTGTTCCTGCTTATCTACCTGCTGAATCCTAAGAGGGATCTCAATATTTAGCTCTGAATCTTGTTGAAAAGCCCTATGAATCCCCTTTTAACCTAACTTTAACGCAAGTGTGGCTTTTTATTAACAGATAAAGGGATATTTTTGTACAATGCATTTTAGGAGCTTCATTATCACGATATTTACGGTAGTTTTCTGCGGCACTTGGGTGTTCGCCCAAAAAAGCTATAAATCGTTGGTGCACGAAGGTAACCGTTTTTACGAAAATAATAAGTTCGAAGCTGCTGCATCGTCATTTATGGAAGCGGTAAAAACTGATAAGAACAGTTATACCGCTCATTATAATCTTGGCAATGCACTCTACCGCAGTAAAAAGTACGAGGAAGCCATCGCAGAATATCAAAAAGCCAGCGAGCTTTCACAAAATCTGCATGATAAAGCCTCAGCGTTGCATAATTTGGGAAATACCTATATGCAGCTTAATAAGCCTGATAAAGCAGCAGAATTTTACAAGCAGTCTCTTAAGCAGGAACCACGCAACGAGCAGACACGTAAAAACTACGAAATCGCCAAACTTAAAGACCAGGAAAATAAGCAAAACCAGGGCAAGGGCGGTGGTGGAGAAGGTCAGCAACAGCAGGATCAGTCCGGGCAGGGTGATCAGAAGAAAGACGGACAGCAGGGAGCCGGAAGCGGACCGGAAAATGAAGGCAAGGATAACAGTGGAAATAATCCCAACCCAGATAAACAAAACAATAACGGAGCTTTGCCCAAAGGCATGCAGGAGGCCATCCTGAACCGGGTTTCAGATAAAGAACGGGAAACAGCGAAAAAGATTCTGAACAAGGATTCGTACTCGATGCCGGAGAGCAACGAGAAGGATTGGTAATGACTAGATTCTATCCCATACTTTTTATTTTTTTTGCGGCATTTTCTTATGCGCAGGTTAACCTGGTTGTTACTACCGACAGAAATACCCGCGACTTTAAGGAAGAAGACCCCATTGTGGTAAACATTCTGCTGGAAATTGCCGGAAAGGACATGATTCAGCAAACGCCTTTGCGTATGTTTGATACTTCCAGGTTTGAAGTTATAGCGAGCGGTTCCGAACAGAATACTTTCATTGACTCCAAATCCGGCTTTAGGGTGAACAGGACCCTTTACCAGTACGTACTTAAACCTAAGAAAACGGGAAAACTCAAGATCGGATCGGCTTCGGTAATTGTCAATGATAAACTGTATCACACCGAACCTTTTGATATCTTCATCAGCGAATCCGAAAAGAAAGTCATAGCGGACAAAAGCTTCAGTGAAATCTATTTGAATATGGAGCTGGACCGGGATGAAGTATATAAGAACCAGCCTACTGTTGCTGTCCTGCGCGCCTATTCCCGTAACCTCAACAGTTTCCGCAAAGTCCGCGACATAAAGTTACCTGACAATATCCAACTGACGGTTCGCAAGGTCAGTTCCGAAAAATCAGAAATCGAACCCGCCGGGAATATTTCCAGTCAGGTACTGGCAGTTTTTCTGATTTATCCTTCGGAGTCGGGGAGGTTGGATATCGGTCCGGTAAGTGCACGGGTGTCCTCCGGTAATTCAAAGATTCTGTCAAATAGATCCAGGCTGAAGGTTAAAAGTTTACCGCCGTCAGCTCCTGCGGGATTTAAAGATGCAGTAGGGAATTTTGAGCTCCAGCTTTCACATTCCGGCGAAAAGGCCGAAGTTGAAAAACCGGTGAAAGTGTCACTCACTTTACGAGGTGAGGGCAATTTTGACAATATGACACTGCCGAAGATCAAAGAATCGGAAAGCTACCGTTTTTACACTCCTAAGATTGTTACAAATACAAAAGTTTCCAAATCCGGAGTGAGAGGTGAGGTTACGGCACATTATCTTATTATTCCGCAAAAACCCGGGCCGCTCACTGTCTCCACAGATGCATTCTCTTTCTTTAATCCTGAAACTGGCAAATATGTAGACCTGGGCAGCAGGAAAGTGAAGATGGACGCACTTACGCACAACGAAATACTGGCAGCGCGCACTCCCATTGAAAAGGTGAATGATTATACGAATACCGTGCTGGAAACCGTAGACAATCCTGTAATAAAAACCACTAATCTGCGCGTAGAGGAAAGAAAAACTTTAAACTGGAAGACGGTATGGATCAACCTTGGACTTTTGCTGGCCGCTGCTTTGGGCCTGTTGTGGTTTCGAAAGTACCGCCGGACAAATGCTGGTGCCAGCTCGGCAAAACAGCAAAAAGATTTAGGTACGATTGCCGAAACAGAGCGGGAGTTAAAAGCAAAGGAGGCTGTGGACACGGATATATATGTTCCTTACCTACAGCAGTTGGCAGATAATGCTCAGTACGATAGATTTTTTGAAACGCTGGCAGAAATGGATGCAGCTTTCCGTGCGGTTTTTGGAGCAAACACAACGGCTGATTTCAAGGTTGTTCTGGAGCAGTCCTTCGGGCAGAATATGGCCGAAAATTACCGTATTTTGCAGCAAAAAATCCAGATGGAAAAGTTCGCGCCCGTCCATACCCCCGAGCACATCCGGGAACTTCTTGAAGAAACCCGGAATTTATATTCGCAATTTAACAAATAAACAATAATATTTCATATTTTTGCGAAATTATTAAAGCGTCTGTAATGTTTGAACACTTTTCCTGGAAAGAGATTTTAACCTGTTCTATGGTTCTGTTTGCGGTAATCGATATCATCGGGTCCATCCCGATCATCGTGAGCCTGAAGAAGAAATTCGGTAAAATTGAAGCCGAGAAAGCAGCCATTGTAGCGGGCCTTCTGATGATTGTTTTCCTTTTCGTGGGTAATAAAATCCTTAATTTTATTGGTGTTGACGTAAATTCGTTTGCGATAGCGGGTGCATTTGTCATTTTTATAATAGCTCTGGAAATGATCCTGGGTGTGCAGATACAGAGGAATACTGAGGCTACTTCAGCTTCCATTGTGCCTATTGCTTTCCCCCTGATCGCCGGTGCGGGAACTCTTACAACTACGCTGTCACTGAAGGCCGAATATCACGATATCAATATTATATTCGGAATTGTATTGAATACAATTTTTGTATATGTTGTTTTAAAATCCGCAAACTGGATTGAAAGAAAATTAGGTACCGGAACTCTTAAGGTGGTTGAAAAAGTTTTCGGAATTATCCTTTTGGCCATCTCCATTAAATTATTTACCGCTAACTTTGCGCAGCTATTTCAAACTTACGTTCATTTTTAATAAATAATCATGCAGCTATATTATAAGATATTTCTGGTTCTTTTTATCCTATTCATAGGTTTTAACCTCTATGCTGTGGACTGGAATATCGGTTTGATGAATGATGATAATCTTAAATACGTATTTTCCCTTTCGGCAGGTATCGTAGGACTTCTCTTGGTATTTGTTCTGCATACCTGGAGCAAACTCAGGTCGCGTCCGTAACTGCAAGGTTATTTAAAACTGCGCCGGCTTTCAGTTCGGTTTCCTGCCATTCTTTTTCAGGATCACTTTTCGCATTAATTCCTCCGCCTGCGTACAGGTGGACACCCGATGCTGTGAAGCGCGCGCACCGAAGATTTACAAAATACTGAATTTCACTTTCTGTTTCCACCCTGATATATCCCGAATAGAAAGACCTTGGATTCTTTTCGAATGCAGCGATTGCTTTTTGGCAGAAATCTTTCGGAATTCCGCAGACGGCAGGCGTAGGATGAAGTTCAGCTATCAGCGCTTCAAGGTCATCTTTTTTTACCTTGGCTTTAAAGTCTGTCCGCAGGTGCTTGATGTTTCCGGAATGATGATCGTATGTTTCAGAAATCCATACCTCTGAACTGTATTTCTGAACCGTTTCAGCAATGTACAGTGTTACTGGCCTCTGTTCTTCCGTTTCCTTATCTGTCCAGTCTTCCTCCAGAGGAAGTGTACCGGCCAGGCTCATGGTTTCAAAAACCGATGTTTTTTTGTTAAATCGGCCTAAAAGTTCAGAAAATGCGCCCATCCAGCAGTGCTGCCCCTTATTAATAAGATAAACAAAAGCATTAGGATAAGATCCGCACAGATTCAGAAAGCTTCTGCCAAAATCAATTTCCCCGCTGCCCGAAAGCTTGCTGTATTGTAAATATTTCTGCCGGGAGAGTACCAGTTTAGGAATGTCATTCTTTCTAACAAATTGAATTACTTTCGCCACCCTTTCCAGATATTCTTCTTTACTTTCAGAACGAAAATAAGGATCCGGCCCGCCTGTAACCCGCGGAAAGGTCGAGCTCAGTATTTCATCATTTGATAACCTCATCAGTTTACCGCCAAACCGCACCGTCTCAGTTTCATCAAATGAAACAAGCTTTACCGGAAACTCGTTTTCCGGCCCCTGTACGGTGAAAATTTCAGGTTGGAAAGGGAACTTGAGGAAGATCATTATGAAAGCTTGCTGTGCGGAATGATATTATTTGTCATGGTAGTATGATTGATAAGGTGGCCTTTGGCATCCCTTATTTCAATCTGCGAAACATGAACTGTATTCCCCTTGCGTATGAAGGAGGCTTTTCCGGTCACGGTGCCTGTGCGTATTGCACGCAGATGGTTGGAGTTGATATTGGTGCCAACCGGCGCATATTTTTCCATATCTACATGAAGTACTGACAGACATGAGCCAAGTGTTTCGGCCAGAGCCACGCTGGCGCCGCCGTGCAGGATGCCGTAGGGCTGATGCACACGGGGTTCTACCGGCATTTCTGCAGTTAGCGATTCATCATCAACATCAGTAAACCGTATATTGAGGGTTTTTCCAAGATTTTCCCGACCCCAGTTGTTCAGACGGTCCAGGATTTCATTTCTTTTGCTGTCTTCCATAATAAATCAGCTGATATTTGGGTTCCAGTTTTCAGGTACCTTTGGCGTTATGTCGTATTCCTTGTAGTAGTCGGAGATGTGCTGCAGTACCTCCTCATAACTCATTAGTTTAAGCTTTTCGTATGGTATGGTATGCCCCAGATAAACGGTATTGCGTTTAAAATCACCTGCTCCCAATACAATGGGTAATTTTGCCTCCATTGCCATATAATAAAAGCCTTTCCGCCATTTCGGTACCCAGCTGCGCGTCCCTTCGGGTGTTATTACCAGACTGAAATTTTCCTTTTCGAACAGTCTGCCTACAAACTTTACGAGATCATTTCTCTGGCTGCGGTCTATACCTATACCCCCCAAAGCCTTTACGATCCCACCGTACCAGCTTTTGGTGTGCTCATCTTTAATGATAATTTTAAGAGGTTTGCCCAATGCCCAGTATGCGAAGTTACCCAGGATATATTCCATGTTGTGGGTATGGGGAGCAATAACGAGGATACAGCGTTCCAAAACTTTTGGATCGCCGTGTAAAACCACTTTCCAGCCCAGCATTTTCAGTGCCAGCGCACCAATAATTTTCTTCATGAAGTGTATTGTTAAAAACAAAAAAAGTATAACCAGCAAGGCTATACTTTACAAATATATTGAAATATTAACTCTCCTAAAACAAACTGCTTACTAAATAAACAATCTTAAATACGATTTCTAAAACAAGCTGTACCATAGGTGAAATTTTTGTGGTTTTGGTGGAACGAATTTACAATTTTATTTTTAATAATTAAAAAGCAGGTGATGCTAATTTTTTAATTAATAATCAGACTGATAATGAACGGGCAGATAAAACCTGAACTGGGAGCCTTGAAACTCTGCCCGTTGCCAAATCACTTTCTTACCTGGTCTTGATGGATACTTCCTTTTTTTGGCCATTAATGGAGATATTGATATCCTTAATGCTGTCGGTATCTATCTTCAGCTTTTTAATCATCAGATCTGCCTCTTCTTTGGATACCTTTTTGCCGTTTACGATTATGGAATCGGCATTGTTTGATGATACTACGATGCTGTTACTGCCCGTGTTCTGATTTCCGTACCTGTCATCTTCATCACGGTCATCGCTCAGTGAGAAACCCCGCTCATCATTCAGCGCAATTACGCTCATGTTTTGTGGAACTACCAGTTCATAATCTACCCGGTAGTCACGGAACCTGTATTCGTAGGGATAGGAATAGTAGTTAGGGAGCAGTATCTTATTGTTCACGATTTCTACGGGAATATTTACCTTAAGTGGCAGATTATAGCCGTCTGCTCTCTTCTTCACTTCCAGGTATGGCGCGGCTACATTTTCACGGCGTACATGGATATCAGGATAATCCTGTTTATAGATTGTTTTTCCGTCGGAATATATATCATCCCAATACGATTTGAAATTTTGAGGAATCACCACTTTTTTCACATCTACCAGTATGGAGTCCGATGTGGTATTTATGGCTACATTCTCTGTTTCATCATTATTGCCGCTGTACTGCGTGCTGTATTTAATTGCACTTGCTCCTGTAAATGCGGCTAAAGCAATCCAGATCAGTACAAGTCCGCCAATTACATAACCTGTATTGTTGAGTTTAGTTCTTGGCGAAAACAGCTTAATGGCCAGGTAACAGAAGATCAGAGCCGGAATAAACACCGTCAGGAATGCCAGGGCTATAGCCAGGAATCCCAGGTTGCTGTCCTGCAGATAAAATCCTAAATTATCAAAGAAATTGATATTACTGGTTCCTGCCAGTCCGAAAACACTTATTGAGGCCAACAGCATGGACAGACCGATGAGCCCGAATATACCGCCAAGTATATAACGGATTACGTTCCAGATGCCGTTTCCTGCATTATTAATATAGGGTTTGTTCTCGGTATAAATTTCCCCTACACGCTGCGTGGATTCATTGGCAAACTGTACCAGTTTATTGGATTCACTTTTCAGGTTGTCAAAATTCATGGGTTTGCCTTTCATCTTCAGGAAGTCTGCCGCCGTTTGGGCTTTAGGCAGGACAATCCAGAAGATAATATAAATCAGTATAATCAGTGAGGTGGAAATTGCTGCTGTAAATATTCCCAGGATGGCTATACCTAACCAAATGGCACGCATCGCACTGATGTCCATACCAGTGTAGTGTGCCAGACCGGCGCAAACCCCTGCTATCTTTTGCCTTTCGGGATCACGGAACAGCTGTTTCGCACCTGGATTGCCAAAAGCCTTCCGGCTGTTTTTATTATTCGTTTCAGAATAATAGGCTTCCTCCTGCTCTTCAATTATTTCAGGTTTTCCAATCTGGAATATAACCTTTTCAACGTCTGCGTCATTTATGACTTCGCGTCTGCCAAGGGTTTCCTTAAATATTTCGACCATCCGTATTTCGATGTCGTGCATCACTTCATCAGCTTCTGTAGGCTCCAAAGAACTTCTTAGGGCTGCCAGATAATCGCTGAGTTTTATATAGGCGTGTTCCTCAATCGTAAATGAGAAACCGGCGAGTCCAATTGAGAGTGTCTTGTTCATAGTTTTAAGAATTTGCTTGAAACGGATTTTCAGTCCCGCTTGTCGGATTGTTTTTAGTGATTTGGTTTACAGATTCATTCAGCTCGCGCCAGGTAGTCAACAGTTCAGCCAGAAACAGGTTTCCTTTTTCGGTGATCTGATAATACTTCCTTGGCGGCCCTCCGGTAGATTCTTCCCAACGGTAGGAAAGAAATTCGCCGTTTTTCAGTCGGGTGAGGAGCGGATAAAGCGTTCCTTCCACCACATCCAGTCTGCCTTTCTTTAGCTCATCTATGAGATCGGAAACATACATCTCGCGCTCATGGATCAGACTCAAAATGCAGAATTCCAGAATTCCTTTGCGCATCTGCGCCTTCGTGTTCTCGGTATTCATTTAGTTGAGGTTATGATTTGGTTAATAATTCAAAACTGATATAACTTAACAATACAAAGATATGTTATTTATTCAGTAATATGCAATACAAAGTAGTGTAAAATTATGCTAATGTCGTTTAAGTAATTGATTACCAGTATAAAAATTTTTAAGAAATTTTACTGTACTTTAAATCTAAAATGAAATTTGATCAAATTTTAAGCAAAATTTCAGATAATATCCATTTTTAGTAATTTTATACGAAAATTAAAAAAGCTATGAATAACCACGAAATCGATTACAGGATACATGGAGAAGAAATGCAGTGTGTGGAGATTGAACTGGATCCCAACGAAAGCGTCATTTCCGAGCCGGGAAGTTTTATGATGATGACCGACGGCATACAGATGGAAACTATGTTTGGCGACGGTAATGAAAAGGGGCTTATGGGCAAACTGTTCTCGGCAGGCAAACGTTTACTTACCGGTGAAAATCTCTTCATGACAGCTTATACAAATATATCCAGTAAGAAAAGGCAGGTGTCTTTCGCAGCACCTTATTCAGGAAAAATAATCGCGTTGGATCTTTCGCGGCTGGGTGGACGGGTAATCTGCCAGAAGGACAGCTTCCTGTGCGCTGCCAAAGGAGTATCTGTAGGTATTGAATTTCAGAAGAAGCTGGGTACAGGGCTTTTCGGTGGCGAAGGGTTCATAATGCAGAAATTAGAGGGAGACGGGATGAGTTTTGTGCACAGTGGCGGCCACGTAATTGAGAAACAGTTGCAGCCCGGCGAAATACTCAAGATCGACACCGGCTGTATCGTTGCTTTTACCAAAGAAGTGGATTATGATATCCAGTTTGTGGGTGGCATTAAGAACTCCATTTTTGGCGGCGAAGGACTCTTTTTTGCGCAGCTTCGCGGTCCCGGAACAGTTTGGATACAGACCTTGCCCATTTCCCGACTGGCTGCTCGTATACTCCAGTTCGGAACCGGAAAAAAAGGTGAAGAAGGAAGTGTACTCGGAAAATTGGGTAATCTCCTGGACGGTGACGGATTTTAAAGACCGGTTTTCAATAAACGGATTTTAAGCGGGTTTATACAGCCTGCTTTTTTGTTTTATTAAATCCCTGGACCTGCGCTAAAAAGACATTAATCAGGGTGCTGAATTTTTGCATAAAAATTTAAATATCAGTATTTTTGTGAATTACTGAAATTTGGGCTAAAGCTGCAATGTAATACCGGCAGCATTTTATATGAGCGAAAACAACAACTTTAATTATACCGAAGACAATATCCGGACGCTGGACTGGCAGGAGCACGTTCGGCAGCGGCCCGGGATGTACATCGGAAAGCTGGGTGACGGATCGTCTGCTGATGATGGAATCTATATCCTTCTGAAGGAAATCATTGACAATTCCATAGATGAATTTGTGATGAAATCCGGAAAGCGGATTGAAATCAAGATTGATGAAGGTAAAGCTGTGATCCGCGATTTTGGCCGTGGGATACCGCTGGGGAAGGTGGTAGACGCGGTTTCCAAAATGAATACCGGTGGTAAATACGACAGCAAAGCCTTCAAGAAGTCTGTGGGACTGAATGGTGTGGGTTCCAAGGCTGTTAATGCTCTTTCCGACTTCTTTAAAGTTAAATCGGTACGTGAGGGACGGATGAAGGTTGCCGAATTCTCCAAAGGGGTAGTTACCCACAACCACGACGAGGCGGATACTTCCGACCGTAACGGTACGGAAATTACTTTTATTCCGGATCATGAGATCTTCCCGCATTTCAAATTCAGGAAAGAGTATATAGAAAGGATGCTCAGAAACTATGTATACCTGAATCCGGGACTCAAGATTATCTTCAACGGTGAAACTTTTTTTTCGGAAAACGGTCTTAAGGATCTGCTGCAGGAAGAACTGGAGGGCGACATTCTGTATCCTATCATACATCTGAAGGCTGAAGATATTGAGATTGCGGTTACGCATTCAGACAAATCGCAGTCGGAAACCTATTTTTCTTTCGTAAACGGTCAGAATACAACGCAGGGCGGTACTCACCTCAATGCATTTAAGGAGGCCTATGTAAAAACAATACGCGAATACCTCAATAAGACCTACGAAGCCTCGGATATTCGCAAGTCCATTATAGCGGCTGTTTCCATAAAGGTTATTGAGCCGGTTTTTGAATCCCAGACCAAGACCAAACTGGGCTCGAATGATATGGAGCCGGGAAAAGAAACCATCCGGACTTTCATGAATAATTTCCTTAAAAAGGAACTGGATAATTACCTGCACAAAAATCCGGAAACCGCCGAGGCGGTTCACAAGAAAATCCTGGTTTCGGAACGCGAGAGGAAAGAGCTTTCCGGTATTCAGAAACTGGCCCGCGAAAGAGCGAAGAAAGTATCACTTCATAACAAAAAACTGCGTGACTGCCGTCAGCATTATAATGACCAGAAGGCAGAAAGGAAAGCAGAATCCCAGATTTTCATCACCGAAGGAGATTCGGCCTCCGGTTCTATTACCAAGTCACGGGATGTTGAAACCCAGGCTGTTTTCTCACTGCGCGGTAAACCGCTGAATTCCTATGGTCTTACTAAGCGGGTGGTGTACGAAAATGAGGAGTTCAACCTTTTGCAGGCTGCGCTGAATATTGAAGACTCATTGGAGGATTTGCGCTACAACCAGGTAATTATTGCCACAGATGCCGATGTGGACGGTATGCATATCCGGCTGCTCATGATCACCTTTTTCCTGCAGTTTTTCCCGGATCTGATCCGGAACGGGCATTTATACATCCTTTCCACCCCTTTGTTCAGGGTGCGGAATAAAAAAGAAACGCGTTACTGCTATTCCGATGCCGAAAGGATAAAAGCACTGAATGAGCTCGGCAAGAATCCGGAGATCACACGCTTTAAAGGTTTGGGTGAGATTTCCCCCGATGAATTTAAGCATTTCATTGGCAAGGACATCCGGCTTGAACCCGTGGTAATCGGTAAAGATCAGACTATAGAGCAAATTCTGGAATTCTATATGGGTAAAAATACTCCGGACCGGCAATCCTTTATCCTTGAAAACCTGGTAGTTGAAGATCCGGAAATTGACAAAAAGGAAAAACTGGAAGATGTGCACGTATAATTTGCAGCATCCATTATCAAACAGAATTAATTTCGCGCTTGCGCGGACCAATATATGACTGAAGAAAACCTCCATGAAGGGGAAAGTTTAAGGAAAGTATCAGGGCTGTATAAGGACTGGTTTCTGGATTACGCCTCTTACGTAATTCTGGACCGGGCCATTCCGTCGGTCTACGACGGTTTCAAACCTGTTCAGCGCCGGATCATGCACTCCATGCGTGAGCTGGAAGACGGCCGCTACAATAAGGTGGCGAATATCGTTGGGAATACAATGAAGTATCATCCTCACGGTGACGCCTCCATTACCGATGCGATGGTTCAGATTGGGCAAAAGGAACTGCTCATCGATACCCAGGGTAACTGGGGAAATATCTACACCGGCGATTCTGCCGCTGCCGCCCGTTATATTGAAGCGCGCCTAACACCCTTTGCGCTCGAGGTTGTTTTTAACCCAAAGACTACCGAATGGTCCAAATCTTATGACGGCCGGAACAACGAGCCTATTGACCTGCCCGTAAAATTCCCGCTGCTCCTGGCACAGGGGGTGGAAGGTATTGGGGTTGGACTTTCAACTAAAATCCTGCCGCATAACTTTAATGAACTGATCAGTGCATCAGTTGCGCATCTGAAGGGCAAAAAATTTCAGGTGTTCCCGGATTTCATTACAGGTGGTTTACTGGATGTAGCCGAATATAATGATGGTGAAAGAGGCGGTAAAGTACGCGCAAGAGCCAGGATTGTTCAGCGTGAAAAAAACCTGCTGGTAATTACCGAACTTCCCTATTCCAAAACCACTGTAGACCTTATTGACAGTATAGTAAAGGCCACCGAAAGAGGTAAGATCAAAATAAAAAGGATTGAAGACAATACCTCGGATAAAGTGGAGATCCTGATTCATCTTGCCAATGATGTATCTCCGGACAAGACCATTGATGCACTGTACGCTTTCACCGACTGTCAGGTTTCCATTTCGCCTAATGCGTGTGTAATCGTGGGTGACAAGCCAATGTTCCTGAGTGTTTCCGAAATCCTGCGCATGAATACCGACCACACGGTATCTCTGCTGAAAAAGGAACTTGAGATTGAACTTCATGAACTTCAGGAAAGCTGGCATTTTGCCTCGCTTGAACGTATTTTTATTGAAAACCGGATCTATCACGATATCGAAGAAGTTAAATCCTGGGAAGAAGTTCTTACGACTATTGATACAGGCCTCAAACCGCACACCGGGCATCTGCTGCGTGAGGTAACAGAAGAGGATATTGTCAGGCTTACCGAGATCAGGATAAAGAGGATTTCCAGGTTTGACCTTGATAAATTCAAGGAAACCATAGCGGCGCTCGAGGATAAGATTGAAAAATGCAGATACAATCTGGAACATCTTATTCCGTATGCCATAGACTACTTCCTGAACATCCAGAAGAAATACGGTAAGGACCGCGAAAGAAAGACCGAGATCAGGATATTTGATACGATTGATGCTTCCAAAGTAGCGGTTGCCAACGAGAAATTCTACGCGAATTTTGCTGAAGGATTTATTGGTACTTCCCTTAAAAAGGACCAGTTCCTTTTCGACTGTTCCGATATTGATGATATCATTACCTTCCGCCGCGACGGTACCATGAAGGTAGTGAAGGTGGAAGCCAAGACCTTTATCGGCAAAGACATTGTTCACGTAGGCATCTGGAAAAAAGGCGACACCCGCACGGTGTACAATACCATTTACCGCGAGGGACGCGACGGCCCTTATTATATGAAGCGTTTCTCGGTGACAAGCATTACGCGTAACACCGATTATCCGCTTGCCTCTGAGAAAAAAGGATCTGAATTCCTCTATTTTTCTGCCAATCCAAACGGCGAGGCAGAACTGGTGACGGTCTTGCTGAAGCCCAATGCGCGCGTACGCAAGAACAGGATTGACATAGATTTTTCCGAGCTGGCCATTAAAGGCCGCGCCTCCCGCGGGAACCTGGTCACCAAGTATACAATTAAAAAAATTGACCTGAAGGAAGAAGGTCACAGCACCCTTGCACCAAGGAAAATCTGGTTTGACGAAACTGTTCGGCGTTTGAATGTCGATGCTCGAGGTACGCTGCTGGGTAACTTTAAAGGCGACGACCGCATACTTACTATCAACAGTAACGGTGAGGCAAAACTGGTTTCCTTTGACCTGATGAACAGGTTTGACGATGAATATCTGGTGCTGGAGAAGTGGATTCCGGAACAGCCAATTACCTGTATTTATTTTGACGGTGAGAAAGGTATTTATTTCATCAAAAGATTCCTGCTGGACCACACCCCAAATATTCAGCATTTTGTACCTTCAGATCATCCCAAAACTTTTATTGAACAGATTATTACTGTGGACAGGGCCCAGGCAGAGATTGTTTTTGCCAAAGAAAAAGACAAACAGCGTGACCCCGAAACTATCATTATCGATGATTTTATCTCGGTAAAAGGCATCAAAGCGATAGGTAACCAGCTTACGAAAAGCAAGGTGAAAAGCATTAACATCACCCTGCCTGAGCCGGAGGAAATGAATCCCGGTTTCGACGAGGTAGAACAGAATGAAGACAGTGTGGCCTTTATAGACCACGATGTAGCCAACGGAGACTTCCCGGAGGAAGGGGCCATAGGAAATCTCTTCGAAGAGTAATTTAAACTGATGCCGCTTACCGCATCATCAATGAAAAAAATATGAGTTTAGTACTGATTATAATTATCGCGGCTACGGCCCTTATAAGTTTTATCGCCTTCAGCAACCAGCCGCTGTTCGAGAAATATAAATTCAATGTAGGAGCGATCACCAATAACCGGGAGTATATCCGGCTGATCAGCGCAGGATTCCTGCATGGTGATATGATGCATCTGCTTTTCAATATGATGACGCTCTACTTTTTTGGGCCCATCGTGGTGCAGGCGTTTGGCGAAATTGGATTTTTAATCGTTTACTTTGGTTCCATACTTTTAGGCAACCTGTTTTCCCTTTATCTGTACAAAGCCCAACCCTGGTATTCGGCGATTGGTGCGAGTGGCGGTGTCTCCGGGATTTTGTTTGCTTCAATTGCAATGATTCCGGATCTGGGTATATACTTTTTCTTTATCCCAATACCCATTCCGGGTTATATATTTGGCTTTTTGTACTTCGCCTATTCCGTATATATGATGCTTAATCCAAGACCTCACGACAATATCGGACATGCTGCTCACCTCGGAGGTGCAGCTTTCGGACTTGTATATGCCGTAGGTTTGCTGCCGGAAGTGGCATTAAGTAATATCCGTTTCCTTGGCATTATGTCGCTGCCACTGCTCTATATGGCGTATATGGTTTTTGTAAAGAAAGCCATCTGATCACTTTTCTGTTTCGCATTAAGTAGCCATATTACCTCAGCATAAAATAGTAAATCAATGCCCAAACGGTAATAAAGAACAGGCCCGGGTACAGCACAGACCTTAGCATCTGAATGTCCTTTTTTACAAAGGCCAGGTAAATCACATAAATGATAAATACGATGATGAGTCCTATTGGAATTAGTGGGTAAGTCATGGCATTTGTTTTAAAAGTTCGACATTATCATTGCGGAATTTTGCGACGGTTCCGAAAGTTTCAATTGAGTGAATTTTAAATCACCTTCTCACGAACGCCGTTCCAGCGTACCTAAAGTTAATAAATCTATTTGATTTACATCCTCAGATACAGCACGACAGTAAAACAGCCATTATTCTATATCATCTCAAAAATTGTCGGAAACCGACATTCTGTTCCTGTGATTAATTCCCCAGTCTTTCAGGGCATAGATAATCGGCGTCAGGGTGTCAGCGTACGCTTCTGCTTTGTAAATGATACGCGACGGATAATTATCCGAAACCGTACGGCGTATGAGCTGGTGGCGCTCCAGGTCCTTCAGTTCCTTTGCCAGTACACGTGCACTGATCCCCGGGATACTTTCCTGTATGGCATTAAACCTCTCATTTCCAACGGATATAGAAATCAGTATAGGCAGTTTCCACTTGCCGTTAATAACCTCCAGTGCATCCCGCACCGGATTTAAAGTGTCTAAACAATTGCTGCATTCTCTCTTTGCCATAGCCATCTATTATAATGATAGTACTTGCCTCTCGGAAAGCACTATACAAAAGTAAGTTAATTTTGGTAAATTTGCAGAACCATTTCACTTAACAGAAAATCATAAATATGAATAACCGAACAATATCATACTCAATCCTGGAACTCGCGATCGTTTCGCAGGGACAAAGTTTTAAGGAAACGCTAAACAACTCTCTGGTTCTGGCAAAAGAGGCCGAAGAACTTGGCTATAAGCGATTCTGGTTTGCAGAACATCATAATTCCGAGTCCGTAGGTAGCAGCGCTACCTCGGTCCTTATTGGTTATGTAGCCGAAAACACCACGAAACTTAGAGTGGGTTCCGGCGGAATCATGCTTCCGAATCATGCCCCGCTTATCATTGCTGAACAGTTCAGTACACTGGCGCATCTTTATCCGGGCCGGATTGATTTGGGACTAGGCCGTGCACCCGGTACAGACCAGGAAACCGCCCGTGAGATCCGTTCGGATTTTATGCAGGCTGCACATTCATTCCCAAGAGAGGTGGCAAAGATCCAGCAGTATTTTTCAGCGGACAATAAAACCGCTAAAGTACGCGTGCCTATGGCCGAAGGGACTGACGTTCCGGTTTATATATTAGGCTCCAGTACTGACAGTGCGCATCTTGCGGCTCAAAAAGGTTTGCCATATGCTTTTGCCAGCCATTTCGCTACCACGCATCTGCATAGTGCGCTCCGCATTTACCGCGACGAATTCCAGCCTTCCGAATTTTTGGAGGCGCCTTACACTATTGCGGGAGTCAATGTGTATGTAGCAGATACGGATGAAGAAGCGCAGGAACTTTTCACCTCTTTAATCAGAATGTTCATCGGAATCCTGACTGGTGCCAGAGATCCGCTTTATCCGCCCGGACCCATGACCGACGATCTGGAGGAGATGTTCCATCATCCGGCGGTGCAGCAAATGCTGAAATACTCCTTTGTGGGAAGCCGCGAAACTGTGAAAAGGGAAATCAGGCAGTTCCTGGAAGAAACCGGCGTAGATGAACTCATCGTTGTTTCTACAATGTTCAACCTTCAGGATAGGCTCAAATCCGCACATCTGTTTTCGGAAATTATGACCGAAATAAATAATGGGAATTAAGCAGCTGACAATTTTTAATTGATACCTTAGAAGAGATTAGGATTTTAGGACGGATTCTCTTTCAGTTCATCAAACTTAGCCTTCATAGTGGGATTGTTGTGCGTAAGTTTCTTGATCGTAAGATCCTCAGTTTTCTGATTGGCAAGTCTGAGGTTATTTTCCGAAGAAAGCAGTGCTTCCTTGGTTTTCTGAAGCTGATGGATGGTTTTGTCAATGCCGTCTATAGCATCCTTAAACTTTCGGCTGGCCAGATCATAATTCCGCGCAAATCCTTCCTTGAACTTGTTCATTTTCTCCTCAAAGTTCGTAATATCGATGTTCTGGCTTTTCACCAGGGCGAGTTCAGCCTTGTACTGAAGGGAGTTCATGGCCGCGTTGCGGAGTAAGGTAATGATGGGGATAAAGAATTGGGGTCTTACCACATACATTTTGCCGTAACGGTGGGAAACGTCTACGATACCGGAATTATAGTACTCGCTTTCTGCCTCCAGGCATGAAACAAGAACAGCGTATTCGCACTTCTTCTCATTACGGTCTTTGTCCAGTTCTTTCAGGAAATCCTCATTCCTCTTTTTCGTAGCTGTTGCGTCGCATTCATTTTTCATTTCGAACATAATCGAAATGATTTCATTGCCTGCATCATCAAACTCTTTGTAGATGTAGTCACCTTTACTGCCGGAACGGGCGTCATTGTCTTTTTCGAAATAGGCTTTCTGGAAAGCCGTAGCGCGAAGTTTGTTGAATTCGATCTCGCAGTGCTGCTCCAGGGACTCGCCCAGCATTTTGGTACTGAGTTTGAGTTTCATATCACGAATGCGGGCTATTTCATCATCTTTATATTTAATGATGGCTTCCTTATTCTGAAGTTCGGTGGCAAAATGCTGTTTCAGGGATCCTTCCAGATTCTGTTTCTCCAGATCCTTGGTCCGCACCTCATGAGCCAGTGCATCGCGTTCCTTTTCAATCTTCTGCACAGCTTCAGTAACGGCCAGTTGTTTCTGAATCTCTACATTATCGATGATGGATTTCAGTTTCAGGATTTCAGCTTCTTTCTGATTAATCTTTTCGGCCAGAGCGACTTCGCTCTGAGCTTTAAGTTCAGAGATTTCGCGGTCTTTTTTTGCCAGATTCTCCTGAAGTGCCTGCCGTACCTGAGCCTCCGCCAGTTTTACGGCACTTTCTTTCTCGCGGTCGGCCAGCGCCAGGCGGGTTTTAAGTTCATGTTCAAACTGGTGGTCGCGCACCTGCCGCACAATATCGGCAAATCCCGCTTCATCAATCTTAAAGGCTTTGTTACAGTGGGGGCAGATTATTTCGTTCATGTTATTCAGTAGTAAGTGAAGCTAAGCTAAGGATTATTAGGGAATTCAGGATTTGAACCAGGCTAAATTCTTTCAAGTTCATCCGCGCTGATTGTCGTCTTGAAAGTGCCGTAATTTACGGTTATTTTGTTTTTGGAAACTTTCTCAATAGTTCCCACACTTGTGCTGCCCGTGATCCTAACACGCTGGCCGGGTTTTAGCCATAATTCACGTTCTTCTTTTTTCCTTTCAACAATCTTTTCGTGGGCTTCCGCAATTTTTTCCTGGATATCAGCCTTTTTTAACTGTTGGGTAATTTTGCGCTTTACAACCTGCAGTTTTTTGGATTCATCCTTATCCGTACCCAGCTTTCTGAATTTCTCCTGCTCCAGAATCTTTACAAAATCGCGCACAACATCTTTCCGGGATTTCCCCTTCATATAGGCATCTATAAAGCCTTCAATCTTATTTCCGAACTGCAGCTTGCGGTGCTCTTCCTCGTACAGTTTCTGGAAGTTGAAGAGTTTCTGCTGCAGTTGCTCATTCAGTTTTTGCAAATGATCGCGTTTGTCAGTTACCGAGTCTTTCTGTTCCGAAAGATTGGTGCGAAGCTTCTCTACCTCAAATTTTTCCTGCTGCAGTTTTACAATGGTTTTGTCCAAGTTCACCACATCCTTTTCAACCTTCTTCTTGGCAGATCTCAGGATGAACTGTGGGATTTTATTTTTCTCGGCTACCTCAAAAGTAAATGAACTGCCGGCTTGACCTACTTCCAGTTTATAGAGTGGTTCCAGACTCTTCTCATCGAAAAGCATGGCGGCATTTTCTGCATTCGGCAGCTGTTCCACAACAAGTTTAATGTTGGTATAGTGGGTGGTGATGATGGCAAAGCTCTTCTTTCCGTAAAAATATTCCAGAAAACTCTCGGCCAGGGCACCACCCAATTCAGGGTCCGAACCGGTTCCAAATTCGTCGATGAGCAGCAGTGTTTTGGCGTCGGCTTCCTTAATGATGCCCGACATCTTCTTCAGTCGTGATGAATAGGTGGAAAGGTGATTTTCGATAGACTGATTGTCACCGATATCCGTCATTATTTTGTCAAAGAAAAACATCTCCGACTTCGGATGCGCCGGGACCAGGATACCGCTCTGAATCATAAGCTGTAGTAAACCCACCGTCTTTAGTGTGATGGATTTTCCGCCGGCATTGGGTCCGGAAATACAAAGGATCCTGTTGTGCTCGGTAAGAGTCAGCGTCTGGGGAAATATCTTTTTCCCTTCTGCTTTATTGCTTAAGAACAGCAGCGGATGATAAGCCTCCCTGAGTCTTAGGGTAGGATGCCGGTTTATTTTGGGCAGGATTCCGTTAATCTGCTCAGCGAATTTTGCTTTTGCGCGAGTAAGATCAAGATCGAACAGATACAGTTGGTATACGCTGAGTTGGGGCTGGAATTCTGCCGTTTCAGCCGTCAGTCTCCGCAGAATGCGGTCCACTTCTTTTTTTTCCTCCTCCTCACTTTCCCGCTGCTTAAAATAATGCTTCAGCACACTTTCCGGCTGAATGTAAGTAATGGAACCTGTTTTCGAAATTCCCAAAACCCGCCCCGGAACTCTTTTCTTGAAGCCTGATTTTACTGCCAATACACGCTGATCTTCAATAATGGTCTCGCGTATTTCATCCAGGAAGTCACTTTGCCCATAGGTGGTGAGGGCACGGTTAAAGTTTTCCTGAATGGCTTTTCTTGAATGCTGTATTTCGGTCCGGATTTCTTTAAGTAGGGTAGAAGCGTCGCTTTTTACATCGCCGAACCGGTTAAAGACCTTGTCAATCCTGTCAATGATTTCTTTGCGGAATTCAAGTTTCCTGATTTCAGCCGTCAGATGCGGAAAGGTCTCCTCGAAATTGGGTAAGAATTTTTGCAGCCTTCCAATCTGCGCCGTAATATTCTTTATTTTGATAAAAGATTTCGCATCCAGCCGGAAGTTTTCAATAACCATAAGTTTCAGCTCATCGTCAATATCTTCAAATTCATTAAACGGAATGATGTTATGACTTTCAAAACTGGTGAGGAATTCTGCAGTTTTCTTAAGCGTAAGCTCAGCATCATCTATCGCCATTGGACGCAGCTCCATAATCCGGTCCTGCGTTTTGTGAGAGTATGCAAATGGAGCAATTTCCGCTAAAAGCGCGGGGAATTCCAATTCGTCTAAATCTTCTTGTTGTATCAGCACAGTGCAAATATAAGTTAATAGTTGTAGGTAAGGCTGGCCGCAGGCGATATGAATTACCTAAACTCACCGTTAAACCCGTAACTTAACATCAAAGAATATTCCCTAAAAATTTCTGGCCTGCAATTGGGGATGTGCACTACATACTTCAACAAAATTCGGACAACCTGGCAACTACCAAAATAAAATCTGCAAATTTGCAGTCAAATTATAAGCAAATGGCGGACTGGAAAGAAATACTTGCACCCATAAAAAACTCAACCTACTTCGAACAGCTCTGGAAGGATGTGCAGTCAGAATATGCAGATACAAAATGCTTTCCGCCCAAAAAACAGATTTTCCGTGCCCTGGAACTTACTCCGTTTAATGAGCTAAGGGTCGTTATTCTCGGTCAGGATCCTTATCATAATGACGGACAGGCCAACGGTCTTTGTTTTTCGGTGTCCGAAAGTGTTGCTGCGCCGCCATCTTTAAAGAATATATTTACAGAGCTCCAGACTGATTTAGGAATTGAACGTACCCGCAAAGACCTGGAAGACTGGGCTACGCAGGGCGTACTTCTGCTCAACGCCACGCTGACGGTTAGGGCGCACTCGCCAAATTCGCATAAGGATTTAGGTTGGGAGAGATTTACAGACTTCATCATCAGTGAGATTTCAGCCAAAAAAGAAAAAGTTGTTTTTGTTTTATGGGGTGCCTTCGCACAAAAAAAGGAGGAACTTATCGATTCCTCCAAACATCTGATTATTAAGTCGGCGCATCCTTCACCATTTTCGGTCTACCGCGGATTTTACGGCAGCCGGCCCTTTTCGCAGGTTAACACTTGGCTTGCTCGCCACGGCCAACCCCAGATCCAATGGTAATTACCTTACAGAGGGCTCTACCGAATTCTGTGCGACTTTATCAACTTTAATTCCAATGACATATTTTCCGGAATTTGCCGCAAATCCTGCTCCTGCAGTCGGGTAGGGATTCGCCTCTACCAGGGTGTACCTGTAACCGTTAAAGAAAGCTTTGTTATCATAACCTCGCTGCGGATTACTTTGTGTGGATAGCTTCACTTTAACCGGACGGGTATAGGTTCCCATCAGTTCAATCTCTGCTGTCGCTACGCCTTCCCAGACGCAGTTTACTTCCTTCGGACAGCGGCTGTCCTCCAGCATCTTTGTGAAGGTGAAAGTCATATCATGATCTTTGAGAAACATGGATTCTCCTTCTTTAAAGTACAGAACACCTTCCATTTTTTGAATTTTTGCTGCAGCTTCTTTATTTTCAACCCGTTTGGGTTCTTTAGGGATATTGGTATCGGTATTCTTTACTGTATCCTTTGCAGGACTTGTGACATTGCTCTTTTTTGTTTCAGGAAGTGGCTGTTTTTCCTGAAGATGTTTTTCCTGTGCAGAACATGCCAATATTGAAAGCGATATAATTCCGGTGAGAAGTATGTTGTACATTGGTTAATATTTAGGGGTTAATGATGTCCCACAATACAACCAAAAACATTGCCACACCAACCATCAGGTTAAAGCCGGTACCGATGATGAAGCCAATGAATGCACCTTTCATAGAGTTAAAGGCTTTTTTCCTGTCGCCGGCATCATGGAGTAACTCACCGATAAAGACTCCGGCAAACATTCCGATAAGAAAACCAAAAGGGATGGGGAGGAAGAAACCAACAAAAGTTCCGATTACAGAACCAATGCTTCCCCAACGGGTGCCGCCATACTTTCGGTTGGTTTTGGCAGGTATCACGTAATTCAGCACTATGGAAGCTGCCGTAAGGAGGGAAAATATCCAGATATAGGCCATAGAAAGATCTGAACCTGTCCCGAATTTATAGATGAGCACACCGCACAGGCTTAGTAAAAGTCCCGGAAGAACCGGCAGAATGGTGCCTGCTATTCCTAGAACAAGCAGTATAATACTTATGAGGGATATAAGTCCGTAATCCATATTGTATAATAATTGATGAATAAAAAGAGAGCAGCCATTTAAGTGCCGCTCTCCGTTTTGCAGTAAGATAATTTTATTTAAAGATTTAAAATTACATACTGAAGGATGGGGGCAGTATTTCCAATATTGCCAGTTGCATGGTTATGAAATGTGGTATAATAGATATTTCCGCTTGTTGAAACACCTGTACATGAGCCTACGGAATCACCATGACCCAGGTGAGCCTGAAGTGCATTTTGATTGATGGTTAGCGTAACGGGCGTTCCGTTGTCGTCATGACAAATGGTAATCCAGCCACTGTTCGCCGAGTTTCCGACAGGCATGGCAGGTGCGCCAGTGCTGTGGAATTTATTGGTACGAAGCATAAGTGCTTCATTATTACGCTGTACCAATACTTCCCAGAAGGCTGCATCGTAATTGATGACTTTCTGCCATGAACCTAAATCGTACTGGATGTCCAGCGTATTGAAACCTAAAGCGTTTGCCAGGTTCACATTGCTCACAGCACAGTTGGTATAAGTAGTAGCCGAACCTGTACTGGTGGAACACATCAATGCATCCGGGATAAAACCGCCGGCGGTATTGCAGGCCGGTGTGTTGTTATTCCCACCCAGTAGGTACGCCACGTCCCAGTCTGATGCATAGAGGCTGCCACCATTACTTACAAAAGTTGCAAGGTTGTCGTAGATTTCGGTGTCATTATTTGGTGTTGAAGTACCGGAATGACTTTGGCCACGTGAGCCGCAGTTCAGGAAAATAACATCATACTGCGATAGTGTGCTCATTACCTTCAGGTCGTTATAATCAATTTCTGTCACCAGATAACCAAGGCCCGTCACGATATCTTCAATTTCATCATAACTGCCTTTCACATAGGCCATATTGGCCACCTGATTGAGTTTGGTTACGTTCAGTGGGGCAACAACATTGTCGGATTTCGGTACGTTGATTGTGAATTCGGAGCGGAAGTTTGACCCATCACCCGTCTGGATATGAATGGTGCGCTGCCCTTCCGGTGCCTCCAGTGTGAAATCGCCAGCTGCATTTGAGAAGGTGCGGTAAATTTTGTTTTGACTGTCGAAGGTGAATACCAGAGCTCCGCCTATTGGCTTAATTCCGTTCTTAGCCATCACCTTGCCGCTCACGCTGCCTTTTTTGGTGCTTACCGGAGTGGGATTGGTTACTTCAACAATATTGTCGTCACTGCGAATACAGCCGTACAGTGACAGCAGCATAATACTCAGAAAAAGGTAAATTGTTTTTTTCATAGAATGATTTTTAAAAGTTAATGATTGTGATTTGAATAACAAATATAATAAAATATTAACAATAGCTTAATTAACAGGTTTGAATACCATCAAATTGTTATTGATTTTTTCAATCAAGTATTTGAATGTGATTTGCCTTAAGTGACTGTGATGTTTAATATTTAGTAAATTTGCTTGAATGAAAGAGGAAATTCAGCAAACCAAAACATTACTGGCCGATTTGGTACTGACCATTCACCGGTTTATCGCGGAAAATATTTCTGATCATTGGGAAGTGCAGGTGCTCATAAAGTTCCTGATGCTGTTCGGGATCGTAATTGCATTGGATCTTCTCATAAAAATGATTCTGCTTCCAATTTTCTCGAGTTACCGTGACGGAGAAAAGTATCCTTTCCTGAAAGCAGTGCATACTTCGGGAATTACACGCTCTGTAGCCAATATAATTGCACTCCTGCTGGGTAACATTCTTTTTACGGCCTTTTTCAGCATTTATCATAAGGAGACATTCAGTGTCCTGCACAGGGTGTATAACGTAGTTGCAATTGTGGCGGTAGCCAGAATGGGACTGCGGGCAATGAAGGCTGTAGAGAATTATTTTTTCTACAAAAAGGATTATTACAAGATCGTCGCGCTGAAAGCCATTTCCGAAACCCTAAAAACGATAGGTATTTTCATTTTCATTGTGGTGTTGATTTCGGTAATCTTCGGCATCCAGGGAACGACCATTCTGGGAAGTCTGGGAGCAATAACCGCCGTTCTGGTACTCGTTTTCCGTGATACGATTCTTGGTTTTATGACCAGTCTTCATGTTGCAACATCCAAAAACCTGAAGGTGGGCGACTGGATCGGCATCCCAAAATACAACCTGGAAGGCACCATTGAAGAAATTAACCTGCTGACCACCAAGATCCAGAATTTTGATAAGACAAAATCTACGATACCTACTTACGATCTTTTATCCACCGAGATCAAGAACATGCAGGTAATGTCCGAAAGTAATACGAGACGTATTAAGCGGTCCATCAGTTTCAATATCAAATCATTCAGGTTCCTTAGTCCTGAAGATATAGAAAAGCTGTCCAAAATAAATTTAGTGGCCGATTACCTTAAAATTAAGAAAGAAGAAATTGCCGCCGAACGTGCAGGTCTGCAGAATTCCGACCTACTTATAAACGGCCGTCAGCTTACCAACATTGGTGTATTCCGCGAATATACTTTCAACTACTTAAAAAACAGTGCCCATATCGATCAGGAAGGGACATTGATGGTACGTCAGCTGGAAAACACGCCGCAGGGTATGCCACTGGAAATTTACTGCTTTACCAACGATTCAGTTTGGGTGAACTATGAGGAAATTCAGTCAGATATATTCGATCATTTGCTGGTGGCTTCGCGCGAATTTGACCTGGAAGTGATGCAGTTTACCAAAATTTAAAGGATTTTTTTGATGACAAAACTTAGTGTAAATATAAACAAGATTGCCACGCTCCGTAATGCAAGGGGCGGCGAACTGCCCAGTGTCACCGAAGCGGCTGTGAGACTTCAGAAATTTGGTGCGCAGGGAATAACCATCCATCCCAGACCGGATGAAAGGCATATTACCCGCCGCGACGTGTACGACCTGAAACCTCTGGTTACAACCGAATTTAATATTGAAGGAAATCCCCACCGGGCATTTATTGATATGGTTCTCGAGATTAAACCCGAACAGGTAACGCTGGTGCCGGATGCTGATGATGCCATAACCTCCAATGCCGGTTGGGACTGCATAAAGTACGGTGGTTTTCTGACAGAAGTAATCAAGGAATTTAAAGACGCAGGCATTCGCACTTCAGTTTTTCTGGATCCCAATCCTGAAATGGTGAAATATGCCGCCGCAACAGGTACCGACCGGATTGAACTCTACACCGAAGCGTATGCAAAAAACTATTTGATTAACAGGGAGCAGGCTGTTGAGCACTATGTGAAGACTGCCGAAGTAGCAAACCGAACTGGCCTTGGTGTCAATGCCGGGCATGATCTGAGTCTTGAAAACCTTAAATATTTCGCAGATACTGTGCCGGGACTGTTGGAAGTGTCCATTGGACATGCTTTAATTTCCGAAGCACTTTACATGGGCATGGAAAATACAGTTCAGGCCTATCTGAAAAGGCTGGCTAAGTGGTAACAGGGGCAATTTTATTGCTATTTTTGAATCAAAATTTTTTAGAATGAATATTCTCCACTCGAAGATATACGGACAGGATAAATCCGGAATCCCATTGCTCGTATTTCATGGTCTTTTCGGAATGCTGGACAACTGGGCCAGTTTCGGAAAGATTATGGGCGATTTCTTTCCCGTTCATCTTGTCGACTTAAGAAACCACGGCAAAAGTTTCCACTCCGAGGATATGTCCCATGACGATCTTGCTCATGACATTGCACACTATATGGAAGCACATAAGCTGGAAAAGGTAAATCTTCTCGGGCATTCCCTGGGTGGTAAGGCAGTGATGCAGTTTGCTGTGAAATATCCGGTAAAAGTAGAGAAACTGATTGTGGTTGATATCGCTCCCAAGGCTTATCCCCCGCACCATCAGGGCATCATTAAAGCCCTCCAGACTGTTGATTTTGAAAAGGTGACGTCAAGACAGGAAGTGGAAGATGCACTTAAGGAATATATTCCTGAACCCTCAGTCATTCAGTTTCTGGCTAAAAACCTATACTGGACCGAAGATAAAAAATTAGCCTGGCGTTTTAACCTGGATACGCTTTCCAAAAAATATGACCAGTTTGTATCCAATGCCATTAAATTTGGGGTGTTTACCGGTGAAACGCTCTTTATCGGTGGTGCCAAATCCAACTATATCCTGCCTCAGGACGAGTTTCAGATAAAACAGCAGTTTCCTCATTCTTCTGTAGTGACCATTGCCAACGCTGGACACTGGGTCCAGGCTGAAAACCCAACCGATTTCAATGAAGTCGTTAAGGATTTCATATTCGATATTAAAAAATACTGATGCAAAAGTATCAAAGCAACATATGGTTTTAGTTACAGGCGCAACAGGAATTCTGGGCCGGGTCATTGTCTTGGAACTCCTTAACAGGGGATATCAGGTGCGTGCTGCGAAGCGTCCTTCAAGCGATCTGGACGAAGTCCGAGAGTCCTTCAGTTACTACACCGACAGTCCTGATGAATACTTTGACAAAATTGAGTGGATTGATGCTGATTTTGATGATATTCATTCTTTGGAAGCCGCTGTAACGGGGGTTAGCAGCGTATATCACTGTGCCGGGAAGGTGAGTTTTTATCCTACCGATGAGAAAGAAATTTACAGCACCAATGTAACGGGAACTGCCAATCTGCTTTATGCATGCGAAAATTCTTCAGTTCAGGACTTCTGTTTTATCAGTTCAGTAGCAGTCCTGGACGGTCTGAATGAGGTAGGGCTGATGGATGAAGACTCAGATTTCAATCCCAAACTCAACCACTCACATTACGCCATTTCCAAACACCTGTCGGAAATGGAGGTTTGGCGCGCTTCGGCAGAAGGCTTAAATACTGTAATTCTGAACCCCGGCATTATTCTGGGCAGCGGTAACTGGAATGCCAGCAGTGGAGAACTTTTTAAAACGATTGAAAAATTTCCTTATGCCATGCCCGGCAGCACTTCTTATGTTGATGTGCGCGACGTAGCTGAAATTTCGGTACGATTGATGGAAGAGAATATATTCGGTGAAAGGTTTATCGTCAGTTCTGAAAACCGTACGTATGCGGATATTGCTTCCAGGGTACGCCGTAGATTGGGCAAGCCGAATCCGAAAGTGTTATCAGGAACTATCCTGGATGCCGGTTATTTTCTACAGCTTATTTTTGGAGGCCTTTTCCCGGCGCTGCGTATAATGAACAGGACAAATTTGCAGACAGTGAGGTCCCGCAGTCATGTTTCCAATAAAAAGATCACCGAGCAACTCAACCGGGATTTTATTCCGGTGAATGAAAGTCTGGAATTTCACCTTTCGAATTATATTTCGCATAAAAATAAACTATAATATCACTGATGAATATCGCTGAATTCCTGAATGTCAATGCAAGAAACTACCCGTATAAAGCCGCAATAGGTTTTAAGGTAAGGGAAGAATGGAAAGAACTGAAATGGCCGGTATTCCGTGATATGGTTTTCAAAACGGCGAACGCACTACGCGAAACCGGAATCGGCGAGAACGATTGTGTAGCTATTTATTCAGATAATTCTGCAGAATGGATCACCATGGACCTTGCTGTCCTGAGTCTGGGCGCAGTTACCGTACCTGTATATTCAACCAACAATAAGGAACAGGCGGCCTACATCCTGAATGATTCCAAAGCAAAGCTGGTGCTGGCAGGCAATCAGGAGCAGTATGATTCCTGTTACGCCATCATGGAAGAGGGTTCGTCCCTGGAACATATTATTCTGGCCAAAAAGAGAGACTGGATCAAGAAAGACCGCAGCTCCTATTTTGAGGATTTCATCAAAAAAAGTTCGCCTAAATTTGAGATTTGCCCAAAAGAAGAGGATGATCTCGCTACCCTTATCTACACCTCCGGAACAACCGGTGTGCCTAAAGGCGTAATGCTAACCCACGGTAACTTCCAAAAGTGCTTCAAAGCACATTTCGATTTTTTTAAGTTCCGGGATTTTGAAAGGGAGCACTCGCTGGCTTTCCTGCCGCTTACCCACGTCTTCGAAAGGAGCTGGACGCTGCTTTCTCTTTCGGGTGGTGCCAAGGTGACTTTCCTGGAAAACACCAAACTGATCGCGCATACCCTCATGGAGGTAAAACCCACTATGATGTGCGCGGTACCGCGTTTCTACCAAAAAATATATTCCGGTGTGCACGATATGGTGCAGGAAGGGTCTCCGCTTAAAAAGAAAATCTTCGCCTGGGCGCTGGATCTAGGAACTGAAATGGCTGAACGCAGGCGGCTGGAGAAAAGTATATCGCCTGGCTTAAGACTGAAAAATGCCCTTGCCAACCGTCTTGTTTTCGCAAAAATAAAGAATAAGATGGGCGGCAAACTCTGGTTTATGCCCTGTGGTGGAGCCTCGGTATCGCCGGAAGTCACGCGTTTCTTCGATGCAATCGGAATGCACATGACCGTTGGTTACGGACTCACCGAAACTACAGCTACACTTACTGCTTTTCCGTTTACAAAGTACAGGCACGGCTCGGCGGGTATTCCTCTGGGCGATACGGAACTTAAAATCGGCGAAAACAATGAGATTTTAGCAAAGGGAAGCGGTATTATGAAAGGCTATTATAACAAACCCCGGGAAACGGCGGAAGTCTTTACTGAAGACGGCTGGTTTAAGACAGGTGACGCCGGCGAGTTTGATGATCAGGGCAACCTTACGATTACAGACCGGATAAAGGACCTTATGAAAACCTCCAACGGTAAGTATGTAGCCCCGCAGCCTATCGAGAATCTGCTGTCCAATGACAGTCTTATCGAACAAGTGATGGTGGTGGCTGAAGGTAAGCCCTATGTGACCGCGCTCATTGTGCCCAATTTTGAAAACCTGAAACAGCAGCTGGAAAAACTTAAAATTCCATTTTCATCATGGAGCGAAATTGTGAACCTTCAGCAGATTAAAGACCTCTATCATCAGAAACTTGAAGTGATACAGAGCGGCCTTCCCGGCTTTGAAAAAGTGAAGAAATTTGAACTGATGCCGTCGGAATTCGAAATTGGTGCCGGTGAAATTACCCCAACTTTAAAAATAAAGAGGAATATTTTACTCAGAAAGTACGAATCGCTTATTGAAGGCATGTACGATGCTAAAATGGGTTAAATCCAAAGGATTATAAATAATGGAAAAAGAATTTTTATCAGAAAAGACCTTTAATATAAAAGACATTACGGTTACAGCCAGCTGTCCGTCTAATATTGCACTCATCAAATATTGGGGCAAATATGCCGGGCAGATTCCCGCTAATCCAAGCATCAGCTATACCCTGAATCATTGCCGGACAAATACCGAACTTGAGTTTTTAGCAGGCGAGGGGTTTTCAGTTCAAACTTTCCTGGCAGGAAAAGAAGAACTGAAATTCGCTGAAAAAATGGAGAAATATTTCCGGAGCATTGAGCCTTATCTGCCCTGGATCCTGAAGGGGAAATACATTATCAGGACAGAGAATACTTTTCCCCACAGTTCCGGAATCGCCAGCTCCGCGTCAGGTTTTGGTGCCGTTGCCAAATGTCTGATGGAAGTTGATGATGCATTCTCCGGAGAAAACGGAACTGAATTCAAAGTAAAGAAAGCAAGTTTCCTGGCCCGGCTGGGCAGCGGCAGCGCCTGCAGAAGCCTTTATGACGGACTTGTTGTTTGGGGCAAAACGCCGGAGGTGGATGCAAGCAGTGACCTGTTCGCAGTTCGCTATCCCGACAGTGAGGTGCATTCTGTGTTCAAAGATTTTAATGATTGGGTGCTGTTGATTCACGAGGGTGAAAAATCGGTAAGTTCCACTGTAGGACATGGGCTTATGAACACGAACCCTTACGCGGAGCGCAGATTTCAGGAGGCGCATGAAAATTTTACATTATTGAAGGGAATCCTGGGAACTGGAGATATGGAAGGCTTCATTAAGCTGGTGGAGCACGAAGCACTGACCCTTCACGCAATGATGATGATGAGTGAGCCTGCTTTTATCCTCATGAAAACCGGAACACTGGCTGTCATCAACAAAATATGGGAATTCCGGAAGTCCACAGGTTTACAACTGTTTTTTACGCTGGATGCCGGAGCAAATGTTCATCTCCTTTTCCCAAACAACGGCGATGAAGACCAAATAAAGGAATTTATTAGGGCTGAATTACTTCAGCATACCCAGAATAACGGGGTAGTGAAGGATGTGATGACGTTCCTGTAAAGAAGCATCTGATGAAAATCCATCATATTGCAGTCATCTGCTCAGATTATGAAGTTTCCAAAAAATTCTATACCGAAGTTATAGGACTTCAGGTCTTGCGTGAGGTATACCGTGCAGAGCGAAAATCCTATAAACTGGATTTGGGCATCGGTGATCAGTATGTAATTGAGCTTTTTTCATTTCCTGATCCCCCGCCCCGTCAGTCACGTCCCGAAAGCTGCGGACTCAGGCATTTGGCGTTCAGTGTAGAAGATCTTCAGGCAAAACGTGATGATTTGATGGGTAAAAGCCAGCGCTGTGAAGAAATCCGGACGGATGAATATACCGGAAAGAAATTCTTTTTCACACAGGATCCCGACGGTTTGCCCATAGAATTTTATGAAGCTTAGAAAGCGGTTAGAATGCGAACCCCTCTTAGTGCGGATGTTCGGTTCGGTCCCGGTTGTCCGACTCCTCTTTTCTGCCTTCAACTATAAGCTCATCCACTACGTCTTTCTCTTCCTCTTTCAGCGTCTTCACTTCGTCTATCTGCACCTGTTTCGCCATTGGATCAATATGAAATTCGCACAGAATAGGGAAGTGGTCTGAACCGATATGTTCCAGAGTTTCCAGCCGGTCTACAAAGATATGCGAACTGTGGAAGAGTAAATCCAGGGGTACACGGAAAAACCAGTATTTTGCGTGAAACGTTGCCAGGATTCCCCGGCCTACACGCGCATCAATCAGCTCGCTGGTTTTGCGGAAAAGAATCGAGGTATCCGACCAGGCCACGGTATTGAAATCGCCAATGACAAGCGTTGGTGTTTTTGTTCCGCGGATTTTCTTGGCCACACAAAGCAGGTCACCATCCCTTTCTTTGGAGGTGCGTTCTTCGGTCGGACTGGGTGGCGGCGGGTGTACACCGAATACAATAAAATCCCGCCCGTCTTCGGTCCGGAAATGCGACTCGAAACTGGGAATATCCTCTGCCACAAAAAAGTGGATTTCTGATTTCTGCAGCGGCATTTTGGAATAAAGGTGCATGCCGTAGGTATTGTCCAGTGTCATCTTCTGGGTGTGGGGGTAATCTTTTTCCAGTTTGCGGTTCGCTTCTTCCCATTTTGAATCCGTCTCCATTGTAATAAAGATATCAGGCTGATGTTTTACAATGAGTTCATGAAATCTGCTGTAATCCGTGTTGAACTGGTGCACGTTTACAGACAGTATCTTTACCTTAGAAGATGAATGTGAGGTTTTTGAAGGTTTCTTTCGCTTATAGAATTTAGTATACCGGATCAGAACATACAGATGATAGCACATAAGCGCTAGTTGGGTGATATTCAGGATCCAGAACCAGAGATCTTTAGTGACCAGAATAATGCTGAACCCAAAAACTGCAGCCTGCAGGATGAGCAATTGTATTTTCATAAATTCCGGCACGCGGAAAATCCAATGCTGATTCTTAATAAAAGGAAGTACACTCAGCAGTATAAGAAGTCCGGAAAAGACGTTTAGAAACAGTTCCATAGTTTAATAGTTGCAAAGTAAAATAAAAAACCCGCATTTAAAGCTTTTCTGTTCAATTTAATTCAGTCAGGACCTTGGTGCCTATGGGATTCCTTTCGTATTTTTGCGGTGCCGGCACGTTATTTTTTTAATCCGGCAGCTTTCATACTTCTTCAATAAAATTCTAAAATATGAAAATCGGGATATTAGGTGGCGGACAGCTGGGACGGATGTTAATTCAGGAAGGTCTGAAATACGACGACGAATGGTTTACTCTTGATCCCGCAGCCGACGCGCCATGCAGTACTATATCCGGTTTTACCCAGGGCAGGTTTGATGAGTTTGAGACGGTTTTCAACTTTGGGAAAGGAAAGGATGTGGTTTCCATTGAAATCGAGCATGTTGATGTAGATGCGCTTTATGAACTTAAAGCCTCAGGCATCAGGGTTTGCCCAAGCCCGGAAATCATCCAGATCATTCAGCAGAAGATATTGCAGAAGAAATTTTACCAAAAACACAATATTCCAAGTCCGGACTTTCAGATTATTCAGCAGAAATCCGAAGCAGACTTTCCGCTGCCTTTTGTTCAGAAAATGAATACCGGCGGTTATGACGGTAAAGGAGTTCAGGTCATACGTACGGAAGACGATCTGCATAAGCTTTGGAATGTACCCTCGGTACTGGAAGCTCTTGTCGATATTGAAAAGGAACTTTCCATCATTGTGGCGATTGGCGAAGACGGCGAAACGAAAACATTTCCCGTAACTGAAATGGTGGCCGATCCCAAACTGAATCTGCTGGATTTCAATATTTGCCCTGCAAATATTTCTGACGATGTGGAGAAACAGATCGCCGAAATAACTGCGCAGTTCACGAAAGCTGCCAGCTCTGCCGGCCTGTTCGCTATTGAACTGTTCCTTGATAAAGAAGGTAAGGTTTGGGTAAATGAAACTGCGCCCAGGCTGCATAATTCCGGTCACCAAACACAGGAAGGAAATGCCAACTCGCAATTTGAGCAGTTATGCAGGATCCTGAAAAACGTACCTCTGGCTGATACGGATGCAACGGGTTACTCGGGCATGCTGAATCTTGTAGGCGATGAAAACCACTCCGGCAAAGTAAAATATGAAGGTTTGGAAGAAGTGATGAAACTGCCACAGACTTATGTACACCTTTATGGAAAAACCAGCACGAAACCCGGACGAAAAATGGGTCACATCAATGTATTAGCAGACAGCCGTGAAGAGCTGTTGGAGAAACTGATCCGCATAAAGTCCATGGTGAAGGTTACTTCCGTTTAAGCATTCCGGGACGGTAGTTCATGATGATGACCCCGGTGATGATGAGTATCGCTGCAATAATAAACTTCACGGTGATTTCTTCATTCAGCACGAGCCAGCCCAGAAAAATGGCAATACCTGTATTAACGTAGGAAAGCATTGATATCTGCGTCGGTCGTAGCCTCTTAAGCGCATAATTGAAAGCAAAATAAGCCGCCACTGAGCCAAAACAGGCCAGATAAACCGTTGCTGCAATACTTCGGGCCGACCATAAACGGTAATCGGTGGCTTCAGAAAAAAGGAAAGCAATGATTAGCTGCACAATTCCCGCAAAAGCAAACTGGTAAAAGAGGTTCAGGAAAAGACTGTCATTACGGAACTGAATTTTCTTCGTGTAAACAGTTCCGCCTGCCCAACCGAATATGGCAAGAAAAAGCAGGATAATGCCGAAAAGGTAATCAGGGTTTGCAAAATCGGACATTCCGTTCCAGAAAATAAACAGCACCCCGCTAAAGCCGAAAAGTATCCCGGTCAGAGACCGGAAAGAAAATTTTTCCAGTCCGAAAAGAACACTGCAAAGCAAAACCGCTATGGGCGACATTGAACTCACCAGGGAGGCCAGACTGCTCGATATATGGGCTTCGGCCACAGTGGTAAGACCGTTGGCAACGATCAGCATCAGCGACGAAAGGGTGATCTGCACCATGAAATTTCGTCGTCCGATCCATTTTAACTGTCCGCGCGCAAGCAGGAAAAGCAGCAAAATTATCGCTGCCAGCAACTGCCGCAGGCCGGCTACAAACCAGGGCGGGATGGTCTCCACGCCGATCTTTATACCAAGGAAGGTGGTTCCCCAAACGATGGCAATGGTAAGTACTGCTAAGATAAGCCGGATATCTGCACTGATTTTCACGCTGCAAAAGTAGCCATTCCCCACGTCATGCCGCCGCTTTTCCTAAATTTTCCTAACTTTAAGGCTTCAAAATAAATATCTTTTTCTCGGTATGGTCGGAATAATTATGGGTAGCCAGAGTGATCTGGCCATTATGCAGCAGGCAGCAGATTTCTTAAAATCACAGAATATAGACTATGAGCTTACAGTAGTTTCGGCACACAGGACTCCGGAACGCATGTTCGACTACGCAAAATCTGCAAAAAGCCGTGGACTTAAGGTAATCGTAGCCGGTGCCGGCGGTGCCGCACACCTTCCCGGAATGGTGGCGAGCTGTACCACGCTTCCTGTAATCGGCGTTCCGATCTTATCCTCCAACTCCATTGACGGCTGGGATTCAATCCTTTCAATTCTGCAGATGCCGTCCGGAATTCCCGTGGCTACGGTCGCGCTGAACGGTGCCATGAACGCGGGAATCCTGGCCGCCAAGATCATTGGTGCATCCGACGAATCCGTTGCGGAAAGACTTGAAAAATACCAGGAATCACTTAAAGACAAGGTTCTCGGAACGGTGGATGAAATCAGCAAAAGCCATCCTAACAACTTCGACAAATAGCCGGCAACCGTCCCAAAAGACAGCGGTCATCACGGCTTATTCTGTTTCCATTCTTGAATAAAAATTAATTTGAGGGCAATAGTAGACGGCTTCTCATAATGAGCGTGGAGAAGTCCACTTTTGTTTACTTCTTGAAGAAGTCCATCAGGTCCATATAATTTTTCTGGTTCACGCCGTGTCCGCTCATATATTCGCGGAAAGTGAAATAGCAGCTCAGGTCGTATAACAGATCTGCGGCTTTGCGGCCCCACTCCAGAGGGATAACAGTGTCGTCGGTACCATGAGAGATAAAGAAACGCAGGTGTTCCAGTTTTTTCTTGTCCTTAACAATTTCTCCCAGAAGTTTTTCTTCAGGATAACAGCTCAGGCAGGCTACTTTGGAAAATAATTCAGGTAAACGCAGGGCAAGTGCGTAACTTAGGATACCGCCTTGCGAAAAGCCACACAAATGTGTTTTGTTGTCGGTGAGTCCATATTGGTTGGATATTCTGAGCATTTGGTCCAGGATGCCGTTCAGTGACGCATTGGCCTGTGCTGTATCCACAAATTTTTCAGAATCCATAAAATCGATATCATACCACGAAAAACCTTCATACTCAGTGGAATGTGGCGCCCGAAAACTTACTACAATCCAGTCCTCGGGTAGGGTAGGCGTAAAAGAGAACAGATCCTGTTCATTGCTGCCATAGCCATGGAGAAGAAACAGAATGGTGGTTTGCGGAGTGATATGCTGAGGTTCGCGTATAAGGTACTGAAGGTCCATAGAATATTTTCTGCGAATATAGTCAAATCTGCTGCCATGCCTGTGAATTGCCATTAAGGCTGAAATTTCGGGCAATTTAATTGCAAATAATGTGCAGAATGTCAATCTTTATTATTAAAAAATCCTATATTTGACCGTTAATAATAAAATTTGGCATGAAAAGAACGCTTCTTTCCCGTAAAAAGATCAGTTTTACGTTACCGTTAATAGCTTCAGTTACTATATTAAGCCTTTTTTCCTCCTGCAAAGAGCGCGAAGAAGACCCTAACGAAACGCTGAGCGTAGCCTTTACCGTACAGGCCACACCAATGGTCGACATCAATGCGGTGGTTACTCAGGTGGGCACGGTGCAGAGCACCCAGTTCAATGTTCCCGGTACCAGCTGGTCCAGTGAGCCGCAAATAGTGAACAGTTCTGTAGGAGCTGTACATCTTGCTGCAACCGGAGAGGGTGTAGATGCCGATTCCAGACTGATCGTAAGGATCTTTGTAAATGGTGAACAGAAAGCCGTAGACACCGCCAAGGGTATCAACCTGATGGCTAAGACGGTTGTTGATTTCAATAAATAAGATTTACCTATTAATTATAAAACTCCCGGAAATACTGTTTCCGGGAGTTTTCAGTTTTAGGCTCTATTTATAGTTCACGCTCTACTTTTGCGACCGGCTTAAGCTTAATCAGCCGCATTTTGTCCAGCAGAAGCATGATGTAGTAGGTGACGTCTATCTCGTGCCATCTTACGCCGCCGAAGTTGGCTCTGCTGCCGTGTTTGTGGTGGTTATTGTGATAGCCCTCGCCCATCATAAGCCAGTCAAATCTGAAAAGGTTTTTGGAGGTGTCTGAAACCTTAAAGTTCACATAACCGTATATATGCCCAAACCAGTTGATGATCACCCCGTGGATAGGCGCCATCATATAGGCTACCGGTAAAAGCAGCCACTGCCACCAGGCCGTTGCGAAAATATAGAAAAATGCTGTGTAGCCGACCGCCCAGGCAAGTCGGGAAAACCATGAACTTGCAAAGCGGTCAAACGCTTCCCACTTCGGAACGTTCTTGGTAAATTTTTCCTCAATCGCCACTTTCTGCTCATTGATCTGCTGATAGATGGACTTCGTACGCCACATCATGGTGAACAGGTTGTGGTCGTATTTCGGCGAGTGCGGATCTTTCTCAGTGTCGGCATAAGCATGATGCATGCGGTGCATTACTCCATAACCATAGGCTGACAGATAATTGGATCCCTGGGTAACCCAGGTCAGGATATAGCAAAGTTTTTCGCCAAAACGGGACATTTTAAAACTCTGATGAGCGGCGTAACGGTGCAGGAAGAATGTTTGAAAGAACAGCCCGGAATACCAGAGGACTGCGATAAAAATAAGGATTGTCATTAACTGAAAAAATATTATTAAGTGCTAAAGTTACGCCCATTAGGGCAAAATTGTGTTCTTCAACTTGACTTTACGCTATGTATAAAATAAAAGCCGCAAAGAAATTCGCGGCTTTTACAGGTATTTTATGGCGTGTCTTTACACCGCTTTTACGATGAAATAGTTCTTTTTTCCCTTCTGCAGCAGCATAAATTTTCCGTCTATAAGGTCATTATCAGAAACTTCAAACGTGTCAGTTACTTTATCTTTATTGATGGAAATGGAATTGCTTTGCAGTTCTCTTCTGGCCTCACCTTTTGATTTCAGGAATCCTGATTTTTCAGAAATAAGGTCAATGACATTAGTGCCGATCAGTTCATTTATTAAAATTTCTTTCTGCGGTACCCCCTCAAAAACTTCCAGAAAGGTATTTTCATCCAGATTTTTAAGTTCTTCGGCGGTAGACCGCCCGAACAGGATGTCCGAAGCCTTTACCGCTTTTTCAAAATCTTCGCGGCTGTGTACCCAAACGGTAACTTCTTCAGCCAGTTTTTTCTGTAATTTTCTTTCATGAGGAGCCTGTTTGTGCTCTTCCACCAGACTTTCAATTTCTTCCTTGCTAAGGAAGGTGTAGAATTTTATAAAGCGTTCGGCATCCTCATCGGTTGCATTAACCCAAAATTGGTAGAAACGGTAGGGCGAAGTTCTTTTTGGATCCAGCCAGTAATTCTCGCCGCTTTCAGACTTACCGAATTTGGAACCGTCGGCTTTTGTAATCAGCGGAACCGTTAAGGCAAAGGCTTCGCCCTGCACTTTTCTGCGGATAAGCTCTGTTCCGGTGGTAATGTTTCCCCACTGGTCCGATCCGCCCATCTGCAGTTTCACATTATTGTTTTTATAGAGGTGCAAGAAATCATAACCCTGCAGCAACTGATAGGTAAATTCTGTAAAACTCATGCCCTCGGCACCGTTTTCGCCAGTAATACGCTTCTTCACGGATTCCTTGGCCATCATATAATTAACGGTCAGGTTCTTGCCTACATCCCGGACAAAATCCAGGAAGCTGAACTCCTTCATCCAGTCATAATTATTTACAAGTTCGGCTCTGTTGGCTTCCTCACCTTCGAAGTTGAGGAATTTTGAAAGCTGCGCCTTGATGCAGGCTACATAATGGTTCAGAGTTTCTTCGTCCAGAAGATTCCTTTCGTTGGATTTACCGGATGGATCACCAATCATTCCGGTGGCACCGCCCACAAGAGCGATAGGCTTGTGTCCGTGCTGCTGGAAATGGGCCAGAACCTTTATCGGAATAAGACTTCCTATATGCAGTGAATCCGCTGTGGGGTCAAAACCTATATATGCAGACGTAACTTCCTTGTTCAACTGTTCATCAGTTCCGGGCATCATGTCTGCGTAAAGTCCGCGCCATTTAAGTTCTTCAATAAAAGGATTCATTTCTATAAAAATTTGAGTAAATATAATATTATAACTGCCTTTAATAACAGATTGATTATCAGTCAGACTTCCGGCTGGCCAGAACTTCAGCTTTCTGCAGGCGTTTAAAGGTGCGTGCACTCAGTGCAATACTGAATTCAAAAAGAATTAAAAGCGGTATAGCAGCCATCATCATGCTGATGACATCTGCCGGCGTGATCACCGCTGCAATAATCATAATGAGCACTATGGCATGTCTCCTGTAAGTTCTGAGGAATTTTGGCGTCAGGATGCCGATGGTTGTCAGGAAATAGACAATGACCGGAAACAGGAATACGATTCCCATACCCAGGACAATCTGGAAAAACAGGGCCGTGTAATCAGAAAGGTCATAAAGAGGTTCAATGATATCTGAGATTTTGAAAAGTACGGCAAAGTTTATGGCAAATGGCAGGATAAGATAGTAACCGCAGAGAATGCCCAGAAGGAAGAGGATCCATACAGAGTTAATCAGCATCAGCGAATTGCTTTTTTCCTGAGGTCTTAATGCAGGTGAAATAAAGCGCCAGAGTTCCCACACAATATATGGGAAGGCCAGTACCACACCGCCCAGAAACGAGACAGACATCATCACATTAAACTGCTGGTAGAGTTTCTGTACACGCACCGGAAAATCTTCCGGAAGTATCATGGCATCTACACCACTCATTTGTCTGGACAGCATATTGATTACCTTAAATGTAGGAAAATCATTTCGAACCGGACCAAAAAATACCTGGTCCATTATCCATTCAATATTGAAACCTACCACCAGCGCACCAATGACTATCGCTATGATACATCTTATCAGGTGGCCGCGCAGTTCGCCTATGTGCCCCATAAAGGACATGTCTTTTCCTTCGCTCATTTTATTGGGTTCCGGCTCTCAGCATATGAAAACGGAAGCTGCAAAATTACTGATTTCTGTGGGATAATGGGCAGGGTCGATTCCGGAAAGCGACTTACTAGTTGATACCTTCATCCAGGAGCCGGTGAATGTCGATGATGCCAAAATACTGTCCCCGGTCGGTCACGATGAGCTGTCCGATGTTGCGCTCTTTAAGGATGGCCATGGCCACTTTGGCCAGTTCCTCCTTGTCTATACTTTTAGGATGATGGCTCATGATTTCTTTAGCGGTCACTTTTGAGACATCTTCTTCACGCATCAGCATGCGGCGAAGGTCACCGTCGGTAATTACACCAACGATTTCCTCATCACGCGTGACCACTGTAATTCCGTGCGAGGAACCGCTTACTGAAATAATGATTTCTCTGATGCCGGCATTTTCGCTTACCTGCGGTTTTTGAGGTGAAAGGAATTGCTTTACGCGGGCGGTGAGGTTTTTCCCCAGGCTGCCACCGGGATGGAACCGGGCAAAGTCCTGTTCCCGGAAGCCGCTGATTTCCATCAGGCATACCGCCAGGGCGTCACCCAAAGCCATCTGCACGGTAGTGGAACTGGTAGGTGCCAGTTTTATAGGACAGGCTTCCTTTTCCACAGAAGAGTCCAGGATGACCTCCGAAAATTCAGCCAGTTTGGAATTGGGGTTTCCAGTCATGCCGATTAGTGCCGACGAATATTCTTTCAGAAATGGCAGCAGGTTTACGATTTCGGGTGAGTTACCGCTGTTGGAAATGCAAAGCACCACATCATTTTTCTGAATGACACCCAGGTCGCCGTGAATGGCCTCCGACGCGTGAAGAAACTGTGCCGGTGTACCCGTGGAATTAAGGGTGGCTACAATTTTATTTCCTACATGAGCAGATTTGCCTATACCTACAACAATAAGTTTTCCTGTGGCACCGTTTATAATCTCCACGGCTTTAAGGAATTGCTGATCCAGGCGGTTTTTAAGATTTTCGAGCTCCTGTATTTCAGTGCTTACTGCAGACCTGGCAATATCGAGGATTTTTTCCGGATTCATTTTCAGATATTTGGGATGGAATTTGGATATGATTTATATCATTTATTTTTTTGTGTTATCGCTCTCAAAATTGACTTCACAAATTAACTTTATGACTTTAATTTGTTAACTTTGGCTTATTTGCAAATTTAGAAAACTTTAGACGAATTTCGTTTACTGAACAGAGAATGTGGATGTAGAAAGACCTTAGTGGTGATGCGCTGTTTCGGTCTTAAAATGAATAATAAGATGAAAATAACTTCCGCCGAATTAACAGGCGAACTTAAAAAATACTTCGGTTTTTCAAAATTCAAAGGCCAGCAGAAGGAAATAATTACAGCCCTGCTGGGAGGTAATGATGTTTTTGTGCTTATGCCTACGGGTGGCGGAAAATCTCTTTGCTACCAGTTGCCCGCGCTTATTTCCGAGGGAACCGCAATTGTAGTCTCACCGCTTATAGCCTTGATGAAAAATCAGGTAGATGCCGTAAACGGGCTTTCGTCGGATCCCGGCGTAGCCCATGTACTGAACTCATCGCTTAACAAAACCCAAACCAAGCAGGTTTTCGATGATATTACCGCAGGGCGGACCAAATTATTATATGTGGCCCCCGAATCACTCATCAAGGAAGAATATATGGACTTTCTGAAGGAGGTTAAGATTTCCTTTGTGGCCATTGACGAGGCACACTGTATCTCCGAGTGGGGCCATGATTTCCGGCCGGAATACCGTAATCTGAAGCTGATCATTGACAAAATAGCCGATGTACCTGTAATTGCACTTACTGCTACTGCTACACCTAAGGTGCAGGATGATATTCAGAAAACGCTTGGAATGACCCATGCTAAAGTATTTAAGGAGAGCTTTAACAGGCCTAACCTTTTCTATGAAGTACGTCCGAAGGTCAATATTGATAAGGAAATTGTCCGTTTCATCAATCAACACAAAGGAAAGTCCGGAATTGTGTACTGCCTTAGCCGCCGAAAAGTGGAAGAGTTTGCTCAGCTGCTGCAGGTGAACGGCATTAATGCTTTGCCTTATCATGCCGGTTTGGACCAGAAAACCCGGGTGGCCAATCAGGATAAATTCCTGATGGAGGAAGCTGATGTAATAGTTGCTACCATCGCTTTCGGGATGGGTATAGACAAACCGGATGTGCGTTTCGTAATCCATTATGATATTCCAAAGTCGCTGGAGAGTTATTATCAGGAAACAGGACGTGCGGGTAGAGACGGTGGCGAAGGAATCTGTCTGGCTTTCTATGATCCCAAAGACATTGAGAAGCTGGAAAAATTCCTGGCCCAAAAACCTGTCTCGGAGCGTGAAATTGGTCTGCAGCTTTTGAATGAGGTGGTGGGTTATGTAGAAACCTCGATGAGCCGCCGCCAGTACATCCTCCATTATTTCGGCGAAAAGTTTGATCCTGTAAATGGCGAAGGAGCGCAGATGTGCGACAACTCCGTAAATCCACCCAAGTTGGTAGATGCTACTGCCGAACTGAAAATGGTGCTGGAAATGGTGAAGGAACTGGACGAGAAATTTAAGACCAAAGACCTTATTTCGGTGATCGTTGGTAAGGAAAATTCTGTTACCAAATCCTACAAACTGGAGTCCGGAAGACATTTCGGTATGGGCAGGGACAGGCCCGAGAATTTCTGGAAATCAATTATCCGCCAGGCCACAGTTCAGAATTATCTTCAGAAAGATATTGAGACTTACGGTGTTCTTAAGGTTACCGAAAAAGGTTTGAACGTAATTACAGGTAAAGATACTGAAGCTTTCCAGATTGCCGAAGACAGGCAATACGACCTGGCGCAAACCAAGGCAAATTCCGACCAAATGCAGGGTCAGCAAAGTGGCGGAATGGATCAAAACCTGTTCGCGCAACTTAAGGATCTGCGGAAAAAGGTGGCGAAAAAACACGGGATTCCGCCCTATACAGTATTCATGGATCCCAGTCTGGAAGATATGACCGTTCAGTATCCGATAAAGATTGAGGAAATCGGCAAGATTTATGGCGTAGGCGAAGGCAAGGCCCGGAAATACGGAAAGGAATTCGCTGAATTCATCAGCCAGTACGTAGAGGAAAACAATATCGAGCGCACTCAGGACATGGTCATCAAGCAGGTGGCGAATAAATCGTCTCACAAGGTTTTCATTATCCAGAGTACCGATAAGAAAATTGATCTGGAAGACATTGCCAAAGCCAAGAACCTCAGCATGCACGACCTTCTGAAGGAAATGGAAAGTATTGTATATCAGGGTACCAAACTTAAGATTGATTATTATATCGATGAAAATTTTGATGAAGATATTGTAGATGAATTTATGGACTTTATGAAAGGCTCCGAAAGTGACAGTATGAAAGTGTTGCTCAATGAATTTGGAGATGACCTTAGTGATGATGAGGTTCGTATGCTCCGTATCAAATTTATTTCTGATGTAGCCAATTAATGCGGGTGCATTAACTATGAAGAAAAATTATTTTTCCGGCATCCCCTTGGTGCCGGAATTTTTTTTTGCTAAAGTTTTGTCACGTCTTACAATTGTTAATTGTACGTTTCCGTACAGTTTTGCTTCAAAATTTTCGTAATTTTGTGCCACTTAATTTTTAATTATCAAATCAAAATAAAATGAGTCAATTTGATGTTACCGTTATCGGTTCAGGTCCCGGTGGTTACGTAGCTGCAATCCGTTGCGCACAGTTGGGTTTAAAAACTGCAATCATTGAGAAATATCCCACGATGGGCGGTACCTGCCTCAATGTAGGTTGTATTCCATCCAAAGCTCTACTGGACAGTTCAGAACATTTTGAAAACGCAAAACATAACTTTGCCTCTCACGGAATCATCATAGATGAGCCAAAAGCTGATCTTGCAAGGATGATAGAAAGAAAAAATGAAGTAGTAGAGCAAACCACGAAGGGTATCAACTTCCTGATGGACAAAAACAAGATCACCGTTTTTGAAGGGGTGGGAAGCTTTGAATCTTCAACGCAGGTGAAGGTTACCAAAAATGACGGCTCTTCTGAAACTTTAGACTCAAAATACATCATTATCGCCACAGGTTCCAAACCCAGCTCACTTCCATTCATCACTTTGGATAAGGAGAGAGTGATCACTTCTACAGAAGCTCTGGAACTTAAGGAAATCCCAAAACATCTGGTGGTTATCGGCGGTGGTGTCATCGGTCTGGAACTGGGTTCTGTTTATAAGAGATTAGGTTCAGAGGTTACTGTAGTTGAATTTATGGATAAAATCATTCCTACGATGGATGGTGCACTATCCAAAGAGCTTAATAAAGTCCTGAGAAAGCAGGGTATGAAATTCATGCTTTCCACAGCGGTGCAGGCGGTTGAAAGAAACGGCGACACTGTGAAGGTAACTGCGAAAGATAAAAAAGGTGCCGAAGTTGTGGTGGAAGGAGATTACGTTCTTGTTTCAGTGGGCAGAAGACCTTATACCGACGGTCTTGCACTGGAGAAAGCCGGTGTAGATATGGATGAAAGAGGTCGCGTGAAAACGAATGATCATTTGCAAACCAACGTCTCAAATATTTACGCAATCGGTGATGTGGTTGCCGGAGCCATGCTGGCACACAAGGCTTCCGAAGAAGGTGTACTGGTAGCCGAGCAGATTGCCGGACAGAAACCGCACATCAATTATAACCTTATCCCGGGGGTGGTTTATACCTGGCCGGAGGTTGCCGCTGTTGGTAAGACGGAAGAGCAGCTTAAAGAGGAAGGTGTTGCCATTAAAGTAGGAAGTTTCCCAATGCGTGCCTTAGGCAGAAGCCGTGCTTCAGGCGATGTAGACGGTTTTGTTAAAATTATCGCCGACGAGAAGACGGACGAGGTTTTGGGAGTGCACATGATTGGTGCCAGAGCAGCCGATATGATCGCTGCTGCTGTAACCGCAATGGAATTCCGTGCAAGCGCCGAAGATATCTCAAGAATGTCCCACGCGCACCCCACCTTTGCCGAAGCAATTAAGGAAGCAGCACTGGACGCTACAGCAAAAATCGCGATACACATGTAATCGTAGGCTGTTCAGTCAATAATAAATTAAATAGATCTGTCTCAATACTTTATTGAGGCAGATTTTTCGTTTAGGATAATAAATTTTAGACCTACAAACAGCAATCTGCCTCTTCAGCGCTGTCTGCGGAAGTATTCAAAGATAGATCTCCGAAAATCTGTGCGAAATATGCAGCTCGCGGATTACACAGATGTATACATAAAATCTGCGATATCAGCGCAATCTGCGGGCTAAAAATATACTAATCCCCGCGAATGTGTGAGAAACTACCGCTCACAGATCACACAGATATCCACAGATAACATCAGCGTTATCAGCGCAATCTGCGGGCTAAAAAAAAATCTGCGTGAATCTGTATGAAAACTACTGTTTTAAAGAAGCAGTATCACACCGCTTCGTCTGAGTATTTGCACAGGTTTTGAAAACCAAAAGAGTTCGAAATCCTCAAATGATGTCTCAAAACTGCTTTTCAGCTCCTGAAGGGTGACTTTCCGAGCATTTTCAGCAGGATTTTCGGCCATAACCTTCATCAGCCACTGCGCTTTAGATGCTTGCAGTTCCACCGCAACAATATTGGTCTTCAAATGAAAGGTCATGCTTGCAAAAGATGCGGTCTCACCTTTTTTTGTTTTACTGTATTGTTCAACTCGCGGATTTGTATTTGTGAAAATAATTTTAGAGCTTCCTTTAATGACAAAATTTTCCTCTTCAAGCAGGCAGTCATGAATAAATGTTGGAGGAACAGTCGTTTTGGGAATTTTAAAATCAAACCATTCGCGCAGGGGCAGGTCAAAATTAATTCCGTGCATATAATTGAAGAGCGATTTTCTAAGACCCGTGCTGAAGCGGCTATGGTCAATACCTGTGCTGTCAGTGAACTGAACATCATTATTCGCAAACTGAATATCCTGTAATTCAGGCCTGACTCCAAATTCTTCTGGGTTTTGTCCCACCGGCGAATGTGTCGTCATGGCGAACTGATGCCAGAACCCACTCTGTACAATGCCCATTTCAAACAACTGCCGAACCATTTCAAGCGAGTCAACAGTTTCCTGTATGGTTTGTGTTGGGTAACCATACATCAGATACGAATGCACCATAATCCCCGCTTCCGTGAAATTACGCGTCACTTTGGCTACCTGTTCCACCGAAACTCCCTTGTCTATCAGTCTCAGCAGGCGGTCACTGGCAACTTCCAGACCGCCGGAAACCGCAATGCAGCCCGAAAGCTTAAGCAGATAGCAGAGGTCGCCGGTAAAGCTCTTCTCAAACCTGATATTGGTCCACCAGGTTACCACCAGTTTTCGCCTCAGGATTTCCAGTGCTACCTCCCGCATAAGTGCTGGCGGAGCCGCTTCATCAACAAAATGAAACCCCGATTCGCCGGTTTCCGCAATTAAGATTTCCATACGGTCTACCAGAATTTTGGCTGAAACTGGCTCGTAGGTCTTGATGTAGTCCAGTGAAATATCGCAGAAGGTGCATTTGCCCCAATAACAGCCGTGTGCCATAGTCAGTTTATTCCACCGTCCGTCGCTCCACAAACTATGCATAGGGTTGGCCACCTCAATCACAGAGATGTACTGGTCCAGCAGTAAATCACTGTAATCAGGTGTGCCTGTATAGGCCATCTTATAATCAGGGCGGGTAGAATCATTTTTATAAACAGTTTCACCGTTCTGCCGCAGGAAAGTTCTTTTAAATTCCGGCTGCGGACTCTGTGTTATACCGCAAAAATGGGAATGCAGCAATTCAATGGGCAGTTCGCCATCATCCAGAGTAATGAAATCAAAAAAATCAAATACGCGGGCATCTTTCAGGTCGCGCAGTTCCGTATTTGCAAATCCACCACCCATGGCCGTCTTTATATCCGGATAATTTTGTCTGATGAATTTCGCAGCTCTAAAAGCGGAATACAGATTTCCCGGAAAAGGCACGGAAAAACAAACCATTTTGGGCTGAAGGTCATCAATTCTTTCCTTCAGAATTTTTAATGTAAACTGGTCGGTGAATGTGGCCTCAGCCTGAAGTTTCGCATAGAGTTCATCAAATGAATTGGCACTTTGGCCAAGGCGTTCGGCGTAACGGCTGAAGCCGAAATCAGGGTCAATATTTTCGACAATAAAATCTGAAAGGTCTTCCAAATACAGCGTGGCCAAATGTTTTGCCCTGTCCTGCAGTCCCATGTTACCGAATGCGTAGTCCAAATCATCAAGCGCATTGAATCTGGAGGCCTCCGGCAGAAAATTCATTGTGCAGATCTGTCTGGCGAGGGTCGGGTTTCTGTTTTGCAGAAAAAGCATCACCTGATTGATGGTATTTACATACTCATCGCGCATTGCACAAATACGGCTGCTGTTTTCTGAGAAACCGGCTGTTCCATCCACCCGGTCAAACACCTTCCTCAATCCCTCTCTGGAAAAAAGTTCCAGAATCACCTCTATTCCCAAATCCATCTGAAAAGAAGAAATATTTTTTGTGTTCAGAAAACCTTTTAGGTAGGCTGTAGCCGGATAAGGGGTATTCAGCTGGGTAAAAGGTGGGGTGATGAGCAGGAGGTCTTTCAAGAATGTTTTTTGCAAATTTATTGAATTATTAGCAATGCAGTCATCGTAAGCCGGGTGCTTTTGGCGGACTTTTCACCATATCGTTGATTGCCCAGATGTTTAGTTTTTTTTAGATTTACTGTAAGCAAGTAATAAAAAATTAATGAAATGATGCCTGATGTAACAACTGTAATATCAAACGGTGATTATTGCCATGTTATTGGCGGTACACATAAGGGAAAATCCGGTACTGTTCAGGACAAAAACCTGAGCAAGACCGGGCAGATTACCATCACTGTGGTGCAGGATGATGGCGTGCGCTTTAAAACACTGGCGAAAAATGTACGGCTGCAGCTTAATAAGTAGATTCTCACAATCTACTTGAGCAAAAATCAGTTCGGCATGAGCTGAGGGGCATTTTGGTCTGATGTTTTCATGTGGCTTACAATTGGAGATATGAAAAAAAATTTACTCTGTTATTTTATTAAATAATCAGGCACGTGCTTCTAAGACCGGAAGCAGGTATCTGGTTGTTTTCAGTGTGATGCCGGACTGTTTTTGGTAATAATGCTGTCTTTACTTATGTAAAATTTTTGGATTTCTTTGATAAGGCTGTCGCTGCGACCTCTGCTAAAATGTCTGATATCACATGAAAAGTTTTAAAAAAGTCCTTAAATATGCCGGTATAACATTAGGATCACTCATCATTCTGGTGGTATTTGCAGTCCTGAGCCTGCAGCTGCCGGCGGTCCAGAATTTTCTTAAGGGCAAGCTGGTAAACTATCTTGAGGAAAAAATTCACACCAAAGTCACACTGGAACGTGTTTTTGTAGCGTTCCCCAACAGTCTGGTAATGGAAAATCTTTACCTCCAGGACCAGAATAAAGATACTTTACTGTTCGCAAGGAAAGTGGATGTGGGACTTCATATTCCCAAACTTCTTAAAAGTACGGCAGATTTGACCTCTGTTGATCTGGCCGGTGTGCGTGCAAATGTAATCCGCAGGCAGAACGGTAATTTTAATTTTGATTATATTCTGGAGGCCTTTGCCACCAAAGATGCTGAGGAGAGCGAATCCAAACCTTTTATTATTTCACTGGATAAAATAAAGCTTCAGGATATTGGAGTTAATTTTCGGGATCTGCAGGCTCGCAACGATCTGAGTGTATATTTCAAGTCCTTTGATACCCGCGTGAGGACTTTTGACCTTCAGAACAATTCCTATTCTGTAAATGACATCCTCATGGATGGTCTGCGCCTCCGTCTTAAGCAGGATTTACTTGAGGAAGTTACTGAGGAGGTGGAGCAGACTGTCGATTCACTGAACCGGCGCAAGCCGATGCAATTAGACCTTAACAGAATTAAACTGACCAATTTCGATATTGATTATGGTGATGATAATACCAAGACTTTCGGAAAAATAAAGTTTGCAGAACTAAGTTCGAAGGTAAATAAACTGGACCTTCAGAACAGTGATTTTGTTGTAGATAATGTAACGTTGAGAGCTGCAGACATTAATGCTAAACTTTTTATGCCGGCTTCCAAAGGCGCTTCAACCAAAGATAACACAGATACTAATAATCTGAGCACGGACAAGCCTCTCGCACTTCAGCTTAACAGATTAACATTTGACGATGTCCGCGTGGTGTACGATAATACGGCAATACCAGTTACGAGGCGCGGTATGGATTTCAACCATCTTAATTTCTCTAAACTGGATATGGAGGTCCGGAACTTCCAGATGAAGGATGGAACATTTGCCGGCACGGTAAATTCGGCGGTGGTTAAAGAAGGTCGCGGACTGGATATTCAGCGTTTTGAAACCGATTTTGTTTATGGTGAGAAACAGGCTTATCTGAAGGATCTTTATTTGCAGACTTCAAAGACACTTCTGCGCGATGAACTGGTATTGAACTACAATTCAACTGAGCAGCTGTCGGCCAATCCGGGGGCGGCACGGATATCGGCAAATCTTCGCAACTCAAAGGTAGGATTTTCAGATATTTTGATGCTGGTGCCATCCCTGCAGAATACCGTTCCGTTTAACAAATATCCTAATTCGGTTGTCAATGTAAATACAAGGCTTAGGGGCAGCCTGAATGTCCTGCAGATCCAGTATCTGGAGCTTTCCGGGATTGACAGGCTGAAGGTCAACGCGTCGGGAAATGTAAAGAATGCCATGAATCCGGACAATCTTCTCTATGACCTGAACATCCGCGAACTCTCATCCGATGCCCGCACAGTTACAAACTTGCTACCTAAAAATACGCTGCCGGCTAATATCACAGTACCCTCTTTTTTCAGGATCTCCGGTATCGCTAAAGGAAGTACTCAGGTGGTAAATACCAACCTGAAATTAACGTCGACTCTTGGTAATGCCGCCATACGGGCCGCTTTGGACATGAGGCGTAAAAACCAGGAGCGCTATGATGTCTTGGCTAATCTGCGAAACCTTCAGATCGGAACAATTATACAGAACAAAGACCTGCGTTCTGTCACAGGGCAGATTGCTGTAAAAGGCCAAAGTTTTGAACCCAACCTTGCCATCGCCAATTTAAAGGGAAATATTGCCTCTGTATATTATAACGGCTATACTTACAGGAATATGAATCTTGCGGGCACGGTGAACCGTGGGGCTTACGTTATTAACCTGGATTCCAAAGATCCGAATGCCAATTTAAAACTGCGGGCATCGGGAGTTTACAAAGAAAATAATCCGAGCATCAGGGTAAATGGTAATATCCAGAAACTGGACCTTAACAAACTGGGTTTTTATAAGGATCAGATGATTCTTGCCGGTGAGTTGGCTGGAGATTTCACGAGTCTGGACCCTGACGCACCAAACGGCTACCTCTATCTACGGAATTTTGCCATTTCAGATACAAAGGATGTCTATTCTCTGCAGGAAGTAGCACTCACAGCGCGGTCTACACCGGACAGTAATAGTATTAATCTGCAGTCTCAGGTAGTAGATGTAGACCTGACAGGAAAATACAAACTGACGCAGATATTCGGCTCACTAATGCAGACGGTAAATCAGTATTATCAGTTTCAAGGCCCGGGAGCTGCGGCTTCAAAAGTGGATCCAAACCAGTTCTTCGCCTTCAGCGCAAAGATTAAGGATGACGATTTGCTGCGCCGCTTTGTTCCTGAACTGAATTCCTTTGAACCTGTTGTTCTTACTGGAAATTATGTGGCAGATACCCGACAGCTGCAGATAAATGGTCAGATACCTCAGGTAAGCTACGGAAAGAACGATATCAGAGGTGGTGTGATTTCGGTAAATAATGCTGATGATTCTTTGATATATGATGTAAGTCTCGACGAATTCAAAAATGAGAGTATCGCATTGATGAAGGTAAACCTGAACGGTAATGTGAAGGACAATCTTATCACTTACAATGCATCAACCAAAGATGAAAAGGATGCCACCAAATTTTTACTGGCCGGAACCGCAGAGAAATTAGGCGAACTGACGGAAATCAGCCTTAATCCCGATGGACTGATCCTGGATTACACCAACTGGCAGGTTGCACCGGGCAATTCTCTGCGAATTGGCAGCCGTGGTATTGTAGCTGATAATTTTGCGGTCTCCAACGCCGGAAGTGAAATTCGGTTGCAGTCCGAATCCAATGTTCCCAACAGTCCGCTCAATGTAACCATCCGTGATTTCAAAATAGAATCCATTACAGAAATCCTGAAAAAAGATTCGCTTCTCGCGAAGGGAAATATCAACGGTACTGCGCAGTTGCGGGATCTGAAAAACAATATGTCCTTCACTTCGGATTTGGCGGTAACAGACCTCTTTGTGTACGGAAGTCCGGTGGGTAATGTGGATGTAAAAGTGAACAGCGAAACTTCTCAATTGCTGAGAGCCGATGTACAGGTTTCCGGTAATGATAATGATGTTAAGCTTCTGGGGACATATAATACATCGTCCGGCATTCTGGATATGAATCTGGATATGGACAGGCTGCAGATGCAGACGGTTCAGGGGCTATCGCTCAATGCCATTGAAAATGCAGAAGGTTATCTTTCCGGCGATCTCAAAATTGCAGGTAATCTGGATGCACCTTCCATTCTTGGTGATGTTAGGTTTAATAATGTAGGTCTTGGGATCACACAGTTGGGAACTAAGTTCAAAAATATCAATGATGAAATCAGTTTTACAAGAAACGGGATTGATTTTAATGATTTCCAGCTTAAAGATGAAAGCGGAAATGCCATTAGGGTTGATGGGTCAGTTTTAACTGAAAGATACAGGGAATTTGCATTTAATCTTGATGTTGATGCAGATGATTTCAAAGTGGTAGATTCCAGGAAAGATAATGACAAACTGATGTACGGTGTACTTGCTGTAGATGCTGGCCTCCGTATCCGGGGTGATCTTGACTTGCCAAGGGTAGATGGCAGTATAGCTGTAAAGGATGTCACAGATTTCACATTTGTATTACCCCAGTCATCACCTGCAATGGAAGACAGGGAAGGTATAGTGGAATTCATAGACCAGGACCAGATCGCGCTTCAGGAAACTGTTACGGCAGATTCACTCACAAATCAAAGTGACATAAAAGGCCTGGACGTAAATGTAAACATTGAAGTGACCAAAGAAGCAAAGATCTCGCTGCTCATTGACAAAGCCAACGGAGATTTTGTGGCACTTCAGGGTGAAGCACAGCTCACCGGCGGGATAGATCCTTCAGGAAAGACCACGCTTGTAGGTGTTTATGAAGTTGATCAGGGTGCCTACGAAATGTCGGTTAGTCTGCTGAGAAGAAAATTTGAAATTCAAAAGGGAAGCACGATAACCTGGACGGGTGAACCAACCACTGCTGACCTGGATGTGACGGCCATATACAAAACCGATGCAGCACCACTGGACCTCCTGCAGCAGCAGCTTACAGGCGTCAGCGGCACTGAACTCAACCAATACAAGCAGCGGATTCCTTTTAATACCCTGCTGATGATGAAGGGAGAACTCATGAAACCGGTTATTACTTTTGATATTACAACGGATGAGGAAAACAGTTCGGTTTCAGCCACGGTATTAGACAATACGAGAGCTAAGCTGGACCAGCTCCGACGCGAGGAAGCTGAAATGAACAAGCAGGTTTTCGCGCTGCTTCTACTGAACCGTTTCATTGGCGAAAATCCGTTCCAAAGCGAGACAGGACTCTCGGCATCAACGATAGCAAAGCAAAGTGTGAGCAGGATACTTTCCGAGCAGTTAAATAATCTGGCCGAAGATCTGGTAGGAGGGGTAGAACTTAATTTTGACCTGGAATCCACTGAGGATTATTCCAGCGGAAACAGAAATGAGCGTACAGACCTCAATGTGGATCTGAGCAAAAGACTTTTCGATGACCGCCTGAAAGTGACAGTAGGCAATAATTTCGGCATTTTAGGTGATACCCGGAAAAATGAGCAAACCACCAATATTGCCGGCGATGTAACTTTGGATTACAGCCTGTCCAAAGACGGCAGATATATGCTGCGTGCTTACCGCAAGAATGATTATCAGGTCGCCCTGCAGGGGCAGGTTATTGAAACCGGTGTGGGCTTCATTATTACTTTGGATTACGATAAATTCAGGGAGATTTTTGAAAGAAGCCGCAAACAGAGAGACACAAAAAACAAAACCGAAAACACGACTTCAAAATAATGAAGAAATCCAGTTTATTATATTTGCCTGCAGCTGCCGTAGCTTTAGCATTAACGGTTTCATCGTGCAGTAATACGCGCTTTCTGAAAGAAGGCGAAAAACTTTACACAGGCGCCACCATCGACATCGTAAACGATACCTTAAGCAAAAAGGAAAAATCCAATCTGAAAGATGCGCTCAAGGATCAGTTGCGGCCAAAACCCAATTCTTCCTTTCTTGGTTTGCGGCCTCAGCTTTATATCTATAACATAACAAAGGAGCCAAAAAAGGAAAAGGGGCTCCGTAACTGGCTGAAGTACAAAATTGGTGAAAAACCTGTGCTTTTGGGGGATGTGGATCGTGAATTCAATGAGAAGATCATCGTTAATTATTCCGAAAACAAAGGGTTCTTCAATGCACGTGCATCTTCGGATACCATTTCGAAAAACAGACGGGCAAAAGTTGCCTACACCCTGAAACCCGGCGCAAGGTATTTCATCAGCAACGTTACCTACGCGAAGGATTCAACTGTCATCAATGCAGAAATACAGTCTATTAAGGATAAATCATTCCTGAAGACGGGCAATCCTTTTGATCTGGATGTGATTAAAGCGGAACGCGAGCGCATAGATGAACACCTTAAAGACAAAGGTTTCTATTATTTCGGCGCGGACAATATTGTGGTGCAGGCCGACAGTACCGTAACAAAAGATCCAAAAGTAGAGCTTATCGTAAAGTTGAAAGACAATACTCCGCAACTTGCCAAAGAGCAGTTTACCATAGACAAAACCATCGTTTTTCCCGACTACAATATTGCTGACGCCAAGCTGGGAAAATATGGTATTCCCTATAATACAGATTCGGTGGAAGTTATAGACGACCTTTACATCATTGACCCTGAGAATAAATTTAAGCCCAAAATATTTGACCGTGCGTTGTACTTTGACAAAGGTGACCTTTATAACAGGAAAGACCATAACCTCTCGCTCAACCGTCTGATCAGTCTGGGTGTTTTTAAATTCGTAAAGAATGAATTCATCGTTTCAGATTCGCTCAACCATAAATTTGATGCCTATTATCTGCTTACGCCAAGGCCTTTTCAGTCCTTGCGACTGGAAACCTTAGGTAAGACGAGTTCTGCCAATTATACGGGCGGCGAGGTTAACCTCAACTGGACCCACCGAAACCTCTTCCGTGGTGCCGAACAGCTGAAAGGTGCGGTGTATGGTGCTTTTGACGTGCAGGTTGGCGGTCCCAAAGATGCCAATAATATTATCAGGGTGGGTGCCAACGCGCAGCTTTCTATTCCAAGAATTGTGGCGCCTTTCCGGTTTGAATCTTCCAGCGCATTTGTACCCCGGACCAATATAGAGTTGGGTTATGAATACCTGAGCCGGACAGGACTCTATACACTTCACAACTTCAATACCTCCTTCGGTTATCTTTGGAAGGAAAATGAGAGAAAGGAGCATAACCTCAAGGTTTTGGATGTTACGCTGGTGGCTCCCCAAAATGTGAGTGATAAATACCGTGAACAGATTGAAGGTAATCCAGCGGCGGGAATTCCTGCAAACCCTTCGCTTCAGCGCGTGATAGACAAACAGTTAATCTTCGGACCTGCGTACACTTATACTTATACCAACACCATGCTTCCGAAAAAAAATACGGTGTATTATAAAGGAAGCGTGGACCTGGCGGGAAACATTGCCGGTCTTGTAACTGGCGCCAATGCTAAAGAGGGTAACCAGAAAGAGCTTTTCGGCATTCCTTTCAGTCAGTATGCGAAGATGGAGCATGACTTCCGTTATTACCGAAAGGTGGGCGATAAGTCCTCAGTCGCTTCGCGGGTAATTGCGGGTCTTGGCTACCCTTACGGAAACAGTGCCACCATTCCGTACGTAAAGCAATTCTTTGTGGGAGGAAGCAACAGCATACGGGCATTCCGGGCCAGGACCCTTGGGCCGGGCAGTTATGATCCGCGCGTGCAGAACGCCTCTTTTTTCTTTGATCAGTCCGGAGATATTAAATTGGAGATGAATCTGGAATACCGTGCGAATCTTTATAAATTCCTTAATGCTGCTGTATTTGCTGATGCCGGAAATGTTTGGCTTGTAAATGAAGACCCGGAAAGACCCGGCAGTAAATTTTCAGGTGATTTTATTAAAGAGATGGCAGTAGGAGCAGGGATCGGCCTGCGTTTGGACTTTTCAATTCTCATTCTGCGCCTGGACCTGGCTATGCCACTTAGGGTTCCATATTATGCTGAGGATGAGCGTTGGGCTTTTGACAGGATTGATTTTGGAAGCAGTGCCTGGCGCCGTGATAATCTGATCCTCAACATCGCAATCGGCTATCCTTTCTGAGATATTGCGTTGAGAATTAATATTGAAGAGGCATTGCCTCTTTTTTTTGTTTCAAATTTTTATTTAGAATTATTAAAAATAAGGGAAATTATTTTACTTTTGCAGCGTCTTTACAGACCTGAAACAAATGACTAACTTCTCCTATTACTTATATGCGTTTATGACATTGATACTCTCCAGAGATTTTGATACAGCATTGCGGGGTTTTCAGTCAAACTTAGCAAAAGGAATTTTAATATCATTTAAAAAATCAGTTTGATGGCAGTGGTAAGGTTTATCATTTTCGTGTTACCGCTACTTTTATTACCGACCCCTTTATTCGCACAACTCAGTGGAGTGGTAGTGGAAGCCGATACACGCAAACCAGTTGGTGGCGTTCGGGTGACGGTTGAAAATACAGGGGTGTGGACGGTGACGGACAATGCCGGTAATTTCGTATTACAATACAGCAGCGGTGAGACGGTGGTCTTCTCACGCGTTGGTCTGTTGGAAGAAAAGCGAACTTTCCTACAGCCTTTTTCCGGGAAAATTACAGTGGAAATGCAGGTAGCTTCAGTCCGGATTAAAGAAGTAACACTTACAGCCAGGAAAAAACACTACTCCGAAATTGAAATCAGGGAAGAAGCGCTGAAGAACATTCAGGCATTTTCAATAAGCGATGTGCTGGAGCAATTGCCCGGGCAGAAACTTCAGGACCTGAGGCTCAATGAATTTAAACCCATTGTTTTCCGTTCGGTGAATCCAAATGCGATCGCTGCAAACGGAATGGAGGGTTTCGGTAATAAATCTTTCGGAACTGCGGTGGTGGTAGACGGCATACCTGTGTCCAACAACGAAAATATGCAGAGCTACGTAGGAAATTACGCTCCTAACTCCAACTCGTTTCTGTATCAGGGATCTGTATTTTCACCCAATACTATTGGTTTCGGGGTTGCCAACGGTTATAACGGATATTTCTCCAATACCAATTTCGGCTCGGATCTCCGTGAGATTCCTGTTGAGAATATTGAAAGTGTGGAGGTGGTTCAGGGTATTCCCTCAGCACGTTATGGTGACCTTACTTCCGGCCTGGTCCACATTCACCAAAAAAGCGGCAGCACTCCTTACCGTGCTTACCTGGCAGTTCGTGAAGGTACCCAGGAATACAACCTGAATAAAGGTTTTAAACTTACCGAACGGATAGGATTCCTGAATGTAAATCTCAATTACCTCAGTTCCAATTCTGATCCGCGTACCAAATTCAACAATTATCAGCGTCTTGGAACTAATTTGTTATGGACTGTTTATGGCCGAAACCGTAATATCAGCAATTCACTTTCGGTAAATTATAGCAATAATCTGGACGATGCCAACTTTGAAGCCGAGGACCAGACCCAAAAAATTGTTTACAACAGAAAACGGGATTTCATGATCTCCAACCGTTTCAACTGGCGTCTAAAGACGGCGCTGGCAGATAACCTGAATGTAAGCGCAAGTTATTCACAGGGTTATCAGAACACCCATGAGTCCAGTATCTACAATTCGGGTGGGGAGGTTGTGGGAACCAGTTTGGTTGAAGGCGTTTACCTGGGAACTTATTCGCCCGTAGTATACCGCCAGACCAAGGAAGTGGAAGGTAAACCGGTCTCCATGTTTTTTTCTGCCGATGTAAAAAAGAATCTGAAAACCGAAAAAGGCTGGATCCATAATTTCCTCGTGGGTATCTCGGCACGCGGCAGTGACAACCGGGGAGCGGGGCGTTTGGGAAGTCCCGAAACCATTATTGCTGCCTTCCAGGGTGGTGGACAGGCCTTCAGACCGTATAATTTCGGCGAAAATGTCAGGCCGGAATATCAGTTTTCTCTTTTTTCAGAAAACAATATGTTCAAGAAATTTGGTGAATTTGTTTTTAATCTGAACGCGGGCGCCAGGCTGGACCGTCAGGCCGGAACCACCATTCTGCAGCCCAGGCTTAATTCTTATCTTCTTTGGAAAAATCTAAAGGTTCGTGGTGGATTTGGTATCGCTTCAAAAGCACCCGGAATCAATATGATTTATACGGGACCGCGGTATTTTGATATGATTTTAGCTGATGTCCGTGTACCCGGAGTTTACAACTTCGGAATCGTACAGACTTTCATAGACTATTCGGACAATATGGACCTTAAGCCCAGCAGAAGTAACCGCACAGAGGTGGGACTGGATTACCGTTTACCCTTCGGAAATGTGAGTGTTACGGCATATTACAACAAACTGCAGGACGGATTTACGAACGAAAGTTTCGCAGCCAAAAGGGATTTAGCCGAAGTTACGGTGCAGCCGGACGGCACCAATACACCTGCCTTTCAGATTACGGGTTATGACGATTACTATTTTCTGCAGAACCGTATTGTTAATGCGCTTACCTCTACCGATAAAGGTTTGGAATTTATGATGAACTTTAACCGTTTGCCGGTAAACAATCTTTCACTGGATCTTAACGGAAGTTATGTAGAGACCACAAACAACTCCGGAACCGATAAATATTTCAGGTCTACAAACCTCACCAAAGATGAAATATACGGTCTGTACCGCTCTTTTACAAGTAAATACCGCCAGATGATGGTGGGGGCTGCCCTCAATTACCATTTGCCGGGCGCCGGGCTCCTGGTCACGCTGCGCACCCAGCATTTTATAGTTGATGATGCCTTTGTGCATAACCCGCGCCTGCTGTATGCTTATATCGATACCAACTTAAACATGGTGGAGCTTACTCAGCAGCAAATTGATGATCCTTCACAGTTTGCACATATAAAAACCGCAAATGTAGATGAGGTAAATACCAGCCTGGATAAAGTGTACCACAATATGAATCTCAAAATATCCAAGGATTTCCGGAATGGATTTAAATTTTCCTTTTACGCAAATAATTTCCTGGATCTAAAGCAAACCGAAACTTATTTTGAGTCCGGAGTATATAAAGTAAGACCAAAAGGTGGCCTGCTGGATCTGTCCTTCGGAGCCAAGATAGAGTACGAATTTTAATTTTGTGAATATGAAGCAAATTATAAGTATTATTTTCCTTTTACTGATGCTGTTTTCATGCAGGAGTGATGATTTTGGCTCCGGCAGTGGCTCCGGAAACCTTGTGCCGGTAACCTTTACCGTTCAGGTAAGGTACGACAGCTACTTTGGCAATAAACAGTCCAAGAACGCGGTGGTTACCCTGGTGAATAACAGTTCGGGTGATACCTATACAGCAACCAGCGGAGATAACGGTGCCGCGGTTTTTGCAACCGTAATTCCGGGAAGCTATAAAGTTACCGTCTCCAAAACGATGCCTGCGGCAGAATTCCTTTCTGCTTTCGGATACCCTTCGCCGGTACCTGAGGTACATTTTAATGGGGTACAGGAAAATGTGATCGTAAATGCGAACGTAACTGCTACATCAATTGAGATTAAATCTGCACGGCTGGGCGATCTGGTAATCAAGCAGGTGTATTATGCAGGATCCCACGCAACGCAGGGAGCCTCCTTCCGGGATCAGTTTATTGAGATCTATAACAATTCCAATGAGGTGATCTATGCCGACGGCCTTTTCATCGCGCAGTTATATGGCAAGAACAATATGACCGTAAATGCGACATCACTTGCAAACGGTCAGTTCGACTGGAGTAAATCTCTGGGTATGACGGGCGGAAGTTCTGCAAATACAGATTATGTATATGCGGATTATGTACTGCAGGTTCCGGGCAGCGGAACACAGTATCCAATCCAACCCGGGCAGTCACTCGTAATTGCACAGAACGGGTCCAACCATAAAGCGCCGCTGGTAGATAACACCGGTGTTCCGGTCACTGTTTTGAATCCATCACTTACTTTGGATTTAAGCACTGCAGATTTTGAAGCTTATCTGGGTGATTTCAAACTCTCCATCGGAGATACGGTTTATAAATATGACCTCCAGAACCCAGCTGTAAAAGATCTTACAATCGCCTATTGGGGAAGAACAGGCTACTGGAACAGTAATAATGACTTCCTGATCGATAATCTGGGCCGCGACAGTTTCGCTATTTTCAGGATGAATGATTTCGATGCGCTGCCCGATTATGCCGATCCTACAGTAGCTGTTGTTGGGACCAATACAAGATTCTATAAACAGATTCCTGTTTCTGTAATAATAGACGGGGTAGAGCTGCAGCACTTTAATCCCAATTCCCAACGGCCAAAGATGCTCGGTTCCGCGGTTGATGCTTCCTTTATCAATACGGATGCAGCCTTTAATTCCCAGTCTGTCATCAGGAAAACAAAAACGGTTTTGCCGGATGGCCGACGTATTTTGGAAGACACCAACAATTCCGCAAATGATTTTGTTAAACTTCCAATGGCCAACCCGCGTGGCTTTGCGCTATGATGAGATATAAACCGGCATTAACACTAAGTCTAATTCTGTCTTTTCTGGCTGTAGCCGCACAGGAGAAGGACAGCCTGAATTTGATGCAGAACCGGATTTACAGGCCTCAGTTTGATCACCTGAAGACAAATCCGGTGCAATACACAGATTTACCGCTGGCCGATTTTACAGAAACCACCCTAATGCTTAGCAGCCGCGATCTCAATCTGAAACGTACCCAAACCGCCGGGCAAATCACTGAATATGGCTTTGCAACAGACGGTATCTATAACATTCATCAGAACCTCCGGCTTTTTGGCAGTTTCAATTACGCTTTCATAAAGGAAAAAGAACTTGCCTACAACCTGACTTCCCAGCGCACGGAGAATAATATGATTCTGAATCCAAATTATCTGCTGGTACCAAAAGCCGGTGACTGGGAATCACAGGAGTACAAAGTAACCGGTGGTGCAAGTTACAGGCTTTCCTCATTTGATTTTGGCGCAACTGTAAACTACGGAAACCGGAGTTCCTTCCGGGATACTGATCCCCGCCCCGGCATCTCCTCCGCCGATTACTCAGGAAAAGCTTTTGTTGGTTTTAATTTGGGAAAACATCAAATCTCATTTTTTGGACATTTAGGCCGCAAGACAGAAGAGCACGATATAATTTCAGTGAACGAATACATTAATGCACCCTCGTTTCCGGATACTTTCGTACGATTTTCGGCGGGTTATGGCCGGATAATTAATTTCCCGTCTTACAGTGATTTCATTTACAAAACTTTTGACCGAGGTTACGGTGCCGGTTATGCTTTCCAGGGTGAGCATGATTTGATAACTGTTAATTCCGGCTACTCAAAATCGATTGAGACTTTATTTACAAAAGATGCAGGTGGAGCTGTCTATTTCGAGGAAAGTCTGGAAAACATGAAATACCGCCTAAAAAGTTACTATGCACAAGTGCAGTGGTTGCGAAGAGGTGCTGAAAAAGATATTATTACTAACATAGATTTGAAGAGCATTACCGGCGATAATTATAGTGTGCCGGAGCAGGGTCAGAATTTCCGTATGACCCTGGACCGGGCAGAACTTTCCAACGCGGTGGTCTGGAAGGACCGGAAGCGTGTGCTTCTTGGTTTAAATACAAGCGTGTCATACTCAGATTTTTCCGCAACAGACCTTTTAGGAGTTACCTATAAGCACATCAAATCTTTTGATTTACAGTTTGCAGCAAACCGCGACCTCCTTCATTCAACAGAATTTATACTGAACCTGGAAGCGGGCGCTGATGCTTATATTCCGCTGTCTCAAAGCCTGAATTATACAGCGGCATCCTCCAGTGACCTGATGTTCAATAATGTGATTGCGCCTGATCACGCCTTTGACTCAACTACTAAATTAGGTCCGCAACTTACCCTGAACTTTTACCGTCCTTTAACTGCCAGAACAAACCTCAGGATTTTCACAAGTTTTGCGGCACTATATGCGCTAAGCAGTGAGTTTCAGGATCAAACCGATTATTCCGGAACGCCTAACCTCCGTTTTAATGCAGGAATTTCTTTGTTCTACTAGCCTATATAGCCATTATGCGAAGTTGATCTGATTTAATGAGATGAAATTCGAGCTCAGCTCCGTTTACGATAAGCAAATCTTGGTTTGATTTCGCGGTTAAGAAAGATTCCCTTGGAGTAGGCCGCCCTGAATTCGTCAAAAACGTTCTGCGGAACATCCAGATAATCATAAACTGAGCCTGAATTATAGACAATGGTCAGGATCCGCAGTTCGGGTTTGTAATAATATTTATTGATGACGGTAGAAGGCATAGTCCGGCAGGTGCAATATCTGTTCCTTTAGATTTCATACCTTTACAGCTTATTATTTTATATATGAAAATCGGCCAAACGCAAATTCTTAAAATTGCAGAGAAAAATTATTCCGGACTTTTCCTGGAAGACGAAAACGGGGAAAGGGCTTTCCTTCCCAAGATTTTTGCTTCAGAAGATGCTGAAGTTGGCAGTGACATGGAAGTTTTCGTATATCAGGACGACGACAGACTGAAGGCGACTACCGAAAAGCCGACCGCAGAAATCGGTGAGTTTGCCGTGATGACATGTGTGCAGGCGTTGCCCAGCGGTGCATTTATGGATTGGGGCATCATCAAGGACCTTTTTATTCCCTATCAGCAGCAGAAGCTGAAAATACTGGAAGGTAAACGATATCTCGTTTATGTATATGTGGATGAAAAGCTGGGCCTTATTACCGGCACTACTAAGTTTAAAAGGAATCCGCAGTATGAAGATCTGCCCTTCCGCAAAGGAGACAAGGTAAATATTATTATCATGGGCGAAAGTGAACTGGGCTGGAACGTGATCATCAACAAAAAATACATAGGGCTCATTTATACTTCCGATGTTTATAAGCGGCTTTTTCCGCTTTCTGATGAGGTGGGTTATATTAAAACCATCCGTGAGGACGGAAAAATCGATGTTTCCCTGCAGCCTGAAGGTTATGATAATATAGACGAATTCCAGCAGGTGATCCTGGAAAAACTGGAAAGCAATTACGGTCTTCTGTATCTTTCAGACAAATCCGAGCCGGAAGAAATTAAGCAGGAACTCCAGATGAGTAAGAAGAATTTCAAAAAAGCCATCGGTGGCCTGTACCGTGACAAGAAGATAGAAATATTTGAAGATAAAATACGTTTGGTTAACGAAGGTGAATAGACACGCAGGACTGGATTTCAGTCCTTTTTTTATGTCTGGAATGGAAAATCAATAAACAGAAAAAGAGCAGTGACAAAAAACTGCTCTTTTTTTCAGTCGGGATGACTGGATTCGAACCAGCGACCCCTTGCACCCCATGCAAGTACGCTACCAGGCTGCGCTACATCCCGAATTCGTGGGCAAAAGTAATCATTCTTTTCTTACCAGCAAAATCCAGTCTTCTTCCAGGAATTTATAGCCAATATCATAGACAAAACGGTACTCTGCACCGTTTTTATAGATTTTCAGATTTGTAAAATATTCGAAATCAAAACCTTCGGCTGAAAGTTTACTGCGGGTGGTTTTCGCTTTGCCTTCGGTGAACTTTTGATCAGCTAAAATCCGGTGATTCTTCCGCAGTTTATTATTGATATTGCGCATCAGATTCGATGCGTCTTTATTCTGCTTATTGTTAAAGGCATTACGGCACGCGTCCGAACAGAATTTCTTGTCGGATCTGCCGTGTATGGGCTCATTGCATTCCAGACAGTTGTTCATGTGCTTAAGTTTTAAGTTTTTTGGCGAAAGCAATAATGTGACCGTCAGGATCAGCCAGATAACATGCACGGTCTCCCCAGTCGCGGTCGGAAGGTGCACTTACGATTTCAGCATTCAGATTCACGGCTTTCTGAAATTCAGCCTCAATATCATCAAGATAAAGATAAAGTTCACAACGCGGAATTCCAGTTCCGCTTGCAGGGTCGGGTGTTTTCCCGTGAAGAATTTTGTTTATGCTGCTGTTGGGCATCAAGCCCAGGGTGAAAAAATCAGAAAGCTGAAACTCTGTCATTCCGGGCACATCCAACACGGGCTCCAAACCAAGAATCTGTCTGTAAAAATCCCGGCTTGTGGCTTGATCTGTTACATACAGGATGGTATGTACTTTCTGAAAGCTTTTCATCACAATCAAATATAGCAAAATATCCGTTCGGAAACGGATATTTATAAGTATACTTTAAAGTTGTGGTATTTACTGCTTAATGATTTGTTTAATTTTCTGAGTATTGTCGCTCAGTGTATATCTCATCAGATATTTGCCGGGTCTCAGGTTTCCAAGGTTAATCTCCGCCGCATTCATATTCACATTATAGCTGGCCACCTGAGTGCCAAGAATGGAATAAAAGGAAACCGACTTCACTTTAACCATTGGATCTTTTGCTTTCACCAACAGGATATCGCGTGTAGGATTAGGATAGGCCACCAAAGTTCCGTCATCATTTTTCTGGCTGATGCCAAAGGGTTCACGGCTTTGAGCAGTTAAAGTGGAGCTGAAGCCAAGACTAAAAAATAATATAATAAGTAAAAGTTTTTTCATTTTTTAATACAATACTTTACGAAGATAAGAAACTTCTTTTAACCTGCAATAGTTTTATCATTAACTATTGGTAAATTTGTACTTTCAAAAAGAATACCACTTTTACATTTATAATATGATGATATATTCCCGGAACCGACGTCTCAGAGTGAGCGCCGCCATACGCAGTTTAGTACAGGAAACTGTCCTTACTACCAACGACCTGGTAATGCCGGTTTTTGTAATGGAAGGCCAGAACAAACAGGAGGCTATTCCTTCTATGCCCGGAATATTCCGCAGGACTTTGGACCTAACAGTGCAGGAGTGCCGCGAGCTGTATTCTCTGGGAGTGAAAGGAGTAAACCTTTATATGAAGGTCTCCGAAAACCTGAAAGACTATACCGGAAAAGAATCCTGGAATGACAGCGGACTTATGCAGGATACTATCAAAGCCATCAAGGATGCTGTTCCCGGGATGGTGGTGATGCCCGATGTAGCGCTGGACCCATATTCGGTTTACGGTCATGACGGTATTATAACCAACGGAAAGGTTGACAATGACGCTACCAACGAAGCACTTACCAAAATGGCTGTCTCTCACGCAAAGGCCGGTGCCGACATTGTAGCGCCCAGTGATATGATGGATGGCAGGGTGGCCGCTATACGTACTGGTTTGGAAGAAGGCGGTTTTACTGATGTAGGCATTTTAAGCTACTCAGCAAAATATGCCAGTTCTTTTTATGGCCCGTTCCGCAGTGCTTTGGATTCAGCACCCGTGGATGCACAGGAAATTCCGCAGGACAAGAAAACCTATCAGATGGACTTTCATAACTCGCGCGAAGCTATTGATGAAGTATTGAAAGATGTAGCCGAAGGTGCCGATATCATTATGATTAAGCCGGGCATGCCATATCTGGATATCGTAGCCAAAGTTCGCGAAACCATTGAGTTGCCGATTGCCGTTTATAATGTAAGCGGCGAATATGCCATGCTGAAGGCCGCGGCACAGAACGGCTGGCTGGACAATGACAAAGCGGTTATTGAAAGTTTAACCTGTATCAAGCGTGCCGGCGCAGATATGATCTTTACCTATGCGGCCAAGGAAGCGGCCATCCTGCTGAACGGATAAGTTCTCAGCACAAATTGCAAAAGGGTCTTCGGGTACGGAGACCCGTTTGTTTCAAGACCGGTCTAAATATTGGCTTGTGTGAATTTTTACTTGAAAACCCATTATCCCAGTATTAATAAACCAGCCTCTTTGTCATTCCGAAGGAATCTCAATAGACAGAAATCTACTGTAAATAACAATTTGATGGATTTGTATCCGTATTTTTTTTTAAATATATCTATATAATCAGTGGGTATACTATTCGTGTGCGGTTAACCACGGCGTGTACGTAGGTTCTCTCAGCTTGCAGGGAAGTTTTAATACTTCATTTTCTGAATAAATCTAACTTCTAATCTCTAACCTCTGATATCTAATGTCCAGACAAGGTCCAAATTGAATAAAATTAAGCTTAGAACCATGGTTTCCTTCCCTGAACATACGTGCGGTCAAACTGCTCGTCACTCATCGTAAGGTAAATGATACCTTCAATAAGAGGTACGATAAAAACTACAGGATAGAAGGCACTTCCAATCCCGCAGGTAATTATGGTGAGCAGTGGCAGGATAATGAGCGTGGAAAGCAACAGCGTAATACCTTCACTTGTATAACCGAGATAGAACTTGTGGATGCCTAAAGCACCCAAAATGATGGCGAAGATGCCTGTGGCCAGTTTCTTGTCGGAGCGGTAATTGGGATTTCTGTTTTGTGGATCGGGATTATTGTAGCCGTAGGTTTCCATGGTTTTTTATTTAAAATTAACAATAATATTGAATTTCTGCACAAATATTTAAGGCTTGTGCCGATATATTCAAAAATTTGTGCTTACTGAAGTCGTGCACCATTTTTATTTATATTTGCTGCATGATTTTACGGGGAGAAAATTTAATTAAGGAATACGGACCGAAAAAGGTGGTGAAAGGCGTTTCTGTGCAGGTTTCACAAGGTGAAATTGTAGGGCTTTTAGGTCCCAACGGTGCCGGAAAGACAACTTCTTTCTATATGATTGTGGGTCTGGTGAAACCAACCTCCGGAAAAATCTACCTGGACGATAAGGAAATTACTTCAGATGCGATGTACCGCCGTGCACAGAAGGGTATTGGCTACCTGGCGCAGGAAGCATCGGTATTCCGTAAACTTTCTGTGGAGGAGAATATCTTAGGAGTTCTTCAGCTTACCAAGCTTTCCAAAAGGGAACAGCAGATGAAGTGCGACGAACTTATTGAGGAGTTTTCGCTCCAGCATGTGCGCAAGAACCGTGGCGACCTGCTTTCCGGGGGTGAGAGACGCCGTACCGAAATTGCCCGCTGTCTGGCCACAAGCCCCAACTTTATTCTATTGGATGAACCATTTGCGGGAGTGGACCCCATTGCGGTAGAGGATATCCAGAAAATAGTCCGCAGCCTTGTCGACAAAAACATAGGCATCCTGATTACTGATCACAATGTGCAGCAAACCCTTGCAATTACCCACAAAACCTATATTATGTTTGAAGGTAAGATCCTGAAAGAAGGTCTGCCGCATGATCTGGCAAATGATCCTCTCGTTCGGGAGGCTTATCTGGGGGAGAACTTTGTATATCAGGACATCCTGAATAAGGAACACACCAAATCATACGTATACAATATCTGGGCAGGTAATTTTGATACTAAAAACCACTTCAGGGATTTTGTTGATGAAAATTTTTCCGGACTGGACAATCTTAGACTGATGTACGGCTTTGAAGATATGAGTTTTGCTTCGCTGGCCAATTCAGAAATTGAACACATTTTCAACAATGTGGTTGATAAAAATGCGAACAATTCCTTCCTGTTCCAGAAGAAGGAACTGACAAGCCGCTATTCAATGGAAATGGCAGAAGCTGAATCCAGCGCTGCCAGCCGTCCCGAACTGCACTATCTGACAAGCTACAGCTACAAAAGCTAAAACTGTTTTGGTCAAATTTTTGTTTATTTCAGGTTTTGGAATTTTCTGAAACCTTTTTTGACATTGATGCCGAAACCATTTGCCCGCACCACCAACCTGATCAGCATTTATAAACAGCTGAGACCGTTTATATCGCCTTACCGGTTTATGATTTACGGTACGCTGTTCCTCACCTTCCTGGGGGCTTTGGCGGCGCAGGTAAACCCGCTGGTGCTGAAGTATACCGTGGACGAAGTTACTGCGCTGGTAAATCTTCCGGATCCGATGAGTGAAGGTATTCATGTCCTGGTGGTCATCACCGCTATTTTACTTGGCAAGGAGCTGGCCAACATCTTCATTCAGTTCGGTCAGAAATTCTATGGCGAAAAAATCAGGATTAATGTAAGTTCTGTATTGGCCCAAACTGCGATCGATAAAATTCTCCGTTATAGGATCGCTTACTTTAACGATGAAAATCACGAAACCGGAAAGTTGCAGACCCGCATAGACCGCGGCATCGAAAGCCTGACAAAATTGGTGCAGAATTTTTTTATTGATATCCTGCCTTTGTTTTCAAATGCCATTATCGCCCTGATCATCATGTATATGCAGAATGTATATGTGGGGTTGGTTTCTACGGTGGTGGTGCCCATTTATTTCTATGTAAGCGCGCTGCAGGCCAAACGACTTTCAGGTGTACGCCGTACGCTGAGAAATCAGCGGGAGCAGAAGACCTCAGGACTTCTTAATCTGATAGGCTCTATTATGGTGATCAAGAGTTTTGTACGCGAAAAATTTGAGGGTAAAAAACAGTTTGACCTCCAGATGCAGCTTATGGAAAGCCAACTCTACACCCGGCGTACCAATTTTATTTATGACGGTTTAAAGACCTTCATTGAGCAGTTTGGTGTTGTACTTATCATTTTGCTTACTGTATACCTGGTCCTGGACCAGCAAATGACTATCGGAGCCATTATGCTGCACATTATGCTGTTCAACAATGTGTCGTCGCCCATCCGGCAACTGCACCGCATATATGACGATATGAATGATGCCTTCATATATGCTGAAGGATATTTCGACATTTTAAATGCTGATGATGAAACCGAGCCCAACGGAACACATATCGACAGTGATATCTCAGGCAATTTTGAACTGAAAAATGTAGATTTCAGTTATCCCAACGGTACAAAGGCTTTGAATAATGTTTCAATGCGTATTGAAAACGGCAAAACAACGGCACTGGTAGGTTTAAGCGGCGCAGGAAAATCAACAGTGATCAATCTGCTCTGTAAGTTCTATTTGCCGGATTCGGGGAATATTACGCTCGATAACATTAACCTGAATCAGTATGAAAATTCATTTCTTCGCGGCGATATTGGTTTGGTGCTGCAGCGCAACCATATTTTCCAGGGAAGCATTGAAGATAACATCCGTTATGGTAATATGGAGGCCACTTTTGAAGAGATTGAAACTGCTGCCAGAAAAGCCTACCTGCATGACCAGATTATGGATTTGCCGCAAGGTTATCAACATGACGCAACGCAGCTGTCCGGCGGACAGCAGCAACGCATCGCCATCGCCCGGCTATTCCTGAAGGATCCGCCAATTATTTTCCTGGACGAACCAACAGCCAGCCTGGACGCCATTGCCACCGAACAGATCAAAAATTCACTCGATGCGATTAAGGAGGGCAGGACGGTGATCATAATTTCCCATTCACTCTCGCAGATTCTGGACAGTGATACGATTTATGTGATGAAAAAGGGGAAAGTGGTTGAAAGTGGTAATCATGAGCAGCTGGTGAACATGAACGGAACCTACCGCGAGATCTTTGATGCCTCAGCCCGAAGCCTCAATCTTGATAAACTGGTGAGTTCCTTCCGCGATAATCAATAAAAGACTGAAAATTACGTTTAATCCAGACATGAAAATATTTAATACGAACGCGGTGCTGGCTGCAGGTGCAATGATGCTGTTTTCCTGCCAGAAAATTGAGGAAAGTGTAACGACTATTGTAACAGATACTAAGGAGCAGGTTCAGCAGAAAGCCATGGAGACCGTGCACCAAACCATCACCGAACAGGTGAGCAGGGTAGTGAAGGCAGAGGATGTCGCTTTTGACAGTGTGTTTATAGGATCAAATGACCTGCAACTGAGTCCAATAACCGGCAAAAAGATTGTAACACCCAGTGGCTCGCCATATTATGTCTTTAAGTATAAAACTCCGGAGAAGGAACTACTGTTGCAGTCGCTTACAGAACAGCCAACAACCGATGAAAGCCGGTCTTCCAAAGAGTATAAGAAAGTTGATGGAGGATCCATCATCGAAAAGATTGCTTTTGTTGAAAAATTCATCCCCGGTGAATTGGTTAATGTTTCCTTTCTGAATGAACTCAGGACCGATAAAACAATAGAATATTATAAAATAAGCCGTTTTCCAAACTCCAGCACCGTCATTTATCATCCCAAGGACCAGACGGTATGGCATTTCGTGGAGGTAATGAAGTAGGCTATCAACTTAAGATTTCCATTTTAAAACTTTATCTTTGGGTATGAAAATTTATACGAAGACCGGTGATAAAGGCGAAACCTCCCTATACGGCGGGACACGCGTTTCCAAAGCTTCAGCGCGGGTTGAATCTTATGGGACAATAGACGAGCTGAACTCATTTATAGGCTTTGCCAAAGCTGAGATAACGGACGAAGGTATCCTCTATCAGCTTAAGAAAATTCAGTTCGACCTTTTTACGGTAGGGTCAGAATCGGCCACGCCAACTGATAAACTTACGCTGGCTAACGGAAAGTCAAGACTCTCTTTGATGATTTCTGAAACAGAAATTGAAGAACTGGAGCAGTGGATGGATGAATTTGAAACTGCTCTGGAGCCATTGCAGTATTTCATACTTCCGGGTGGTGGTAAAGGTGCGACCTCGCTGCATATTTGCCGTACGGTTTGCCGCCGGGCTGAGCGCAGTCTGGTGTTCCTTAATGAGCACGAAGAGGTAAGACCGGAACTCATCAAGTACCTGAACCGCCTGTCGGATTATCTTTTTGTTTTGGCCAGATATGTATCCAAAATTCAGGGTGAGCCGGAAGAATACTGGAATCCCAACGACCGCGGCCAATAAATGAATCGCGCACTTCTTTTCATCAACGGTGTTCCACCTAAGCAATTGCCGGAAACTGCTGCGTACGATATGGTTGCCTGCTCTGATGGTGCCTTTCATTATCTGAAAGAAAAGGGTTTTGCTTTGAACCTGCTGGACTTTATTTCAGGTGATTTTGACAGTCATACGGGCAGCGACGAAGAAATTTACAGTCAGAGATTCATCCATACACCGGATCAGGACAAAACGGATTTTCAGAAATCGCTGGAGATTCTGCTGGAACGCGGAATTCAAAAAGTTGATGTGTACGGCGGCAGTGGTGGCGAAATGGACCACTTTCTCGGAAATCTGCATGTAGCTTACCTCTTCAAAGACCGGGTAAAAATTACCTTTTATGATGAATTTTCCAGTTACTTTTTTGCGGACGAATACACAGTGCTCAACGGCATAAAAGACCGTCTGGTCTCGCTATACCCCTATCCCGAAGCAAACCAGATCACTACAAAAGGATTGAGATGGCCTCTGAACGAAGAAAAACTGATGATTACCGACCGCATCGGCACAAGAAACCACGCCGCAGACGATTTGGTTGAAATAAAATTTGAAAGTGGCGCGCTGGTACTGTTCGTCGGCCTGGCAACCGGTATTTCAGCCGGCAGCGCTGACGGATAACTGAGCCGATTGTTCTTAAAAATCAACTTTTTTTACCACATTTGCATTTTGTAATTCCATAAACCGACAGCATATAATGAAAATTAAATATTCAGAACTTATTGACCAGACCCTTTATTTCCCAACTGAAGAATTCAACGTGGTTGAGAACAGTCTGCAGTTTCACGATATTCCGCTGATGGATATTGTTGAGGAGTTTGGTACCCCGCTGAAATTTAATTATTTGCCCAAGATATCTACCAATATCCAGCGGGCAAAAGGCTGGTTTAAGGAAGCTATTGAAAAAAATGATTATAAGAAAGGCTATGTATACTGTTACTGTACCAAATCCAGCCAGTTTGCATTTGTTGTAGAGGAAGCCCTGAAGAATGATATTTCACTGGAGACTTCATCTGCCTACGATATGGACATTATCCGTTCGCTGTACAACAAAGGTAAGTACGGCAAGGATGTAGAGGTTATCTGTAACGGTTTTAAAACCGATGATTACCTGGCAAAGATCTCAGACCTCATCAACAACGGTTTCCAGAACATCATTCCTATACTGGACAATTACCGCGAACTGGACAAGCTTACCGAAAGCATCGATACCACTTTTAACATAGGCATCCGCATCGCTTCGGAAGAAGAGCCTAAATTTGAGTTCTACACCTCGCGGCTGGGAATTGGCTACAAGGACATTATTCCTTATTACAGCCAGAAAATTGCTGAGCATCCCAATGCCAGGCTCAAGATGCTGCACTTTTTCATTAATACCGGAATTAAGGATACTGCCTATTACTGGAACGAACTGTATAAATGTCTGCGGGTATATGCCAGACTCAAGAAAATTGCGCCTGAAGTCGATTCACTTAACATCGGTGGCGGTTTCCCCATCAAAACCTCACTCAACTTCGATTATGATTACCAGTATATGGTGAATGAAATCGTTTCTCAAATCAAGAAATTCTGTGAGGAAGAAGGGGTGGAAGAACCGCATATCTACACGGAATTCGGCTCCTTTACGGTAGGTGAAAGCGGTGGACATCTGTACAAGGTGATTTCACAGAAAAGACAGAACGACCGTGAGAAATGGAATATGATCGATTCCAGCTTCATGACTACACTTCCTGATACCTGGGCTATCTCTCGTAAGTTTATTATGCTGCCGCTTAACCGTTGGGACGATACCTATGAGCGTGTATTTCTGGGTGGACTCACGTGTGATTCGGATGATTATTACAACTCCGAGCAGCATACCAATGCCATTTACCTGCCGGTCTTCAGTGAGACCAAGCCCATGTATATCGGATTTTTCCATACGGGAGCTTATCAGGAAACCATCGGAGGTTACGGCGGAGTTCACCACTGTCTGATGCCGCAGCCAAAGCATATTTTAATCAACAAGGATGAAGACGGCAATTTTACGTACGAAGTCTTCCGCGAGGAGCAGCAGCCGGAGGAGGTTTTGAAACTTTTAGGATATTAAGATTAGGAGCAACACGCGGGTTGCTCCTTTTCATTTGTCGTCCCGCTTTACGCTGCAATTTGGCTGCGTAGAACGATAATGATAATAGCTATTTTTCCTGCTTCAGCACTTTTAAAACTTCTCCCATCATTTTCTTATCAGTAAACATCATAACCATCACGCTGTTATTGAATGTGCTGTCACTGAACTATTGTGAAATATTTGTCTGTCCTGATTCTTCAAAAAGATCTTTGATTTCCACTCCAAATTTTTCGGCTAATCTTGGGATATATTCCGATTTAATACCACTGGTTTCCTTTTACCAATTGATGTATGTTTTTCTACCAACCCCTATAAAATCAGCGACAGCTTGTTGTGAGTAATTTGTTTTGGTTCGCAGAACTCTAAGTGTTCTACCGACAGTCATAAGTGTATATTTTTCACAAATATATAAAATGTCCTAAAAACACCACATGCTTTGTGAATTAATTACTACATTTAGTTTGAAAATTCTTTTTTAGCTTTGATTTGTCAATAATGACACAAAACAATTTTTTAAAACATTTTATTATGAAAAAATTAAATTCAATTCAGAAAGGGTTTTCTTCTTTGGAAAACAAAAAACTGCAAAATTTGAGTAAAATATCTGGCGGTGATATCGTAGAGGAAACTTGGACGAATGAACAAACCTGTGGTGTAGATGGCAATACCCCGGATCATGTACAATTTTCAGATGATAACAAAAAAATGAGACCCTGCTCGATTATTGGTGGTTAATGAAAATCTTAGAAAAAATAAAGCTGATTGTTAATTCAGTCAGCTTTTTTTACATATGAAAATAAAAAATATTGTATTAGTTGGCAGTTGCATGGTAATGTTGTCTTGTGCTGCCAGGAACACTGACAAAATGGATTATCTAAATGATTATTATCCCTCCATTTATAAAGCAGACAGTTTATTTCACTACTCTGGGAGTAAAGAGGATGCATTTCTTTTGTATAGAAGTGTCTATAAAAAACATCCAGTTTTAGGCAATGATTTTTATGATTCATACAAAAACTACCTAAAATCAGGATATCTTACACATAACGATTTTGGTGGTCGAAAATCTTTAATCACCTATCTGAAGTCTCAAGCCGGGTATTTAACGTATAAAAGTGATGATAGCTTACTGAATGTAATTTATAAAGCATATTTAATAGATGATGATGACATTGAGAAAATAATTACCCACTCAAGAAAGAAAATTAAAGTTCGATTACGCGATAGCATAATTGTAATTAAAGAAAGAGATCAGGAGAACAATCGTTCCATAAACAAAACACTTATCAAGAACGACAGTATGAATGAGAAATCTCTATTAAGAATTTTCAATAATGAGGGATTTCCAGGGTATGACAAAATTGGAGGTGAGGGTCCAAAGCGGGAAAACCTTAATTTAACAGCAGTTCTAATGCATATGAATTATGGGAAGAACTATGAAACTTTCAAGGCTAAACTTTATACTTTTCTAAAAAATGGCGAATTAGACCCGCTAACCTATGCTTTATTTATTGATAAGCATAATAACACTAACCGAAAACCAAGTGAGTACGGTTACTTGAGCGGTAGTCAAATTGATACTATAAGGATCAATTCAAATAGAAAAAAAATCGGACTACCTACCTTGTCCTATGAAAACCTTAAAAACAAATAGAATATGGTTTTGATTTTTTCTGAAAAAAATGATCAAACTACTAACAAGGTTATTCAATGGTTTCTTTATTATAACAAAGCATTTATCCGGATTAATGACGATGAAATTTTTGAAATACAAGTAGAAAATAGGAGGCTAAAACTTGTTAGTCGCAGTAATTGCTTTTTTATTGACGAAATCACAAGCGTTTGGTTCAGAAGAGGTGGGCTAAAAATAAAATATTTGGAGTACGATAATGCAGGTTTGAACGATTATATGTTTGAAACCCAATTTTGGATAAAGGATTACATATTGTACAAGTTGGAACAAGTGAAAACAATAAACAAGGAATCAAAGTCAACTGTTAATAAGCTGATTGTATTAGAATATGCTGAAAAAATTGGTTTGTCAGTTCCGCAGTATTTTCTATCAAATTCCACAGACGGGCTTGAAATGGGAGATTTTGTAACGAAAACAATTAACGGAAATGGTACAGTTGACCTTTCTGACAATGTTTCAGGTTGGTCCTACACAACAGTTTTTAGACCAAAACTTGGATTTCACATTCTATCCAACTCTTTTTCAAAATTTAATAGAAAAGAAATTTGAAATAAGATCCTTTTATTTAAACGGGAATATTTGGTCAATGGCAATAATTTCACAGTTGGATCAATCAACAGCAATAGACTATCGACATTACAACAAAGAAAATCCTAATAGAAATACCCCCTATAAACTGCCCTTTTATCGTTTAATAACAAGTATCCATATAGGAGTTTCTTTGTCTTTACGCTGCATCGGGGCTGGTAGTCTGCTTTCACTTTGTGCGCCTGTTTGTCATTCCGCAGGAATCTCTACGAATTACTCCTTGCTCGGTTTAGATTCCTGCGGAATGACAGAAGTCATAGAAATAACTTAATGTCCGTTTCGTTGCGCTTTGATCGCATTACACTCACATCCAGACAGCAGTCTCCTTGTCATTCGCTGCAATCGGAGCTGGGAGTCTTCTCTTCACTTTGTGCGCCTGGTTGTCATTCCGCAGGAATCTTTACGAATTACTCCTTGCTCGGTTTAGATTCCTCCGGAAAGACCGACGACGCAATCAGGTTTGCTTAAAATTGTTCTTTTTGAACAAATTATACCATACCTATTGTCAACAGCCTGTTTGTCATTCCGCAGGAATCTCAACGAATTACTCCTTGCCCGGTTTAGATTCCTCCGGAATGACATGCCAACGCGTATAAATTTACTGCTGTTACCGAAGTCTAATTGGCCGGATAAGTACTATAGCCAATGCAGCAAATCAGTTAATAGACTCTAAAAATACTTCTTCACCTTCTCAAATTCAATATCCGAGAAATCGAAAACCGACAGATTGGCTTTGGTATAATCCTGATTTTTTGAATGTGCGCTTTGGTAAGCAGTACAGAAAATTCCCGCCGAATGCGCCGCCTCAATCCCGTTTGTTGAGTCTTCAATCACCATGCAGTGTTCTCTGGGTTCCCCGGCCATTTCGGCAGCGAGCTCAAAGATCTCTGGGTGCGGTTTGGATTCCTGTAAGTCAGCACCGGAAATTTTCCCGATAAAGTAGGGTTCAAGCTCAAATTTCTCAAACACCCAGTTGATGGTATTCATATGTGCCGATGAAGCCAGTACCAGCTTCACACCGTTTTCGTAATAGTTCTCAATCAGGCTTTTTACGCCCGGGATCAGGTCGAAATCCGGGTCGGTATCAAAATAGTTTTTGAAATGATGTCTTTTTATCCGTGCCAGATCTTCATGGTCGGCTTCCAGCCCGAACGTGTCAATGAGTGTGGTGCAAACCCTTTTTGTAGATGCTCCCGTAAAGGTGGTAAAGAGTTCCTCCGAAACATCGATTCCGAAATCCTCAAACATCCGGAAATAGGCTTTCCTGTGCAGGGGTTCCGTGTCCACAATAACACCGTCCATATCAAATAAAACAGCTTTTAAAGGCATTGCAATTTTTTTTGCAAAACTATTAAAATAATAGGGAACGAAGCCTACGGCATAATGTATATCCGGCAACAGTCACCACGAACGGCTGCCAGTGACCGCAATTTTATTATCTTTGAAATCCGAAAAAAACAAATTAAAAAAGACTAACATCAATGAGAACATACGCCGCAATCCCGGAAGAAAACGCAACTCTGGAAAACTCAAAGGTAATGCTTGTGACCGTACCTTATGACGGAACTTCAACCTGGGGCAAGGGTGCCGACAAAGGACCCGAGCTTTTCCTGGATGCCTCCGAAAATATGGAACTCTACGATATTGAAACTGGCACCGAGCCTTACCTGGAAGGGGTATATCTGGCGGGTGAGATTTCTGAAAATTCTTCTCCGGAGGCAATGACTGACGCCGTTTATCAGAAAACCAAAGAGCTGATTAAGAATGATGGCAAACTGTTCACACTTTTTGGCGGCGAACATTCGGTTTCCATCGGCTCCATCCGTGCGGTAGGAGAGAAGTACGAGAACCTAACGGTTCTGCAGCTGGATGCGCATACAGATTTAAGACCTGAGTTTCACGGCTCCACCTCCAATCATGCCTGTGCGGTTTTTGAAGCTTCTCAGAAACTGAATCTGGTGCAGGTTGGGATCCGCTCCTGCGATGCTGAGGAAATGCAGTATGTACCGGAAGGTCAGTGTTTCTGGGCGCACGAGATCGCCACTAATCCCAACTGGATAGATGATGTTCTGGCCAAGCTTTCCGGTAATGTATACATCACCATTGACCTGGACGCTTTCGATCCTTCGATCGCTCCTTCCACAGGAACACCGGAACCTGGTGGCCTGCAGTGGTACCCAACTTTGGAACTGCTTAAAAAAGTGTTTGAAAAATGCAATGTAGTGGCTTTCGATATTGTAGAGCTTATGGATTCGCCCATGCCAAAACCAACCGCTTTCCTGGCGGCCAAACTCTACTATAAGATGCTGGCTTACTATCATCTGAATAAATAGAAATTTCTAAAATAGTGCACCTAAAACTTTCCGGGCTTCCGGGAAGTTTTTATTTTTATATTTATTTGCTGAATGATGTTGAATCTGTTTGAGGATAATTTTTACCCGGAAAAAAATCTGCTGCCGCAAGACGGTACAGTACTTTATTTTGGCAAAGTACTGGATCGCGCGCAGGCAGATGAATATTATGAAAAATTGCTGACAGGAATTGTATGGAAAAATGATGAAGCCGTCATTTTTGGCAAAAAAATCTTCACCAAAAGGAAGGTTGCCTGGTATGGTGATGAGGGTTTTGAATATACCTATTCCAAATCTACAAAAACTGCATTGCCCTGGACCGATGATCTTCTGGAGCTGAAAAAAATTGCGGAACAGAAAACCGGTGAAACATTTAATTCCTGCCTGCTGAACCTTTATCACAGTGGCGAAGAAGGCATGGCCTATCACAGCGACGGCGAGAAGGACCTTAAGAAAAACGGCGCGATTGCCTCCCTGACTTTGGGTGCTGAAAGGAAATTTTCATTCAAACATAAAACCACCAGCCAGAAAGTCGAGTTGGTTCTCGAACATGGTAGTTTATTGGTAATGAAAGACCAGACCCAGAGTTTTTGGTTGCACCGTTTACCTCCGACCAAAAAGATATCCAGCCCGCGAATCAATCTTACCTTCCGCACGATCGAAAAATAAGAAATCCCCGAAAATTCGGGGATTCCAGGGTATTTATTAGGTTGACGTTATGCCTTAAGATAACGCGCGTAAGCATAGCCCTCCTCGCCGGACGAGGTCCTGATCTTCCACCAGTCATCTGAAGACTGCTCCACAAGCGTCACTGACTCACCTTTGGAAGCCTTCCCGATGATCGCTGCCTCGGTAGATGGTTCCTGTCTGATGTTCAGGCTGGACTCTTCGGTGTTTACTGTAAGGTTGGCTCCGGATGCAAAGCCTGTAACCTGGACATCAATATTGATGTCTGATGCAGAATAGGTGGTATCTATGGCCCCCAAGGCGTTCCATACCGCATCTTTGGCAGCGGTGCTGCCTGCCGAACCCGAAACATAAAGTATACCGTCCTGCTCGCGTACCTGTAAACCTGAAATTCCCGCCGCTTGTGCTGCTGAGATTACACCGGCATATTTGTCCTGTAATGCGCTCATATTTTTTCTTATTTAACGTTATAGTTGTAATTTACTTTCCCTGCCTGAAGCGCATCTACCGATTCTTTAATCTTCCTGGCCTGAGCAGGCGATACATCACCTGTAAGGGTCAGTTCTCCGTTCACAACCTCTACTTTAACAGACGGGAAATCCTTTACCGCATCCTGAACTTTCTGCTGAACTGCCGGATCAACTGCAGACACCGTTTCAACTACAGGTGCTTCAATACGGGTCATATCCATTACATCCTTAATTCCGGGAATCGCTTTCAGCTGGCTGATCATCGCGTCGCGGGAAGCTTCATCCGGGAAAGTCCCGCTCAAATGGGCCGTACCGTCCTTAACTTCTACAGTTGCACCCGGGTTGCTGGTAACCACTGTTGTTGCCTGGGTCGTAAGTTCTGCATCGGAAACTTTCTTCTTACAGGAAACTGAACCGAAAGATATAGCCAGCGCCATGGCAGCCATCGCAAATGTTTTTTTCATAGTATTTTATTTAATGTTAAGAATTAATGATCTCAAATTTAGTAATACTTATCTGATTGTTGTTTCAGCTAAAGGCTAAATGTTTCTTAAATTTTAAGGTCGTAGTTCCGAACTGTTGCTTTGCGGGGTCCTGTCATGCCGGCTGAGGCGCAGGGCAATTTAATGTTTGTTAACACTCTGATGAAAAATTATATATTTGTAGCTGTTATAAAAATTATATGAGTCCTACACTCCTGAGGATATTTCCTTATTTTACACTTACGGTTGCCGTACTGCTTCATGGAATTAATCTGTTAAACCCTCTTCCCCCCGACTATCTTGTTTTTGGGCACCTGCTTTTTGTATTGGGAATGGTTACTTATGCAATACAGAGAAAAAACCTTACAACATGGATCCTGGTAAGTATTGTAATAGGTGTGATTGTGGGACGGGATTACCCCGGTGTGGCGCTTTCTCTGCAACCTCTGAGCCAGGGCTTTATCAGGCTGGTAAAGACCATTGTAGGACCAATACTCTTTGCAACCCTTGTTTATGGAATTGCAGGTCATTCCGATCTTAAGCAGGTGGGGCGAATGGCTTGGAAATCATTACTTTACTTTTATACTGCAACTACTATCGCCCTCTTCATCGGTCTTGCAGCCATTAATATATCGCAGGCCGGTGTGGGAATCGACGCTTCCAAAATTCCTCACCATGATCTCCCCACGGCTTCAGCGGTTAAGGAAGCAGATCAGCGTGCTCTGGAAGCCATTCCGGAGCATAACCACTGGCTTTTCAAGACAACCGCTTTCTTTCGTGATGTATTTCCTGAGAACATCATCAAATCAATTTACGATAATCAGGTTCTTCAGATTGTTGTATTTGCGGTGATCTTCGGTATCGGGCTGGCTCAGTTACCGGAACGCAAAAAAAGACCGATGGTGGATTTCGTGGACAGTCTGGCGGAAACAATGTTCAAGTACACGCACATTATCATGTATTTTGCGCCGATTGGTGTGGGTGCCGCCATGGCATACACCGTAGGACATATGGGTATTGACATCCTGAAGTATCTCTTTATGCTCCTGCTTACGCTCTACTGCGCACTGATTGCCTTCCTGCTGCTGGTACTCCTGCCTATTGCGCTCTATATGAAGGTGCCAATCAAAAAGTTTATACAGGCTATTAAGGAGCCGGTTTCCATTGCTTTCGCAACTACAAGTTCCGATGCGGCGCTGCCTGTGGTAATGCAGAATATGGAGAAATTCGGAGTTCCCCGGAAAATCGTATCCTTTGTCGTTCCCACCGGTTATTCCTTCAACCTGGACGGAACCACGCTTTACCTGTCATTAGCGTCCATTTTTGTTGCGCAGGCTGCCGGGATGCATCTTACCTTCGGTCAGCAGCTGCTCATTTGCCTTACGCTTATGATCACCAGTAAAGGTGTGGCCGCGATTCCAAGAGCTTCTTTAATTATCCTGATCGCCACTGCCGACCAGTTCGGTTTGCCGGTATTCATCATAGCAGCCATCCTGGGAATTGATGAACTGATGGATATGGGCCGTACCTCTGTTAATGTGATCGGAAACTGTCTTGCGTCTGTAGTCATTGCCAAATGGGAAGGTGAGTTTGACCAGCAGGCAGCACTGAACTTTGAGGAGGAGTGATGTTGATCAGCTTATCCAGCAACTTAGCATCTTTTTTTTGCCTCACTTTCCTGCGGTCACATGACATCGGTTAGGTTGGATGGAAATCCTTATTTTTATTAAGTCTAAATTGGCGTTTATTCCGTAACTTTGCGGTTCAATATTCAGATTATATTATGTTGAAGAAAGCAAACGTTCAGGATTTCCTGAAAGAGATTGAAGTAGAAGACCTCGTGAATAACCTTCAGGTTATGGGCAATGAGGTGTATATAGATATGACCGCGCACTCGCCGGCAATGCACGAAAAGAAAAAACTGGAAGTGGCTATGAAGCAGGCTTTTGCATCTCAGTTTGGAGAGGATGTCGTGCTGAAGTTAAAGATTGTTTCACCTGACCCTACGGAAGTTCAGCAGAATCAGATCAAAGGAAAGCAGATTCCCGGAATTCAGAATATCATCGCTATTGCTTCCGGAAAAGGAGGCGTGGGTAAATCAACAGTTGCCGCTAACCTGGCAGTTACATTGGCAAACATGGGCTTCAAAGTTGGTCTTTTAGATGCTGATATTTATGGTCCATCGGTTCCAACAATGCTTGATACTGAAGGTGCAAAACCACTTTCAGTGGAGGTAGACGGTAAAAACCTGATGCAGCCTGTGGAAAATTACGGCGTAAAGATGCTGTCCATCGGATATTTTTCCGGAGCCAACCAGGCAGTGGTTTGGCGTGGGCCAATGGCTTCGAAAGCACTTAACCAAATGATCCGTGATGCCCATTGGGGCGAACTGGATTTTCTGCTGATTGACCTTCCACCGGGAACCGGAGATATCCATCTTTCCATCATCCAGGAAGTACCTGTAACAGGAGCAGTGATTGTTAGTACGCCGCAGCATGTGGCTCTGGCCGACGTGCGTAAGGGTATCGCCATGTTCCAGATGGAAAGTATTAATATTCCTGTTCTCGGTTTGATAGAGAATATGGCCTATTTTACACCCGAGGAGCTTCCTGAGAACAGGTATTACATCTTCGGGAAACAGGGTGCCCAATACCTTGCAGAAGATATAGGTATCCCGGTACTGGGAGAGATACCTCTGATTCAAAGTATACGTGAGGCCGGTGATGTAGGCCGTCCGGCCGCATTGCAGGAAAATTCTAAGATTGCAGATATCTACGTTGAAACCGCCAAAAGTATGATTGAAAGTCTGGTGGAAAGAAATAAAAGCCTTCCGCCTACAGAGGCCGTGAAGATCACAACAATGGCCGGTTGTTCACCAAAAGCAAAATAACAAGCGAGTGATGGTCTGGAGACAGCACACCACCCCGACACAAAATATGGAAAGTAATATCGTACACGAAGCCACTGTAACCAAGGTACTTGAAGCACTGGAGAGCATACGTCCCTTCCTGAACAAGGATGGGGGAGACATAGAGCTGATTGATGTGGAAGGCAGCAAGGTGATCGTTAAACTTCAGGGAAACTGCAACGGCTGTCCCATGAGCTTTTCGACAATGAAATTGGGTGTCGAAAATACAATTAAACAGTATGCACCAGAAATTACTGAGGTTGTTAGTGTAAATTAATGCCTCAAAATTTATCAGAAAACCCTTTCAGCCTCTGCGGCTGGAGGGGTTTTTCATTTGCACAGATCAAGGATCAACTGATATTGACACCGCTTTTACTATATTTGACTATGATTAGTCTTCAAAAGAATCACCTTCTTGCTGCCGCTGTGTTGGGCAGCCAGGTTTTTTATGCGCAGGAAATACCGCAGAAACTGGATGCAGCTACAAAAAATCTGATGGAATCGCCGGCAGCCTATTCAGCGAACCTGTCTTTTTATGTGGCTGATGAAAACGGCAAGTTCATTTATGAATATCAGGGAAATAAAGGACTGTCCACCGCCTCAACCCAGAAAATCTTTACGGCTGCAGCTGCGCTGGAAACTTTAGGTAAAAACTACACCTATAAAACAACAGCCTCCTATTCCGGAACTGTTAGTTCCGGTAAACTTGACGGCAATCTGTTTGTAAGCTCCAACGGAGATCCAACCCTGGGCAGCTGGCGCTACGATGGTCATAAACCGGAAGATTTCCGCCGCCAGCTTATCGAGGCGCTGAAAAAACAGGGAATTAGCAGCATTGCCGGCGATTTAATCATTGATGATACTTATTTTGATTTTCAAACCGTTCCCGGTGGCTGGCCCTGGGATGATATGGGAAACTATTACGGTGCAGGCGTCTGGAGTGTAAACTGGCGCGAAAACCAGTTTGATGTAAATCTCCGGAATGGCGCAATAAAAGATTTTAATATTCCGCTCCACAATTTGAAGTGGGTCAATGAGGTAAAGGTGGCCGGATCTTCAGACCAAAGTCTTATTTTCACCGCACCGCACTCCGAGGTAGCCCTGATAAACGGTACCTTACCGGCTAAAGCGATCACGGTTTCGGGCTCACTTCCCAATCCACCCCTGCAGTTGGGCATGGAGATAAAATCCTGGCTCAGTGCAAGCGGAATCTCCTTAACCGGCAATGTTATCACCAACAGCAGTCAACTTATTAATGGGCTCAAAATTCAGAAAGCACCGGAATCAAACGTGTTTTTTACATGGCAGTCGCCAACGCTTGATAAGATCGTTTACTGGTTCCTGAAAAAAAGTGTAAACCTGTACGGCGAAACCCTGGTGAAGACCATGGCAAAAGAGAAAAGAGGTGTGGGAAGCTTTGATGAGGGAATTGATTTCATGAAGGATTTTTGGAAGAACAAAGGAATTAATGGGGCGATGATTAATTTCGCCGACGGCAGTGGCCTGTCTCCCCAGAATTACGTTTCTGCCCGGGCCGAGGTTCAGGCTTTGCTCTGGTCCCGAAAACAACCCTGGTTCAGCAGCTATTTTGATGGTTTTCCAGAGCAGAACGGTATGAAGATGAAGAGTGGCACCATCAGAAACATTAAATCCTTTGCAGGCTATCACACATCAACTAACGGCAATAAATATGTATATTCCATTATCATCAACAATTATCAGGGTGGAAGTGTAAGTGATGCCCTTTACAAAGTTTTAAACGTTTTAAAATAGAAAATTCTTGAAAAGACCTTTTCTTTCCAGGCTCAACCAGTGGTTTGTCTTTGGGTTACTCACCATAGTGACCTCGGCAATCGTGATCTCGTCCGTAATGCTGATTGATTACTTGCGTAAGGAAGAGATCAAAAGGATTGATTTATTAGCGAGTGCCATAAAGTATCAGCAGGAGGTTACCGCTCCGGATCCTTCATCCCAGGATTTAGCACTGAAGATAACGACTACAAATAATACAATTCCTGTGATCATTCTTGATATACAAGACAGGCCAATGTTTCACAAAAACATACCGAAAGAAATCGAAAACAGTGCATCTGCATTAGTAAAACTTGCAAAAAACATGGGTAAAACCTATCCGCCCATCGAACTCAAGTTTCCGGACGGAAATAACCAGTTTGTTTATTATGACAATTCGCGTTTGCTCAACGATTTGCGGTGGTCACCTTATTTGCTTGGTCTTTTCATATTTGCTTATCTGCTTTTCTCCTTCTGGTTTCTGCGTACGATTAAGAAAACAGATGAAGGATTCCTGTGGGCAGGCCTCGCCAAGGAAACCGCACATCAGATCGGTACTCCGCTCTCGTCAATGATTGGCTGGGTCGAAATTATGCGGATGGATAATCCCAATTCCCAGGAAGCCGCTGAGATTGAAAAAGACGTGAACCGCTTAATGACTATTTCAGAGCGCTTTTCAAAAATTGGCTCGGTTCCGGAGCTGAACGATATGAACCTTTCCGAGACCATCCAGCAGAACTATGATTATTTGAAAAAACGCATTTCCGGCAAGATTGATTTTACACTTAACCTCCCTGCGCGTCAGATTATCATTCCCCATAACCGCATTCTGCTGAGCTGGGTCATTGAAAATCTGGTTAAAAACGCTGTTGACGCGATGAAGGGACAGGGAAAGCTTGAGATTCTTGCCTATGAGCGCGGCCGCAACATCATCGTGGACTTCCGCGATACCGGTTGCGGACTCACCGCACGACAGGCTGCCAATGTTTTCAAGCCGGGATATTCAACCAAGAAGAGAGGTTGGGGGCTGGGACTTAGTCTTGCAAAACGCGTGGTAAAGGAATACCACCGCGGGGATATCCGGATTCCGCAAACTGACCTGGGTAAGGGAACCACCTTTCGGGTAATTCTACGTAAATAGAAATCAGTCTGCTTTTCGGTACTCCACATAATAATTTCTATCGAAGGTAACCGGAACTGAAGAGTTCAGTTCAACCTGCTGCCATTTTTCGTTAGGTAAGATCAGCTGATTCCCGTTGATCCTTAACGGTAATTGCAGGTCTTTCACCGCATTTTCATAACGGAATTCCAGCATCTTTCCTTTCTGTCGGTAAACTAAAGCCGGTATTTTAGTGGTGCGCAGGTATTGGTCGAAAACCGTACTGAGGTCCAGACCGGATTTTTCAGTGATATAACTCTCAATCTGCCCTGTGGTTACCGTTTGATGGTAAAAGTTTTTATTTAGTCCACGCAGGATACTGCGGAACTTTACATCATCATTAATTATTGTCCGGATGGTGTGCAGCATATTGGCACCCTTAAAATACATATCGCTGCTGCCCGTATTCCTTACGCCGTAATCGCCAATTACAGGCAGGTCATTTTGAATGTTCTGTCTTGTTCCCACTACGTATTTGTCGGCATCACTTCGGTTCAGGAAATTTTCGGTAAAAAGCGTTTCAGAATAGGAGGTGAACGCTTCATGAATCCACATGTCCGCTTTATCTTTGGCTGTAATACTATTGGCAAACCATTCATGTCCACTTTCGTGGATGATGATGAAATCCCATTTCAAACCGACTCCCGTTCCTGATAAGTCTCTGCCCAAATAACCGTTACCATAGCTATTCCCATATGCCACATTACTCTGGTGTTCCATGCCCAGATAGGGACTTTCCACCAGTTTAAAACTGTCTTCGTAAAAAGGGTAGGGCCCAAACCAGTACTCCAGAGCTTGCATCATGGGTTTTACCTGTGTGAACTGCTTTTTTGCTTTCGCCAGATTCTGTTGCAGAACCCAGTAATCCAGGTCCAACGGACCTTTTTCACCACTGTAGGTATCTTTGAAATTCACATAATTCCCAATATTAGGAACTATGGAATACGCATTGATAGGATTTTTCACCTCCCATGTGAAGTGTTTCTTATCACCTGCGGTTTCCGTCTTGATCAGCCGCCCGTTTCCTACACCCACCAGTTGTTTTGGGGTGATGATTTTCATCCGTACCCCGTTGTCAGGCTCATCAGCCCAGTGGTCTTTAACAGGCAGCCACACCGAAGTGCCAATTCCTTCCTGAGCCACACTCATAAACGGCATACCGGCATCATCCCGGCTGAATACCCAGCCCCCGTCCCAGGGTGCATTCGGTGCTATGGTAGGACTTCCTGAATAGGAAATTTCTATCCGGTAGTTTTTGGTAGGTTCAAAAGTTCCGCCCGCGTGAATCCACAGGAAGTCTCTCTGGCGCTCCGTCTTGATGATCTTGAAATTGGATTGAAGAACCTCTGCTTTCATCGGCTGCTGAATATCAATCTGAAATATGGGGTTTTTTACCTTTTTAGTTACATCAAAATGTATAATATTACTTCCGCTGACCATCCTGCTGTCAAAATCAGCCTCTACGGTAAGTTCATACTTTTTAACATCCCAGAAATTTCTGTAGACGTTATCAGATCCCTTCAGCGAATCTGATTTGGTATATTTCTGCGCTCCCAAACCCAGGGAACACAGCATGAACAGAAAAATCGGGGTTTTCATCTGAAAGTAATTTCATCAAAAATAACAAATATAATGGTAAGGAATTCGGCCATGTTTTTGCTGCCACAGGTCACACACCATCGTTATTAAATTTGTATTTTTACCATGAAATGAAAGACGGACAACTAATCACACTCATCCGCAGCGCACAGCAAAAGGACCAGAAAGCACAGACTCACCTCATCAACCTTTTTTGGGTAGATGTTTTTTCTTTTGTGATGAAGAAAGTCAGAAATGAGATTGATGCCGATGAGATTACCGTAAATGTTTTCTCCAAGGTCCTGAATAAGCTGGATCTCTATGATCCTAATTTCCAGTTCAAGACCTGGGTTCTCACCATTGCTCAGAATACAGTGATTGATTTTTGGCGAAGAAAAAACCGTGAAAATGAAGATGCTGTAAACAGTTTCGACGAAATCCGCGACCAGTTTGCACGGTCACCCGAAGAACTTCTGATTTCCGAAGAGGAGCAGAAGCAGATTCTGGCTGTTATTGCCTCTCTGGACCTTAATTATCAGGAAATAATCCGTCTGAGGTTTTTCGAGGAAAAAAGCATTAAGGAAATCGCCGAAGAGCTGAACCTCACCGTTTCAAATACAAAAGTGAGGATCATGAGGGCCAAGAAAGTACTTTCGGCTCTGCTGAAAACCAATGAGTATGAGGATTGACCAGTCAATTTCTAAATTCGTAATTTTGCACTTTATTTTTAATGATGAACGACACTGTTGTAGATACCACCATCCAAAAGCCTAAATGGATCCGCGTAAAGCTTCCTACAGGGAAAAATTACCGTGAACTCCGTAGCCTTGTCGATAAATATAAACTGAACACCATTTGCCAGAGCGGCAGCTGCCCTAATATGGGCGAGTGCTGGGGCGAAGGAACGGCCACATTCATGATTCTGGGCAATATCTGTACGCGCAGCTGCGGTTTTTGCGGCGTAAAGACCGGAAGACCGCTGGATGTAAACTGGGACGAACCGGAAAAAGTGGCCAGGTCCATTAAACTTATGAAGATCAAGCATGCAGTGCTTACTTCGGTAGACAGGGATGACCTTAAGGATATGGGCTCCATACTATGGGCCGAAACAGTGAATGCCGTTCGCCGGATTTCTCCGGGTACCACGATGGAGACGCTTATTCCGGATTTTCAGGGAATTACAAAGCATATTGACCGCCTGGTAGAAGTGGCGCCGGAAGTGATTTCACACAATATGGAAACTGTGAAACGGCTTACCCGCGAGGTGCGGATACAGGCAAAATACGAGAGAAGTCTGGAAGTACTGCGTTATCTGAAGGAAGCCGGGCAAAACCGGACCAAAACAGGTCTGATGCTGGGCCTGGGTGAAGAACGTGATGAGGTTTTCCGGACAATCGAAGACATCAGAAACTCCAATGTGGATGTCATTACAATCGGTCAGTACCTGCAGCCAACTAAAAAACACCTTCCGGTTAAAAAGTTCGTGACACCTGAAGAGTTTGCAGAATTTGGTGATTTTGCCAGAAGTCTGGGCTTCAGACATGTAGAGAGTTCACCTTTGGTCAGGAGTTCCTACCATGCCGAAAAGCATATTCATTAAGGAGGAAAAAATAATGGGCTGCAGAAAAAGCAGCCTTTTTTTGCATCGTTTTAAGTGTAAAAAATTATTCGGAATATTCTGGAAATGGATAACTTTAGTTCACTAAATACAATTTAATATGAAATTTCCTGTTTACCTGTGGGCGCTGTTGTCGCTCCTCACTTTTTCATGCGCTGAGAAAACAACAACTGAAAGTTCTGCCCTGGCAACTTCAGACAAAAAAACTTCAATAAAAAGCGAAGAACTTTCCTACGGAATCAATGGAATAACTCACAGGTCATTTGCAGCTTTTAATCCTGATCTCCCGGGACCGCTGCCTGTAGTATTTGTGCTGCCGGAGTGGTGGGGACTGAATGACTATATTTAAGACCGCACAATGCAGTTGGCAGAACTCGGTTATTATGCCGTGGCGGTAGATTATTACGGTGAGGGCAAAGTGGTGGAGACGCCGGAAGAGGCACAGAAATTATCTTCGCACTTCTACAGAATCCCGATTGATGCCCGGAGGATGTTTGATGCCGCAAAAAACAGGGTAATTATCACAGAAAATGCAGACCACACCCGGATGGCCATAATCGGTTACTGCTTTGGTGGCGCACAGGCGCTTAATATGGGAAGGACTTACACCGATTTCAAAGGAGTGGTGAGTTTTCACGGGAATCTTATGACCGGAATTCGGGCCAGGAACAATAAGGTGAAATACCTGGTTTTGAACGGTGCAGCGGATACTTTTGTGTCACAGGAAGAGATTGCCGGATATAAAAGCGAGATGGACAGTGCAAAGATTGATTACAAATTTGTAAACTATCCCGGCGCGCTCCATGCTTTTACAAACCCTGCTTCTACAGCCACCGGAAAAAGATTCAACATTCCCATTTCCTATGACAGCGATGCTGATGAAAAATCATGGAAGGAGATGGCAGCATTTTTGGCCCATGTGCTGAAATAGGTTGCTGTGAGTTTACATAAAACAGTTGCGCCGAAACTCCGTTTCGGCGCAACTGTTTTATAGGCAATTTGTGATATTAATCCCCGTCAACTTCATCTCCGTTCGCACACCAGAATACAGCATTCTGCAGAAACTCCTTCGGGAAAGACCGGAATTCACCCGGCATCAGGACGCTGAAGATGTCTGTGAAGTTCTGTACTCCCTTATTGTCGGTTACAATCGCCGCACGGTTCCATTTGGTAAGGTTTTTCATGCCTAAAAGGACATCCTGAAACCAGGCGCCGGCCGTCCAGTTGTCCAGATCGGTATCCAGTAAGAGCAAATAGTTCAGTTCATCAAATGCATTTATCTTTGCCTCTACATGAGGAAAAACAAGGTTTTCAAAATCGGCCTGTGAGATTTCGCCGGTGGCTTTAAATGCCGCTACATTTTCGGGTACATCAGGAATTACGGTAATCATTTTTATGGAGTTTAGTGTTCAACAAGTGATTTTCACTCATCAACAATAATTGAACCAATAAAAGATAGAATCAGGAACAGAAACAAGAGCAGCAATTCTAACAATTAGTTAAATACAGTTCACCTTCCTGGCACGCCGTTTATTCCGGGAAAACTTTAAATTTGAACCATAATTTTATTTGATGAAAGCAGTTCTGATTACCATTGGCGATGAAATACTCTCCGGAGATACCGTAGATACCAATTCCAGCTTCATTGCCGGCCAGCTGAAAATGATTGGGATTCCGGTAATTCAGATCCTGACCGTTGCAGATAAAGTGGAAACAATAAAAGCTGCACTTCAAACGGCATGTAATTCCGCTGATTTGGTGATTACCACAGGTGGTCTGGGACCCACAAAGGACGACAGGACCAAAACGGCATTTGCCCAGTTTTTTAATGATGAGCTGGTTTTGGATGCTGCCACCTTCAGTCATCTTGAAAAACTTTTCATTAAGCGGAAGCGTGAGCACCTCCTGGAACTTAACAGACCTCAGGCTATGGTACTGTCGCGCGCCCGGATTTTTCAGAATGAGAATGGTACCGCTCCCTGCATGATGATGGAGCAGGACAGTAATCTGGTGTTTTGTCTGCCAGGCGTTCCGTATGAGGTAAAACCCCTTATTACAGATAAGATTATACCTTTCCTGGCGAAACGAAATCCCGTTAACCACCTGGTTACACGTACAGTTACGGTAGTGGGGATTCCGGAAAGTTTACTTTCTGCACAAATTGAAAGTTGGGAACTGGCGCTGCCGCCATCCATTTCTTTGTCGTACCTGCCTGTGGGCAACAGGATCAAGCTGCGGCTCAACTCCAACGGGCCGGATCTGGAAGTCCTGAACGCGAATTTGGAGGCGGAAGTGCAAAAACTTCAGCCACTGATAGGAAAAAACGTCATTTCGTGGAAGGGTAATGAAATTCAGGAAATCCTGAAGGAAATCCTGCTGGCCCGTATTTTAACCCTATCAACAGCAGAAAGTTGTACAGGCGGGGCACTGGCACGGCTTCTTACTTCCGTACCCGGCAGTTCGGCCTATTTTCTGGGTGGAATCATTCCTTACGATTACCGCAAAAAAATCGAAATCCTGAACGTTTCTTCAACAACCATCTCCGAAAAAACAACCGTTTCAGCAGAAGTTGCGCAGGAAATGAGTTTAGGTTGCCTCAATTTATTTCACACAGATATTGCTCTTGCCACCACAGGAGTTGCCGGTCCATCCACAGATGAATTCGATAATGAAGTAGGTACTGCTTATTACTCCATCCGCACCAGAACATTTGAAAAAACACAAAAACTTTATCTGCCACATCTTCAGCGTAATGATTTTGCACAATTTGTAGCAATACGCGTTCTGCAGGACCTGGTGGATGTCCTGGTTACGGGTGAATGAAATAGGATGGCTTATACCAATATGAAGCGCGCCATCGCGGACAGTATTTAAGCTAAACGATACTCCGGGAATTACCTGCATTTGCAGGCTTCACATTCCTGTAAAGTTTCAAAACCCTTCTGCGAGCACCCGGTATAGGTTATCTGTTCACATTTACTGGTGCCTTCATTGTAAAACCACCTGGTGAAATTAGCTGAGCAGATTTCATTGGTTGGCGGAGCCTCTGCGCATTTGGCCGGCGCTGGACCGCAGTCGCGGGATGAACAATTTATGACAAGGCAGGTTCCAAATAAAAGCAGGCCTTTAAGAAGTAGATTTTGTTTCATAATAATGGTTTGATAGGTTAATGAAATGAAGTGGTGCAAGAAGAAGAGCAATCATTGCTAAGTAGAATTAAAAAAAAAAACTGCATAACCTGCCTTACGGTTTCAAATATTTTTTATTACTGCTTTGATTATCAGTTGCTGACAGTGTAACAGGTCAGTCACGAATGCACAGCACCTGCCTTGGCCGGCTGGGCTCTTTATGTCCTTTAAAATGACTATTTTTGGAGAAAAATTATAGGATGAGAAGTAAATTCGCCATTGCGGTGCTTGCGCTGTTACTGCTTACGGCCTGTAACAAGGATAAAGAAATTCTTAATACACTGAATGAGTACAATCTCCAGATGGAAAGTACAGGTTATCATTTTGGAGATAAACTGCAGTTGCCCGCTGAAGTCATGGAGAATGCCTCGGAAATAACCATAAGTTTCGGCGATAAGGAAACTTCTGCGCTCGTAGTTGATCCTAACTTTTTTACCCTCGGTGATAACGCGGTTACGTTTAATATCAAAAAGAAAAATGGCGAGGTACTAAATCAGGATGCCACTATAAATGTATTTGCCAAGAACCCTGAAAAGCAGTTTGCTTACACTGTAGTTGCAGAGTATCCGCACGATGTGGCTAATTTTGTACAGGGATTCCAGTTGGAAGGGAATATGGTTTATGAGTCCGACGGACAGAATGGGTCTTCAAAAATTTTAAAATATCCTCTTGGAAGCACTGCACCTGTGGCCTCCACAGATCAGCCGGCTGATGTCTTTTCTGAAGGCAGCACCATTATAGGTGATAAGGTTTATCAGCTTACCTGGCAAAATAAGAAAGGGTTCATTTATGACAAAGCGACGCTGAAACTGCTGGGCGAATTTCCATACCCCAATGTAATGGGCGAGGGATGGGGCCTTACTTACGACGGTAAAAATCTCATTGCTTCAGACGGTACCAAGAACCTCTACTTTCTGGATATTTCAGATCCTTCGAAATTGGTAAGGTATGTGGCCGTAGCCGGAAATACGAGTGCCTATGACCGCCTGAATGAACTGGAGTACCACAATGGTTATGTATATGCGAATGTCTGGCAGAAGCCTATCATCCTGCAAATCAATCCAAAAACAGGAGAGGTGACCGGCAAATTTGATTTTACTGAAATCGCAAAAAAGCACACGACCGGCGACGATGATGTCCTGAACGGGATCGCTTTCAAAGGAAACAATATGCTCATCACCGGTAAGAACTGGCCAAAAATTTATGAAATCGCCGTCCAATAACAGCGCTCTGGCGGTTCAGGAACCGAATTAAGATATGTTTTCAAAAGCACTTCAGTTCATCCTTTTGCTTATATGCTGCACGGCTAACGCGCAGCATTTATTGCCTATGGACACTGTGCAGCTTAGGGAAACAAAGGAACTTTTTGCAGATGATTACGGAAATTTCTATCTGTACCGCAACAAGGACTTCAGCCTTACCAAATATGATTCACTGGGCCTACAGAAGGGCCGGCTGATGCTTACGCTGCCTTTCCGGATTCAGTCCGTTCAGAATCCGCTTAATATTCCCACCTTTTCCGAAAATGCACAGGTACTTCGCTTTTATGACCAGAACCTCAACGAAATCCAAACCGTAGATCTGCGTAATCACTTCGGATATATTAAGGCAGCTTATGCTGAAGATCAGCAGTTTGTATGGTTGCTGGATGAGAGTACAAAAAGCCTGATACGCTTCAACTTTCGCGATGGCAGGTCAGTACTTAATATTCCGCTGTATCTTCCTGTTGATGGTGTCCGCGACCTGCTGGTCTTCGAAAACAGAATTTATATCCTTACTCAACATCAGTTCCTCGTTTATAATATGAGATCAGAAAAAATACTTGAACTGCCGTTTGAAGAAGGTAAACGGTTACGGCGCGAAAACGACCGGATATACATCATATCCGCTGATTCCGTATTTTTATTAGATAACGGACAGACCTTGGAAATCTTTCGCGTACCCGGTGCATCGATTGTGGATAAAAACTCAACACGTTACTTTGTAATCAAAGGCAACAACCTCTATCTTTACCCCGTCCGGAACCATTAATGTGCAATGGCTGTTCAGCGCCTTCTATATTATTGGTTTTTAATATCCTATAACATTTAATCACAACCCTTAATAATGCATATTGCGGTAACAGGAAATATTGGTGCAGGCAAAACAACACTAACCACGATGCTGGCGAAACACTACGGCTGGGAAACCCAGTTCGAAGACGTAGACCATAACCCCTATCTGGAGGATTTTTATGCCGATATGAGTAAATGGAGTTTCGCGCTTCAGATTTATTTTCTGGGCAGCCGCTTTCGCCAGGTAAAGGAAATCCGCGACAGTGGCCGCAGTGTGATCCAGGACAGGACGATCTATGAAGATGCTCATATTTTTGCCGAAAATTTAAATGACATGAATCTGCTCTCGGACCGCGACTTTAACAATTATTCCGCGGTTTTTGACCTGATGCGTTCTTTCGTTTCGGCACCGGATTTGCTGATCTATTTAAAATCAGATGTTCCCAATCTGGTGAAAAAGATCTATAAACGCGGCCGGGATTACGAAGCGAGCATCAGTATAGAGTATCTATCCAAGCTGAACCAGAAGTATGAGCGTTGGATTTCCGGATATAAAGAGGGAAAGTTACTGATCATTGAAGTTGATGATTTGGATTTTGTGGAGAGACCTGAGGATTTTGGATATATCCTGCAGCGCATCGAAACAGAAATGCATGGCCTTTTTTAGAAATATATAACCGTTAGATACTGCTAGCCATGATAAAAGTCCTTCATAATAACAGCTGTTCCAAATCCCGGGCGATCCTGGAACACCTGGACGAAAATAATGTTCCTTTTGAAATAATTGATTTTATGGAACATCCGCTCTCCGAACTTGAACTGCGTACCGTTCTCAAGAAACTCAACACAGATATTGACGGTCTTATCCGGAAAAATGAAACTCTCTACAAAGAGAAATTTGCAGACAAGCAGCTTTCGGAAGAAGAGTGGATACATGTACTGAGTGAGAATCCGTCTCTGATGCAAAGACCGATTTTAATAAAAGGATCTGTTGCCATGGTCGCAAGACCAGTGGAAAACGTTAGGTTTTTCCTTGATAAGTAAATTAGTTGTTTAGCGCCTTAAAAGCCTGATTAAGTTCAGGATATTTAAAATCAAATCGCTGTGATTTGATTTTTTTATTGCTTACGCGTGTGCCTTCCAGGATAATTTCACTCATCTCGCCCATTACTAGCCTTAACAGGAAAGCGGGAACATTAATTGGCAGGAAAAATTTATCCCGGGCTTCAGCGAGTTTCCGCATAAATTCCTTATTGGTAGGTATGTCATCTGCCACTGCATTGTAAATACCGTTAAACTCTGTGTTTTCCACCGCTTCAACATACATATTGACTAAATCATACAGATGTATCCAGTTGAACCATTGAGTCCCTTTACCTATGCCACTGCCCAGGTTAAGGTCAGTTATCATGTTCAGTTTTTCCAGTGTACCTCCCCGTGCCGACAGCACCGGTGCAGTTCTGAGTATGACTGTTCGGCTGGCAATGTTATTAAAATGCAGTGCGGCACTTTCCCATTTTCTGCACAAATCACTCAGGAAATCCAGCTTAGCAATATCTGAATCTTCATCCAAAATCCGGTCTGAAGTAAATGTCCCGTAATAATTGATTCCGGAGGCAGAAATGAAAGACTTTAATGATAAATCTGCAAGTGTGCAAATGTCAAACAGAAAGTTTGCACTGTCCACCCGGCTGGAAATCAGCTCCTGTTTGTATTCGTATGTCCATTTTCTACCAATAGATGCCCCAGCCAGGTGAATGATACTTTCTACACCCTCCAAGGCGCCTTTGTCCAGTTCACGTTTTTTGTAATTCCAATAAAATTCATCCGGGTTTTTTGGCTTTCTGCGTACCAGAATATTTACAGAGTGTCCCCGTTTACGAAGTTCGGGTACCAGCTGCCTGCCTACAAGTCCGGATGCCCCGGTCACCAGGATTTTCATATGTTAAAGCATTACCACGCCGTCAATTTTTGCCACCTTCTTATAAAGGTCAATCACCTGGTTGGCATCCATTACAAAAGCGGTCATGCTGGCGGCAATGTATTTGCCGTTCTTACTTTCACGTGTAGAAATGGTGTACTTGATTTTGTCGAAGACCTGATACAGTTCCGTGAGTTTCAGATTGTCATTCGGGAAAATGAATTTATAAAGATAATCTTCAGGGAAATTATGATTCTCTTCAAGTTTGCTTTTGAGCGACTCGTAAAATTCATCCTGATTCTGTCCGCTGGTATCGGCGTATAATGGGTCCATTCTGTTAATTTTATTAATGAAAAAAGGTCCTGAAAAAGGACCCTAAAGATAGTATTATTTCATTGATCCTGCACTGCCGCTGAAGGCGCCTAACATGCTGGATTTATTTTTCTCCTCATAATCAGCAATAATGTTAAAGATTCCGTTTACCATCTGTTCGGATGCCAGCCTGCTTAAACCGTTACCACCCAGATTGGTTGAACTGCTTTGGCCGCCAAAAAGGCTACCCAGCATATTGGTACCCTGTAAAGCAGTGTTAATCGACCGTACGATGCCGAACTGATTCAGTTTTTCATCCACCTTCGGCATAATGGCCTGGATCAGTTGATGTTCTGTTTTTTCACGCAGAACCTGGGTGGCAATCCCCTGGCCGCCCTGCATAATCCGAGATACATCGTTCGCATTCAGACTGTTTACTGCATTCTGAAGGATAGGTTGTGATATATTTACAGTATATGCAGCACTTTCAGCCACATACTCCTTGCCTCGCATTGCTAAATTCGGGGCCACCCTTTCAAGTAGATTGTACACACTTCTAAGGTTTTCGGGCAGTGCACGCACAATCAGGTCATTTTGCAGGAAAGCCTGCTTATTGCCGAAAATATTGCCCATTTGCGTCACGCCTCCCAACAGAACCCTCTTGATGACAGAAAGTCCCAGGTCTGAAGTTGCCAGAGCCATGCAGGATTGTGTGGAAGTAAGCAGAACACCACCGGTGCCCATTAGCAGTGCTGCGGAAAGTATGATCTTTTTCATGATATCTATTTTAAACTAAGGTGCACTCTCAAATATTACGCCAAATCTGAACATGCAACCGTATTGGACTCCGTACCATATTACAGTTGCTGTTAAAAGTCCCTTCCTCATCCCTTTTGTTATGCTTTAAGCCATAATTTTCCGCTAAAAATCCGTATTTTTGTGACGATAAAAAGTAAAAAGAAAGAATGGACTCGTACAAAAATCCACTGGAAGAGCGGTATTCAAGCCCGGAAATGCTTTACAATTTTTCCCCAAACAATAAGTTCAGAAACTGGCGTAAGCTTTGGATCGCTCTGGCAGAGATTGAGAAGGATCTGGGTCTTGAGATTTCGGATGAGCAGATCGCAGAACTGAAGGCCAATGCTGAAGATATCGATTATATAAAAGCGGCTGAATACGAGAAGAAATTCCGTCACGACGTGATGGCTCACGTGCATACTTATGGTGATGCCGCACCGTCTGCAAAAGGAATTATCCATTTGGGTGCAACGTCTGCATTTGTTGGCGATAATACCGACCTCATCCAGATGCGAGACGGGCTTCTCCTGCTGAGAAAGCAGATGGTCAATGTGATTAAAAATCTGTCGGATTTTGCCCTGAAATATAAAGACCTTCCCACACTTGGGTTTACGCATTACCAGCCTGCTCAGCTTACTACTGTGGGGAAGCGTGCTACGTTATGGCTGCAGTCTCTGATCCTGGATTTCGAGGAACTTGAGTTTTTTATAGAAACGCTTAGATTCCGTGGGGTAAAAGGAACTACCGGTACTGCCGCAAGTTTCCTGGAACTTTTTGAAGGCGATTATGCTAAGGTGAAGCATTTGGATACAGAACTTTCAAAGCGTTTTGGTTTTGACAAAGTTTTCGGTGTTTCAGGTCAGACCTACGACCGTAAGATCGATGCAAAGGTGATGGCCTTACTTTCCAATATCGCTCAATCCGCACATAAATTCACCAATGACCTTAGACTTCTGCAGAATTTAAAGGAAATAGAAGAGCCTTTTGAGAAGAACCAGATCGGTTCATCGGCGATGGCCTACAAAAGGAACCCTATGCGTTCCGAACGGATTGGTGCGCTGTCCAAATTCGTAATGTCACTGAGTTCAAGCTCCGCAATGGTAGCTGCAACTCAGTGGTTTGAAAGGACTTTGGACGATTCGGCCAACAAGAGACTCGCTATTCCGCAGTCTTTCCTGGCGGTGGACGCTATCCTTCTTATCTGGAACAATATTATGAACGGTATCGTGGTTTATGAAAACCGCATCAATAAACATATCATGGATGAGTTGCCGTTTATGGCCACTGAATATATCATCATGGAAGAGGTGAAAGCCGGCGGTGACCGTCAGGAAATTCACGAAACAATCCGCGTACATTCCATGGAAGCTTCAAAGAAAGTAAAGGAGCAAGGTAAGGAAAATGACCTGCTGGAGCGCATTCTGAATGATACCAGCCTGAAAATGGACAAATCCAAACTGATGGAAGTTCTTGATCCTAAGAATTTTGTTGGCTTCGCGCCAATTCAGACAGAAGAGTTTGTTAAAAATGAAGTGCAGCCAATTCTGGATAAATATGCCGGACTTATCGGCATGAAAGCTGATTTGAAAGTGTAATTTAATATATTTTTTATCTGCAGTGAAAAGTTTGATTAAAAACATATCGAGAAAAACCATAGTTATTTCATTAATGATCTGGTTTATCGGTTTTTTCTTACTCGCTTGTGCTATGACTGATCTTTTTAGTGAGAGTTTTTTCCAGGCCAGATATTTACCAATTTACTTTTTAATGCTTGGCGGCCCAACAGTAGCTTCTATTGTAATTTATTGGAGAATCAAAGGTAGAGATCTGCCACTGAATCATTGATTAGGGAAAAGTGCTTAGAAAAGATACATCTACTAGCAGTTTTCATACAGTTTAATTTGATAGAATTTGTGTGTTGGATACAATTACTCAAAACTTCCTTTAGCCCATTTTGCAACAGAAAACATTGGCTTCGGCCAAAATCTATAAATCTAAAAATCTGACATCTAATGTCTAACAAAAAAAGAATCTTCGTAGAAAAAAGAGGAATTTTCGATGTTGAAAGTCCAAAAATATACAGCGAACTTAAAAATGTGGTTCCGGAAATCCAGGACGTAAAAGTGTATAATATCTACGATATTTTTGGTGTGGATGAGGACGGGTTCAAACTCGTTGTAAACAACACCTTCGTGGATCCTGTTACCGATATCCTGCACGAAAATAATCCGGCGGCACAGCTTCATTTCGCTACGGAATTTCTGCCGGGACAGTACGATCAGCGCGCCGATTCTGCCCAGCAGTGCATCGCGCTCCTAACCGGCAATGAAACTTCAACAGTCCGCAGTGGAAAAGTGATCGAGCTGTTCGGAATTTCTGAGGCAGATTTGGATAAAGTGAAAGACCATCTGATCAACCGTGTGGAAAGTCAGGAAAAAGACCTTTCAATACTCCAGATTCCTGCAGAGGAAAAGCCTTCTCCCGTTATTACACATTCCGGATTTATAGATTTTACTGAAGAAGAGTTAAAGGCGTTCTACCAAGACCATGGCTTCGCATTTGGTTTGGATGATCTGCAGTTTATCCAGGATTATTTCCAGTCCGAAAAACGCGATCCTACAGAAACCGAACTGAAGGTCCTCGATACTTACTGGAGCGACCACTGCCGTCACACTACATTTGAAACTGAACTTACTGATATTCAGTTTACCGGTGACTTTAAAGCTACGCTGGAAGCGATTTTCAACGACTATCTTGAAAAGAGAAAATACCTGGGCCGCGAGGCAAAACCCATATCGCTTATGGACCTGGCCACGGTCTGTGCCCGTTATTTCCATAAGACCGGAAAACTGGACAACCTTGTGGTTTCAGATGAGATCAACGCCTGTACAATAGAAATTGAAGCCGAATTCGACGGTAAAATAGAACCGTGGTATCTGCTTTTCAAAAACGAAACGCATAATCACCCCACCGAGATTGAGCCTTTTGGTGGTGCTTCAACCTGTCTGGGCGGCGCGATCAGAGATCCGTTATCCGGTCGAGCATTTGTTTACCAAGCCATGAGATTATCCGGCGCAGCCGATGTGCTGGAGCCAATCTCTGAAACTTTACCGGGGAAACTGCCGCAAAGGACAATCACCAAGCAGGCGGCCAACGGCTACTCGTCTTACGGAAACCAGATCGGTCTTGCTACTACACTTGTAAATGAGGTGTATCACGAAGGCTATAAAGCTAAAAGAATGGAAGTAGGTTTTGTGGTGGGTGCCGTGAAAAAAGATGCTGTGAAGCGTGAGCAACCACAGGTAGGCGATCTTGTAATCCTTCTGGGCGGTGCGACCGGTCGTGATGGGGTTGGTGGAGCTACAGGAAGTTCCAAAGAGCAGGACGAGACCTCAATCCACACGCTATCTACCGAAGTTCAGAAAGGTAATCCGGTGGAAGAACGTAAAATTCAGCGTCTCTTCAGAAATCCTGAGGTAACCACACTGATTAAGAAATCGAACGATTTCGGTGCCGGTGGTGTTTCAGTGGCAATTGGCGAGATTGCTGAGTCGCTTGAAATCAATCTGGACATCCTTCCGCTGAAATATGGAGGTTTGAACGGTACGGAACTGGCCATTTCAGAATCCCAGGAACGTATGGCAGTCGTGATTGACGCAAAAGATAAGGATACCTTTATAAGTTTTTGCGAGAAAGAAAATATAAAAGCGGTTGAAGTAGCCAAAGTAACGGATTCCGGCCGTATGAAGATGTTCTGGCAGGGCAGGCAGATTGTCGATCTGAGCCGCGACTTCCTGGATACCAACGGTTGTGCGAAGCGTCAGGATGCAAGGATATCCCACCTTCAGGAGGTGAAAAATGATACTCCGGAATTTTCTGAGGAAAATCTGTTGACTGCGTTGGCAAATAAGAATACGGCCTCACAAAAAGGGCTGACGGAGATGTTTGATGCGTCCGTGGGCGGTACTACTGTGGCGATGCCTTACGGTGGCAGGTATCAGCTCACGGAGATGGAGGGAAGTGTACAGACACTGCCTGTATTGGGTGCCTCCGATGTAGAAACCGTTTCATTGGCCAGCTGGGGTTTTGATGCCTATATTTCTTCGCAAAACTCAATGGTGGGCGCGGCTAGTGCCGTAGTGGAAAGTGTAGCTAAAATCGTGGCCATGGGCGGCGATTATAAAAATATACGTCTGAGCTTCCAGGAATATTTTGAGAAACTTGGTTCAGTTCCTGAGAATTGGGGCAAACCACTTGCATCGCTATTGGGAGCCTATGATGCTCAGATGAATTTCGGCCTGGCCGCGATTGGAGGTAAAGACTCCATGAGTGGCAGTTTCCAGGACATTAACGTTCCGCCCACTCTGATCTCATTTGCATGCTCGAACGGTCATAAAAGGAACATCATTTCCCCTGAGTTCAAAAAGGCCGGAAACAGCCTTTATTACTTTAGGCATAAGCCACAGGAAAATGGACTGCCGGATTACGAATCACTGAAAGAAGTCTTTGAATTTTTACACGACAACATTAAAAACGGTAACATCGTTTCAGTTAAAACGGTTAAAGATGGTGGAGTAGCGGCAGCCCTTGCAAAGATGAGTTTCGGTAACATGCTTGGTGCGGAAGTCAACCTTGAAAAGCAAGACCTTCTCAGCAAAAATATAGGCAGTCTGATTATTGAAACAACATCAGAAATCAATCATAACCATCTTCATAAAATAGGTGAAGTAAATGACTCCAACAGTTTATCAGTTAATGGTTTAACGGTTTCAATCTCAAAATTAGTTGAAGCGTGGAGTGGGACTTTTGAGGAGCTTTTCCCAACAGCTGAAAAGGAAAAGATCGTAGTGGAAATTGATTCAGATCTGAATGGCAACGAGACTAAATCGTTCCATATCCGAAAGCACAACCTGGCCAGTCCGAAAGTATTTCTTCCGGTATTTTCGGGTACCAACTGTGAGTATGAAACGCAGAATGCTTTCCGCAAAGAGGGAGCTGTGGTTTCCAGTTTACCGCTGGTCAATCTGAACCATGACCTGCTGAATGAAAGTATTGATGCCTGGATTGAAGAAATTGAACAGTCTCAAATCCTGGCCTTCTCCGGAGGTTTTTCAGCCGGCGATGAACCGGACGGTTCGGCCAAGTTCATTGTGAATGTGCTGAAGAACGATAAAATGAGAAATGCAGTTCACAGGTTGCTGGAACGCGACGGATTGATCGTGGGAATCTGCAACGGCTTCCAGGCTTTGGTTAAGTCCGGGCTGCTTCCCTATGGCGAGATTCGTGACCTTGATGAAAATTCACCGACATTGGCACATAACGCGATAGGACGGCATATTTCACAGATGGTGGATGTAAAGGTGGTTAATGACAGTTCTCCATGGCTGCGTGGGATGAAAGATCAGGTTTATACGATTCCTATTTCTCATGGTGAGGGACGCTTCATGGCTTCGGAGGAAGTTTTGAAAGAACTGTATCAGAACGGTCAGGTAGCAACGCAATATATAGACCTGAACGGAAATATCGCACATGGAATGCCTTACAACCCGAACAATTCACTTTTTGGTATTGAGGGGCTAACGAGTAAATCAGGTAAGATCTTCGGCCGGATGGGACACCCGGAGCGTTTTGCTGAAGGACTTTTCAGAAATATCCCGACTGCGAACTACCACAACATCTTTAAAAACGGAGTTAAATATTTCAGATAAAATATTCACAAAGGTACTTTGGATAAATAATCAGGCCGATAATCAGGGAAGATAAAGCCAGCAGCATTACTGCGCCGGCGGAAATATCCTTAATAAGGCCGATTTTAACATGGAATTCGGGGTGGATGAAGTCACAGAGCTTCTCCACCGCGGTATTCATAAGTTCTGCTGCCAAAACTGCACCGCAGATCGCAAGAATCACAGTTGCTTCGGTTGGCTGTACTTTCAGTAAAAAAATCAGAACAATATTTATCGCCAGAGCGGCCAGTTCTATCTGGAAATTTCTTTCCTGCAGAACCATGTGGCCAATTCCGCGCAGGGCATTTAGAAAGCTTTTATAAAGTGGGGGTTTTCGCATTGCTGATCTTGAATTTCAAAGATAGAGATTTATCAAAATTGTTGATAAGTAATCCGGTTTAGTTTCTCAATTTTAAGCCAATTCATTATATTTGTCCAAATAATTTGTACAGATGAAGTTTATTGTGTCAAGTGGAGAGTTGCAGAAAGCCCTGCAAACCGTTAGTGGAGTAATTTCAACCTCCCAGTCAAGACCCATCTTAGAAAACTATCTTTTTGAATTAGAGAACAACAGTCTGAAGATTACCGCTTCCGACGGGGAAACGACCCTTATTACTTCTCTTGAAGTAAAATCAGAGGACAGCGGCAAATTTGCTGTACCTGCCAAGATTTTTCAGGATTTTGTAAAGACTTACGGTGAGCAGCCACTTACACTTTCGGTGAAGGAGTCGGCAGATGCTGCCGGAAATGTTCTGGAAATTCTGGATGAAAAGGATAACTTCTCTGTAGCGCTGGATAATGCTGAGGATTATCCGGAAATTCCCGAGTTTGAAAGTGCACAAAGTGTATCACTGCCTTCAGGTGTCCTTTCTGAAGCGCTTAGCAATACTCTTTTTGCGACGAGCAATGATTCCCTGCGTCCCGTTATGACAGGTGTCCTGTTCCAGTTTGGTGAAAATGAAACCAATTTCGTCTCTACAGACTCTCACCGTCTGGTTGTGTACAAAAGAAAAGATCTCGTATCCGAGCCTTTGGAATTCATTATGCCCAAGAAACCTCTGAGCATTTTCAAGAATATCCTGGCCAGTACAAACGACGATGTTCTTATTGAGTTCAACGACAATATGGCCAAATTTACTTTTGGAAATAATATCTGGATCTGCCGTTTGATTGATGGCAAATATCCCAACTATTCCGCAGTTATTCCGAAGGAAAATCCAAATGTTCTTACTATAAACCGCAACTTGCTTCTGGGAGCAATCCGCCGTGCGTCCATTATGTCCAATAAATCTACAAATCAGGTTCGCTTCAAGCTTTCCGGAAATGTGCTTCACCTGCATGCTGAGGATACGGAATATGCAAACAAAGCCGATATGCAGATTCCCTGCGATTATAATGGCGAGGACATCAATATTGGCTTCAGCTCAAAATTCCTGACAGAAATGTTGTCCGTTCTTCGTGCCGATGATATTACAATGAAAATGTCCCAACCCAACAGACCCGGTATCATAGAACCTGTGGACGGGCTGGAAGACAGTGAGAACCTGCTTATGCTGTCTATGCCGGTTATAGGCATGTAATTGCGCAGAAACATAAAATTTAACCCGGGCGACCGGGTTTTTATTTTTCAATGAGCTCCTCAGTTTTAATTTTTATTTTTGTCGAAACCATATTCAGCTTTTGAAGGACTATTACTATTTTTTGGGAATTAAGGACGATGCTTCGGAGGAGGACATCAAGACCGCCTACCGGAAACTGTCCATGAAATATCATCCCGATAAGAATGATAATGATGCCTTCTTCGCGCAGCGGTTTATGGAAATCCAGGAAGCCTACGAAACGCTGAGTGATCCGCAAATGCGCCGCAATTACGACCACAATATAGTTTCCGGCAGAGGCAGTAGCCGCAGTTCGCTGCCGCCAACCGTTAAGAGTTTCACCAGTAACAAGGTTCATGCGGTGAAAGGCGAGGAAGTTATTATTAAGTGGAATACGCTGAATGCCGACGTGGTGAAGATCGTTCCCTTTGGGTTGGAAAAGGCCTACGGCGAGCGTACTTTCAGGATTACTGAATTCAAGAACGGGAAATTTGTCATCATCCTGCATGCCGCCAATTCATTAACGCGCCAAACGGCGGTGAAGGGAATTACAATAACTGAAGTCTTTGAGAATGACCGTGAACGGTTTCGGGAAAATGTTGAAAAAGTCTTTCAGCAGGAAAATAAGGCTGAAGCGCTGCGGAGTAACACTTCAGCCTGGATCAGGATTTTGCTGGCCATCCTGCTACTGGCTGCAGCACTCTATTTTATTATGCAGGAATTTTAGGCCAGTTTCAGCTTTCCCGGGCACTTCTTGCAGCGCTTTCCGGTCTTAAATTTCTTGCAGCATTTCTTTTTTCCGCAGTACATTTCTTCTGAAAAAGAACCTGCCGGAAGTAGCGGGGCTATCTTGAAAGGAATATTACCTGTTTTCATGGCGCAAATATAATTAATCTAGACTAATTATAAATAAGCTTTGTGCAATTGATTAACTGATTAAATACAGGGTTGCCCAAAATGCATAAAATCCGTAATTTTACAATCCTATACTCCCCATTAAATAAATCTTAAATAAAAATGAATACACAGCAGTTTGTTAGCCGTCACATTTCTATGAATGAGGACGACAAAAAAGCGATGTTGGACAGAATCGGTGTGTCCGGTATCGATGAACTCATTTCACAAACCATCCCGGCTTCCATTAGGGCGGAAAAGGAACTTAACATCTCCGAGCCGCTCTCTGAATATGAACTGATCCGTCAGTCTACGGCTTTGGCTGCTAAAAATGCCGACTATACTAATTACATTGGTTTCGGATACCACAATACCCTGTTGCCGGCGGCTATTAAAAGGAATATTCTTGAAAATCCGTCATGGTATACGGCTTATACGCCTTATCAGGCTGAAATTGCTCAGGGTAGGCTTGAAGCCCTGCTTAATTACCAAACAGTAATTTCCAACTTAACAGGTTTCCCGCTTTCCAACGCGTCTTTGCTTGACGAGAGTACAGCAGCTGCAGAAGCGATGAGCATGTTTTTCTCCAACAGGACCAAAGAGCAGAAGAAATCAGCTGCGAAATTCTTTGTTTCGGATCTTGTTTTGCCTCAAACTGTGGCGGTACTGCGTACGAAGGCCGAAGGTCTTGGAATTGAGATCGTAGAGGGAAATCACAAAAACCACCAGTTCAGCAATCAGTATTTTGGTGTATTGCTGCAGTATCCGGGTAAGAACGGAATTGTTCTGGATTACACAGAAGATATAAAATCTTATAAAGAACTGGACCTTCAGGTGGCAGTAGCCTGTGACCCGATGGCATTGGTGAAACTTAAATCACCCGCTGATATGGGTGCAGACTGTGCTGTAGGAACTTCTCAAAGATTCGGGATCCCGATGGGATACGGTGGTCCCCACGCCGCATTCTTTGCATGTAAGGAAGAATATAAACGTGATATCCCCGGAAGAATAATCGGTGTATCGGTAGATGCTTACGGAAAGAGAGCTTTAAGAATGGCACTTCAGACCCGCGAGCAGCATATCAAGCGCGAAAGGGCGACTTCAAACATCTGTACTGCGCAGGTTCTGCTTGCCGTAATGGCCGGTATGTACTGTGTATATCACGGACCAAAAGGCCTGAACTATATTGCAGACCAAATCCATTTCAAAGCCAATGCACTCTCTGATGCACTTTCTGTATTGGGTTACGATGTTGTAGAGGAACCTCACTTCGATACGGTGAAGATGAGAATCCATGAAGACGAAAAAGGTAACCTGATGCGTTTGATGCGTGACCGCAAAATCAACCTCAATTATTTTTCTGAAGGTATAGTAAGTATTTCAGTTAATGAAAGTACTACGATTGAAAAACTAAACTGTCTGGTAGAAGCGTTTGCAAATTTCAAGCAAAAACAGGCGTTTAAACTGGAGATCAAGGAAAATCACAGCATCCCCGCCGATTTACTGAGAAAGGATGCCATACTTACGGAAGAGGTTTTCAACAGTTATCATACGGAAACGGAACTGATGCGTTATATCAAGCGTCTTGAGAGAAAAGACCTTTCTCTTACACATTCCATGATCGCTCTGGGCTCATGTACAATGAAACTTAACGCGGCAGCACAAATGCTTCCGATCTCATGGAGCGGCTGGGGGAGCGTTCACCCGTTTGTTCCCACCGAGCAGGCTGGCGGTTATCAGGAAATCATTAAGGAACTGGAGCAGGACCTGGCTGAAATTACAGGTTTTGCGGGAACCTCCCTGCAACCTAATTCCGGTGCACAGGGTGAATATGCGGGACTTATGGTTATCCGCGAATATCACAAAGCCAATGGTGAAGGTCACCGTAACATCGTGTTAATTCCACAGTCGGCACACGGAACCAATCCGGCATCTGCAGTGTTGGCTGGAATGAAGGTTGTTGTTTGTAAAAATCTGGAGAACGGTGAAATTGATCCTGAAGACTGGAAAGCCAAAGCAGAACAGCATAAGGACAACCTTTCTGCAGCAATGATTACCTACCCGTCTACTTATGGTTTCTTTGATGCCAACATTAAAGAAATTATTAAAATCGTTCACGATAACGGCGGACAGGTGTATATGGACGGTGCCAACATGAACGCACAGGTTGGATTTACAAGCCCCGGACTTATCGGTGCGGATGTTTGTCACTTGAACCTTCATAAGACTTTTGCTATTCCTCACGGTGGCGGTGGCCCGGGTGTAGGTCCCATTTGTGTTGCTTCTCATCTGGTGAAGTTCCTGCCGAGCAACCCGAACATTAAGATCGGTACTCCGGAATCCATCGACGCCATCTCTGCTGCACCTTATGGTTCCGCACTGGTATTGAATATCTCCTATGCTTACATCAAGATGCTGGGTGCTTCCGGACTTAAGAAATCTACTGAACATGCCATCCTCAACGCCAACTATCTGAAAGAAGTTCTGGCCGAGCATTTCCCAATCCTTTACAGCAACGAGAACGGCCGCGTAGCCCATGAGTGTATTGTTGATTTCCGTCAGTTCAAATCCTTAGGTATTGAGGTGGCTGATGTAGCCAAGCGTTTGATGGATTATGGTTTCCACGCACCTACAGTTTCTTTCCCTGTAGCCGGAACGCTGATGATTGAACCTACAGAATCTGAAAGTAAGGCCGAAATTGACCGTTTTGCGGAAGCGTTGATCAGCATCAAGAAGGAGATTGACGAAGTTGCCAATGGCGAAGCAGATCCGGCAAATAACGTTCTGAAAAATGCACCTCACACAGAGCAGGTGGTGATCTCAGACAGCTGGGACAAACCATACAGCCGCGAGAAAGCTGCCTATCCGCTGGAGTGGGTACGCGAGAATAAATTCTTTGCATCAGTATCCAGAGTGGATGAAGCTTATGGCGACAGAAACCTGGTTTGTACCTGCGAGCCGATTGAAGCTTATATGTAATCATAGGTTTAAGCTAATTTATACTGAAGTTCCCGGCCGAAGGCCGGGAACTTTTTTTCAACACTTATCAAACATACAGTTTCTGGTCTTTTTCGCAGTAAAAGGAACGCCTCTTGGTTATTCCGTGGTGGTTTTTGGTAAGTGGCAGTCCGCATTTGGGACAGATTGTCTTTGTGTGCACCAACCAGTTTTTCTTCAGTACATATTCTTTTTTCCAGCGCAGGAAATCAAAACTGTAGTTTCGGGCCTCAGAAACAAGTGCCGAAAGCTTTTTTGGCGGGAGTTTTCCTACCAAACTTTCGGGATGAACGCCAATGCGGAACAGTACCTCATTTTTTATGATATTGCCAACACCTGAAAAAATATTCTGGTCCAGCAGGGCGTCGCAAACCATGGTTTCCGGCTGCGCTTTAAGTTTTTTTCTGGCTTTCAGGGGTTTCCATTCATCGCTCAGGACATCAGCTTCCCAGTCAATTTCCTTCAGAACTTCAATGTCAAGGAGTTTTATGGAACAGGAGTAGAAGTAAAGGTCTCCGTTCTCAAACCGGAGGTGCAGTCTTAGTTGGCGCTCCGGCTTTATGTTTTCATCAACAGAGTAGGAGCCGAACATCAGGAGATGAATCCGGATGGTGTAAGGACTGACAACCAAATATGACTGCTTCCCGAAAATCCTGTACTCTTTAAAGATTAATCCCGGCAGTCTGTCCATTTCAACCTTTGCGTTTCCGGAGGCAGAAATGATTTTCCTGCCTATGAATTTTTGAGCTTTCTCTTTTAGGATTAATATGGACGGTCCTTCCGGCATATAGCTGTTTTTTTAGGTTGAATTCAAATCTTAAACCATTAGCCTGCGTCCAAAATTCCGTATTTTTGGATAATGAACCTTAACAGCATTTTTACTAATAAGCGTACAGGAAATATAGCCGCTACTTTCGCATCACGAACCGATTACCAAAGGGATTTTGACCGTATTATTTTCTCAGCCGCTTTCCGCAGGCTGCAGAACAAAACCCAGGTTTTCCCGCTTCCCGGAAGCGTGTTTGTTCACAACCGCCTCACTCATTCACTTGAGGTTTCATCAGTTGGTCGCAGTTTGGGCAGCGCCATCGGCGAATTTATTTCCTCGGAATTTTCGGCAGAACTGGATGCCAGTGCTCAGAATTTCTATCAGCATAACCTTCAGAACGTCATTGCGGCGGCCTGTCTTTGTCACGATGTGGGGAATCCCGCTTTCGGGCATTCCGGGGAGGATGCCATTGCCAGTTATTTTGACAAAAATGAGGATCATCTTAAGTCAAAATTTAACGAAAAAGAATGGGCGGACCTGGTTAATTTTGAAGGAAACGCTAATGCGATAAGGGTTCTAACGCATCAGCAAAACGGTAAAGATGAAGGGGGCACTCAGCTTACTTATGCCACCCTTGCCAGCATTGCCAAATATCCCTGTGAATCGGTGGCCAGCCAAAAAGGGGTTTTGCACCGCAAGAAGTTTGGTTTCTTCCAGAATGAGAAGTCCACCTTTCTTGATATTGCGGAATCTGTAGGTATGATTTCCGAAAGTTCAGAACCTGTTGTTTATAAAAGACATCCTTTTGTTTTCCTTGTTGAAGCTGCCGATGACATCTGCTATAACATCATCGACATGGAAGATGCACACCGGTTGGGTATTGTGTCCACCTCCGATTGTGAAGATCTGTTTTTTGAACTGATCCGCTCAGAAAATCAGAATACCGCGAGGGTGGAGGACAAGCTGGCCGTACTGACCAATGCCAACGAAAGAATATCTTACTTAAGAGCGAAAGTAATTAACTCACTGATCAATAAATCCATACAGCTGTACCGGTCAAATTTTTCCGAAATAATAGCCGGAACCCTGGACAGATCACTGCTTGACATTTACAAGATGGATAATGAATCCCTCCAGGAAATCGAAAGTTTCTCCATTGAAAAGATTTATAATCATAAGGCTGTAGTTGAAATTGAAAATGCCGGCTACAATGTCATGTATGAGTTGCTGGATCATTTCGTACCTGCTGTAGTAAAACCTAAGGACCAGAGAAAATCGTATGACCGGATGGCCCTGAAACTATTGCCTCAGCAGTTCGTTTACGAAAGCGGCAGCGATTACCAGAAGGTTCTGGGCGTAATAGACTTCGTTTCGGGCATGACAGACAACTTTGCCACCGACCTATACCGCAAGATTAAAGGAATCGAGATTGGTATGACGGTTTAGATCGGATTCACTTTTATACCGGAATTTATGTGGAAAAAACCGCTTTTTTCTTTATCTTTAATGCTCAAACAACTATTAATCAAAGACAAAATTTAAAACATGGTTTTTTTAGGTATTATTGGTTTTCTCGCGCTTATCACGCTGTTCGCCTCATTTTTTACGGTGAAGCAGGCTACGGCCGCGATTGTAGAACGACTCGGAAAATTTCATTCGGTGAGGCAGTCGGGACTGCATCTTAAGATTCCTTACATCGATCAGGTGACAAAAAGGATGAACCTGCGGATCCAGCAGCTTGATGTAATCATCGACACAAAAACACTGGACAATGTATTTGTTCGTATGAAAGTGTCTGTACAGTATCAGGTAATTAAGGAGCAGGTAGCAGATTCTTTCTACCGACTGGAAAATCCTGAAAATCAGATTACTTCTTATGTATTTGATGTAGTAAGGGCAGAAGTGCCAAAGATGAAGTTGGATGATGTTTTTGTGCGTAAAGACGATATCGCCATCGCTGTTAAAGGTGAATTGCAGGAAGCGATGCAGAGTTATGGATACGACATCATCAAGGCTCTTGTCACCGATATTGATCCGGACGAACAGGTGAAGCATGCCATGAACAGGATAAACGCTGCCGAGCGTGAAAAAACCGCTGCCGAGTACGAATCTGAAGCACAGAGAATACGTATCGTAGCAGTAGCGAAAGCGGAAGCGGAATCCAAGAAACTTCAGGGTCAGGGTATTGCCGACCAGAGACGTGAGATTGCCAAAGGTCTGGAGGAATCTGTAAAAATGCTGAACTCCGCCAACATCAGCTCTCAGGAAGCATCTGCTCTGATTATCATTACCCAGCATTATGACACGCTGCATTCCATTGGCGCAAGCAACAGAAGTAACCTTGTTCTTTTACCTAATACACCTACGTCGGCCAGTACAATGCTGAACGACCTTGTGGTATCCATGGCGGCGACCCAGAAGATGGACGACCTGGCAAAACCGGGCGTACCCGAGCCACCCAAACAGCATCGTCATTAATATATTAAGACGATCTTAATAAAGCCGGGCAATGTTGTCCGGCTTTTTTTTAAAATTAGCTGTCCGTTTTGCGGTTGTAGTGGATGCTGTTTTATAATTAGTTTTGTATTGTTAAAGGAAAAAAATGCAGCTTACAAACGAAATCATGTACCAGGCTTCAGTGGATAAAAATCCTGACTTTGAAGGAGTTTTCTGGATGGGCGTAAAGACCACCGGGATTTTTTGCCGGCCTACATGCCGGGCGCGGAAGCCCAAAGCCGAAAATGTGGAGTTCTTCCACAGTACGCATGAAGCGCTGACCAATGGCTACCGTCCCTGTAAGGTCTGTAAACCTCTGGAAAACCCGGACGAAACTCCGGCCGGCATCAGCGGAATACTTCAGGAACTTGCAAACGACCCATCAGTTAAAATTACAGACCGCGATTTAGCTGCCCGTGGGATGGAACCCGTAGCCGTACGCAGGTGGTTTACAAAACACCATGGAATGACCTTTCAGGCTTTCCAAAGGATGCACCGCCTGAATTCGGCTGTAAAGAAGCTGAAGCTGGGTCACAGTGTCCTGGATACTGCCTACGACAGTGGTTTTGAAAGCCTTAGCGGATTCGGCGATGGATTCAGTAAAATCTTCGGCACCTCACCGGCTAACGGGAAGTATCAGAAAGTAATCGACTTAAAAAGAATTGAAACACCCGTGGGAACCATGTATGCCGCCGCGGTAGAGGCAGGTATCTGTATGCTTGAGTTTGGCGACCGCTCCACGCTGGAATCCACACTTACCAAAATAGCTACAGCGTTGAACGGCAGGGTAGTGCCGGGAAATAATCCCCACTTTGACTTGCTTGAGAGGGAGTTGGCAGAATACTTTAACTGCAGAAGAAAAGTCTTTACAGTGCCGCTTTCGCCTATAGGCACAGATTTCCAGAAAAAGGTTTGGGAGGTTCTGCGTAAAATACCTTATGGTGAGACCTGGACCTACAGCAGGCAGGCTGAATTTTTAGGGGATGTAAAGAAGGTACGTGCTGTGGCCAATGCCAATGGGATGAACCGGATATCAATCGTCATTCCGTGCCACCGTGTAATCGGAAGCAACGGCACCCTTACCGGATATGGCGGGGGCATTTGGCGCAAGCAGAAACTGCTGGAACTGGAAAGAAATGTACTGAAAAATTCAGCTGATTAAAATGACTGGCTTTCGCTTTCTGCATGAATTCGGACCTAAACCCAGTTAGTTTAAAGGGTTTTCGCTTTAATAGTCAAACTGATAAAACTCGTAACCTTTATCGGAATATCTTGCGTTGATGTGCTGCAGGCCATTCGTCAGTATTATTTCAGGTGCACCGATTACCGAGTTATATCGCGCGGTCTGCTCAAAAGTTTTTTCAGTAAGAGTTATCGAAGGCGCTTTACATTCTACCAGGATTTTAGGGGTGGTTTTCTCCGTTACCAGCAGGTCTATACGTTTGGTAAGACCATGAAGAACTACCTTCTTTTCTGATATTAATGCCGATGCTGAATAGCCTTTGCTGCTGAGGAAATAATGGATCCAGTGCTGCCTGACCCATTCTTCCGGAGTAAGCAGAAGGTAGCTTTTCCGGGTAAGGTCATAAATAAATAAGTTATCTTTGTCTTTCCTGAAACGGAAGTTATAGTTTTCCCGAAAATTAAGTTTTGGCAGTTGCAAGCTGGTATGAAAGATTTAGAATTATTGCTCAAAAATATTAAAAATAAAGCACTTCTTCCCGTCTATTTTTTTCACGGTGAGGAGCCTTATTATATTGACATCGCTGTAAAAAGTCTGGAAAACGATGTTTTAACCGAGGACGAGAAATCCTTTGGGCAAACAGTGCTCTACGGAAAAGATACCTCGATACCGGAGATTATTTCCCTGGCACAGCAGTTTCCTATGTTTGGCGAGTTGAACCTCATCATTGTAAAAGAAGCTCAGGACCTTAAACTGGGTGAGGATGAACTGAAATCCCTTGCGTTTTATCTTGAAAATCCTGTGCCTACCACCGTTTTGGTTTTTGCCCATAAACATAAGAAGCTGGACAGTCGGAAAAAAGTTACTAAAATCCTGACTAGTAACAACTGGATTTTCCTGAGCGAACCCGTAAAGGATTATCAGCTTGCCAAATGGATTGCCGACGAGTGCAAGACCCACCACATCAAAACCGCACCTAATATTTCGCATTTGCTGGCAGATTACCTGGGCAATGACCTTTCCCGTATTGCCAATGAACTGGGCAAGCTGAAAATGGTAATGAAAAAAGGTCAGGAGCTGGACGAAAAACTGGTGGAAACCCACATAGGCATCAGCAAGGATTTCAATGTCTTCGAACTTCAGAAAGCTTTGGCCAACAAAAACCAGGCGGCCGCCCTCAGGATTGCCTTTTTTATGGGCAAAAGTCCCAAGACCAATCCTTTTCCAATGATTATTGGGAACCTGTACAATTATTTCTCAAACATCATTATCTATCACACCATGCAAGGCCAGAGTCCACAGGCTATGGCTACCGCTATGAATGTGAATCCCTACTTTATAAAGGATTTTGCCGAATCGGCGCGTTTCTATCCTCTGAAACATGCCACCAGAATCATTTCCCTGCTTCGCGAATCCGATCTCAAGAACAAAGGGCTTGGTGCCAACCAGACCGATGATGCTGAACTTCTGCGGGAGCTAACCTACAAAATACTGAATGTAGACAGGTTGAAGGTAAGCGTTTAATCCGACCTTAAAGAATCTTCAGGGGGTACTCGGTGTGGAACGTTAAATTCAGGATTTTTGATTTTGAATTTTGGATCTTGAATTGCTTCGTCAGTCTCTGAACGCTGATGGCAAACCTCTGACTTCTGAGGTCTTGCATCTTCGTCCCGCATCTCCGGTATTTTAAGCGGGCTAAATTAACCGTAGAGCGCACAGAGGCTACACAGAGGCAACAGAGCTTAAATCTATAACTCATAAATTAAAATCCTGGTCTTGGTTCTCTCGGCGGTTAAAAATATCCCTAACTGACTACCGACCGGTCGTGGGCTGAGTAAATTGTTACATTGTTACATTCCGATATCTCACCTCTAATCTAAAGTCTAACATTTAGAATCTGATGTCTGATATCTGAAATCTTGCATCTTGATTCTTGGTTCTTGACTTACCTTTTACTTTTGCCTTGGTTCTTCTCCTCTGTCATCTCGAGGGATATCTTCCGCCTACAGCGGACCTCGCCTCAAACACTCAAACACTCAAATACTCAAAAACTCAAAAACTCAAACATACTGCTACCTTGAAGGCCTCTGTGTCCTCTGCGCCTCCTCCGTGTCTCAGTGGTCAACTTCAACTCCCTTTTCACTTTTGTCATCCGTAGGGATCACCTCGATCTACATAGACCTCAACTTGCTTCTTTTTACTTTTGCCCTGAGTCTTCATTCAGGATAGCGTACCTACGGCACGCCCATTCTCCTCCCTAATTCCCTTCTACACAGATGATGTTCCTACGGAACCTTATTTCCATTACTCCACAACTTTACACTTTTACACCTCAACACCTTAACTACTCAACGACTTTACAACTTTACACCTCAACAACACTACTTTCTAACACTCTAACCTGCTAACAGAATCTACTTTGGGCTTGCCGCGTCGCTTCCTTCGTCCGCTCCTCGCAAAACGTCCTTGATAGGGCCTGGTGAAGATAATATCAATCAAACACCCAAACACTCCGGCACATCAACGTCCCTTTGGGCCCCTTGTTAAACTTTGTGCCCTTTGTGGTTAATAAATCGCTGTAACTGGGTAATTATAATGTCACCCCCTTCGGGGTTCCGGAATCTTAAAAAAAAACTGCAAATCGTCAACTGCAACACATCTACATGGCTATACTGCTACATTGGTACATTGTTACATTCCGATATCTCACCTCTAAAATTTAAAATCTGGAATCTGATGTCTGATATCTGAAATCTTGCATCTTGACTCACTTTTACCTTTTTACTTTTGCCTTGGCTCTTTCCCCTTTCCTCTCCTCCAACCACGCAGGCAAACTTTTTGTACTCCGCTACCAAATCAAATCCGATATCACCCTATCATAAATCGCCGCCATAGTTATGGCGCGCTCGCTCATGTTTCACTTTTAAACCAAAACAATATGGCACTGGAAGAATACCGTAAGAAACGCTCTAAAGAAAAGACCCCTGAGCCATTTGGTGGGAAATCCACCGGAAAGGAACTTCACTTTGTGGTTCAGAAACACGATGCCTCGCATCTGCATTACGACTTCCGGCTGGAAATGGACGGCGTGCTGAAAAGTTGGGCTGTTCCAAAAGGGCCCTCACTTGATCCCTCAGTAAAGCGGTTGGCTATGATGGTGGAAGATCACCCTTTTGATTACCGTAACTTTGAAGGTGCGATTCCGAAAGGCCAGTACGGTGGCGGCACCGTCATAGTATGGGATGAGGGCACTTATCTGCCTGCTGAACCCGCAAAAAGCCGTAAGAAACAGGAGCAGCAACTGTTAAAACAACTGAAAGCGGGGAAAATCAAATTTACACTTAACGGCACAAAACTAAAGGGCGAATTTGCCTTGGTCAAAGCGCACGGCCGTGGTGATAACGGTTGGCTGCTGATGAAGCTTAACGATAAATATGCCGACACTGAAGATGTAACTCTGAAAGACCGTTCGGTACTTTCTGATAAAACAATAGCGGAAATGGAAGAGGCCCCGGTGGAAGTGTACGGTCAGAAGGATTCCAAAAAAGCTAAAGCTAAGAATGCCTCCAAAACTTCAAAAAAGAAAACTGCCGAAACCGAAAAGAGTAAACCTGCGGTAAAGAAGCCTGCGAAATCTGTGGAGAAATTGCTGGCGAAGGCCCCTAAGCAGCCCTTTTATACGGAGCTTGCCCCCATGCTGGCTACACTGGTGGATAAACCCTTCGACAGTGACGAATGGCTCTATGAAATTAAGTGGGACGGTTACCGCGCGGTGGCCTTTATGAATAATGGTGCAGTGACCCTGAAATCTCGCAACAACAAAAGCTTCAGCGAAAAATTCTATCCGGTACAGGAGTAACTGACAAAACTTAAAATGGATGCCGTGCTGGACGGCGAAATTGTGGTCCTGGACAAAGACGGAAAAGCGGACTTCGGCACACTACAGAACTGGCGCAGCGAATCCGATGGGGAACTGGTTTACTACGTATTCGATCTGCTGTGGTATCAGGGCAGGGACCTGAAAGCACTTCCTCTAACTGACCGGCGCGCAATTCTTTCGCAGATTTTGCCTAAGTCAGACCGAATTATGCTCAGTCAGGAGTTTCATACCTCGGGTATTGAATTTCTGGAAGCTGCCCGCAATATGGATCTCGAAGGAATTATGGCCAAGCGTAAGGACAGTGTGTACCAGACCAAAAACCGAACGAAAGACTGGCTTAAGATCAAAGCCAACAAAAGGCAGGAGGTGGTAATAGGTGGATTCACCGTGAATGACGGTACCAAAAAAGCGTTCAGCAGCTTGTTGGTGGGTGTCTATGAGGGCAGGAAACTCGTATACAGTGGTAAGGTAGGCACCGGCTTTAATACTAAGACCCAAAAGGAAATGATGAATCTCTTTAAACCGCTGATTACGGATAAGCATCCTTTCACTCAGGAACCTGATGTAAACAAACCATCCCGTTTCCGCCACAATCCACCCAACGCCACTGTTACCTGGTTAAAACCTAAACTTATCTGTGAAGTGGATTACACTGAGCTTACATCAGACGGCGTAATGCGCCATCCCTCTTTCAAAGGAATGCGGTCCGATAAAAAAGCCGCGCAGGTGGTTCTGGAACAGGAAAAACCGGTGCAGGAAGTCGTTCCTGAAGCAGAGCCGGTGGTTACTGCACGGAAAGATCCGGGGCGGAGGACCCTGCTGAATCCGAAAGAAAAAACCCAGGTAAAAAAGGTTGGCGGCCATGAACTGAAATTTACCAATTTAGATAAGGTATTCTGGCCCGATGAAAAACTTACAAAACGCGATCTGATAAATTACTATTACCGCGCCGCTCCTTTTATTTTGCCGTATCTGAAAGACAGACCTCAAAGTATGAACCGCTTTCCGGACGGTATAGAGGGTGAAGGTTTCTATTATAAAGACGTTTCCGGTAGCGCTCCTTCTTGGGTGAAAACTTTTGACTATACCAGCGACTCTGATAAACGTGCCCGAAAATATCTGGTTGGTACGGACGAAGCATCACTGCTCTATATGGCGAATTTGGGTTGTATTGAGATGAACCCGTGGAGTTCCACTATAAAGAAGCCTGATAATCCCACCTACTGCATTCTCGATTTGGACCCCGATAAGAATTCATTTAATGACGTCATCAAAACTGCGCAGGTAACCCGCCAGCTGCTGGACGACCTTGATATTCCTTCATACTGCAAGACCAGCGGTTCCACAGGTCTCCACATCTATATTCCGCTCAATAACAAATATTCCTATGAAGAATCAAAGGAATTTGCGCGCCTTTTGGTAACAATTGTACAGGGTGAGCTCCCCAAACTAACAACAATTGAAAGAATTATCAAAAAACGCGGAGGCAGGATCTATCTTGATTTTTTGCAGAACCGCCCACATGCCACCATTGCCGCACCTTACTCCCTGCGGCCTAAACCGGGGGCGACTGTGTCAATGCCGCTGCATTGGGACGAAGTGAAGAAAGGTCTGAAGATGAAGGATTTTACCATTTTTAATGCGCTGGAGCGAATGGAAAGCGAAGGCGATATTTTCAAACCCGTTCTGGGCAAAGGCATTAACCTCAAAAAGGTGATTAAGAAAATGGAAGGGCTTTAGCCCTTCTTATTCGTTTACCTCTGAGCATTCTCCTGTAGGATTTTGTGACCTCAAAATCAAATCTCTGTCCGAAAAATTACGCTGTACTGCCGCTTCACTTTCTGAAAATAGTATCTTTGTAAAAATTTACTTTTCTATGCTGGTTATCGGAATTGCAGGCGGAACAGGATCGGGTAAGACTACCGTGGTCAATAAAATTATGCAGCAGCTAAATACTGAAGGCGTGAACGTGCTTTCGCAGGATAACTATTACCATGATAACCAGTCGCTTACCCTTGCCGAAAGGGAAGTCCTGAATTACGACCATCCAAAATCCATTGATTTTGAACTTCTCCTGCGCCACGTTCAGATGCTGAAAAACAATGAGCACATAGAACAGCCCATTTATTCTTTCGTTACCCACTCCCGGACCGGTGACCATGTTGTTGTGGAACCAAAGAATGTCCTTATTGTGGAAGGAATTCTGGTCCTTACCCATCCTGAACTGCTGAAGGAATATGATTTGAAGGTTTTCGTACATGCCGATTCAGACGAAAGGCTCATCCGCCGCATCCGCCGCGATACGCAGGAAAGAGGCCGCGATCTGCAGGAAGTTCTGCACCGCTACCAGAATACCCTGAAACCTATGCACCATGAGTTCATTGAACCGTCAAAGAATGAGGCTGATCTCATTGTACCCAATATGAAACACAATACGGTGGCAATTGACTTTCTTTCAACAGTGATTAATAATTCACTTAAAAAAGTACACTGACATGGCTAAGAATGACCCGCTAATAAAGCCCATCAGGCCCAAATCGCCGCTGGAAAAATTCGTCCGGAAATATATTGTTAATAAATATTTCGTTACTGTTTTCAGTTTCCTGGTCTGGATGGTTTTTTTCGACAGTACATCATTTCTGGTTATTAATGAACTGAACAGTGAAATTAATAAATATGAGGAGCAACTGGCTTATTATAAGACCGAATACAGCAAAAATGACGATTTCTACCGCAGGCTCATGAATAATAAGGATGAAAAGGAAAAGTATGCCCGTGAAAATTATTTCATGAAGAAACCGAATGAGGAAATCTTTATCCTGGTAGTAGACAGTTCCAAAGTAAAGAAGCAACCCTAATTCTAAAACTCAAATAACCATCAGAATGTTTGCAAAGACCACACTCAGCGACTGGGAAAACTTAGTTCAGAAACAGCTTAAAACAGAAGACATCTATTCCGTTCTGCAGAAAGAAAACCTGGAGGGAATCACCGTTAGGCCTTACCACGCTGCGGTGCAGAAACCATTGTCGCTGTTGCCCAAAGTGGAGGAGTCTACCCAGTTGGTGTCCCGGTACAACGAAAGCCTGGAACAGGATGTTATTGCCTTTCTGCTGGATATGAATGTTGAAAACCTGGAAGAGAAAAGCATTTTCATCAACAATAAGGAACTTGCCGAGCACATCTCGCCGGAAGAAACTAACAGTTACTACTCACTTATAGATGTTTTTTCCGAAACTACAGGCGAAATGGACCGGCAGTTGGGAACGGAACTGTTGGCAAAAGCTTTTAACAGGAATATTTGTGTTAATGTTTCCCTGCATCAGAACGCCGGGGCTTCAATATTCCAGCAATTGGGCATCGCATTGGCTAAGGCAAAGGATCTGGCTGAAGCTTTTGGTCCTGAAGTTTTGGACAAACTGGTCTTCCGCTTTGCGGTTAGTGCCAACTACTTCTTCGAAATTGCGAAGATCCGCGCTTTCAAACTGGTTTTTGCCCAGTTGGCTAAAGAATTTGATCTCCAAAGCGTACCTTATATTTTTGTGGAAACCTCCTTGCGGAACAAATCCAAAAATGACCCGGAAAACAACCTGATCCGTTCCACAGTTGAACTTTCCGCTGCCATGATTGGGGGCGCTGATGCGGTTTTTTCAAATGATTTTATGCTGGAAAACGGAAATTCACTTTCTTCAGAAGTGTCGTTTAAGCAGCAGATTGTCCTTGCTTATGAAAGTATCATAAATGTTTTTGAAGACGGTGCCAACGGCAGTTATTATGTAGAAGACCTTACCCGGCAGTTGGCAGCAAAAGCCTGGGCATTTTTCATTGAAATGGAGCAGGCCGGTGGTTATTCCGATATGATGAAGAAGGGTGAACTACAAAAACTGATGTATACGCAGGCTCTTGAAGAACAGAAATGGGTAGAAGACGGACGTCTGAAACTGATTGGTGTAAATATGTACCCAAAACGGGAAAAGACAAGGGAGGCCGGCGAACTTTACAGTGCAGATGAACTCCGTGCGGTAAGGCTTGCGCAGATGTTTGAATAATTTTGGTGCTGATACTTTTTCAGCCGGTATTCTGTTTTATAAGGTCACCCTTTTCTGTTGCCTTTATCGATCATGATTAGAAAAGAGATTCAGGATTACATCCGTACGAATATTGCCACCGATCTGCCCACTCTAGTTTTGCGCAGGAGCCCTTTCCCTGATTTCTCCATGCAGGAAATCGCTCAGCAGGTAAAAGGTCTCAAAGTGGCTTCAAAAAAATTTCCATTTCTGCTGAAAGAAGGAATACAGTTTCCGCCGGGAATCAACCTGGAGCAGGCCTCTTCCCAGTCTACGGGTCAGTTTAAAGCCCAGGACCTTAAGGGTGAAAAATTTCTCGACCTTACCTGTGGTTTCGGTATCGATGCCTGGTTTATGTCGGAGAATTTCATTGAGATTACACTTATTGAACAAAATCCGGAACTGATTGAAATAGTGAAGCATAACTGGGAGCTGCTGGGTCGTAAGGCAAATTTCGTTAATGATTCGCTGGAATCATTTCTGAAGCGAAACCGTGAGAGATTTGATCTGGTTTATCTGGATCCGGCGCGGAGGGACCAAAATAAGAACAAAAAATTCCTGCTGGAAGACCTTTCGCCCAACCTGTTGGAGATTCAGGAAGATTTGTTCAGGATTTCGGATCATATCATCATTAAACTTTCACCGCTCATTGATATATCCTATTTGTTGGATGCTGTCCGGAACATCAGTAAAATACAGATTATAGCAGTACGCAACGAAGTCAGGGAATTGGTGCTTCATCTTCATCCGGATACCGTAGCAGTTCCGGTTATTGAAGCTATCAACCTGGAAACCGCCGAACCTGCATTTGAATTTTTGGTAGGTGAAGAAGCTGAATGCACACCGGAGTATGCCGAACCCGAACAGTTTCTGTATCTGCCCGGCACAGCCGTCCTGAAGAGCGGCGCTTTCAACCTTCTAGCTTCAAGATTTGGATTGAAAAAACTGCATCCGAATACCCATTTGTACACCTCCGAAAACAAAGTTGAAAACTTCCCGGGCAGGGTACTGCAGGTGGAACCTCTGGAGCCAAAGTCTATTATGAAGGGTGAAAAATTTAATATCGTTTCCAGGAATCATCCTTTGACTCCGGACCAAATCAGAAAAAAGTACAGGATTTCCGACGGTGGCAGCCGGTATCTGATATTTACGCAGTCCGTTAAAGGTAAAATAATGTTGAAATCGGTTTAAAAGTTTGGTTAAAGGAGTCAAAATTTCTTATTTTTGGTGCCAATAATCCAGGAAGAATTATAATTATGAAAAAATTGGTATTGGTATTGTTTTTTGCAGGCTTGGCTATGAGCTGTAAAGAGGTACAGGCAGGTGGAAATCAGGGCGTTTTGAGATTGGAAAAGGGCGCCGACCGTTATGATTCTCACGAAAACAGAGCACCGCTGCCCGAGACAGCAGTTGCAGCGCCTGTTGCCACGGATACCCTGGCTACTGCACCGGAATCCGGAATCATAGGCGACTCTGCAAATGTGCAGACAGGCCAGACCCGTTAATCCGCAGACTGCACTCAACAGAAAAAGACCAATGCCTTGCCTACGCGGGGCATTTTTTTTATTTTTACAGAGCAGGAAGCAGGAACAAGAACAAAGATAAATGAACAAAGAATAAAGAACAAAGATGCAGGATGCAACGAAACAACAAGCAACAGTGTCGAACCTCGAACCCTAAGCTCTGGATCGCGAACCCCGCATCACGAACCACCAATCACCAATCACCAATCACCAACCACCAATCTCCAACCTAAGTTTAACCATCTAAGCTCTTAACAATTTAGCAATTTAACGGTTTTACGACTTTACACCTCAACACCTCAACACCTCAACAACCCAACAACTCAAAGAAACATGCAAGAAACACTCAACTACATTAACGAAAACAAAGAACGCTATCTGGACGAACTTTTTGAACTGCTTAAAATTGCCTCTATATCCGCAGATTCTGCTTATAAGGATGAAGTCCTGAAATGTGCTGAAGTTTGTGCCGATCACCTTAGAAACGCCGGTGCAGATGAAGTGCAGATTTGCGAGACCAAAGGCTATCCTGTCGTTTATGGTGAAAAGATGGTGGGTGAGGGCTTGCCAACGGTTTTGGTATATGGACATTATGATGTACAGCCACCGGATCCGCTCGAACTTTGGACTAAACCGCCGTTTGAACCTTATGTAAAGAAAACAGACTTACATCCTGAGGGCGCCGTTTTCGCGCGCGGAGCAGCAGATGACAAGGGCCAGTTCTTCATGCACATCAAGGCTTTTGAAGCCATGATGAAAACCAATACCTTACCCTGCAACGTGAAATTCATCATTGAAGGTGAGGAGGAAGTAGGTTCCAAAAGCCTGGGCGATTTTGTAAATGAATATAAAGAAAAACTTTCCTGCGACTGCATCCTGATTTCTGATACCAGCCTGTACTCCACCGAGCAGCCTACGGTGACTACCGGTTTGCGCGGCCTGAGCTATGTGGAAGTAGAGGTGGAAGGACCGAATAGAGATCTTCATTCCGGACTTTATGGTGGTGCCGTACCTAACCCAATCCATGTGCTGAGCCGTATGATTGCCGGTTTGATAGATGAGAACGGTCACATCACCATTGACGGTTTTTATGATAATGTGGAGGAGGTGTCCGCAGAGGAGCGTGCGCTGATGAACAAACTGAAGGACGATCAGGAAGCTTTTAAATCCTCAATCGGACTTAGCGGAGTAGAAGGTGAGAAGGGTTTCACCACGCTGGAGCGTACTTCCATCCGTCCTACTTTGGACTGCAACGGTATTTGGGGAGGTTATATTGGTGAGGGAGCCAAGACCGTGATTCCGTCCAAGGCATTTGCTAAAATTTCGATGCGTTTGGTTCCTTACCAGACTCCGGAGGAGATCACCGGGAAGTTTACAAAGTATTTTGAAAAGATTGCTCCCGCCAATGTAAAGGTGAAAGTGAACCCACATCACGGAGGTATGCCGTATGTTTTACCGAGCGATACAAAAGAATTTGCCGCTGCCAAAGAAGCCATGGAGACTGCGTTCGGAACAGAGGTGCTGCCCTTCCGCAGTGGAGGAAGTATCCCGATTACGGCCATGTTTGAAGAAGTCCTTGGGGCTAAATCTGTACTGATGGGCTTTGGTCTGGCCTCCGACGCGATTCACTCGCCTAACGAACATTATGGACTTTATAATTTTTACAAAGGCATAGAAAGTATCCCGCTGTTCTTTCAGAACTATGCGAAAGGATAATTACCTGGAATTCTTATAATTACGCCGGCAAAATCTGCCGGCTTTTTATTTTTAGTAAAATAAATGGGTTATAAGATTTTGCCGATCTCATAATATTTAGTAGTTTTAGCTTAAATAAAATATAAAAATTATGAGAAAAATTTTACTTTCCGCCTTTTTAGCGGCGTTTTCATTTGCAAGTGCACAAACTACTGTGTACACTTATGGTTTCGATACTGATTTTGGAACAGACTGGACCAGGACCAACCAAAGTACAGCGCCTCCTGCCACACCTACATTGTGGAGCAAGGCCACGTATACCACGGCAAGTACCGTGACCAATTCAATTTTTGGCAGTGGTATCGGAGGGGTTCCTTCCGGACAGGCAGGGGGTCAGAATTCTTTTGCATTGGTAAATTATACGAGTACCAATACCGGAACCATAAGTAACTGGCTTATTTCTCCGACTGTAAATGTACAGGATGGTGACGTGGTAACTTTTTACACCCGAAAAGGAACTGATGGGACAGTAGACTATGCTGACAGGCTGGAAGTTCGCTACAGTTCAGCAGCTACTACAGTAGTGCCAGGTACGGGTCCAACCGATGTGGGTAGCTTCACTAACCTGGGAGTTTCTGTAAATCCAAATCAGGCGGTAGGTTTTGTGTACCCCCAAACCTGGACTCAATATACTTTTAATATTACAGGAGTTGGCTCAACACCGGTGCCTGTGAAATTTGCCTTTAGATATTTTGTAACCAATGCGGGTCCTTCAGGTTCCAATTCAGATATAATTGGTATAGACAGTTTCCTTATTTCGCGATCTTCAATGGCCACAGGTGAGGTTGCAGCTAAGAAATTCTCAATTTCTCCTAATCCGGCAACTGATTTTATTCACGTGAAGAATACCGACAAACTGAAATCCATTACAGTTTATGATATGAGCGGCAGAAAGGTTCCTGCAACATTAAATGGAGAGTTAGTTGACGTAAGAGGTTTAGCTAACGGCACGTATCTAATTGATATAGAAACGGATAACGGAAAAGTGTCTCAGAAATTTATTAAGAAATAATAGAAATCGAAACCGGCCGTGGCCGGTTTTTTTTAATTCTAAATGTTTAGATCACATATAAGCTACAAACTGTAAAGGTACAGGATTTCGGATCGTATAGGATCTTGGCCACGCATGTGAAGATATATATAAAAAAAAATTGGCATACGTCTAATATTGTATTAAATTAGCCGGAAATTAAAGAAATTAAAAAAATATGAAAAAAGTTTTATCCTCTCTGTTGCTTACTTCTGCAACAATGATGATGTTTGGACAGGTGATCCTCAACGAAAATTTTAACGCTTTAACAACGGGCAATCTGGGAACCAATGTAGCCGGTACAGCTGCCGGGCAAAATGGATGGCTTACTTTAGGAGGCGCGAATGCGGATTATCAGGTAGCTACGATTGATGCCCCGCATGGAAAATCTCTGCAAATTACCGGCTACAACAGTTATAATGCAACAACTACCGCATTGAACGGACGGATCGCTGCGCAGTTGTCTACTGTGACAGCGGCAACAGGCAATAATATCCTACAGGTCAAGTATGAACTGTACACTGGCAATTCTACCGGAGCTGGAACGGCGCAAATGAGGGTTTGGGGTATGCAAGGTGCAACTTCCCAAACCATTGGAGGATTTGCTTATAATTTTGCTACTAAAACTTTAACAGGTCTTGCGACTGCAAATAACTTGGTGCCGCCTGTCCTTCCTACTGACACGCCACTTGGTCCTGTTACTTATTCTTTCAATTTAGTTGCTGCACCAGGTCTTGTGCTCGCGGCAAACACATGGTACACTCTGATTTATGAATACAACGTTACTACAGGTGTTTCCACATGGAGACATCCGGCAGGCGCAGGTTCTACATCAAGTACCAGCACAAGTTATTCATTGATCACAGGAATGACCGCAGAAGATATTTATTTCTACAATAACTCCTCGGCAACAAACACGGTAAGTAATGTTATTGGTGTGGATAATATCATTGCGCAGTTTGGTAATGCAGCATCACTTTCAACGAACGATGTGGTGAGCACCGTAGAGGTGAACGGCAGTATTTCAATCTATCCAAACCCAACTTCCGACATCCTGAACGTGAAAGCCGACTCCAAAATCAATGCGGTATCTGTGGTAGATATGTCTGGTAGAAGCATCAAGGTAAATGTTGATGGCGACAAAGTAGATGTAAGCACGCTTCCGGCAGGAACGTACTTAATCAATATTGAGACTAAAGACGGGATTTCTACAGAGAAATTCATAAAGAAATAGTCCTGTTTAATACAATGCGAAACGCCTCTTTTTGGGGGCGTTTCGCGTTTTAATATGAAATAAGTTGATGTAATATAAAAAATATGACTTTGTTTATTTTTTCATAATTTTACGTAACCTATAAATTTATATAAGATGAAAAAAATTCTATTTTCTGCTGCTTTGATGGTGATATCCACTGTGGCACATTCGCAAACTTTAATGACCGAAAATTTCGAGACCCTTACTGTGGGTAATGTTACAGCAGATGCAACGGGTGTGACCCCTGGTCAGGGTGGTTGGCTCACTTCAGGATCAGCTGTGACAGATTTCCAAATAGTAAATTCCGGAACAGATAAGGATCTTAAAATTACAGGTGCGGTGGGCGATGTAAGTTCATCACGCTACATGTGGAAAGATGGCCTGGCCGCTTTATGGGCAACAAGAACACCGGGAAACAATACCATTCAGATTGAATATGATTTTTATACCGGCCCCGTGTCCACGAGTAAAAACACGGTAGGAATGGAGTTGTACAATACCAATTATGCGAAGTATCTCGGTGGGTTCAGGATGCAGGCCGATACTAAAGTATTAAATGGGATATACACCACCGCTGCAGGTACAAATCCATCGCTGGTTACCCTTGGCGCCACACCTATTGTTTTGCCTCCCAATCAGTGGGTACGCGTCGGTTGGGCGTACAATGCAACTACAGGTCTGATCACTTTTAAAGGTCCCGGCTTTGAGGGTACAATTACGGGAGCAATTACTGATATTTACGAACTTGATTTTACGATGGAAAATGCAGTTACTACAGGTAATACGGCAAGTTTTGAAGGGATGTTTGACAATCTAACGGTACGGGCAGTTCCAACAGTAAACCTACTGGGCACCAATGAGGCGGTCTTGGCCAAATTGGGTATTTCAGTATATCCTGTACCCACAAGCGATTTCCTTAAAGTAGATTCTAAAGTAAAAATTCTAAGCACTTACATTTACGACCATTCGGGTGTCAGGATGGATGCAAAATTGGTGGATGGCAAAATTGATGTAAGAAGTCTGCCGGTTGGGAGCTACATCCTCGGTTTAAAGACTGAAGAGGGCATGGTGAGCAAAAAGTTTATCAAAAAATAAGGTGAAAACTTAATGGCTTGGGTTCCGCACTTCTGTGCGGAATTTTTTTTGTTTATTGATCTTCACTTTAGTGGAATCGCAGCATTTTTTAAACTCATCCTCGCTATGGCTGGTAATAAATCTCTTGAAATTGCTCCTATCCAGCGCCTTTTTGCTATCTTTAGGCCACTAAAATTCTAAAGTATGTTTAAAGATAAAGTAGCTTATATAACGGGCGGAACCAAAGGTATTGGTTTCGGTATCGCCGAAGTTTTAATAAAAAACGGAATCAAAGTAGCGGTTTCCGGCAGAAAACAGGAAGATGCTGAAGAGGCAGCGAAAATCCTTTCTGATGACGGAACAAAGGCATTCGGTATTGCATCGGATGTCCGCAATTTTGAAGATGAGAAAAATGCGGTGGCCGAAATCATCAATAAATTCGGCAGACTGGATTATGTTATTGCCAATGCGGGTCTGGGAGTATTTAAACCGATAGACCAAATGGAACTGGAAGACTGGAACAGCATGATAGAAACCAACCTGACCGGTATTTTCCACACTCTGAAAGCTTCAGTAGAAGAACTCAAGAAAACCGAAGGTTATTATATTACCATCTCAAGTTTGGCCGGAACCAACTTCTTTGAAAATGGTGCGGGTTACAATGCATCCAAGTTTGGCGCGGTAGGTTTTACACAGGCCGCCATGATCGACCTGCGTAAATACAATATTAAAGTGTCCACCATTATGCCGGGATCAGTATCCACCAACTTTAACGGTAATGAACCTTCCGAAAAGGATGCCTGGAAAATTCAGCCTGAAGATTTGGGTGAACTAATAATGGATATCCTCAAGATGAATCCGCGTACCTTGCCGAGTAAGATTGAGATTAGGCCCTCTAAACCAAACACTTAATTATGCAGTAAATATTATTCAGCATAGTGCTATGCATGCATAATATTTATTTTTTTTATCTTAGCCAAAATAAACTTCATAACCAGAGCCCTCAGGTTCTAAATCCATAAATAACTTTCAACATGAAAATATTAGTGTGTATCAGTAGTGTTCCGGATACTACTTCCAAAATTAATTTTACAGCAGACAAGTCCGCGCTGGACAAAAACGGGATCCAGTGGGTAATCAATCCTCTGGACGAGTTTGCATTAACCAAGGCGGTGAAGCTGCAGGAATCGCAGGGTGCTACGGTAACGGTACTTAATGTAGGTGATGCCGGCACTGAGCCTGTAATCCGCAAAGCGCTTGCTATTGGTGCAAACGATGCGGTAAGGATCAACGCTGAGCCAAAGGACAGTTTTTCGGTAGCGAAGGAAATAGCTGCTGTTGCTGAAGCGGGTGGTTACGACCTTATCCTTTGCGGAAGGGAATCCATTGATTATAATGGTGGCGCAGTTCCCGGAATGGTGGCGCAGCTGCTTAACAAGCCGTTTGTTAACGCATGCGTTGGTCTGGAAGTGAACGGTGCTGAAGCTCAGGCGGTTCGCGAAATTGAAGGTGGAAAAGAAACCATTTCTGTAAAGTTACCTGCGGTGATTGCCGGTCAGAAAGGTATGGTAGACGAGAAAGAGCTTATTATACCAAACATGAGAGGTATTATGTCGGCAAGGACAAAACCTTTAAACGTACAAGAAGGTACTTCTGCTCAGGTAAAAGTACAGGGTGTTTCTTACGATTCCGTACCGCCAAGAGCTGCGGTAAAAATGGTATCACCGGATAATATTGACGAACTTGTAAGACTGCTGCACGAAGAGGCAAAAGTGATCTAATTCAGAAAAATTAATTTTTAAAAAGATTTAAAATGGCAATATTCGTATATGCAGAAAATATAAACGGAGTTTATAAAAAAGCCGCTTTTGAAGCTGTTTCCTACGCTAAAGCTGTCGCTGACCAAATGGGTGATACAGTGACCGCGGTTTCCGTGAACCCGACTGACGCATCAGATTCATTATATAAATATGGTGCAGATAAAGTCATCAACATAAAAGATGACGGACTTAAGAATTTCAGTGCGCGTGCTTATGCCGAGGCAATGAACGCAGTAGCAGACGGAAATGTGATTGTATTTCCGCACACTACAGATGCTTCTTCGGTAGCACCCATGCTGGCGGTGATGAAAGATTTCTCGCTTATTACCAATGTACTTGAGGCTCCGGAAAGCACATCTCCGTTTCAGGTGAAAAGAAAAGCTTTTTCCGGAAAGGGTTACATGCATGCAAAGGCTGAGGGGCAGGGTGTGATCATCACTGTTTCCCAGAATGCTTTCGGTGTGAAGGAAAATGCTGTGGCAGGAAACGAGGAAGTAAAAGACCTGACGATTGCAAACGAAGATACTAAGGTTCTGTCGCACGAACAGAGCTCCGGTAAACTGGACCTAAAAGAAGCTGAAGTTGTAGTGTCAGCAGGCCGCGGAATGAAAGGTCCGGAAAACTGGGGAATGATTGAGGATCTGGCGAACACTTTGGGTGCCGCTACAGCCTGCTCCAAGCCAGTGTCAGATATAGGCTGGAGACCTCACTCCGAGCACGTGGGGCAAACCGGTAAGGCAATTGCGCCTAACCTGTATATCGCAGTAGGAATTTCAGGAGCTATACAGCATCTTGCTGGGGTAAACTCTTCCAAGACGATTGTTGTGATTAATAGTGATGCAGAAGCGCCTTTCTTCAAATCGGCAGACTATGGAGTAGTGGGCGATGCTTTCCAGATCATTCCTGCGCTTACAGAGAAAATTAAAGCATTGAAAGGGTAGATTAAACCCTTCTTACAGACAGAGTCCGGCTGAGTCCGGACTTTTTTATTTGTTGGCCTGAAACCAAAGTTTCAGAATGAATACTAAATTTAATTATATTTGTGCTTATGGATTTAAAGCAACTCGTCATACGCGGAATTTCATACAGCCAGACCCAGTCCGGCGCCTATGCGCTGCTGCTGGAGCATGAAGAAACCAATGTGAAACTTCCCGTGGTGATTGGAAATTTTGAGGCACAGTCCATCTCTTTGGGTCTTGAGAAGGACATTCATCCGCCCCGACCTTTAACGCATGACCTGTTCGCCAAGTTTATAACAGACACAAAGCATTCTATTGCTTCCGTCATCATCTATCAGATTGTAGACGGTGTTTTCTTTTCAAATATAAATCTTCTGAATGAAGAAACGGGGCAGGCCGTGGTCCTGGATGCCCGAACTTCAGATGCCGTAGCTATGGCCGTACGTTTTGATGCGCCTATATTTACAACTGAAGAGGTTCTTAGTGAAGCCGGAATCCTGCTTGAAATAGAAGAAAAGCAGTCCGAAGATCCCGAATTCAGTGATTTGGTGGCCGATCAGTCGCTGACCTCACTCTCTATGGATGACCTTCAGAAACTGCTGGAAGATGCGGTGAAGGATGAGGATTTTGATACCGCCATGGAAATTCAGGAGGAGATCAAGAGAAGGAAAAAGAAAATTGAATAATCATACTGACTTTATGAATTTAAAATTAAGACTCACCGTCCTGAGTTTTCTGCAGTTTTTTGTGTGGGGAGCATGGCTTACAACATTAGGTACCTACGGATTTTCATATAAACAGTGGAGTGGTGCCGAGTTTGGCGCTGTATTTTCTACCCTCGGGATAGCGTCCATATTTATGCCCGCACTGATGGGGATTGTAGCAGATAAATGGATCAATGCCGAAAAACTGTACGGAACGCTCCATATTCTGTATGGACTCACGCTGTTTCTTTTGGCGCTGACCGATGATCCCACAACTTTTTTCTGGATCCTGCTGGTGGGTATGTGTTTCTACATGCCTACTTTATCACTGTCCAATTCAATATCCTATAAATTACTGAAGGACAGTCATTATGATGTTGTAAAGGTGTTTCCGCCCATCCGCGTGTGGGGAACTATAGGGTTTATTGCGGCCATGTGGTGTACCAATATTTTCAGTGACGAGCAGTCCTTCTCCGCATTCGGAATTGGCGTGGGTCAGAAGGTAGCAAACATGATTGGTAACTCACTCAATGCGAATCAGTTTTATTTTGCCGGTATATTTGCGGTCGTTTTAGGGATCTTTTCCTTCTTTCTTCCAAAATGCCCACCGCCAAGGCTAATCAGTAATAATGCTACCGTTGCCCAGAAATTAGGACTGGATGCCTTTAAGCTTTTCAAGGAAAAAAAGATGGCGCTGTTTTTTGTGTTTTCAATGTTCCTGGGCGCGGCGCTGCAGCTTACAAATATGTATGGCGACACCTTCCTGAAGGATTTTGGCTCAGTGGAGGTGTATAAAGACTCGGCTGTAGTACAGTATTCCACCATGATCATTTCCATCTCGCAGATTTCAGAAACCCTTTTCATCCTGGCCATTCCTTTTTTCCTTTATAAATTCGGTATTAAGAAAGTTATGCTGATCTCCATGGTCGCCTGGGTGCTGCGTTTTGGTTTCTTCTCTTTTGGGGAACCGGAAGGTTTTGGGCTGTTGCTGATCATCCTCTCTAATATCATATACGGGATGGCTTTTGATTTCTTTAATATTTCCGGGTCTCTTTTTGTGGAATCCAACACAGACAGTAAAATCCGCTCTTCAGCGCAGGGACTTTTTATGATGATGACAAATGGTTTTGGTGCGATCCTGGGCAGTGCGGTGAGCGGCTGGCTGATTACCTCCTTTTTTACCACCGACGGTGGCGGGAAGATGTGGCATGAAATCTGGCTCGTATTCGCACTTTATTCACTTGTTGTGGCCATTCTGTTTGCCATTCTGTTCAAACATAAACACAATCCCGCTGCCATTGGTGCAGTGAAACACTAGTTTAAAAAAAACACATAAATCATGATGAAATTAAAACTGACAGCACTTACGCTTATGCTTGTTTCCGGTCTGTCCTTCGCCCAAAAAGTGAAATACAGTAAGGAAGAAATGAAGGAGATGGACAACTACATGTTCGGGGAAATGTTCACCGGATTCTCGCCAAAAAAGGAAACACGGATCATTTTAAAAGATGCCGGGAATGTAAAGGGCAACGCCCGCGATATGGACCGCAAAAAAGGCCAGATCTATTCCGTAAAGATCAGAAATACTGCTACCGGTAAAGATGAAACTTATAAGGCAGAGGATATTGCGGAGATGTACCTGCCTGTTTCCGGTTTTGAAAAAGGGATGCGTACAGCCAACTACTTCAACAAAATCAGTAACTGGAGCAGGAAAAGCCCTTCGAAAATAACAGAGAAAGATGAGGTTTATCTGCGTAACCAAACTGTTTCCCTGAAAAATAAAAAAGCTGAAAAGGAGTATCTGATGCAGCTTATCAACCCCGATTTCAGCAGCATTATTGAGGTTTATGCAGATCCTGTGGCCTCAGAAACAACAGGTGTAACCTTTGGAATGGGACCTTTAACCAGCCCTCAGGTAGGCGGCGGAGTAACCAAATCATTTTATGTGAGAAAAGGTGACCGTGTGATCTGGCTGAAGAAAGCGGATTTTGAAGAGCATTACAATTTCCTCTTTGGCGATAACAAAGAATTTATGGCAAAGTATCCTGCAGAATCCGTGAAGTGGGACTATTTCAGCTGGCTGGTATTCCAGTATACAAAAATGACCGAAGAAGCCAAAGGCTGAATCTCTTCCTGAAATTCTTTATTGAAAACACGCTTACACAGGTGTGTTTTTTCAATATAGAGTTAAGACAAATAATGTGCAGATAACTGATTGCCGGTGGATGAGTGTGTTTATATCCTTAAGCACAACTTTAAATAAGTAACATAAACTAAAAAACAATAATAACCACGATGAACACAAGAATTTTACTTTCGGGAATAGCGCTGTCAGTTTCTGCGGTGTTGTTTGCTCAGGAAACTCCAACGCTCGGTCAAAAGATGAAAGAGCATGCGGCTAATGTAGACAGTATAGTTGCAGCCGAAAAGATGAAAATGAATGCCGAGTTTAACAGTTTGGATTCAGAATATAAGGAAGGCAAAATTACTGCAGCTGAAAAGCAGAAAACCCGTAAGGAAATTGCGGAGCGCTATGAGCAGAGCCTTCGCGAAAAAGTGAATGCCGAAAGGGAAGCATTGGATGAGATTACTGACGATGTTTTGGCTTCTGCAATGCAAAATTCAGACACTGATCAAGAGTCCGAAACTTCAGAAGTTAGTGTGAGTGTAAAACATGCAACTAAAAAAAGTAAACATCCAAAAGATTTACTGAACAGTTCTGATCTGGCTGTAAGCATTGGTATGCCCACCTTAACCAACAGCGATGCCCCGTTTAATTTTTTTAATGATGAATCTGAGGTTCGCCTGGGACAGAGCATTTCCTGGAATTTTGTGCTGCGCCGTGAGAATCAGTTAGGAAATTATAAAAGCCCTGTGTTCATCAACTATGGTTTAGGTTTCAGGGAAGATATTTACGATCTGGGCCCCGATCGCGTGTTCGCACAGACCGAAGACTATCTTTACATCGCTCCATTTGAAGCTGGAAAAATAAAATACTCCAATTTAGCCGTTGATTATATTGAAGTTCCTGTGGGCGTCAACTTTGTATTAAATCCCAAGTACCTGGAGCACGAAGGTACAGAATATTTGGACGCAACAAAGAGCCAATTCCGTGTGGGTCTGGGCATCTACGGAGGAGTCAAAGTTGGCAACCGGATCAAATACCGGTATTCCTCCGATGTCAGTAACAAAATTGTGGTACAGGAAAGAGTGACTGACGGTGTGAGCCCATTTCTTTTCGGCGGTAAATTCAGTCTCGGTTACGGCGGTATTCATCTGTTCTTAAAGAAGGATTTTACGCCCATTTTTGAAAAAGACACACAGCTTAATAACAAATTCGGTCTTCAGGTTGGTGTGGAATTCGTGAATATCACACTTTAACCGGCCGTTTAAACTCATGAAAAACACACTCCGGACTAGTGTGTTTTTTTTCGTAATTTGCGGCTTCTTAAAATCAATAAAATGGCTGTCTTTACTGCCGTCAATCAAATAATTTAACAAAATGAAAGAAGTATTCATCGTATCTGCTGCAAGAACACCAATCGGAAGTTTTATGGGAAGCCTTTCCACGGTTCCGGCTCCAAAACTTGGTGCTGCAGCAATCAAAGGAGCATTGGATAAGATCGACCTGGATCCAAAGCAGGTTCAGGAAGTATATATGGGTAATGTGCTGCAGGCCGGCGAAGGTCAGGCACCTGCACGTCAGGCGGCTTTGGGGGCTGGACTTTCCAACGAAACCCCTTCAACAACCATCAATAAAGTTTGCGCTTCCGGTATGAAAGCTGTAATGATGGGTGCGCAGTCCATTAAGGCCGGCGATCAGGACATTATTGTTGCCGGTGGTATGGAGAATATGTCAGCAGTTCCTCATTATTTTAATGCCAGGAATGCAACTAAACTGGGCGATGTAAAGATGCAGGACGGTATGGTACTGGATGGGCTTACCGACGTGTACAACAAAGTACATATGGGTGTTTGTGCAGAAAAATGTGCTGCAGAACATCAGTTTTCGCGCGAAGATCAGGACAATTTCGCGGTTCAGTCCTACAAGCGTTCCGCACAGGCCTGGGCCGACGGCAAATTCAGTGATGAAGTGGTTCCTGTGGAGATCCCGCAAAGAAAAGGAGAGCCTGTTATCTTTGCTGAGGACGAAGAATATAAATCGGTAAATTTCGACCGAATCGCCACTTTGCCAACGGTTTTCCAGAAAGAGAACGGTACAGTAACAGCAGCTAATGCTTCAACACTAAATGATGGTGCTTCCGCACTTATCCTGATGTCCGGTGAGAAGATGAATGAGCTGGGGCTTAAGCCTCTGGCTAAAATCGTTTCTTACGCTGACGCTGCCCAAGAGCCTGAATGGTTTACCACTGCACCGGCAAAAGCCCTTCCCGTGGCCCTAAAGAAAGCAGGTCTGGAGGTATCGGATATTGATTTCTTCGAATTTAACGAGGCATTCTCCGTAGTTGGACTTGCCAACAATAAAATCCTGGGACTGGATGAAGCTAAGGTGAATGTAAACGGTGGTGCCGTATCTTTGGGTCACCCACTGGGAAGTTCAGGTTCCAGAATCATCGTGACACTTATTAATGTACTGAAGCAAAACGGTGGTAAATACGGTGCTGCAGCTATCTGTAACGGTGGCGGTGGAGCATCTGCTATCGTTATCGAAAACATGCAGTAAGAGGCACTTTAAATTTCATTAAACCATTAAGAAATACAGTTAATTTAAACCGTATTCTTAATGGTTTCTTTATTTTTGTTAATATTTCATCTCCATGCAGGAAACAAATCTGACCACGACCAAAAGGATCAAGAACAATCCGAAAATCATGAAAGCCTGGGCGGTTTATGACTGGGCTAATTCGGTTTATTCACTGGTAATTACTTCTACCATATTTCCCATCTATTATGCGATACTGACCACGATAACGGAAAAAAAGGTTTTTGTTGAAGAAACCGGTGAGTACATAATGGTCCCGGTTAGAAACCAGATTACTGTTTTCGGCGAAAGTTACCATCCCGACGCTGTTTATGGTTATTCCCTCACCATTTCCTTCTTTATTGTAGTATTGCTTTCACCCTTCCTGTCATCACTGGCTGATACGATTGGGAATAAAAAGTCCTTCCTGCAGTTCTTCTGCTACCTGGGTGCCACCTCATGTATGGGTTTGGCCATGTTCACCGGTATGAACAATGTCTTTTTGGGGCTTCTTTTCAGCATAACTGCCAGCGTGGGCTTTTGGGGCAGCTTGGTTTTTTACAATTCCTTCCTGCCGGATATTGCCACACGTGACAAACAGGATGCACTGTCGGCCCGCGGTTATGTTTACGGGTATATCGGATCCGTAGTTTTGGTCATTATCTGTCTTATATTGATTCAGGTGCTTGCTAAAGATGCGGAACAGGCAAAACTATATACGCGGATTTCATTCCTGCTGACAGGTGCCTGGTGGTTTGGTTTTGCACAGTATACCTTCCGCCATCTGCCGCAGTTTGGTTTGATTAAAGATCAGCTACCCAAGGATCTGGTGCTGCTGAACTATAAGAATATCTTCAAAAAACACGAAGAGCAGGGTGGATTTTTTGAGGTGCTGAAAGACAATATCAATTTTTATCTGGATGTTGCCAAAGAGAGTTTTAATGAGCTTTTTAAGGTGGGGCGTACTCTTTTTAAAGATGCCAACCTGAAATATTTCCTTTCCAGTTTTTTCTTTTACAGTGTGGGTATGCAGACCATCTTCCTCATGGCAACACTTTTCGGTAAAAGCGAAATCAACCTGGAACAGGGCAAGCTTATTGCCACGCTGCTCATTATTCAGATTGAAGCCATCATTGGTGCTGTTATATTCTCCAGGCTTTCACGCCGGATCGGAAACAAGAATGTAATCTCAATAGCTGTAATCCTCTGGATGGTGGCCTGCCTTTCTGCTTACTTCCTGAACAAGGAAAATCCATATGTAGAATATCAGTTCTACGGCGTTGCAGCAATTGTAGGTCTGGTAATGGGTGGTCTGCAGGCCATGTCACGCTCTACTTACTCCAAATTACTGCCGGAGGAGAGCAATGACAATACAACTTATTTCAGTTTTTATGATGTTTTGGAGAAACTGGCCATTATTTTGGGAACCTTCATTTTCGCTACGTTAATAGACAGGTTCGACAATATGCGTTATGCCGCGCTTTCAATGACCCTGTTTTTCGCCGTCGGACTTATTCTTATCAGATTTATGAAGATTCAGGTTAATACGGATAAGGATGTTTTATAGTTTACGGACTTATAATCTTATGGCTCGGCTTTTGCTAAATGGCTAACATATTATCGCCCGGCTTTTTGTATCTTTGCAGTTGGAAATGTGATCCTTAAATAATATGACGAATCCTTTATTTTACGCGAAAATCCTTCTCTTCGGTGAATACGGTATCATCGAGGATTCTCAGGGGCTTACAGTGCCTTACAGCTTTTATAAGGGTACCCTTAAGTTTTCAGCATTACCTACAGATTTTGAGAAAAAATCCAATGAACACCTTAGGCTTTATGCTTCTTATCTGAACACGGTTATACTGCCGGATGGATATCAGCTTGACCTTGAGGCATTTCAAAAAGACATTGACAACAACCTGTTCTTTGACAGTAATATACCGCAGGGATATGGTGTGGGAAGTTCCGGTGCCCTGGTTGCGGCAATTTTTGAAAGATATTCGCTTACAAAGTATCATCCGGACAGTATTTCCAAAGACCAGCTGAAAGACCTGAAAAAGGTTTTTGGTATCCTGGAAAGTTATTTCCACGGCACCAGCTCCGGTATCGATCCGCTGATCTGTTATATGAATCTGCCTATACTTATTGAGAACCGGGAGAGTGTAGACAAGGTTACCATTCCGGCCAGTACAGATGACAGAAAAGGCGCCATTTTCCTGATCGACAGCGGCATGGTAGGAGAGACCGGTCCTATGGTGCAGATTTTCTTTGAAAAAATGAAAACCGAAGGATTCCGTAAAACACTCCGCGAAGAGTTTATCCGCTATAACAATGCCTGTATTGATGCTTTCCTGAAAAAGGAAATGAATCCGTTCTTCAAAAACCTGAAGAAACTTTCAGTGTGGGCCTACGATCATTTTAAACCAATGATTCCTGAGAGTATTTATAATATCTGGAAGAAAGGTATAGACACCAACGCATACTATCTTAAACTGTGCGGCAGCGGCGGCGGCGGTTACATCCTTGGATTTACCAGGGATTACGAAGAAGCCGAAAAGATGCTGAGTGGCTTTAATAAAGAAGTGATTTACAGATTCTGATCATCAACCTGATTTTTTATGATTACCGGCTTGCCCTCTGACTGTTTATGAAAAAAAAACCTGTAATCTACAGAATTTCACAGCTGACGGGCTTCCTTCTGGGAGCGCGTTTTTTCATGACTGTCCTGCTGGCTTTTGCGCTGTATGTCTCCACATTTTTTCTGTTTAATCAGGAAGAAAGTCTGCGTGCCTTTGTTTTTGATTTTCGTGTGCACGCTATTATCTTCTGCAGTTTACTCAGCATTCTGGCAGGTGGCATCATCAATCAGTTTTATGACCGCGAGAAGGACCGCCTGGTGAAACCTTTCCGGAGCAGGCTGCAGGCTTTCCTGAAACAGAAGTATTTTCTGTATGCCTACCTGATCCTTAATACGCTGTCGCTGGGCATCGCACTGCTTATCTCAGCGCGGGTTGTAATCTTCTTCCTCATTTACCAGTTCCTGATGTGGCTGTACAGTCACCGCCTTAGCCGAATGCTTGTCATTAACAATGTCACATTCGTAGCGCTTACACTGTATCCTTTTTTTGGGATGCTGGTTTACTACCGTACTTTTTCCGTTCAGATTTTTATGATGGCGCTTTATCTGACGCTTATGTTGCTGCTTACGGACATCATAAAGGATACGCTCACAAAAAAAGCGGACCGGCTATTCGGATATATGACCATTCCCAACCATTTCAACGAAAAAACTACATCAGCAGTCATTTCCGTCCTCCTGGGATTCACCTTTGGTGTTTCACTGCTTATTACGGACTGGCTTGGGCTGGAGCGGGTTATGGGCTGGTATTTTCTCCTGGGCCTGATTGTATTGGCAGCAGTTTTTTTCCAAATGAAGCTCAAAAGAGACAGGTCCCGGTCCTATGCACTTAATATGCTGCGGATCTGGATTTTCGTGGGCATACTGGCTATGCTTGCAGACGGGATTATATTGAAGTATTAACCTTTTGTATACCGCAAACTATTGTTAAATTTGCGTAATAATTCCACCCATTTTATGTCCATCTTCAACGATACAAAGATTGCTTTTCAGGATAAATCCACCGACCAGCTCCGAAAAGCCTACTGGATGTTTAAAGCCATTGAGCATCCTACGCTTACAAGTTTAGGTATAAAAGCTCTCAACTTCACCATTCACAACAGATTTCCCCTTGTGGAAGGCATTGTACGTACCACTCTCTTCGAGCAGTTTGCCGGGGGCGAGACCCGCGAGAAAAGCCTGCAGGTTGTTGACAAGTTGTACAAACACCATATAGGAAGCATCTTCGATTATGCTATTGAAGGAAAAGAGGATGAAGCGACTTTTGATCTTACCTGTGAGGAGATTAAGCACAACATTAATTTTGCCGAAGGAAATCCGGCGATTCCTTTCGTGGTTTTTAAACCTACCGGATTTGGACGTCTGGGCATTTATCAGGAAATCCAGGCCGGAACGGAACTGACGACCAGTGAAAAGGAAGAGTGGGCACGCGTGGTTAAGCGTTATGAAAACGTTTGCCGCCTGGCGTATGAGAAAGATGTAGTCATCATGATTGATGCCGAGGAAACCTGGATACAGACCGCTGTGGATGATCTTGTTAATGATATGATGTCCAGGTTTAACCAGGAAAAAGCCATCGTCTGGAATACCATTCAGATGTACCGCACCGGACGGCTGGAATATCTGGCGCAGGACCTGAAACGGGCTACGGAAGGAAACTATTACCTGGGTTATAAATTTGTTCGCGGTGCCTATATGGAAAAGGAGAGAGCCCGCGCCGCAGAGATGAACTATCCGGATCCTATACAGCCTGACAAACAGTCTACCGATGATAATTTTAACGCTGCCATCGACTTTGTAATGAAGAACACCGACCGCGTTTCCGCCTTTTTCGGTACGCATAATGAAAAGTCTACGGAGCTGGTCATGGACAGAATGCGTGACCAGTCACTGCCAAATGATTACGGGAAAATTCACTTTGGCCAGCTGTACGGCATGAGTGATAATATTACTTATTATTTAGGCGAAAATAAGTACAACGCCACTAAATATCTGCCGTACGGACCCGTACGAGATGTCGTTCCTTACCTTACACGCCGGGCTCAGGAAAATACTTCGGTAGCAGGACAGACAGGCCGTGAGCTGGCACTTATCTCTAAAGAGCTGGAAAGAAGAAAAGGCAGTTAGATATAGCATCAACTTAAGTAATTTATAAAATTGAGCGGAGCAGGATCCGCTCTTTTTTATGCTCAAAAGCCGGTAAAACTTATATTAAATCCTTATTTTTGGATTTACTTTTCAGCAGTCACCACCAATTCCACAAGCACTACCTTGAAGTTTGCACAGATAATTCTTCCACTTAACCTGCAGGGAACGTTCACCTATAGCGTTCCGGTAGCCATCGGGGATCAACTTCGCCCCGGAATGCGCGTTTTAGTGCCGTTTGGCGGAAAAAAAATTTATACGGGTATCGTTTTCAGGATTCATGATGATGAAGTTCAGGACGCATTTGTACCCAAAGAAATCATCAGTATACTGGACGAATCTCCCATTTTACCACAGGAACAGATTGATTTCTGGGCCTGGATGTCCGATTATTATCTGTGTAATCTGGGTGAGATTTACAGGCTGGCTTTCCCCGGTTCGTTGAAGCTGGAAAGTGAAACCTATCTTAAAATGAAGCCTAATGTGGTTGTAGACTTCCAGAATCTAGATGTACACGAAATGTACCTGATTCAGGCCCTGGAGGTCAGACAGTTAATTAATCTTTCTGAGATTGAGGCGTTTATTCCTAAAAAGGAAATAATCAAGACCATTAATTCGCTGATAGACTTACAGTATATTGAGGTGGATGAGAAGATCACAGAAAAGTATAAGGCCAAAGAAGTAGCCTATGTGCGAATTAAGGATCCTGAAGCCGTCCGGAATCATCTGCCGGAAATCCTTCTCCAGCTGAAAAGGTCGCCCAAACAGCAGGAACTGTTTCTGATGATCCTCCAGATGCATACCGAAAACCCCGAAGCTCAGCTTCGTAAGTCCCATATTCTGGACGATGGTAATTTTGCGCATGCACAACTTAAATCCCTTCTCGAAAAGAACCTTGTTGAGGAATATTTTCTGCAGGTGGACCGCCTGGAATCATATGAAGGTGAAACGGAACAGCTGGAAGAGCTGAGCGGTGAGCAGATGCGCGCCCGTAAGGAAATAGCTGAAGCGTTTGAGGAAGGTAAGAATGTGCTGTTGCATGGCGTAACGTCATCCGGCAAGACCCATCTCTATCTTGAGAATATCGAGGAGACTGTTTTGGCCGGTCTGAATGTTCTTTTGCTGCTTCCGGAAATTGCGCTGACCAAACAAACCGCAATGCGTCTGGAAAAGAAATACGGGCAGGCATTAGGCTTTTACCATCAGAAACTCTCTGATTTTGAGAGGGTAGAAGTGTGGCGCCGTATCCGAACCAACGAAATCAGGGTTCTGGTGGGTACCCGCAACGCGCTTTTTCTACCGTTCCGCAATCTTGGACTGATTGTAGTTGATGAAGAGCATGATACCGCCTACCGTCCCCGTGAGGTGGCCCCTTATTTCAATGCCCGGGATGCCAGTCTTATACTGGCCGAGCTTTATGGCGGACGGGTAATTCTGGGATCGGCCACTCCATCGGTAGAGAGTTACTGGCTGGCCCAAAACGACAGGCTTAAGCTGGTCACGTTAAGCGAAAGATTCGGCAAGGTGAATCTGCCTCAGTTTGAAATTATAGATTTTAAAGAGGCACAGCAGAGCAAAAAGGTTAGTGGCAACTTTTCCCAGCAGGTACTCGATGAGATTACTGAAAATCTTCAGCATAAAAATCAGGTGATGGTTCTGCACAACCGTCGCGGCTATGCAAACGTGGTGGAATGTGAGACTTGCGGTCATGTTTCCTATTGCAGCAACTGCGATGTGATTATGACTTATCATAAATATGCCAATGAGCTTAAATGTCATTATTGCGGAAATAAATCTTCCAAACCAAGCAAGTGCCCGAAATGCAACGCGGAAAATCTGAATACCCGCGGTGTCGGGGTGGAGCAGATCCATGAGGAAGTTTCACGGCTTTTCCCTGATGCGGAAGTTGAACGCATGGATGTGGATTCTATGCGCCGGAAATTTGCCTATGAGAAACTCTACGAAAAGATTGAAAGTGGCGAAACGGACATCATTGTAGGCACCCAGATGATTTCCAAAGGATTGGATTTTGACCATATAGAATTGGTAACTATCCCGCGTGCGGACCATATGCTGTATGTGCAGGACTTCCGTGCAGAAGAAAGAGCCTACCAGCTCATTACTCAGGTTTCCGGACGCGCGGGACGTGTATCCGGTAGGGGAAGAATACTGATTCAGACCTATAATCCACAGCATTTCATATTTCAGTTGATCCGTGAAAATGATCCGCGTGAAATCTACACCTACTTACTGGAGGAAAGGAAAAAATTCAATTATCCGCCTTTTACCAAAACCATCCTTATTGAACTTAAGCACCGTAACGAAGGCAAGACAGACCGGTCATCACAGTTTCTGGGTTCCATTCTGCGTAAATATTTACCGGCAGAATGTGTTCTGGGACCCGAGAAATCGCCGCTGGCCAAAATCAACCTGATGTATCAGTACCAGATTTTAATTAAATTACCCCGTGGAAAATCTTATAAGATTTTTAAAAATTATATAAGGGAAAGTATCGCTGAATTTGAGGAAATCGCGGCTTACCGAAGTGTAAAACGTCACATTTATGTTGATTATTAACATTTTTTAACAGCATTTTTAGTCTTTTAGGTTTTTTAAATGATTGATATTCAATATTATTTAATACTTTTGGCGCATTGATCAGCTGATTTAGAAACTTCGCAGAAGTTCTTTAACCATAAGATAAAGCATTAATCAAAAATAAAGTGAACAATATTTATGATGATTAAACTGAAAAACTATATCGCCGGTGTCTCGGTCATGTTTTCAGCATTGATGGCTGCACAGTCGGGCAATAGTTCCGTGAAGCAGTATCCTACAATGTATGAAAACCAGAGTACCAGCTTACCTTCCAATACATCCGTTACTGCTGAAAAAGTAGTACTTTCTGCCAAAGAGCTTGTCGACATTAACCTGAACGGTATGATGAACGACCCGGTTCTTCGGAACGCTGACTGGGGATTCGTAGTATATGACCCAAAAACCCGTAAAGTCATTTCTTCCTATAACGAGACAGCCTCCCTGATTCCGGCCTCCACTACCAAACTTCTTACCACCGAAACTGCTTTGAGCCTGCTTGGTGACAAATTCCGCTGGATTACCCAACTGGAATATTCAGGTGAGTTAGATGCAGATGGCAACCTGAACGGGAACCTTTATATCATAGGTAGCGGCGACCCTTCCCTGGGTACCGGTAAAGCCGGTGCCAGCACATACAGCCGGATTTCTGCCGACTTTATATCAGCAGTCCAAAACCTGGGAATCCGCAGGGTAAACGGTGGGATCATTATCCAGAATGCCGTCTTCAAGGAAAATAAAAGAGCGGTACTTCCCGAAAACATTGTATGGCTGGAGCACCATAATTATTATCTGCCGGTGGGCACCACTGCGAATATCAATCCTGCCAATGAAAAACTGATTGCGAAGAAACCCAGCCCTTTTGATAAGGAAAGCAAACGTTATTTCTATGTTTCGCCCTACATCAACAAGATGGTTTATGCGGAAAAATTTGAAGGCAGTCCACTATCCACAAAACTGCCGGATGCTCCCTATTCACTTGCAAATACACTGAGAACTGCACTGGTGAAAAAAGGCATTCCCGTAACAGGAAAGGTAGAGGCCCGCACAACCGACCTGAATCCAGAGGAGAGAAGATTCATCACCTTCTACAAGTCGCCCACTTTAGCTGAAATCGTTTATGATACCAACCAGCGTAGTGACAACGCCCTGGCGGAGGCACTGTTGAGAATGTCGGGTTTTCAGAAAAAAGGTGATCAAACCCTGGAGTCGGGCCGCGAGGTTGTAAACGCGCATTTGCTCGCACGAGGTTTTGATATGAAAGGTTTAAATTATTATGACGGAAGCGGACTTTCACGAAATAACCATGTTACCCCAATTGCGCAGGTGAAATATCTTACCGATCTGATGAAGGAGGATTACTATAGGATTTATTTTGACTCACTGCCTATTGCCGGACAGACCGGTACACTGAAAAAATCTTTTATGGGCAGTGGCTACGGACAGGTGTTTGCTAAAACCGGGACACTGAATAAGGTAAAGACACTGGCCGGCTATCTGAAAACCAATACAGGACGGACACTTGTTTTTTCCTTAATGGTGAATAACTACGCGGGTTCCGTAGACCAGGTGAAACAGCGTATGGAAAGTATCCTGGCGCCCACCTTAAATCTTTGATGATATTATTAAAATGAATATTAACCTTCCGGAATCCAACCGGGAGGTTTTTTTATATCTTTATTTCCTTAATTTTTATGAATGAAAAAGATATTTTTTTTACTCGTTACTATTTTGGCTTCCCAGCTGAAAGCCCAGATACTTCCTGACCAAACTTCAGTGCTGATCAGTAAAGAACAGAAGGCCTTCCTCAATAAGATGAATGTTGGAAATGTAAACCCCAACACGCTGAATTACGACCTGCGCTACCAGCGTATGGACATAAGCGTGGACCCCGCGGTTTATCAGGTTTCCGGCAGTGTGACCTCGCATTTCATTCCGAACCAGAATATTTCCAGTATTTACTTTGACCTTACCACTCAGCTTACTGTTTCTCAGGTGGTCTATCAGGGTGCTAACCTTAACTTCCAGCAACTTGGCAGCAACGAGGTGAAGATTGACTTTCCGACTGTTCGTCCTGCCGGTGTGCTTGATTCCCTGAGCATACATTATGCTGGTGCACCGGCGCCGGGTTATAATGCATTTACTACCACTTCCCAGAATGGGGTAGCTTTGCTTTCTACACTTTCAGAGCCTTACGGCGCGCAGGACTGGTTTCCTACGAAGCAAAGTCTGAATGACAAAATTGAAAACTTTGACATAAAAATTACCGCACCAGCCCAGTATAATGTGGCCTCAAACGGTACGCTGATGTCCGAAACAACCTTAACGGGTGGTCAGAAGCGAACTTTCTGGAGAACGCAGTATCCTACGGCTGCTTATCTTATAGCGATTGCGGTAACCAACTACACAAAACTGAATGATGTTATCGGTACGCCCCCTTTCCCTTTTGTGAACTATATTTATCCATCTACAGTAAACGATGCTTCCGCCATGGCCAATATTGAATGGACCAAGCAGGCCATGACTACTTTTGAGACCTATTTTGGCGCTTATCCTTTCCGCAACGAAAAATACGGTCATATGCAGTTTCAGTTTGGTGGTGGTATGGAACACCAGACCATGTCGTCCATGGGTGGATTTTCAAAGCAGCTTATTGCCCATGAACTGGCGCACCAGTGGTTTGGCGACAAGGTAACCTGCGGCGCCTGGAACGATATATGGCTAAACGAAGGCTTTGCCACCTTCGGTGAGCATCTGGTCAATGAAAAACTGATAATGACGCCTGTGCAGTTTATGAACTATCTGGAGGACCAAAAGGATTACATCACTTCGGCCACGGGCGGAAGTGTTTATGTTGCAGACTCCAATTTGGGTAGTGTAAATGCCATTTTTAACGGAAGATTAAGCTATGCGAAAGGCGGTTATGTAGTCCGCATGCTGAAATGGGTATTAACTGATCCTGTTTTTTATCAGGCCGTTAAGGACTACCACCAGCGACCTAATCTCGCCTATAATTATGTGCGAACAACAGACCTAAATACCTCACTTCAGACATCAACCGGAAAGGATTTCACCGAATTCTTCAATGATTGGGTGTACGGTCAGGGTTATCCTACCTATAATATCAGATGGAAGCAGAACGCGAACCAATCCATCACTATTCAGGCGCTGCAGACTACCAGTCATCCTTCAGTAAGTTTCTATGAAATGCCTCTTCCCATTAAGGTGAACGGTACGGGCGGCCAGGTCGTTTATCTGAAGCCTGAACACACTGCAAACGGGCAGTACTTTAACTATCCGCTCAACTTTGCCGTAGCCTCCGTGCAGTTCAATTATGAGCACCAGATTCTGGAAAAGAATTCAACGGTAGTGATGGATGCATCCCTTTCAACCGAGGAAACGGTAAAGGATACTATATCCGTTTATCCAGTGCCGGCCAGTGATGAATTCAGCATCTCAGGGTTAACCCGTCCGGCGGATTTCAAAATTTTTGCAACGGACGGAAAGCTGGTAAAAGTGGGAAATTATACTCCGGGTAAAGCTTTGAATATTTCCGAACTGGTTCCGGGCAATTATATTCTTGCAATTGGGGACGGTAACTATAAATTCATCAAAAAATAATAGCGGAATAACGGATTAACATCTTAAGCTAACCATGGTAAAGTGCGGAATTATTGTTTTGGAAATTTTGCCACGAATGCCCAAGTGTTAGTATCCTGCCTCTATTTTTCTTAAATTAGCCCATCTAAAATTAATAAGAATGATTTCACAAAAGTATCTGGACAACCTGCAGCAGGAACTTAACAATATAAAGAACGACGGCCTTTTTAAAACCGAACGGATCATCACTTCGCAGCAGTCTGCTGAAATTGAGGCCAACGGTAAAAAACTGCTTAACTTCTGCGCAAACAATTACCTTGGACTTTCAAACCATCCGGAAGTGATGCAAGCTTCACAGGATATGATCCAGAGTCATGGCTACGGTATGTCTTCCGTACGTTTCATCTGCGGAACTCAGGATATACACAAGGAGCTGGAAGCTAAAATTTCAAATTTCCTTGGCATGGAGGATACTATCCTGTACGCTGCCTGTTTTGATGCCAATGGTGGTGTCTTTGAACCGCTTTTCACCGAGGAAGATGCTATCATTTCAGATGAGCTAAACCACGCCTCCATTATAGACGGTGTCCGTCTTTGCAAGGCGGCGCGCTACCGTTACAAAAACAACAATATGGAAGACCTGGAAGCACAGCTTAAGGCGGCTTCCGAAAAGAACCACCGTTTCAGAATCATCGTTACAGATGGTGTTTTCTCAATGGACGGCATTGTTGCGGACCTGAAAGGGGTTTGTGACCTGGCGGAGAAATATGACTGCCTGGTAATGGTGGATGATTCTCACGCTACAGGTTTCATAGGCAAAACCGGCCGCGGTACCCATGAGTCCAATGAGGTAATGGGTAGGGTTGATATCATCACATCCACTCTTGGTAAAGCATTGGGTGGGGCCTTGGGCGGATTTACTTCGGGAAAGAAAGAGATTATCGATATGCTGAGACAGCGTTCCAGACCCTATCTTTTCTCAAATTCTTTGGCTCCGGGAATCGTAGGCGCCGCTTCAAAGGTAATTGATATGATTTCCGAAGATACCTCGCTCCGTGATAAAGTAATGGAAAACGCTGAGTATTTCCGCACCGAGATGAAGGCCAGAGGTTTTGATATTCCGGACGGGGATGCAGCCATTGTTCCTGTGATGCTGTACGATGCGCCTTTGTCTCAAAAAATGGCCGAAATGCTTATGGAAGAGGGAATTTATGTAATTGGATTCTTCTATCCGGTGGTTCCTAAGAACAAAGCAAGAATCCGTGTACAGCTTTCAGCTGCTCATACAAAAGAACATCTGGATAAAGCAATTGAAGCCTTTACCAAAGTAGGTAAGGAACTTGGTGTAATCTAAGTTTATAATTGACAAATAACGAATGGTGTGGCGCTGTCTGCACCATTTTTTTTGCTATAAAAAGTCTATCTTTGCGCTTAAATTTTTTGGATGCTCTATACCGTCATCAAAGCCGTTCACATCATTTTTATGGTCAGCTATTTTGCCGGACTTTTCTATCTGGTCAGACTTTTTGTGTACTATAAAGATACAGACGACTTTCAGGAGGAAAAGAAAAAGATCCTGCGTGAGCAATACCTGTTTATGACACGCAGATTATGGAACATCATCACAGTTCCCGCGGGAGTCATTATGCTGCTGAGTGGTCTTACCCTCATCATTCTGAATTTTGGGCTGATGAAGACGCCCTGGTTTCATCTGAAACTGACATTTTTGATTGGGCTCGGTCTGTATCATTACTGGTCCTGGAAACAGGTTCTCAAAATGAAGACATTGGCAGGCGACACTTTTCCAACCGCCAATATTAAACTGAGGCAGGCCAACGAAATTGCGACCTTCATACTTTTCTTAGTTGTATTCACCGTAATATTAAAATCTATGGTCATTGAATACTGGTGGCAGCTTCTGGCAGGATTTGCCGGATTGGTAATGGCCATAATGCTCACAGTAAAGTTGGTGAACAGGAATAAAAAAAAGATTAAGGCATAAAATCCTCATTATAATTCAATATAAATGACAGCAATATTTAAAAAAGAACTTTGGACTTATTTCGGCAATTGGAGCGCGTGGGTGATCATTGCGGCTTTCAGTTTAATCGGGACGCTCTTTCTATTCTTTTTTGAAAATGATTCAAATATATTCGATATAGGCACTGCCACACTGCAAAGCTATTTTGTACTGGTACCCTGGCTTTTGATGTTTGTCATTCCGGCGCTCTCCATGAAGTCATTGGCAGAGGAAAGACAGGGCGGTACACTTCAGTGGCTTTTTTCTCAACCGGTGCACATCTCCGAAATCGTGACCGCTAAATTTCTAGCGGTATGGTTCGTTGGTATACTTTGTCTTTTACCTTCACTGGTTTATCTGTATACGGTTTATGTGTTGGGAGTACCGCAGGGAAATCTGGATATGGGAGCAACAATGGGAAGCTATTTTGGACTCATCATTCTGGTAGCGGCATTTTCGGCGGTCGGTATTCTGGCCTCGGCACTTTCGCAAAACCAGATCATGGCTTACCTGCTGGGAGTTTTTATGTGTTTTATCCTGTATTTCGGTATTGAACAGCTGGCCAGCTACAAACTTCTTGGCGGTGCAGATTATATTCTGTCTCAGGTGGGTTTTTATCAGCATTTCCTTGGTTTTACAAGAGGGCTAATCGATCTCCGCGACATCTGCTATTTCCTGCTGGTTATCGCGATCTGTCTTTTTCTGTCTAAAGTTTTTGTTGAAAAGAATAAGTAATTGTTAAGAAGATGAAAATGCAAAAAAATACAGTTTTATATATCATTGCAGCGGTGATTCTGCTTTTAGGTGCCTACGGTCTGTTCAGTTTCAGGCTGGACCTTACTGAGGAGAAACGTTATACACTTTCGGAATCCTCACAGGAGGTTTTGAAATCAGTGGATAAACCACTGATGGTGGAAGTCTATCTGGAAGGTGATTTCCCGGCAAGTTTCAGACAGCTTCAGAATGAAACCCGTTTTATGCTGGAAGAATTCCGCAAGATCAATCCGAAAATCGATTATAAATTCATTGACCCTATAAAGACAAAGATTTCGCAGGATACTTTGATGGCCATGGGTCTGCAGCCATCGGTTTTACCTGATATGAAGGACGGCGAGATCCGTCAGATCGTTATGTTCCCATATGCAGTCCTGAAATATGAGACTTATGGAACATCAATTCCGCTTATCGTAAACCAGGCAGGGCTGGAGCCGGCAGAACAACTGAGCAAATCCATTGAAGGCCTGGAGTACAGCCTGATTTCAAATATAAAAGACATCACACGCGACAGCCGCAAAAACGTAGGTATCCTGATAAACCAGGATGAACTCAGACCTGAAGAATTTCAGGGTTTTATGCAGATGGCGCTTCAGAATTACAATACAGGACCCATAATTCCGGAGAACGGAACCGAACTTACCGTGGCAGATGTTCCGAGACTCAGGCAAATGGACGCTCTGGTGATCGCGAAGCCCCGTAAACCTTTTACAGACGGTGAAAAGGTGGTGCTCGACCAATACATTATGAACGGCGGTAAGACTTTGTGGATGATGGACGCTGTGAATGCTGAAATGGATACACTTTACAGGTCGAAGAAGATTATGGCTTATCCTATTGAGACCAATATGAATGATTTCTTCTTCAATTATGGTGTCCGTATAAATCCGGGTCTGGTGAAGGACATGAAAAAGTCGGCTCTCCTGCGAATTGTTTCCGGTGAGGTAGCCGGTAATCCGCAGTACAGTTCATTTCTTTGGCCTTATTTCCCGTTGGGCATCGCCGAAAAAAATAATCCCATCACCAAGAACATTAATCCGGTTAAATTTGAATTCCCGACGGCAATTGATACATTGGGACGCCCCGGCATTAAAACCGAGGTGCTTTTTGAAAGCAGTGAAAGGACTTCTGTGAAACCGGTGCCTAACTATGTTTCCCTTTCCGAAATCGTAAGTGCCGACTCTGTAGCTGCGTTCGAAAAGCCAAGCGCGCCTAAAATCTTTGCGGTCTCACTTCAGGGCAAATTTACATCGGCATATGCCAACCGTATTGAGTCCAGGTCTTTTCCGGGTTTTAAAAAGCAAAGTGCAGACAATAAAATGATCGTCATTTCGGACGGCGACGTAGGTCGCAACCAGGTCCTTAAAGGAAAGCCACTTCCACTGGGTGAAGATCTGCTTACGAAACAAAGCTATGGCAACGGACAGTTCCTGAGCAATGCGCTGGATTTCCTTCTGGATGACGCCAACCTTATGCAGCTCCGTAACCGGAATATTGAAGCACGTCTTTTGGACCGCCAACGGATAGATTACGAAAAAAGCTATTGGCAATGGATTAATTTGCTCCTGCCTTTAGCCATCATCGGCATCCTGGGCGGTTTATTCTACCTGATCAGAAAGAGGAGGTTTGCGTAAATTAAAGGTTACACATCCTTTATAAAATCCTCATATTCGTAATAAAAGCGTTGAAAAGCTTCCATTTTTTCCACGAAGAATTCAAATATGTCCTGCCATGTGTTTTTGTTGAAGATGGAAACATTTTCCTTTGAAACCCAAATCCGCGAGATTACTTTGCCGTTTTCAAGGGTGTAGAATTCGTCTTTTTGAAACTCGCCCACATGTTCTTCCAGCATGTTTTCCAAAGACCATATTTTCTCGTAATAGGCATTGCGGAACAGTTCGTCCTTCATTTCCAGATCCAGTGAGACCTCGGCTTTCTTATTGTCGGCGTAAAATTTAAAGGAAAAATCCTTGATCTTGGTATCGTAAAGGATCCATTTTCTCGGAAAACTTTTGCCGAAGGCGGTCCAGAATTCCTGTTTTAACTGCTGAGCTTCCTGTTTTGAGAACATGATCTGTAAAGTCTGTGTTTATTTCCACGAACATAAGGATTTTATTCATGCCTGACACCGTACAGGGCTTACCTTTTTGCTTACTTTTGTGCGCAGATTTAAAAAATGAAAGAACTTTATATTGTTGCCTCCGTTTCAGGGAGAATTATCTGATGGACGCGGTAGAGATCCTGAACAAACTTGTTTACGAAACCAGGAAAGAGGAAGGCTGCCTGCAGTACGACCTGGTGGAAGATACAGATAAGAAAGGCGTTTTCTTCATCGCTGAACTTTGGCGTTCGGCAGAACATCACCGGCAGCATAATGTAAGCGAACATCTTTTGGAGTTCCGCAGGCTGGCTGCTCCGTTACTTGAAGACGCTGTGCAGGTTTACAGTGGGTATAAAACCTTTTAAGTAATCTGAAGGTGGTGGAGTTTAGGTAAGCGTAGCTTCAAATACTTCGGTGAAGTGCTTTTTGATTTTTTCCTTCAGTTCTGCAATCTCTTCACCGGTAAATTTCCTTTCCAGTTCGCGCTGTAGTGAAGTGACTGCCTTGTCCTTTATTCCGCAGGGAATGATATATTCAAAATAACGTAAATCGGTGTTCACATTCAGGCCGAAACCGTGCATGGTGACCCATTTTGAAGTTTTAACACCCATCGCGCAGATTTTACGTGCATAAGGTTTTCCCACGTCCAGCCAAACGCCTGTCTGTCCTTCACTGCGTTCACCCTTCAGGCCATATTCTGCGATCGTGCGGATGATTACTTCCTCCAGGTTTCGCATATAGAGAAAGATGTCGGATTTAAAATTGTCCAGGTCCAGAACCGGATAGCCTACGAGTTGGCCAAAACCGTGATAGGTAATGTCGCCGCCCCGGTTGGTCTTTACATAGGTGGCATCAATTTCTTTAAGCTTTTCAGCATTTGCCAGCATATTGTGCTCGTCTCCTGATTTTCCCAGGGTGTACACGTGAGGATGCTCCACAAACAAAAGATAATTAGGCGTTTCCTCTCTGTCATCCTCACTCTTTTCGCGGTTAGCCAGTTTAATGTCGATAATTTCCTTCATCAGCTTTTCCTGGTAATCGAAAGCGGGCAAATAATCCATTAAACCAAGGTCACTGAATTTCAGGCTTCTGTTCTGGGTTGCTGTCATAATCACATTTAAAGGTGCAAATTTAATATTTATTATCCTATGCAGTGAATATTAATCCAACAGAAAATTAGAAATGATCTTTTTACCTTCTGTTGTCAGCACACTTTCAGGATGAAACTGCACGGCATGTAGATTATAGCTTCGGTGCTGGAGCGCCATTATAATACCATCAGCATCAACGGCAGTTACTTCAAGTGGTTCCGGAAATGTGTCCGGATGCACCGCCCAGCTGTGATATCGACCTGCTTCAAAATTTTGCGGAATACTTTGAAAAAGTTTGCATTCGGTATTCAGGATAATAACAGGCGAAGCCACACCATGATAAATTTGGTGAAGATTGATGAGCTTTCCGCCAAAACATTCGGCAATGGCCTGCAGGCCCAGACAAATTCCAAGCATTGGGATCTCCTTATGAAGTTCTGCAATTAGTTCTTTCAGGATTCCGGCTTCGGCCGGTACTCCCGGACCGGGAGAAATAATGATTTTGTCAAATTGCGCTGCCTGGGCCACACTTATTTCATCATTTTTGGCAACCTCAACCCTTTCACCAAGGATTTGCTCGGTCATCTGGACCAGATTATAGGTGAAGCTGTCGTAATTGTCCAGAATCAGAATCTTCATGGCGCAAAAATATAAAAAAAGACTTTGCCTGGTTGAGCGTCAAAGTCCTGTTATATTCTGATTATTTTCTCCGTTAAATTTCTTATTCCTCAACATTTTTCAGGGCCATCAGCAGGGAATATGCACCTTTAATTACAAACTTTTTATTGCTGTTTTTAGGGTCAAAATTCAGCAGTTCGGTATACCCGCTTTCAGAATTCCCCACGGTTACCGGAAACATTTTGTAGGTGAGTGTTTTCACTTCTTCAAAAATATACTGTCGGTCTTCCCACGTAACTATGGCATCGTCAGAAATAACGAAACCTTCTTCTGCATTCACCTCAACCTCGGCATTCATAAACGTACCTGGAATCAGTGATTCATCTTTATCGATTAAGTCGCAGTGTACCATGACACTTCGGTCTGCAGAAAAATCTTTACCGATGAGTTTCACGGCGGCAGCGTATTTTTTATCCGGATTTTGGTTGGTAAAAGCGTACACCCTCTGTCCAATAGAAAGTTTATTCAGGTCTTTTTCAAACACCCTCAGTTCCAAATGGATAACATTGCTGTTCACAATCGTGTAAAGCACCTCGGCGGGGGACACATACTGGCCAACGCTAACATTCAAAGTGGAAACATATCCGGAAATTGGTGCGGTAACCGCAGTACTTTTCTGAATATTTCCTGCACTTACCCCTTCAGGACTAATTCCATAGGAACGAAGCTGTGAAGAGATTCTCCGCACTGCTGCATTTTGGCTTTGCAACTCACTCATCGCACGCTGAGTTACTTTATTTGAACTTGCCTGATACTGATTCAGGTATTTCTGTCTTTCATAATCCTTCTGGGCATATCCGACCGCGGACCTTGCCTGCAGATAATCCTGCTGAAGTTTTGCCAGTTCGGGATTTTCAACAACCGCCAGTGTTTGTCCCTTTGCAACATAATTTCCGGGCATAAATCTAGCCGCTTTCACAATACCGCCGGATGACGATGAAACCCCCGACATGGCCTGTGGCGGAACACTGATCTGACCGGGAAGCATGATTTTGTTTGCAATGCTTTGGTTCGCCAGCGTTGTGGTTTCTATGCCTGCATTTTTATGTTGCAGCGCGGTAAGCGTAATCTGATTACCCGATACGGAAAAAGTTGCCTTTTCTTGTGCTTCTTTCTCATTGGAACAGGAAAACACCAGCAAGCCGGTAAGGATGATTGCTGCAAATTCTTTCATTCTGGCAGGTTTATTTGTTCGCCGCCGATCATTTTGGAAACAATCCCTTTTTTATTCGTCAGTTCCCCAAAGATGATTCCCATAAAATGCAGCACTACAAAGGTTGGAAGCCAGTAAACCGCAAATTTGTGCACTTCTTCCGCTCTTTCTAAAGTTGCTTCGCCGGCCAATTCGAATTTCAGCGCAAAACCGGTTAGAATCTGCACAATGAGAAGTACATAAAAAATGAGGTAAACGGTTCCTTGCAGTCGGTCTTTTCCATTTGTATTTTTGGAAAAGGGGTTCGGAAACCGGATTCCTTTCGCAAACATGTAGATTAACCTTATGATATAGGCGGCTACAAGGACATAGGCGAAATTGACGTGCCACTCAAACATTGGGTTGATGATGCTTTTTGCAATAGCAAGCACGCTTTCCTGTGGCAGCTGCATCTGTTGCGCCTCCAGTTCGGAGTTTACGGCAGTGGTAATGGTTTTTTTAGACATCCAGAACATTCTAAGAAATCCCGTGGCAAAGAGCACGAGCATTGCGGTGGCAATGGTCCAGTGGATGATGCGGTGTAGTGTTGTGAATTTTTTCATTTGATAATTTTGATTTAAGTGAATAGTTTATTCGGCTCTCAGAGCGTTCAGCTCAATTATTTTTTCATTAAACAGTTTTTGGGCATCGATATACCGGTTCTCGATTTCAAGGCTTTGGTTGACGAGCATCGTGTATTCCAGATAATTGATTTCACCCTCCTTTAAAAGCAGGTTTGCGGTAAAAAAGATGGTTTGAGCATTTTTCAGCCCTTTGCTTCTGTAATATTCAAGTTCTGATTTCAGTTTCAGGTATGCGCCAAAAGTAACAGCATACCGGTTTTTCAGATTTTTTACAGCAATCTGATAATTGTTTTCTGCAATCTGCTGATTGATTTTTTGGCCTTCTATTATGGATTTCTGCGCAGTGTTAAACAAAGGCAAGTCCAGGCCAATCAGCCCACTTTGAAATCGTTTCCCACGGTCGTAGAATTTTTCATCCGCTCCAAATCCATATTGTGTGGCAGAGGTAACCCCCAGATTAACACTCGGCAACAGCTTGGTTTTTTCCGCATTGAGTTTGGCATTTTCAATGTTTTTTTGCTGTTCATACTGTTTTAGAACGGTTGCATTTCCGTCATAATTTCCATCTGATATCAGTTCCATGATATAAAAACCACCTTTCAGATTGGTATAATACTGGGCATCATTTATTAAATAATTGAGCTGATGTTGCGATACCTCGCGGTCCTTCATTAAGTTCTGCAACTGAATTTCTGCCTGACTACGGTAGTTTTCTGCCGTTGTTTTCTCCAGGATATTGCTTTCACCTGCCCTTAAACGAAGGTCTGCCCGCTGATAATATTGGGAATAAATACTGTCGGCTTTTTCAAGCAGTTTCTGCTTTTCATCCAGATAATTCAGGTTATTGTAACTCAGTGCAAGTTCACGCTTCAGCTGTAATTTTTGTACTTCCAGCGTCAGCATGGCATTTTTCCATTCCTCCATCAAAACCTGGTTCTGACTTTGGTAGAATTTGGGTAACCGCAGCTTTTGGTTTACAGAAATGGCGTTATCTGCATACGCAGAATTCAGCTGCCCGATTTCTGCGGTGATGTTCAGGGGGTCTACAACGGCAGCAGAATTTTTAATCCGGTGGTGATAATCTTTTTTAAGCTGCCCGGACTTTACCTGAAGATTGTTCTCAATCGCTTTTTCGAAAGCGGTCTCAAGAGAAACCGGCGTCTGCGAAAAAAAATTGAGAAAGCACAGCAGAAACAGGATATGGAGGTATTTATTTTTCATTTTATTCATCCAGGTTAATGGTTTTCTTCTTCTGTGGAAAATGTTTTTCAAACCAGATATAAACGGTTGGTAAAATAAAGAGCGTTAGGAATGTCGCCAGCAGCAAACCGCCAATAACTACTGTAGCAAGCGGCCTTTGCACTTCTGCACCTTCACCCAGGCTCAGAGCCATTGGCAAAAATCCCAGCGATGCAACCAGCGCCGTCATTAGTACTGGTCGCAGTCTCATTTTACCGCCAATCTGTACCACTTCATTCAGATCAGAATGAATTTCCTTCTGACGGTTGAATTCGGCAATCAAAACAATTCCGTTAAGTACTGCCACTCCAAAAAGAGCGATGAAACCAACTCCGGCAGAAATGCTGAAATTCATTCCGCGAAGCCAGAGTGAAAGTATGCCGCCAATCGCAGATAAAGGAATCGTCGTGAAAATAATCAGTCCATATTTCACAGAACTGAAAGCGAAATAAAGCATGAGAAGTATTAATGCCAGACTTACCGGAACTGCGATCCCCAAACGTTTCTGTGCCTGCTGAAGATTCTCAAACGTTCCGCCGTATTTGATGGTGTAGCCCACGGGAAGTTTCAGATCTTTATCCACTGCCTGTTGCAAATCGGTAACGGTGGATTGTATGTCGCGGCCTTTCACATTCAAACCGACAATGATTCTGCGGTGTGCCTCTTCGCGCTGGATCTGGTTTACGCTTTCCTTTATTTCTACATGAGCTACGGTACTCAGAGGAATTTCCGCACCTGTAGGTGTCGGAATCAGCAGGTTTTTCACATCATCTACGTTTTTCCTGAGTTCACCGTCGAGACGGACCACCAGATCGAATTTTTTCTCTTCTTCAAAAACAGAACCCGCGCTTTGGCCCGCAAAAGCGGTGTTTACCAACCTGTTTACATCGCCGATGTTCAGTCCAAATTGTGAAAGTGCAGCCCGGTTATACTCAATTACAATTTGCGGCATTCCGGAGATGGGTTCCACATAAATGTTTTCGGCTCCTTTAATTTTCCGGGAGATTTCACCCAGTTTTTCAGCATAAACCTTAAGAGAGTCAAGATTTTCACCAAAAATCTTGCACACCACATCCTGTCTGGCACCGGTCATGAGTTCATTAAACCTCATATTCACCGGATACTGAAAGGAATAGGTGACACCGATGAGATTTTTCTTGAGTTCCACAGACATTTTTTCGGCGAGTTCATCATAAGATTTGGCTGAAGTCCATTCCTCGCGGGGTTTCAGGATAATCATCATATCACTTGCATCGATTGGCATCGGATCCGTCGGAATTTCGCTGCTGCCTGTTTTCCCTACGATTTTCTCAATTTCAGGGAATTTTTTCAGCAGGATCTGCTGACTTTTTAAAACAGCTTCAGTTGACGTCTTCAGGTTACTTCCGGGTAAAACCCGCGTGTCCACAGCGAAGTCACCTTCCGGAAGCGTAGGAATAAATTCGCCGCCCAGTCTGGTCAAGATAAAAACGGAAAAAAAGAATAAACCCAGGACGCTGAAGAACAGCGGATTCTGATATTTCAGAATTTTTTTAAGAATTCTGTCATAAGCGGCTTCCAGCGTTTCCATCATTCGGTCCGCATAGTTCTTTTTGTGCGATATTTTCTTTGACAGAAACAGCGCACTCATCATCGGAACATAGGTTAACGAAAGGATAAACGCGCCTAAAAGGGCAAAAATCACCGTCAGCGCCATCGGTTTAAACATTTTCCCTTCAACACCTTCCAAGGTGAGAATCGGAAGATAAACCATCAGAATAATAATCTGGCCGAATACCGCGGAATTCATCATTTTCCCGGCAGAACTCTGCACCGTTTCATCCATTTCGGTAGTGGTAAGTAAACTTTTGTTCTGTAATGTTGGTCCATGGAGCCTGTGCAGGATCGCCTCAACGATAATCACCGCTCCGTCCACAATTAATCCAAAGTCCAAAGCGCCCAAACTCATTAGGTTTCCACTGACACCGAAAAAGTTCATCATGATGAACGCAAACAGCATGGACAGTGGAATGACGGATGAAACAATAAATCCGGCGCGCAGGTTTCCGAGAAAAAGAACTAAGACAAAGATGACGATTAAGGCACCTTCAATGAGGTTTTTAGAAACGGTACTGATGGCGTTATTCACCATTTTGGTCCGGTCCAGAAAAGGTTCTATAACCACGCCTTCCGGAAGGGTTTTCCTGATTTCTTCAATCCTTGCTTTTACCTTACCTATCACTTCATTGGAGTTGGCGCCTTTCATCATCATTACAACTGCTCCGGCCACCTCACCTTTTCCATTGTAGGTCATTGCACTGTACCGGATTGCATTTCCGTACTGCACTTTTCCTAAGTTTTCAATTAGGATTGGTGTACCGTCAGGAAGGTTTTTAACAACCGTTTTTTCAATGTCCCTGATTTTCCCTATCAGACCTTCTGTCCTGATGTACAGAATCGTGGGTCCTTTTTCAATATAAGCTCCACCGGTATTTTGATTGTTGTTTTCCAGTGCGGTAAAAACTTCCTGCATCGTAACTCCCATTGATTTAAGCTGCGCGGGATTTACTGCAACTTCATATTGTTTAAGGTTGCCGCCAAAACTTGCAACATCAGCAACACCATCGGTTCCAAGTAGCTGTCTTCTCACGATCCAGTCCTGAATGGTGCGCAGTTCCATGGCATCGTAGCGGTGCTCATAACCTGTTTTTGGCCGGATGATGTATTGATAAATCTCGCCAAGACCGGTTGAAATTGGGGCCATTTCGGGGATTCCGAGCGTTTCGGGAATATTCTTTGAGACATTCAGTAAACGTTCCGAAACCTGCTGCCGTGCGAGATAAGTATCTACATCTTCCTCAAAAACAATGGTCACCACAGAGAGTCCGAAGCGCGAAAAACTGCGCATCTGCTTGATGCCCTGGATATTGTTCATCGACTGTTCCAGAGGAAAAGTAATGAAGCGTTCTACATCGGGAGCGCCAAGACTGGCAGATGCGGTGATGAGCTGCACCTGATTGTCGGTAATGTCCGGCACCGCATCTATGGGTAATTTTCTGAGTTCTATTATTCCATAAATAATCCAGCCGAGCGTCATAAGGAGGATGATCAGCTTATTTTTTATGGAAAAATTGATGATTCTGTCTAGCATTTTTTCACTTTAAAAATTAATAATAACCTAAGTAAATTTACGAACCAATAAGCTCATTTTAAGAATCTTAGGATATTCAAATGCTTTAAAATGACATTAATCATCATCATGATTGTCTTCCGTTTCCAATGCGTTTCCTCCGGAGTTTTGACTTGCAGTTTTGCTCCTGATTTCCGTATGCCGGATTTCGCCGCCCGTTCTTCCGGCTTTCTGAGCGAAAAACAATGTCGCGAGGGCAAATAAGCCTACAACAAAAGGCATTATTTTGGAAAAAATATAGTTCCTGAAGCTCGCAAAAAGTGCTACTGTGCTTATTCCTCCTAAGACATAGGACAGCGCGGCAAATACCTCAGCTGCTTCTTCATGGGTTTCAATAAGGCTATCGGTCACGCCCGGAAGGTTTTCTACGCCGTGGTCAGCGCCTTCGCCGGTGGCCATAGCAGCAATTGAGGCAATTGCACCAAGGATGAAAATGAAATAGGAGTTACGTTTTGAAACTTCGGTTTTTGTGAAAATACCGATAAGAAGCAGGATGATCCCTGCTACAGGAAATATAATTGGCAAATGGTTTACTACCAAATGCAGATGTGTATTGTTCATTTTGACTGATTTAAAGTTTAAATAATGAGAAATGCAAACCCCTCCTCAATTCAGTGATTGAATAGGATTCATCTTTACAATATTTAAACAAAAACCGGTGGGCGGAACACGCTGTTCAGCGTATTGGAAGCATAAATGAAATTTCGGAATGGAATAACTTTTCGCTCCCTGAATGGGGCAGGACTTAAGAGTGAAAAGGTGAAATTTTCCGGGATAGTGAGTGGGTTTACGACTACTGTATTTGTTTCGTGAGTTTTAAAAGGTAGTTTCATATCCTGCTCATAGTCGGAATCCACACTCTGTTCGTCAACATAATGCATCTTTAAAAAGGAATATACGGTCGTGTCGCTGTTGCTAATCCGATGCGCCAGAAAATGCGAAACAAGGTTGGGCAGTCTCAGTATTTGCTGCACCTCCGTAAAAGAGAGAAGGTAAACAGTTAGAAATAAATATACAGTCAGCCGTTTCACTGGTCAAAGGTACGAAGCATTTTCTCTAAATTGTTGAGCCTGATAAATTTATAATTATTACAATTAAAAATAAGGTGTAATTCTTGAGCTCTTTTTATGTGTAAAGCCGCAAATTAAAACCTAATGTCCTATTTTTGTCCAAATTTGATATTATGAAAAAGCTACTTACATTAACATTCGCCACGGCACTTATTGCAGCCAGCTGCAGCAAAAAAGACAGTACTTACAAGCAGGACAGCAATACGATGCTTGCCGAGCCGGAAGTTTCTGAAATGGATACAACACAAACCATCTCCGAACCCACTGCAACTTCCACCTTCGAGGGTCCTGGACCAAATGCCAGCGGAGATACAATTAAGCCCTATCCTGCGGGAACTACTTCTACAGGAGCCACAGATAAATCCAAGCCGTCAGGGAATGAATAAATTCTTTATGGCCTGTATAGTTGCAGGTCTGCTGATGACTTCATGCGCTAAAAAAGAGACTTCTTCTGTTCCTGATTTTGACGCACCACCAGCTTCTGCGCCGGAAAAGGTTCAGGAAATTTAAGGCGGAAGATCTTATGGCCAGAATAACAGAAGGTAAATCACTTATAGAAGGAACCGACTGTATGACCTGTCATAAAACAGACAGTAAACTTATCGGTCCTTCCTACCTTGAAATTGCGGCAAAATATGATAACAGTCCGGAAAACCTTGAACTGCTTGCCGGCAAAATAATTGATGGCGGCAGCGGTGTGTGGGGTAGTGTCCCAATGTCTGCCCATCCCGGCATGAGCCGTGACAATGCAAAGAAGATGGTGGAATACATTCTGAGTCTGCGGGTAAATTAGACCTTAGCTAAGCAATATACAGCAGCCCGTACGGCTGCTTTTTTTATGCCCAGCTGTTCCGTTTACTGCAGAAATTTAACTAAATTTGCCCTCTTAAAAAGCAAGCAAACATGCAGTTATCAGAACAGGAAATCATCAGAAGAGAAAAGTTGGCAACCCTTACCAAAATGGGTATTGACGCTTTTCCGGCAGAGGAATATAAAATCTCAGCAACTACCAAAAGTATAAAGGACGATTTCACTGAAGGTAAACAGGTGCAGATTGCGGGACGACTAATGAGCCGAAGGATTCAGGGTAAGGCAAGTTTTGCTGAGCTCCAGGATTCCGAAGGCAGGATTCAGGTTTATTTTAACAGGGATGAAATCTGTACAGGTGAAGACAAAACCCTGTACAATGAAGTTTATAAACACCTTTTGGACATCGGTGATATCATCGGTATTGAAGGTGAACTTTTCAGTACTCAGGTGGGTGAGAAAACCGTAATGGTAAAGAATTTCAAAATTCTTACGAAATCCCTTCGTCCGCTGCCGCAGCCACGTACCGATGAGAACGGAGTGGTCCATGACGCATTTAATGATGCAGAACTGCGTTACAGACAGCGTTATGTAGACCTTACTGTAAATCCACATGTAAAGGAGATATTCGTTAAGCGTACAAAACTTTTCAACGCCATGCGTACCTTCTTCAATGATGCAGGCTATTTTGAGGTAGAAACACCTATCCTTCAGTCTATTCCCGGTGGTGCAGCTGCCAGGCCTTTTATCACGCATCATAACGCGCTTGATATTCCACTGTATTTAAGGATTGCCAATGAACTTTATCTGAAAAGACTTATTGTTGGGGGCTTTGATGGTGTTTATGAGTTTTCCAAGAACTTCAGAAATGAAGGGATGGACCGTACCCATAATCCGGAATTTACGGCGATGGAAATCTATGTGGCCTATAAAGACTATAACTGGATGATGGACTTCACTGAAAAACTGCTGGAATTCTGTGCGGTTCAGGTAAACGGTACCACTACTGCTACCTTCGGCGAGAACCAGATTGATTTTAAAGCTCCCTATCCACGGGTGTCCATGACGGAAGCCATCCAGAAGTTTACAGGTTTTGACATTACAGGAAAAACCGAAAAAGAACTTTACGATTTTGCTAAATCGATTGGTATTGAGGTGGACGAAACCATGGGCAAAGGAAAACTCATCGATGAAATTTTCGGTGAGAAGTGTGAAGGTAACTTCATTCAGCCTACATTTATCACTGATTATCCGGTTGAAATGTCGCCTTTAACCAAAAAGCACCGCAGCAAAGAAGGCCTTACCGAACGTTTTGAACTGATGATCTGCGGAAAGGAGGTGGCCAACGCCTATTCGGAGCTTAACGACCCAATTGATCAACGCGAACGTTTTGAATCTCAGCTTGCACTTTCTGAAAGAGGGGATGATGAAGCGATGTTCATTGACAACGATTTCCTGCGCGCCCTGGAATACGGGATGCCGCCAACTTCAGGTCTGGGGATCGGTATGGACAGGTTAATTATGTTCCTTACCAATAACGCTTCTATCCAGGAAGTACTTTTCTTTCCTCAGATGAAGCCCGAGAAAACAGTTCCGCAGGTGGAACTCGGCGAGGACGAAAAGGTTATTTTGGAGATCCTGAATTCTCAGGAAGAAGCCATGCAGCTGTCAGAGGTTAAGGAACGTGCACAATTATCCGGTAAGAAATGGGATAAAGCGACCAAAAACCTTACGAAATTTGAAATGATTAAGGTTGAAAAATCGGCTGATGAAATCCTGATTTACCTGGTTTAATACACTCCATCAATTTAATAACGGGCTTCGGTCCGTTATTTTTGTTTAAAGGGTCTCTGTACCTTTCACATAACTCCCGTGTTCCGGGTTTACAGCATTACTTTAAATAACATTTTTTAACTTTTATATCCGGGTAAAAATCGCGATATTTGTAGGTCTTTGCAAACCGCAAAAACAATCACTAAATTATACATTAAATAAATATTTTGCTGCACATTAATTTGCAGCGGCAAAAACAAGCAGTATGAGTCAGAAACAATATACAGCAAGCAGTATTCAGGCCCTGGAGGGTATGGAACACGTGCGGATGAGACCTTCCATGTACATAGGTGATGTAGGTTTACGGGGTCTTCATCATTTGGTTTATGAGGTTGTGGATAATTCCATTGACGAGGCACTGGCCGGACACTGCGATACCATTTCGGTCACCATACATGAGGGAGAATCTATTTCAGTAAAGGATAACGGACGCGGGATTCCGGTAGATTTCCACGAAAAGGAGCAAAAATCGGCTCTGGAAGTAGTAATGACCAAAATTGGTGCAGGTGGAAAGTTCGACAAGGATTCCTATAAGGTCTCCGGTGGTTTGCATGGTGTGGGGGTTTCGGTTGTTAACGCACTTTCCGTATCTCTTGTGGCAACAGTAAACCGTGACGGCAAGGTATATCAGCAAAAATATTCACGTGGGGCAGCCCTTGGGCCGGTGAAGGAGATTGGAACAACAGACGGGAGAGGTACGGAAGTATTCTTTGAACCTGATGAGACTATTTTTCAGGAAATACTGTTTAATTATGATACTCTGGCCGCACGCCTGCGCGAACTGGCCTTCCTGAACCGCGGTATCTCCATCACCCTTACAGACGAAAGGGTAAAGAATGAAGACGGATCATTACAGCAGGAAACATTCTATTCTGAGGGCGGGCTTAAGGAATTTGTTGAATTCATCGACGGCAACCGCGAGGCCATCATGGATAATGTGATCTTCATGGAGGGCGAAAGGGATGATATTCCCGTGGAGGTGGCCATGCGCTACAATACGTCATTCAACGAGAACTTACATTCTTATGTAAATAATATCAATACCCACGAGGGAGGTACGCACCTTACAGGTTTCAGACGTGCACTTACCAGGACACTGAAGAAATTTGCCGATGAACTGGGCATACCTGCCAAGGAAAAGGTAGAGGTTACCGGCGATGATTTCCGTGAGGGTCTTACAGCCATTATTTCGGTTAAAGTGATGGAGCCTCAGTTTGAAGGTCAGACCAAAACGAAACTTGGTAACTCCGAGGTTGCAGGTGCTGTGGATAAGATCGTGGGTGAAATGCTGACCAATTTCCTGGAAGAGAATCCTAACGAAGCCAAGATGATCGTGCAGAAAGTAGTTTTGGCGGCTAAAGCGCGGCAGGCTGCCAAGAAAGCACGTGAAATGGTGCAGCGAAAATCACCTATGGGCGGAGCCGGACTTCCAGGTAAGCTTGCAGACTGCTCTTCCAAGGATCCTGCGATTTCAGAAATCTACCTGGTGGAGGGGGATTCGGCAGGTGGAACTGCCAAGCAGGGCCGTGACCGTCATTTCCAGGCGATTCTTCCGTTGCGCGGTAAGATCCTGAACGTGGAAAAATCCATGATCCATAAGGTCTACGATAATGAGGAGATTAAAAATATCTATACGGCTCTTGGTGTGTCGGTAGGAACTGAAGAGGACAGCAAAGCACTCAATCTCTCTAAACTGAGATACCATAAGGTAGTGATCATGACCGATGCCGATGTGGACGGTTCACACATTTCCACACTGATCCTGACCTTCTTTTTCCGTTATATGAAGGAGCTTATAGAGCAGGGCTACGTGTATATCGCATCGCCGCCACTTTACCTCCTGAAGAAAGGTAATAAGAAGATTTATGCCTGGAACGAAAAGGAGCGGGAAGATTACACACTGGAAATGTCTCCGGACGGAAAAGGGGTTGATGTACAGCGTTATAAAGGTCTCGGTGAGATGAACGCTGAACAATTATGGGAAACCACAATGAATCCGGATCACCGTACGATGAAACAGGTAACAATAGACAACGCAGGTGAGGCCGACCGAATCTTCTCCATGTTAATGGGTGATGAAGTACCGCCAAGGAGAGAATTCATTGAGAAGAACGCTAAATACGCACGTATTGACGTCTGATTTAAGTTGGATCCATATGTAAAACCGTCCGGCTTGGACGGTTTTTTGCTTTTCAATTCAGATGACTACTATGAAACAATTACTTTGTACGCTGACACTTGCAGGCGTTCTCTCGGCAAGCTGCAACAAGAAAACTGTGGAAAAATCTCTGCCGGACACTTCATATAACAAAACGGATACTACAGCGGCCAGGGAGAAGGTATCTTTTGCTGTGGATTCGCTTAAAATCACTGATTCCGCTGTAATTTCCCCAACGCTTACGCTGGAATACAGCCAGAATGTGCTGCTGTTCAAAGGTTTGAAAAAGGCCGTTCTGGACACTCTTTATGCTGATGTACTTTTCCAGGATGGTAATGTATTGCCCAACTATTCAAAAACTGCTGTACAGAAAGCCGCATCTGACCGTATGCACAGCTACTTTGTAGATTCCCGTACAGATTACCGGGATTTTATGCCCGAACGGTCTCAAAAATGGGATCAGCATTCTGCGATGAAAGTTCACGGTAATTACCACGGATTACTGACTGTTCAGTATACCGGTTATGGATACACCGGCGGCGCACATGGGTATGCGTATGAGAATTACAGGACAGCCGATATTATTCAGCAAAAAAATATCAAACTGGAGGATATTGTTGATGTAGAAGCAGTTCCGTGGAATCAGCTATTGCTTGCACATCTGGGTTCGCGTAAAGGTGAGCTTTTCGAACCGGCAACTTTAACCTATACCCAAAATTTCTTTTTTGATCAGGATTCACTTACTTTCGTTTACGGGCAGTATGAAATAGCACCCTATGCTTCCGGAATAATTCAGATAGCACTGCCGCTGTCCAGGATTTCAGGAGCGCTGAAGCCAGAATTTAAAGAACGCGTGGGTATACCGGCCAAATAATTAGCTTTTCTTTATCTACATTTGCAGCTATGTTGCGCACCGCTTTTATAATCAATCCACGTTCTGCAAAAAACAGTGCAGACCACTTTCTCAGACAACTAAAGGCCCGGATACCGGATCCCCTTGTCCATATTTCCCAGTCGGTACAGTCAACACATGATTTCATCCTGGAAAATTTTGATGAGGCAGATATTTTTGTTGCAGTTGGCGGAGACGGTACCATATCCAGTGTAGCTTCAAACCTGCTGAACACGTCAAAACTCCTGGCTGTAATTCCGGCAGGATCAGGTAACGGTTTTTCGCGTGAGATGAAATTTTCTTCAAGCCTGGATCACTTGCTGGGTAAAATAAAGGCAGGCAATGTTGAGGAGATTGATACTTTCACGGTGAACGGCAGGATTTCCGTCAATGTTTCAGGTACCGGTTTTGACGGCGAAGTAATACAGACTTTCGAGCAGACCTCCCGTGGTTTTGCCAATTACATCCGCACTTCCCTGGCAAAATACAGGAGTTACAGACCCATCAAGGTACGTTTTGAAGAAAAATACAGTGACTGCAACGGCGAATATCTGATGATTAACGTGGCCAATACCCGGCAGTTTGGTAACAATGCCTTTATCGCACCTCACGCCAGCCATAGTGACGGACTGCTGGAGATCGCCCTGGTGCGGAAATTCCCTTTCATACACGCACCGGTTTTTGCATACCGAATGTTCTCAAAAAAACTCATTCCAAATCAGTACATAAAATATCTGTCCGTGCCGGAAATCCGGTTTGAGGTCGATAGTGATGTCTGGCACCTGGATGGTGAGGGTGTCAAAATACCGTCGCCAGTGCATATAAAAATATGGCCAAAAAGCCTGAAAATTGTTGTGTAAATTTTCAGACAGGTTTTTTTGAAAAGTTTAAAGCATTTTCATAATTTCATCGGTGTCTTCATTTTTGAAGTTGGAGTAAACCGTGTGATGAAAAGTATTCAGTTTTTTAAGTGAGGAAAGAAGTGCTTCTTTTTCCTTGAGGCTGAGTTGCCCACACATGATCCTGGAAACTTTGGTAATGTCCTGCATGGAGTCTAAAAAAACATTGCGGCCCTTCTCCGTTACTGAAATCCGTGTGCTGCGCTTGTCATTCTCATCAGGACTTTCCTTAAACAAGCCGTTCTTTACCAGACGTTTAATGATTTCAATGCCCGTCTGCTTTTCGTGCGCATTTTTTTCAATGAGTTGCATTTTCGTCAGGCTCTCATAATCCATCATCCGGAACAGATAAGTGAAATCCTCATTTGCCAGGGCAGGATGGTTTTCCAGTGATTTTCGGATAAGCTGTTTGGAGTATCGTCCAAGCATGATCACCTGCTTGGCGATTTCATTCTCCAGATCATATACCTTAAGGTCAAATTTTTCAGAAAGATTCCTGGGAGTCTCTCTTTGGTAAGCTCTTTGGTTAAGGTGCATGCGGAAATCTTCCAGACTTTGCTGGTTTTGTGGATGACTTTTCTGAAAATGGTCCAGTTCTGTCAGAATTTCAATGATAAGATGAAGTTCCATCGTTTATTTAAGTTCAGACCGTCTCATTATAGGAAACTTGTGGTCTTGTATATAAATTGATCCCTGCAAAGATACTGAGAATACAGGCAGATGCCAAACTGTAGCGTAAGCAGTCCATACAGCAGATGCATCCTGTAAAAAGATTGTGATTCAGTACTTTAAAAAAGCAGTATATTTATTATTGATTTTCCTTATTGTAAAGATAGTCAAAAATATTTCCAAAGCAAGTATAAAAGTATACTTTTGTACTAATTGATTTTAGCCCTTATGAAAAAAGCAGTTATCATTGGATCCGGTTTTTCATCTTTATCATGTGCCTGCTATATGGCCAAGGCCGGTTACGAGGTAACGGTCCTGGAGAAAAATGAGCAGATCGGCGGACGCGCTTCCATGCTGGAAGGCGATGGCTTCCGCTTCGATATGGGACCCAGCTGGTATTGGATGCCTGATATTTTCGAAAGGTTTTTTGCTGATTTTGACCGTAGGGTTGCCGATTATTATACACTGGAAAAGCTCTCACCTGCCTACAGGGTATATTTTGGCGAAGATGATTACATAGACATCGCGGATAATCCTGAAAGCATTATCCAGACATTTGAGAAAATAGAACCCGGTAGTGGCGCTCATCTTCGCAGGTTTATGGAAAAAGCAGAGGCTAATTACAAAGTAGCCATGACGGACCTTGTGTACAATCCCGGTAAATCCCTGCTTGAACTGGTAAGTCCGGAAACAGCTGCACGTCTTCCCTTATTTTTTCAGAATATTTCACAAACTGTCCGCCGCAACATTAAGAATCCTAAGTTACGCAGCATTCTGGAATTTCCCGTGCTCTTTCTGGGCGCAAAACCGTCGGATACTCCTGCTTTCTACAACTTTATGAACCATGCGGATTTCGGCATGGGCACCTGGTATCCGAAAGGTGGCTTCAACGCGGTTGCAAGGGGAATTCATCAACTGGCGGTTGAATTTGGGGTAGCATTTAAGGTTAATGAAGAGGTGAAGTCGATAGACTGCCAGGAAAGCAAGGTGAAATCCGTAACTACTCAGAACTCCACTTATTATGCAGATGTTGTGATCTCCGGCGCCGATTACGCCCATACCGAAACTTTACTCCACAGCGGCCTGCGGAATTATTCAGAATCTTACTGGCAGAAGAAAACTTTTGCTCCTTCATCGTTCCTGTATTATGTGGGATTCAACAGAAAGGTGCCGAAGTTGCAGCATCATAACCTTTTCTTTGACACCGATTTTGAGGAGCATGCCCGTGAAATCTATGATACCGGTGCATTGCCCCAAAAACCTCTTTTTTACGCCAATTTCTCCAGCAAAACAGATCAGGGGCTTTGCGATCCTGATAAGGAAGTAGGCTTTTTCCTCATTCCCGTGGCTGTGGACCTTCAGGATTCGCAGGAAATTCATGACCGCTACTTTGATCTGATTCTGGAGCGCATCAGAAAAAACACGGGTGAAGACCTGCGGGACGCAGTTGCTTTTAAGAAGAGTTTCGGTGTGCAGGATTTCAAAGAGCGCTATCATTCCTGCAGGGGCAATGCCTACGGTCTTGCCAACACGCTTCTGCAGACTTCCGTGCTGAGGCCGAGAATTGACAACAGGAAACTAAGCAATCTTTTTTATACGGGACAACTCACGGTGCCGGGCCCCGGAGTTCCGCCCGCGCTTATTTCGGGAAAAGTTGTCGCTGAATATATTTGTAAAGAACACAAATCACCAAATCACCCACATTATACCTATGAATAATCTTGACATTTTCCACACAGTTTGCGGCCTGTCCTCGAAGATGGTGACGCAAAAATACAGTACCTCATTTGCATGGGCGTCCACACTGTTTAAACCTGACATCAGACAGCATATCTACAATATTTACGGTTTCGTGAGATTCGCCGATGAGATTGTTGATACTTTCCACGGGTATGATAAGGCCCAGCTTCTGGCAGAATTTGAATCCTGTTACCGCAGCGCAGCCGACAAAGGGATTTCTTTAAATCCCATACTGCACTCGTTCTGCCGCACCCTGCATGAAAAAAACATTCCTGCTCATTTGGTGGATTCGTTTTTAGATTCCATGCGTATGGACCTTGGTGTTATAAGGAATTTCAATGATTCCCGCTATAATGAATATATTTACGGAAGTGCTGAAGTGGTAGGTTTAATGTGTCTGAAGGTTTTTGTGGACGGAAACGACGAAGAATATGAGCGACTGAAGCCGTATGCTCAAAGCCTGGGTGCGGCCTTTCAGAAAATAAATTTTCTGCGGGATATTGCAGCCGATTTCAATGACCTGAACAGAACCTACTTCCCTGAGGTGGATTTCAGTAAGTTCAGCCTGGGCGACAAACAGAGGATAGAGGAAGACATTGCCAGAGATTTCGCTCATGCCTTCATTGGCATTAAAATGCTGCCTATTTCCAGTAGAATGGCCGTTTTTATGGCTTATAAATATTATCTCAACCTGTTCCTGAAGATCAGGAATACCGAGCCGGCACTGCTGCTCACCAAAAGAATCAGGGTGTCCAATGCAAGGAAGATTTATCTTTTTGGCGAGATGTTGCTTAATAAGAACCTAAATTTGGTGCGGCTGTGAAAAAGTTATTTGCCTTAGTTTTGTTCAGTTCGTTTGTGCTGGTTAGTAGTCAGGATCTTGAGCGGTTCCGTAAACTTATGCAGCAGGCTGAGCATTCGGATTCGGCCTCCAAAACGCTTTTTGAAGATTCCCGCAGGAGCTATGATTCAAGTCGTAAACCTATTGCCCTGGCATTCTTTGCGCTTGGAAATTTTCTGATGGCCAAACATTCAACCAATCCCATCACCCAGTATTATTATTTCAGCAAAGGCCAAAAAGCGCTGGACGAAGCGGTGAGGAAGGATCCAAAAAATCTGGAGATCCGTTTTATACGTTTTATGAGTCAGGATCAGGCACCTGCGGTATTAGGTTATCGCTCCGATTTGGCCGCGGACAGAAAGTTTATCTTATCTGAAATGAAACGCAGTTCAGATGCTTACCTGATAAGGAAAATAAAGTCATATTTTAAGATGTAAATAATGGAAGTTCTTTTTTATATTTTAATTACTGTTGCTGTATTTGTAGGTATGGAAGGGATTACCTGGCTTACGCACAAGTACATTATGCACGGGCTGGGTTGGTATTTTCATGAGGACCATCATCAGCCCGGATATCCGCATGTTTTCGAGAAAAATGATTTCTTTTTCTTTGTATTCGCTGTTCCGTGTATGCTATTGTGTTATTTTGGAAGTTGGTACGGTCTTAACTGGCTTTTCTTTGTAGGATTGGGCGTTTTTCTGTACGGCATGTGCTATTTCATGGTGCATGATGTCCTTATTCACCGCCGTTTCAAGTGGTTCGACAAAACCAATAACTGGTATTTCCGGGCACTGAGAAAAGCACATAAGATTCATCATAAACATTTGGGAAAGGAAGACGGCGAATGTTTCGGCATGCTGTTCGTGCCGCTGCGCTACTTCCGCGAAGCAAAATCATCAACAAAATAATTATCCGTCTTGCAGCATTACTACTATCTGTTACTTGATCTTCTGAGTTTCTGCATTCCGTTTCTTTTCAGTTTCGAACGAAAAAGAATGCATTTCATCCAATACTGGAAACCTTTTTTTTCGGCGATATTCATTGTTGGACTGTTTTTTATTGCCTGGGATATCTGGTTCACAGAAATGGGTGTCTGGGGATTTAATGATGACTATCTTATTGGTCTCCGGATTATAGGGATGCCGTTGGAGGAATACCTCTTCTTTCTTCTTATACCTTATGCGAGCGTCTTTATCCATTACGCACTGGAGTATTTTCTCCCAAAGCTTGTACTCAGTAAATCTGTCACTCATTATATCTCCCTTTTCCTGTTTGTTCTGAGCGCGGCCATTGCTGCTCTTAACATAGATAAGATCTATACTGTCACCGCATTTGGTCTGTTCTCATTGCTGATGCTTTTTCAGCTGATTTTCCGGTGGAAATTTGCTTCGCGGTTTTATATAAGTTTTGTCATCATATACATCCCTTTTTTCTTTGTTAATAATGCCCTAACCGGCAACTATTCAGCTGAGCCCGTGGTGTTTTATGATGATGCTGAGAATCTGGGAATCCGTGTGGGAACTATGCCACTGGAGGACAGTTTCTACTGTTTTGCTCTGCTGTACGGTATCGTTTTGGTGTTCGAATATTTTAAACTGAGATGGCAGAAACCTTTAACCCTATAAAAATGAAGCTTAAAGTAGTAAAACAGTCCGGCATCTACACCCTAACTTCAGAGCAGGAACTTCCTATATCGTTGGATGAAGCCTGGGCGTTTTTCACTGTTCCAGGCAATCTGGACCGGATCACCCCTTCAGAAATGAAATTCAGTATTACCAACAGTCCGGGCCAGCATACGTACCAGGGACAGATTATTACCTATAAAATCGGAATAATTCCATTAATCAAAAGCAACTGGATTACCGAGATTACACACTTTGTCCCTAAGAGATTTTTTGTGGATGAACAACGCTTCGGTCCTTATGCCATGTGGCATCATGAGCACCATTTTACCGAAACCGGTGACGGACGTGTCCTGATGAAAGACATAGTGAATTTTAAAATGCCCTTAGGCATCTTTGGCGACATACTTGCAGGTGAAGCTGTAAAAAAGCGTGTGGTTTTCATATTTGAAAGCCGATACAGAATACTGCAGAAACTCTTCTCTAAATGAAAATTTTTCTTACCGGTGCCACAGGTTACATTGGCAAACGTTTACTTATACAGCTTCTGGAAGAGGGGCATACTGTAGTTTGTTCCGTGCGCGATCCCAAGCGATTCAGTACCAGGCTGTACCAGAATCACGTGAACCGTCTGCAGGTTGTACAGAATGACTTCCTGGATTCCGCCACGCTGGACAATATTCCTATAGATCTAGATGCAGCCTATTATCTTGTGCATTCCATGTCTTCAGGCGAAGGCGATTTTGCCAAAAAGGAGCAGCAGTCCGCAGATAATTTCCGTACGGCTATGGAAGCAACGAGCGTAAAGCAGGTCATTTTCCTGACCGGAATAGTGAACGAACAGAAACTCTCCAGGCACCTGGAATCGCGGAAAAGGGTAGAAGAGTCGCTTAAAAGTGACAGATATGCACTTACGAGTCTGCGTGCCGGAATCATAGTGGGCTCAGGCAGTGCTTCATTTGAAATCGTACGCGACCTTGTGGAGAAACTTCCGGTAATGATTGCTCCAAAATGGCTGAACACAAAATGTCAGCCCATCGCAATACGGAACGTGATCCAGTTTCTGGTGGGTGTTCTGGGCAAGGAATTTACCTTCAACAAAAATTATGATATTGCCGGCACGGATATTCTGACTTATAAAGAAATGCTGCTGCAGTATGCTCAGGTACGCGGATTGAAAAGGCATATTTATATGGTGCCGGTGATGACGCCCAAGCTGTCCTCCTATTGGCTTTACTTTATTACAAGTACGAGTTATCCCCTGGCAAAGAACCTGGTGGATAGTATGAAGATCAACGTGATAGCCAGTAATAATACGCTTGCTGAGGATCTTGGTATTCAGCTTTTTTCTTACCGCGAGGCGATTCTGATGGCTTTTGACAAGATTAAACAGAATGATGTGCTTTCCAGCTGGTACGATTCATTCAGTGGGACCTTTCATGCTCGTAATGTCTGGCAATATCTTGAAGTGCCGTCAAAAGGCTGTTTCAAAGATGTCCGTTCCATGACGGTTGACAATGAAGATTCTGCACTGGAGCGAATTTTCAGTATTGGCGGCAAGACCGGCTGGTATTATGCCGATTTCCTGTGGCGGATCCGTGGTTTTCTTGATAAGATATTTGGAGGTGTAGGACTTCGGCGGGGCCGGCGGAATCACAGTGAGCTGGAAGCCGGAGACTCTGTAGATTTTTGGAGGGTGCTTTATGCCAGTAAGGAAGAAAAACGGCTTTTACTTTTTGCTGAAATGAAAGTTCCGGGCGAAGCCTGGCTCGAATTCAGAATAAAAGATGGAGTACTGCATCAGGAGGCAACGTTCAGGCCATTGGGTTTGTCCGGAAGACTGTACTGGTATGCAGTCCTGCCGTTCCACGGGCTTATTTTTAACGGGATGCTTAAGAAACTGGCTGGAAAAGATTAGTTTGTCACTTGAAATAAAAACTTGCCCATTGTTGCGAGGTTTCGGCTTAATAAATGGTATTTAACATATTATTTAACCGAAAACTGACCTAATGCAACAAAGGCAAGAAATTGAAAGGCAGATTCTCATCATTTGTGTTCCCGAATCTGTACAAATATATTCCTCTCAATACTTCCACCGCTTAACATTTGTTTATTTTAGAAAAATTTCCTTTTTCTTTGCGGATTCGGGAAAGATGAACTGGAGAAATATTTAGCCATGATGCAAGATGTTTGAGAGGCACGACGTCTAAATAGTGAGAGAAATGGGTTTCAATGAGATCATAATTCTCGCTTGCACTATTGAAATTCAGTTTGTTACCAAATTTTAGTAAGCTTACGTAATGTTCCTCCATAATAAGCAGTCCAAACAGGGCCCAGTCGTGATACAAAGTGTATAGTTTCATTAAGTCCTGTCTGTCTATGGAGTAGACAATGGAATCCTCATAGCAGTAAATATTGCAGTTACTGGTAGTTTGGGAGCTGAAACTTTCAAATTCAGTTATTACAGAGCTTTTCTGCTCCAGCCAAACTGTTTTTTCTTCAGCCTCCCCGTTTACGAAAAAGCACCGTGTAATTGAATTTTCAACCATGAAAATCCGCTTACAAACCTCGCCCTCCTGTAAGATAAATTCTCCAGCTTTATAGTAATCCACCTGAAATTCCGCCAGGCCGGCTTCCAAAATATCCAAATCAAAATCCGGTTTATACCCCAGAACCTTTTCTCTGATAAAATTTTTATTTTCTTTATTCATAGTTTATTATTCTAAACCTACAGAATCATCGCCGCGACTGTCAGCAATTGCTGTCGTCATTCCCGTATCATCAAAGACGATTAATTCTGTCCTGCCAATCTGTTCCGTTTTAACAAAACTGTAATTCTTTTTGATCAGTGACTCTATGGTCTTTTCTGGAAACGTCCTTTCAACAAGGACGCCCTCTGGCAGCCACTGATGGTGAAACTTGGGCGAATTTACGGCTTCTGATGGGTTTAACCCGAAATCCACAATATTTACTATCGACTGAAACACGGAGGTTGGAATTGTAGTACCGCCCGGTGTTCCTACAATGATGAACGGTTTACCCTTCTTCATAACAATAGTGGGTGTCATTGAACTCAGCATCCTTTTACCCGGTTGTATGGCATTGGCTTCTCCACCTACGGCACCAAACATATTGGGTACTCCGGGTTTAACTGAGAAGTCATCCATTTCCTTATTCATGAAAAATCCTGCGCCTGCTACAACCACTTTACTTCCATATAATCCGTTGAGTGTGGTGGTGACAGATACCGCATTTCCTTCCCGGTCCAGTATTGAGATATGCGTTGTTTCCGCAGATTCTTCCGGCAGCGCTGTGATTTTACCTACAGCAGCACTCGGAGTTGCGAAATTTCTGTCAAAATTTTCCCAGCGTTTCTTCAGATACTCTTCAGAAATCAGCATCTGGGTTCTGTCTTCAGTGAAATCCGGATCGCCCATAAATTCGGCACGGTCAGCAAAAGCCCTGCGCTCAGCTTCCACCATTATCTGGACCGCCTCAGGTGAGTTATGAGTAAACTTTCCGAGGTTTTGAAAATCCGACATCTTCAGCATTTGCGCGAGCAATATTCCGCCACTTGAAGGCAAAGGCATGGATACTATTTCATTCTCTTTATAACGGAAAAGCAGGGGTTGCCGTTCAACAGCTTTATAATTCCGAAGGTCCTGCAGTTCAATGATGCCTTTACCCCGTTTCATTTCAGCGACAATCAATTCTGCAGTTTTACCTTCATAGAATCCTTTGGCGCCATCCTTTTGTATTCTTGTCAGTGTTTCAGCCAGTTCCCTCTGGACCAGCAAATCTCCTTTCTTCCACAGTTCTTTTTTCTGAAATACCGAGCGAATGGTATTGTGTAGATTAAATTGAGGCATTTGGCGGTTAAGCAAAGCTGCTTCACGCGCTGTTATAGTAAATCCTTTCACTGCAAGCTCTATGGCAGGCTGTATTAGGACATCCATCGGCAGATTGCAGTGCTTTAGAGTAGCAAACATTCCTGCTACAGAACCCGGTACGCCAACGGCAAGCCTGCCGTTTTGGGACAGGTCTGTATCGGCATTGCCTTGTCTGTCCAGATACATATCCCGTGAAGCTTTTGCCGGTGCAGTTTCGCGGTAATCCAGGGTGAATTTTTCGCCGCTGCTTTTTACCGCGACCAGAAAACCTCCGCCGCCCAGATTTCCCGCTTGCGGATAAACCACTGACAGAGCCAGTTGGGTTGCGACGGCTGCATCAAAAGCGTTGCCGCCAAGCCGTAATATGCCTGCTCCAACTTCACTTGCCAGCGGATGAGCGCTTACAACCACACCTTTATCTTTAGTACGTACTTCCTTGACCACATTGATTTCGGTGAACTGCGCAAGCGTGATAACCGGCCAAAACAGAATAATCAAAAGCATATTTTTCATCACAGGAAGTTTTATCAAAAGTAAAGAATACTTTTATTAACGTCTCAATTTTTCTAAATTTGCCGGTATCTAATTTCTAAACAAAAAGCATGGAGTCCTACACGGAAAAAATCCTGATTACAGGTGCCCTTGGGCAAATTGGAACTGAGCTCACCAACAGACTTGTTGAAATTCATGGCGCCGAAAATGTGGTGGCTTCCGGACTGGACCGTTACGATAAAAACCTTACCTCTGCAGGCTATTATGAAAGGATGGACGTATCCAATACTCAACTTGTCAGGCAGGTGGTGAAGGACTACGAAATTACAACTGTGTATCATCTCGCTTCACTGCTCTCCGGAACATCTGAGAAGCAGCCATTATTCGCATGGAAGCTTAATGTAGAACCTCTGCTTAACTTCTGTGAACTTGCGCGGGAAGGTTTGCTGAAAAAGATTTTCTGGCCAAGTTCTATTGCTGTTTTCGGTAAAGGAATTCCCAAGCATAATGTAGGGCAGGACGTAGTTCTGAATCCGACAACCGTTTATGGCATCTCAAAAATGGCCGGTGAAAAATGGTGCGAATATTATTTTGATAAATATGGTGTGGATGTAAGGAGCATCCGTTATCCCGGACTTATTTCCTGGAAAACACCTGCCGGAGGTGGAACCACGGATTACGCCGTTGAAATTTTCTATGAAGCTGTGGAAAAAGGCAGCTATACCAGCTTTATCTCCGAAGAAACTGCTATGCCTATGCTTTATATGGACGATGCGATCAACGCCACACTCCAGCTCATGTCGGCTCCTTCCGAAAATCTGACGGTTCGTTCCTCTTATAATCTCGGCGGAATGTCATTTACTCCCCAGGAGCTTGCAGCAGAAATCAAGAAAGAAATGCCTGAGTTTGAAATTGATTACAACCCGGATTTCCGTCAGGCAATTGCCGATTCCTGGCCTTCATCCATTGATGACAGCGTGGCAAAAAAAGACTGGGGACTGAACTATGAATTCGATATTACGGATATGACAAAGGACATGCTTAAGAACCTTAAAGTAAAATTAGAGAAATAGAATTTGGTTTAAATAATCTAAATCAACTATCAGAAAATCAGTTGAGAAGAGGATTTAATTAAATAATACTTTAAGTTAACACTTTTTATATTTGCCATAAAAAACGGGACTGCATATTGCAGTCCCTTTAAAATTTAACTAAGTTCAAACACGGTGATCTCGGGATCTATACCCACCCGTCCGGGGTAGGCAATCACACCAAATCCCCTGTTCACATAGAGATATCTGCCTTCACTTTCATATAGGTCTGCCCATTTCTTATAACGGTACTGCACGGGACTCCATTTGATGTTTTTCAAGTCCAGGCCAAACTGCATTCCGTGCGTATGGCCCGAGACGGTGAGTTGCACATTGGATGGATGCTTTTTCACCACTTCATCAAAATGTGACGGATCATGGCTCATCAAGACTTTTATCGCGTCGGACGGTATGCCTTTGGTCGCCTTGTTAAGGTCTCCATATTGCGGAAAAGGCTTGATGCCCCAGTTTTCAACACCTATCACGAAAAGGTCCGCACCTGCAACGGTCAGTTTCCGGTGTTCGTTTAGAAGGGTTTCGAAACCGGCTTTTTTCAGAAGTTTGATCAGGTTGGGAACATTTGCCTTCTGTTCTTCTTCAGACGCCCACTCGCCATATTTTCCGTAATCATGATTGCCCAGAACCGCAAACTTACCGTCAGGTGCCTTAATCTCGGAAAAAAGCGGGATAAACCGTGAGAATTCTTCCGCATAGTTATTAACTACGTCACCGGTGAACAGCACAAGATCCGGTTGCTGACTGTTGATCAGTTCAATCGCGGGTCTTAATTTCTCAGGGTTAAAAAAACTGCCGCTGTGAAGGTCGGAAATCTGCACGATTCGATATCCTTTAAGTCCTGCTGGGAGATTCGGAATTTTAAGCTTTACCTTACGCGCTTTGTGACGGTATTTTCCAAATATAATTCCATCGGCAAAGAGACCTGCCGCCAGTCCGAACAAACCTATGCCTGTCAGACTCAGAAATTTTCGGCGTTCCGGATATTCCGACGTAGGGTTAGAGGTCACGTATTGATAACCAAACTGAAAAAGTCTCAGTATGTCGTCTATCAGCAACATCACAACCACCAAGAGTTTTGGAAGAACAAAGATCAGAAAAACAGATACGATGATCTGTATACGGTGATGCTCACGGTCCGCGCGGTCCAGTGTAAGAATAAGGTAAACCAGAGTGACATAGGTAAGTATGGTAACGGTCCAGTACATGGTCCTGGCTGCGCCTTTGTCAAAAATATTCCGGAAAGCCTGAAAGACGTAAAATTCCAGAAAGAAGATAAGGACAGTGAATATCAGAAAATTCCTTTGCATAGGGATAAAAACTAAAAGGCACAAAAATCAGAAAATTTTGTGCCTAAATTGATTGATGTGATCTTTTTTACGGGAAACGGTAGACAATACAGTTGATGTTCATACCGGCGCCTACGGAAGCGAGCAGGATGTTGCCTTTGTCCCTGAACTTATGACCCTTCATTTTACCTTTTTTGATCATATTGAACATGGTAGGAACAGTAGCCACGGATGAGTTGCCCAAAAACTGAATAGTCATGGGGGCGATAATGCGGTCATAATCGCTGTGCCCGTACAGTTTCATAAGACGGTCTATAATTGCATGGTCCATTTTGGCATTGGCCTGATGCAGGAGGATCTTATCGATATCATATATTTCCAACCCTGCATTGTCAAGGGTAGCTTTCATTGCAGCTGGAACGTTCTTCAACGCATATTCGTAGATCTTCCGTCCCTGCATACGAACATAAAGCGGAATCTGACTGGCTTCTTTGTTCAGTGAAGGTGCATTTTCCAGATAATTAAGTTCTGCGTCATTATCGCAGATGGTGTTATGCTCCAGAATACCTACATTTTCCTCTTCAGTGGCCTGCACTACAACGGCACCGGCACCGTCAGCAAAAATCATCTTGTTCCTGTCGTATGGATCAGTTACGCGGCTCAGCGTTTCGGCACCCACCACCAGGATCATTTTCGCTGCACCGGCTTTAATTAGGTGGTTGGCCATAATCATGGATTCCACCCAGCCCGGACAGCCAAAGATCATATCATAAGTAATACACTTTCTGTTCCTGATGCCCAGTTTCTTTTTCAGACGGGCGGCCATATTAGGCATGAAGTTAGAGCGTGTGCTCTCGCTTACCTCACCAAAATTACTGGCATAAATAATATAATCAAGTTCTTCAGGATTGATTTTCGCGTCCTCTATTGCCTCCTGAGCCGCGATAAGACCGATATCGGAATTCATTTGGGTGTCATCCACATATCTGCGGGTCTCGATCTCCGTGATTTCTACGAATTTGTCTATGATTTCGGCATTTGGTTTATCGATGCGCTGGCCCTCTTCGGTATAGAATTCACTGTCCAGGAAATGGTCTCTACCTACTACTCTTGGCGGAAGATAGCTTCCTGAACCTATTATTATTGTACTCGGCATTTAAATAAAAATATACCTGCAAATGTAAGAATTAAAATCTAACAGGACAGAACCAAAAATATTACTAAATTTGCAGAAATATCACCGAAAAACAATGAAAAAAAACCCCGCCCTTACAGGCTTTATAATTTCCGTTTTGTTCGTAATTATGGCGTTTGGGGTCTATTTTCTTTTCCTTTCCAAGAAAGACTATTACCTGGTGGACAATCCTACTCCTGAGATCTATTATTTCAGGATTAATGACGATGCTGAACGTATTATCACTGCAGGGCAGTATATAAAAGTGGACCTGCCTAAAGGCACGAACCGGATAAAGGTTTATGATGAGAAGAAAAGCATGATTTACGATTCTGCCTTTAATGTAAACAAAGTGCGTGGTCTGCTTAACATCAGTCACCAGGATTATTACATCAATACCCAGTATTATGGGTATGATCTGAAACGTGATTCTCTGCTTTTGGCTCTGGGTACTACAATGATTGACGGCAAGGCGTACCACGGTGCACCTAAGCTCTTCAACAGCTTATATACAGAGGATTTCTATTACAATCTGGACGAGCGGTATGATCCGGTGATCAAGAACATACAGAAAGTGGAAGCTCGCACCAAAATATTCCGTAAACAGGATTTCCTGAATTACTACAAAGATTATTATCAATTTTAATTAACAGATTTGGAACAGATAAAACCCTATAATTCGGATGCCAGCAAAAAAAGTGAAGTGGAGGATATGTTTGACAACATAGCTCCCAAATACGATTTGCTGAACCATGTACTTTCGATGAAAATTGATGTAGCCTGGCGGAATACACTTGTAAAGTGGATGAAGAAGGATTCCGTGGAAAAGGTTCTGGATGTGGCTACCGGCACCGGAGATCTGGCAATTGCAGTCCATAAAGGGACACAGGCCGAGGTCGTAGGGTTGGATTTATCTCAGCAAATGTTAAATGTTGGTCTGGTTAAAATAAAAAAACTTAATTTAGACGGCAGAATTTCCATGCAGAAAGGTGATGCAGAGAACCTTCCTTTTGAAGATAACAGCTTTGATGCGGTTTCAGTGGCGTTCGGGGTTCGTAATTTTGAAAATCTGAACAAAGGGCTCGCTGAACTTAGGAGGGTTGTTAAGGAGAACAGAAGCGTGTACATACTGGAATTTTCTAAGGTGGAAGGCTTCCTGGGACCGTTTTATATGTTTTATTTCAGGAATATCCTGCCCAGAATCGGCAAGCTGATCTCTAAGGATCACAGAGCTTACAGCTATCTGCCGGATTCGGTAAATGCATTTCCGTATGGAGAGAAGATGAAGAATATCCTGCTGGAAACAGGATTTAAAAATGTTGAATTTAAGAAGCTGAGTTTAGGCATTGCCACAATTTATAAAGCTACCAAGTGATATCCGGCGCCAGCGCAGGATGTTGTAAAAATTAATATAACACATGAACAGAATTTTATTTAAGTCTTTGGTCCTGTCGTCGTTGGCATTTGCCACTTTTGCAGATGCGCAGTTCCGTACAAGAAACCGGATGGATAAACTGGAAAGTTTTGACCAACAGAAATTCAGCTGGGGCTTTTATCTTAATGGGGCAATGTATGATTACCGTTTGGTACTGGATCCCAGATACGGGATGGATGTTAACCACAATCTCGTAACCTCCAAGCCCAGCTACGGATTTGGTGCCGGCCTGATTGGTAAGATGCGCCTTAACGATCATTTTGACTTAAGACTGGAGCCGGGACTGCAGTTCATTCAGAGAGAGCTTCGTTTTGAAACTCAGAGCAATGACCAATATTCCGACGGTACGCTTACCAATCCTAAGTTTACTCCAAAACAGCTTACTGAAGCAGATAAGGTTCGCAACATCAAGGCAACCATGCTGGATATACCTGCGATGATCGAGGTACACGGCGACCGCTGGTACAATACCCGTGCCTATGCTGCCGCTGGTGTAAATTACATTATGAACCTGCAGTCCAATGCAAATAACAGTGACGACAACCTTCAGGGCGTATTCCGTTCCACCACACATAATTTTGCATGGTCGGCGGAAATGGGTGTTCAGATTTACTTTAACCGGTTTAAACTGACGCCGGGCTTCAGAGGGACCTTCTTCCTGAATAATGAAATGGTTTCCGACGATCCGGCAACGCCACCGTACTGGGCAAAATCAATTAGCACGGCACAATCCAGAGCTTTTATGTTTATTCTTAAATTTGAATAAGACAATTTATACAATCTATAGGAAAGAAGGTTTATTTAGCCTTCTTTTTTTATGCTTTCGCCTGAAAATACTGCCGGGTAAAGCACTTGATTTCAATTTAATTTTATACTTTTGCTTAAATGTTAGAATTTTAAAGACGCGGAATGCTAAAAGAATTAGAAAATAATTTTTCTGAATTAGAAAGAAAAATTTCTAATGTTAGTAAGGATTACCGTAATCTTTATACCAAATATAAGGACCTGGAAAAAGAGCACGAAGAGCTGCAGTTTAAATATGATGAAGAGCGGAAAAAAAACCAGGTACTCGCAGAAGAACAGAAGAAAATAAAACTTTATTCAGCAATAGCAGGAAATCCCGAACATAACAGGCTAATGAAGAGTCATATCAACCGGTTAATCAAGGAAGTGGATTTTTGTATTGCAGAGCTTCAAAACAGTGGACTGTAATGGACGTGAGGCGAATTACCATTAATGTGGCCGGAAGGGTTTATCCGCTGAATGTGCCTGCCGCTGAGGAGGAAACACTCCGCAAGGTAGGGAAGCAGATTGAAGCTATGATTAAAGATTTTGAACTTAATTTCGATGTCAGAGATAAGCAGGATGCGCTGGCAATGTGTGCCCTGAAACTGGGTACCAGTGCTGAAGTTTCTGCCAAGAACAACGAGAAAAATATAAATGCTTCCAACGAAAGGCTGTTGAAGATCAGCCAGCTGCTGGAAGACCTGGAAAAGTAGATTTTTCTTTTCCGATAAGTACTGCCTACAATAGTTCTAACACATTAAAGGTAAACTCAACGCTAAACAATTACCGAACAAAAGTCCAGTGAATGGCGTGCCGCAACCGCGGATTACAGACATTGGAAATCAGTTCAAATCGTGTTGATTAGGAGTTTACTCTAAATCACTGAACTGTTGTGGGCTTTTTTTATTTCAAAACATTTAAAATAACATATAACTAGACAAATAAAACGCAATATGACAACAACTGTTATTATCGTAGGCATTCTCGCACTGGTCATTGGGGCTGTGCTGGGTATGGTTTTTTCCCGAAGTTCACTGAACACCAAAGCCAGGTTCATTCTGGAAGATGCAAAGAAGAATGCCGAAAACGTTATAGAAACTGCTAATGTGAAAGCCGAAGCATTACGCAAAGACAAGGAATCACAGGCAAAAGTTAAATTCCTTGAGTTGAAATCACAGCACGATTCTGAGATCCAGAACCGTGAAAAGAAGATGCAGGATGCCGAGAAAAGAATCCGCGACAAAGAGCAAAAACTGAATGATGAACTCAGCAAGACAGGAAAACTTGAAAAAGACCTGGACAGACAGATTGCTGATTATGCGAAAAAACATGAAATCCTGGAGAAGAAACAGCAGGACCTTGATGCGGTGATCGCTCAGAAAGTTGAGATTTTGGAAAAAATTGCCAATTACAGCGCCGAAGATGCAAAAGCGGAGTTGGTGGAAGCTATGAAAGCAGAAGCCAAAAGCCGTGCGCAGGCTCACGTACAGAGCATTATGGAAGAAGCGCAGCTTAACGCCAAGCAGGAAGCCAGAAAGATTGTGATCCAGACAATTCAGCGTATAGGTACTGAGCAGGCTATAGAGAATTCTGTTTCTGTTTTCAATATTGAATCAGACGAGATTAAGGGACGTATTATCGGCAGGGAAGGACGTAATATCCGTGCCCTGGAAGCTGCCACCGGAGTTGAAATTATTGTTGACGACACTCCCGAAGCAATCCTGCTTTCCTGTTTCGATCCGGTGAGACGAGAAATCGCCAGACTTTCCCTGCACAGACTCGTAACTGACGGCCGAATTCACCCGGCAAGAATCGAAGAAGTGGTGGAGAAGACCAAGAAAATGATCGAAGAGGAGATCATTGAAGTAGGTAAGAGAACCATAATGGATTTGGGTATCCATGGACTTCATCCGGAATTGGTTAAAATCGTAGGACGTATGAAATTCAGGTCTTCCTATGGCCAGAATCTTCTTCAGCACTCACGTGAAGTGGCGAACATCGCCGCAACTATGGCTGCAGAACTCGGCCTGAATGTAAAGATGGCTAAAAGAGCAGGTTTACTGCATGATATAGGAAAGGTGCCGGAGCAGGAGTCAGAACTGCCACACGCACTCTTAGGCATGCAGTGGGCCGAGAAGTACGGCGAGAATGCCGAGGTGGTGAATGCCATCGGTGCGCACCACGACGAAGTGGAAATGACTTCGCTTCTTTCACCGATCATTCAGGTTGCCGATGCGATCTCAGGTGCAAGACCGGGCGCAAGACGTCAGGTGCTGGAATCCTATATCCAGCGTTTAAAAGACCTTGAAGCTGCAGCTATGAGCTTTGACGGTGTTTCCAGCGCGTACGCCATCCAGGCCGGACGTGAACTTCGGGTAATGGTAGAAAGCAACAAGGTGAACGACGACCAGTCCTCACAACTTTCTTACGACATTTCTGAAAAGATTCAGAATGAACTTACGTATCCGGGTCAGGTACGGGTAACGGTTATTCGCGAGACAAGGTCGGTGAATATTGCGAGATAAGTTAGAACAAAATATTTCAACAAATCAATCCTTTCTGAATTCAGAAAGGATTTTTTGTATCTTAACCCAACAGTAAGTTTTCCATTAATTTAAAGTAACTCACCTACAATACCTTATCTTTATGAGTACTCAATTTATAAAAAGGGATGTGTATTTGCTTCCGAACGGTTTTAAAATGGTTGGGGTCGCTGTAATCCTATTGTCACTGGCTCTTTTTATTCTCCAAACGCAAGGCTGGTTTCCAGATACTGATCATGACTTTAGGATCGCGGTCACTTTGTTATTAACTGGGCTGGCGTTGATAAATATTTCAAAGGAAAAAATTGAAGATGAAAGAATAAAGAAGATTCGATACAGAACCTGGGCCTATTCTCTTCAAAGTATTATTGGACTTGTAGTCTTCGGACGGATTTTGAATTCCTTTCTGGAAGAGCCGTTGGAATATTTCAACTCATCCTCAGCGATATTGATTGTGACCTTACTCCTAAACCTGATTTATTTTGCCACCTCTAAGGAAGTGGATTACGATAAAGAATAATATCCGGTTCGAGCGGACCCTCCTGAAGATCACCCTGCAGGAACTTGCAGAAAGAGTTGGAGTATCCCGCCAAACGGTTAATTCAATAGAAACAGAGCGCTACGTTACATCCACAGTTCTTGCACTTAAATCGCCAACTTCTTTAAATAGACAGTTAACGAAATTTTCTTTTTGGAAATGGAGGATTAACGCAAAAATTCCGTAGCGTTATTGTTTTGAATTTCTAAAGAAACGGCTTCATCTCATCCTCAAGCTTTTCTCTCAACTGCATAAGGCGGATTGCATATGCCTCATTTTGCTTCTCCTTTTCTGTTTCGGGAATCCATTTTGGTACGGGGAGCTTTTTGCCGTTTTCATCCACAGCCACAAACACGATGATGCAGTGCGTTTTCTTGTCGAAATCCGGTTGCTTAAGGTTTCTGGAAAATACGTTGATGGAAATATGCATGCTTGAAGTTCCGGTGTAAATGACCTGGGCTTCCACCTGTACAATCTCACAAATCTTGATCGGTTCATAAAATCTTATTCCGCCCACATACACCGTTACGGAATAATTGCTGCTCCAGGTGGTTGCACAGGCATAGCCGGCCTGGTCTATCCATTTCATTACGCTGCCGCCGTGCACGTTGCCAACGTGGTTAACGTCACTGGGCTCGGATATGAACTGAAACTGATAGGAGTGTTTACCATAATTCAATATTTAATTTAAAGATAATGATTAGCCGGCTGGTAGTCCCGTAAACAGCCACCTTTGCTCCAAGTTTAACACCTTATTAACGATAGTAAGCATAGAAGTTGATAGGTACAGCATGCTGAAGATAGACTTTGGTATTTAACATTAAAATATTACAAACAATGGGTTTAGGATCATTTTTAAAAAATGTAGGTGAGAAAATTTTTGGCGGTGGCGAAAAGCCGGAAGAACAGGCACTGAAGGTGAAGAATCATGTGGCCAAATATGGTTTCGATATTTCGGCACTTACTTTTACGGTGGCCGATGATAAGGTGACCATCCAGGGTGAGGCAAAAAACTGGGACGAGAAAGGAAAAATTTATGTGGCGGCCGGAAATGTGGAAGGTATTGACGGTGTAAATGACCGGATGACGGTTAAGGCTGCACCTGTTGCAGCTCAGACGCCGGCACCTGCCGCAGCAGCTGTTCAGCCGAAATTTCATACTGTACAGAGTGGCGACACATTATCAAAAATTGCAAAGGAAGTTTATGGTGATGCGAATGCCTATAACAAAATTTTTGAAGCCAATAAGCCAATGCTTTCAGATCCCAATAAAATTTATCCGGGTCAGGTTCTGGTAGTTCCACAGTAGGGATATTAAAAATATTGTGAAAAGCATCCTTTTTTTCGCGAAATGGGTGCTTTTTTAATGAAAATTTTCCATGATTTTTCCCGCCGCGCATTTATTTTTTGTTATATTAGCAAGATGAAAAAAGTTTTTTACCTTAAAACCTGCGATACCTGCCTGAAAATCCTGAAAAAATTTAATTTGAAAGATTGGGAACTTCGCGAGATTAAGATAAATCCAATAACAGAAGAAGAGGTGGAGCAGATGCATAAGCTTGCCGGCTCTTATGAAGCTTTTTTCAGCAAAAAATCCAATCAGATCAAGCTTCGTGAACTGGACCCCAAGAAACTTACTGAAGAAGATTATAAAGAACTCATACTGGATCACTACACTTTTCTTAAGCGTCCCGTTTTCATGACGGACACCGAGATTTTCATAGGCAACGACAAGAAAAACCTTGAGGCCTTAAGGTCTTATTTCGCCGATTAATGTGAAATTGCTGTGGCTGATATTGGTGATCACCGGTATTTCGGTCGCTGCCCAGAGCGTTTACCGAACTCCTTCGGGTACAAAGTACCATCTCTCTAATTGCCGAATGGTCAGGAATGTTTCCTCTGTTTCGGGCATTGAAAATGCGCTTCGGAGCGGACTGACTCCATGCAGAATTTGCCGGCCGCCATACCGCCAGATCTCCGGAATAAAATCACTGCCGAAAAAGGTTTCAGGAACCAATTCCGCCAGCCGCTGCCGAGGGACTACCCAGGCAGGAACGCGCTGCAAGCGCAAAACAAGGATCGGTAATGATTTCTGTTTTCAGCATGTGCGTTAAAGTGACAAATTTTCGCAGATTTTTTTTAAAATTGTGACTGATTTCTGACATAAATACCTGGTGTTCAGTATAAACTGTAAAAATGTCCGCAGAATATTGCGGGCATTTTTTTTGTGTCCTCTTCGGTATAATTACTTGATGTCTAACCCAAAAAATTGATGTATCATGTCTAATCTTATCAGAAGAAACAGCTTTTTTGATGATTTCATTACCAGAGATCTTTTCGATTTCAACAGACAAAGATTTTCACCTTCCGAGAACACATTACCTTCGGTAAACGTGCTGGAACACAAGGATGCATTTGAAATACACGTTGCGGCGCCGGGAATTAAGAAAGAGAATTTCAAGATTGACCTGGAGCGAAATGTATTGACGGTAAGCAGCGAAACACGTGAAGAACATTCGGAAAAGGATGAAAGCGGTTCCTTTACCAGAAGGGAGTTCAATTACAGTTCTTTCAGCCGATCTTTCACCTTGCCGGAAAATGCGGCAGCTGAAAAAATTGAGGCAGCGTATGAAGACGGTATCCTTAAGATTACCGTTCCGAAAAAGGATGTTACTATGGAGAATATTAAATCCATTGAGATTAAATAGATTTACGCAGGAAACAAAAGCGCCGCCCGGAATTTTTCCGGGCGGCGCTTTAAATTCAGCAGAAGACCCTAAACGAAAGGTGTCTTCAAAACTTTAGCAGGTATATTCTTGTTCCTGATCTGTATATAGATATCCGTTCCTGTCTTGTAATGTGGTTTGTCCACATAGGCAAGGCCAATTCCTGTTGATTTCATTGGGCTCATGGTTCCGGAGGTCACCCTGCCAATAACATTGCCTTCCGCGTCTACTACGGGATAGTCATGTCTTGGGATGGCTCTTTCCTGCATCTCGAAACCAACAAGTTTTTTGGTAATTCCTTCTTCTTTCTGTTTTGCAAGCCGTTCCTTATCCACAAAATCCTTGTCGAATTTGGTAATCCAGCCAAGGCCCGCTTCCAAAGGTGATGTAGTGTCATCAATATCGTTACCGTATAAGCAAAATCCTTTTTCAAGGCGTAAAGTATCTCTGGACGCCAGTCCGCAGGGAATAAGACCAAACTCTTCACCAGCCTCTGTTAAAGACTCCCAGATCTTCACCGCATCACCGTTTCTGAAGTAGATCTCAAAACCTCCGCTGCCGGTATATCCCGTGTTGGAAATGATTACGTCCTGCACTCCTGCAACTGTTCCCTCGGTAAAATGGTAGTAAGGCAGATCTGCAAGGTTGGTATCGGTAAGTTTTTGAAGTGTTTCAGCAGCCTTAGGACCCTGCACGGCGATAAGCGACATATCGTCTGATGCGTTGGTCAGTTTTGCACCGAAACGCTCGTTATGCTTTACAAGATGATTCCAGTCCTTTTCAATATTGGAAGCGTTCACCACAACGAAATATTTCTCATCTGCCATTTTGTAGATGATCAGATCGTCCACAATCCCTCCATTGCCGTTCGGCAGGCAGGTGTATTGCGCTTTACCCGTTTCCAGTGTATCTAAATTATTGGTAGTTACATATTGTAACAAATCTTTAGCTGTCGGTCCCTCAACGAAAATCTGACCCATATGGGACACATCGAAAATCCCAACCTTTTCGCGCACTGCAAAATGTTCTTCCGTAACACCGGAATATTGTACAGGCATATCAAATCCTGCAAAAGGTACCATTTTCGCTCCTAGCGACACATGCTTGTCAAACAGCGCAGTTCTTTTAGTCATTGCTTAATTATTTAATTCAGATTATTCATATTTGGTCGCGGAAATCCCTACTTATTCCGCCATTTCTTAAAAAGTTACAGATGGTGTTTGTATTCTTCCAGGATTATTTTGAACCATTCCGTAAACTGGTTCGGATTGGCCTGCATTTCCATATCGAGCTTTTCCATTGTAATAAATCGTGTTTCGCTCACCTCATCTTTATTTGGATGAATTTCTCCATTGTAAGTACCTGTGAAAACATAATCAAGCTCATGTTCCCAAAGATTCTGACCAACATCGGCCTTATAAATAAAATGAAACTTTTCTGCAAGAGTGGTTTGTATTCCCAATTCTTCCCTCATCCGTCGCTGGGCGCCTTCCAGATATGATTCCTCCAGTCGGGGGTGGGAACACACCGCATTGGTCCACTGGTCAGGCGAATGGTATTTTCCTGAAGCCCTGCGCTGCAGCAACATTTCACCTTTATCATTAAAGAGGAAAACCGAGAAAGCACGGTGCAGAATACCGTTTTCATGAGCTTTCATCTTTTCCATGGTTCCCAAAACCTCATCCTTTTCAGAAACCAGCACAACATGTTCTTCCATCCTTACAAATTTAGGACATATAAGGCGAGTGGGGAAATATTTAAATATAATTTAGCAGTTGGAGTACTGGGCAACAGTAATTATTGTAAAATTGTAGGCGAATCTGAACCCGGCAGCATTTTTAAGGTTTTAAAATTGACAGAGTTTAATTGCAGGGAAGTCATCTTTCAAAGCCTTCTCCCCAACCGGATATTTAATACGACTATGAAAATATTAGCTAATGACGGACTGGATCAGTCCGGGATTGATATTTTGGAATCCAAAGGTTTCCAGGTAATCACAGAAAAGATCCCACAGGATTTCTTATCAGAATACATCAACGCAAACAGCATCCGCACCTTAATTGTACGCAGCGCTACGGAGGTGCGGCGTGAACTTATTGACCGCTGTCCTACGCTGGAGATCATTGGGCGGGGAGGTGTAGGCATGGACAATATAGATGTGGATTATGCGAGGCAAAAAGGGATTCATGTCATCAATACACCTGCTGCTTCTTCCGAATCGGTTGCGGAACTGGTTTTTGCCCATCTCTTTTCGGGATGCCGCTATCTTCAGGACTCCAACCGGCAGATGCCTGTAAGTGGACATACGCATTTTTCTCAACTTAAGAAATCCTATGAAAAAGGCATTGAGCTTCGCGGCAAGACCATCGGCATTATTGGTATGGGCCGGATTGGTCAGGAAGTAGCCCGTATTGCACTTGGCCTGGGAATGCGCGTTATAGCTGCCGACAGTAATGTGGGCAGAGCCAGCATTAAAGTCAAATTTTACAACAGCCAGTTTATCAATGTGGATATTGAAACCGAGCCACTGGATGGAGTCCTGCGCCACGCAGACTTTATTACCCTGCATGTTCCGGGTCAGGCAGGCGGCTTTATGATTGGTGATAAGGAATTCGGCATAATGATGGAGGGTGCAGCAGTAATTAACTGTTCGCGCGGAGGTGTGGTAGATGAGGAAGCTTTGCTTCGGGCGCTTGATTCGGGGAGGATCAGGTTTGCGGGCCTGGATGTATTCGCAGATGAGCCTACTCCGTCACAGGCTGTACTCAGTCATCCGGCCATATCATTAACACCTCATACGGGAGCATCCACGCTGGAAGCACAGGACAGAATTGGTCTGTCCCTTGCCCAGCAGATTTGCAGTATACTTCAGGTTCCCTAATTACTACGGAAGCAGGTGTATTACTGGTTGGTGCTCTTTTCCTTCAGTAAATCCCTGATTTCGGTGAGCAGCTGTTCTTCCTTCGTTGGTCCTGGCGCCGCGGCCGGCGTTGGGCGTGTTACCTTGTTGGCTGCCTTAATGAGCCAGAACAACACCATTGCGATACAGAGAAAGCTGATGCCTGCCGACAGGAAACTGCCATATTTCACTCCATTCCACGAAAGTTGTGCGATGTTTTCCGCATTTACCGCTTCCAGGGTTGGATTCAGTATAAGTGGTGTGATGACATCTTCCACCAGAGAGGTTACGATTTTTCCAAAGGCAGCACCAATGATCACACCCACTGCCAAATCCATCACATTTCCTTTGAATGCAAATTCTTTAAATTCCTGTATAAAGCCCATAATTTAAGTTTTTATTCACTCAAATTTAATGAAATATTACTGAGAACAACCATGTTTCAGATAAGTTGAAAGATTCATTTCCTAAATTTTTACTTTTAAATCATTATTTTTAGATATTCAAATTAATAATGAAAATTTTCTCGGCAAACCAGATCAGGAAGTGGGACCGTTTTACCATTGAGATTGAAAAGATATCATCACTTCAGCTAATGGAGCGTGCTGCCAAGTCCTGTACTGCCTGGATCATTAACCGTTTTGGAAGCAGTGTGGAATACTGCGTACTCTGCGGACCCGGGAATAACGGAGGCGATGGTTTTGCTGTTGCACGTTTGCTCCACTCTGAAGGTGCTGATGTCACTGTTTATGCAGACCTGCAAAATTTACCTAAAACAGAAGATGCGCAGTCTAACCTGGAGGCGCTGCAGCAGGTATCTGGTATAACTTTATATGACTTAAACATTTTTCCGGAAGTTGGACTCGACCGAAAAGTGATTATTATCGATGCACTTTTTGGTTCCGGTTTCAGCGGAAATCTCAGAGGCGTTTATAGGAGCGCTGTCCTTAAATTAAATGCGCTCGACAACATGAAGGTATCAGTTGATCTGCCATCCGGTCTGGATGCCGACGAATATTCCGGTCCTGATTCTGTGGTTGTCAGCGCAGATTATACACTCACTTTTCAATCGCCTAAAAAGACTTTTCTATATCCTGAAACCGGTGTTTTTTGTGGTAAGGTTGTCCTACTGGGTATAGGTCTGTCCAAAGAATTTTATGAGGCCGAAACCTCTGAGCAGTTTACGGTCGATGAGCAATTAATACGTAAATCCTTCCATCGAAGAAGTTCCTTTTCAAATAAGGGCAATTTTGGAAAAAGCCTTATTGTTGCCGGAAGTTACGGTAAGACCGGTGCTGCGGTGCTCGCGGTACGGGGTGCGCTTAGGACTGGGAGCGGCATTACGGTATCGGCCGGACCTTCCTGCGGATATAACATTCTGCAGACTGCATGTCCTGAAGCAATGTTTGAAGCCTTTGGCACCACTCATCTCACAGCTTTTGAAGCCGGTGAAGACACCGTGGTTGGTGTGGGTCCCGGTCTGGGCAGACATCCGGAAACTGCAGCGGCACTGCGCGACTTTTTACATAGATGGCGTAAGCCCCTGGTATTGGATGCAGATGCCCTCAATATTCTGGCTGAAAATCCGGAATTTCTCCGATTGCTTCCCGCCCAAAGCATCATTACCCCGCATCCCCGGGAATTTGAACGTCTGTTCGGCAAGACTTCCGACTCTTTCAATCGTACCTCTTTAGCCAAACAAATGGCGGCAGAACTGAATATCTGCATTGTATTAAAAGACCATCATACGCAGGTCATCACATCCAGCGGAGAGGTGTATTATAACACTTCCGGTAACGCCGGTATGGCCAAGGGTGGTAGTGGAGATGTTCTTTTGGGAATGATTACAGCACTTTTGGCTCAGAAATACAGCACGGAACAGGCAGCTGTACTGGCCGTGTGGATTCATGGAAAAGCCGGTGATCTGGCAGCCGAAAAATGGTCGCAGGAAGCCATGCTGGCTACTGATCTGCTTGATGAAATCGGCAATGTTTTTCTGGCTTTGGCAAGTGAGGTGTGAATTTTGATACTGCTTCAGAAAAAAATTGAAATGAAATTAGTAAAGCTTTTATTTTCAGCGTTTGTAACAACCGCACTATGGTCATGTGCTGCCAGTGGTGCTGCTAAAACAGCCACTGTGACGCGGGACTGCACCGGAACATATCTTCGCGTGGACTCGAAGGACTGGCTGGTTTGCAATGCAGAAATCCTCAGCAGGCATAAAGAAGGTGCAGTTGTAAATGCGAAATTTATAAAAACAGATCAGTGTCCCGAATTTGCAGACAAGATTTTTTGCATGATGTATCATGAAAATGAAGGATTGATCCGGATTACAGAACTGAAGTAGTTTTATAAAAAATGCCTCCCGATATGAGAGGCATTTATTTTAATCAGGCTTTTCATTTTCGGCCTGTGTGATCCTGTTCTTTTGCGAGTACCACATAATCACCGCTCCGGCAATCATAAATGGGATAGACAGTACCTGTCCTGTATTTAAGCCCGCAAACTGGATGAATTCGTCGCCCTGAGGTTCTTTCAGGAATTCTACGAAGAACCTGATGGCCCAAAGCACTATAAAGAACAGCCCGAATAACCACCCTTGCTGGTATTTGCGGTTCGTATAACGGTAGAGTACCCAAAGGAGGATGAAAAGCAGCACATAACCGGTAGCTTCAAACAGTTGGGTAGGATATCTGGGTACAATTGCGCCATACTCCGTACTTTGCTGCGGAAACAGCACTGCAAAAGGTGAGTTTTCCGGTGCCGGCTTGCCTATGATTTCAGAATTGAAGAAATTCCCTATCCTCACAAAAGCTCCCCCGATGGCAACTACAATTGCAATCCTATCGAAAACCCAAAGCGGGTTCTTCTTAATAATTTTGTAAGAATAATACAAGGTAGTAAGAATTACGGCAATGGTTGCACCATGACTGGCAAGACCAGAGAAACCGGTGAATTTAAATTCCGGAACAGTCTGAATCGGAAGGAATACCGACCAGAAATCCTGCCTGAAAAGCTCAGGCTGATAAAACACAACATGCCCGATTCTTGCACCCAGGATGGTACCTACCAAAGTCCAGGTGAATACTGGTTCCACATATTTCAGGTTTACATTATCAATCCTATACATCTTAGTCATCAGGTAATAGCCCAGGCCGAAGGCAATCACAAACATCAGGCTGTAATAGTGCAGGGTTATCGGTCCCAAATGAATTCCTGTAGACGGGTCCCAGGTTGTGTATAAAAGTGTAAGCATATTTTTTATCGTTTATTTATTTTTTTTGGTGGCACGGGATCATAACCTTCGCCTCCCCACGGGTGACATCTTGCGATCCTTTTTGCGCCCAGCCAAAGGCCTTTGAAAACTCCGTGTACCTGCAGTGCTTCAGCCATGTACTGTGAGCATGTAGGCTCGTAGCGGCAGTTTTTGGGCAGTAATGGTGATATAAACCACTGATAAAAACGGATCAGCAGGAGTAAAGGGAAGGTAGTGATTTTGTTAAAGTTCAACTTCAAAGCAGTGCAAAAATACTTTAATTAATCAACAGACTGAAATTTTTGAAACCTTTGTGAAGAATTCCTTTTTGGTGAGAATCATTAACTTTGAAACTTAATTAACAATTTATGAATGCAAATGCACCGCTGGCCGAAAAAATGCGCCCCCAGAATCTGGATCAGGTGCTGGGTCAGGAGCATCTTACAGGCCGGAACGGCGCCATCCGCAAAATGCTCAGGAATGACACACTGAATTCACTGATTTTTTGGGGTCCTCCGGGCACCGGCAAGACAACGCTGGCTGAAATAATTTCCCTTCAGTCGGGGCGGAAATTCTTTAAACTTTCTGCAGTATCCAGCGGAGTGAAAGATGTCCGTGAAGTTATTGATGAGGCAAAGAAGCAGAATCTTTTTTCAGGTAAGTCACCAATTCTCTTTATTGACGAGATTCACCGCTTCAACAAATCCCAGCAGGACTCACTGTTGCATGCCGTGGAAAAAGGCTGGATCGTTCTTATTGGTGCTACAACGGAGAATCCCAGTTTTGAGGTTGTTTCAGCATTACTTTCCAGGTCACAGGTCTACGTATTAAAATCCCTGACCTACGAAAAGCTTGAGGAGTTGGCAGAAACCGCACTTCATAATTATAATGTGGAACACGGTACACATTTCAGTATTTCGGCAAAAGAAGCATTCATAAAATATTCCGGTGGTGATGCCCGTAAACTCATCAATTCGGTTGAAAATGTGCTGAACAGTTTCCTGAACAGCGGCAAGTCTGATATATCCAATGATGATGTACTGGAAGTTCTGCAGGAAACAATGGCGCTGTATGATAAAAATGGTGAGCAGCATTATGATATTATATCGGCCTTTATTAAATCCATGCGCGGTTCGGATCCCAATGCAACGGTTTATTGGCTGGCAAGAATGCTGGTAGGTGGCGAAGATGTAAAATTCATTGCGCGCAGGATGCTTATTCTGGCAGCCGAAGATATCGGACTGGCAAATCCCAATGCCCTCGTGATCGCTAACAACTGTTTTCAGGCGGTGAATGTGATTGGCAATCCCGAAGCGAGGATTATCCTCAGTGAAACCGCCGTATATCTGGCAGTCTCACCCAAGAGTAATTCTACCTATACTGCAATCAATGAAGCCATGGCTTTTGTGAAGAAAACCGGTGACCTGCCCGTTCCTCTGCATTTGCGCAATGCGCCCACTAAGCTGATGAAGGAAATGGATTATGGCAGGGATTATGACTATGCGCATTCACATCCCGGTAATTTTGTGGACCTTGAATTTTTGCCGGCGGAAATTTCAGGCACACAGTTCTATAAACCGGGAAATAATTCCACGGAAACTAAAATTGAGTCCGAGCTCCAAAGGAAATGGAAAGGGAAGTATTGAATCCGGCTGTAGGGCATGAAAAAAGCGTCCAATGAGGACGCTGATTTTTATTTTAAGAAATAGGTTACTTAAGTGCCGAGACGGAAGTACTTTTCGGTGTAGTCGAGATGGAAAGCATTTTCTTACCGTTTACCTCTGTAACTTCCATGTGTTCCAGAACATTACCCAATACAATAAGATCTGTATTGCTGATGATATTACCGTCAAAGTTAACCGGTGAGTTATCTGCAAGCTTGAAACCCTGGTTCAGTTCTTTCAGCGAAATTCTGTCGTAATAGTTTTCTTTTACTTTCACTGCGGTAATACCGTTAGCCGCCAGGCTCTCAAAGCTCTTAAGATTTTGCGGCAGGTTTCCGCTTTTATAGTTATTTGTAGTCTGAATATTCTTTTTATCCTGTGCAACAAGGCTGCTGGAGGCCAGCATTCCGTCTACAAGAACCACAGGCTTGCCTGAATTTTGCTGGGCAAAAGCAGTAGCTGAAGCAAAAATGGCGAAGAAGTAAAATAATTTTTTCATAAGCTTTGATTTATTTCTTTTACAAAAATAGTAAAACAATTGATTTATTAGATTATTTGTGCAAAAATTAATGCGATTGCCGCATTGTAGCCGTTAATCGGTATTTTGTTCGTCTTTCCAGTGATTTAGAATTAGCTTCATCAGAAAATCGGGACATTTTACAATTTTATTTCTTGCCGAATCCAGAAAAAAGAGAGTTGTGCTTGCTTCAGAAATCCGTTCACCCTCTTCGCCAAAAATCTCATATTCAAATTCGATTCTGACTCCCGGAATTTTTTTCACGTAAGTATGGATGGTCAGAATTTGGTCATATCTTGCAGGTTGCAGATATTTAATTTTGAACTCAGAAACAGGCAGCCAGATTCCCCGCTTTTCAATCTCATCGTACGACATTCCGATACCTCGGAAAAGTTCCACGCGGGCCACTTCCAGGTATTCGGCATAGTTACCGTAGTACACATATTTCATAGGGTCAGTATCGGCGTAACGTACACGTAATGTGTTAGTTGAGTGTATCATTAAGGGGCTTCTTTTAGACATACAAATATATTTTTTAATAATCAAGGGTACAACAGTTTTTTTTTAATGATTAAATTATCCATCTTTGCTTTCCCGATAAAAATTAATAACAAGAGGCCTAATTGAAGTTGAACAAATGAATGAAAATTTAGTACTGATTTGGGAGAAATGCCTCCAGTTTATGAGGGACAATCTCAACGCTGCCGAAGACTCTTCCAACCTGAAAAAGCTCGAGAATTCTTTCGATTTACTTTTTGATAAGGTTCAGCCGGTTTCTCTGGTTGATAACAACCTTACATTGATGGTTCCGAGCGATTTCTACAAGGAATATATTGAGGACAATTATTTGTCCCTTCTTTCGGCTGCTCTGAAAAAGTACATCGGGAAAGGCGTAAAACTGTGGTACCAGGTAATGGAAAACAGGCCTGCCGGAAAGGAAAAGCCAATTACTGTAAATGTAAAAGGCAAATCCACGCCGGCACCAAAGCCACAGGAAACAATGCCTCAGCATTTTTCATCGGACAAAATTGTTAATCCTTTTGTGGTGCCCGGCATCCAGAAGATTAATATCGACTCCAACTTAAAGGCCGACTTTTCCTTTGACAGTTATGTAGAAGGTGAAAGCAATAAATTTGCGTCCACCGTGGCAAAATCAATTGCCAAAAGACCGGGTGCAACCGCTTTTAACCCACTTTTTCTGCACGGAGGTTATGGTGTAGGAAAAACCCACCTTGGCCATGCCATCGGTCTCGAAGTAAAAAATTCACTGCCGGACAAAGTTGTTCTTTACCTTTCGTCCGAGAAATTTATACAGCAGTTCGTTTCTGCCGCCAAAGCACACAAACAGACGGAGTTCGCCAATTTTTACCAGATGGTGGATGTCCTGATTATTGATGATATCCAGTTTCTGTCGGGGAAATCGGCTACACAGGACAGTTTCTTCCACATCTTCGACTATCTGCATCAAAACGGTAAACAGATCGTACTGACTTCTGACCGCGCACCTGTGGATATTATGGATATCCAGGAACGTATTGTTTCCCGTTTTAAATGGGGTCTTACCGCCGAGATTAAAGCGCCGGATTTTGACACGCGCAGAAAGATCATCATCGACAAGCTGAGCCGCGACGGTATTGAACTGTCTGATGATATGCTGGATTTCCTGGCCAATGAAGTGAAGAGCAGCGTGCGGGACCTGATTGGTGTGATAAACTCTGTAATCGCTTACTCCACCATTTATAAATCGGATCTCACCCTGGAGCTGCTGAAGGAAACCATCAGCAAGATTTCATCCACCAAGAAGAAAGTCATCAATATTCCTTATATTCAGGAGGTGGTTTGCGAATATTTCGGCATAGAGCGCGATCAGCTTCTCTCCAAAACAAGAAAGCGTGAGATTGCATTACCCAGACAGCTTGCCATGTATTTTGCCAAGGAATATACCAATGCCACATTCACCAAAATTGGTGAGGAAATGGGTGGTAAAGACCATTCCACAGTAATGTATGCCTGCGATACGATTAAGGATGTATCGAAGATTGACAAAGAGATTAAGAAATATGTAAAGGAGCTTACGGAAAAATTAAAGCATTAAGATTTTTGCCGTACTCATAGAATAATAACCCTTTCAACTTTTAATCCAGCTGAAAGGGTTTTTTTTAAATTTAAAACATAAAATTCATGAAAATTCTAGTCGTATGTTTGGGAAACATCTGCCGCAGTCCTTTGGCTGAGGGAATCCTGGCGTCTAAACTGCCGGAACATTTTGTGGTCGATTCAGCTGGAACAATTTCGCTGCATGAAGGTGAACAGCCGGACAAGCGTGCGGTTGCTGTCGCTCATAAATATGGAATTGATATCTCCGCACAAAAGTCAAGACCCATTACGCCGCACGATTTTCAGATCTACGATTACATTTACTGCATGGACAGGACCGTACTTCACGACGTAATTGAAGTCACAGACAGTGAGGAAGAGAGAAACAAAGTGTCACTTTTTCTTGAAGCTGCAGGTATGGATGTAAATAATTATGAAGTTAAGGATCCTTACTGGAGTGATGCTGAGGGCTTCCGCGAAACTTTTGAACTCCTGAACCAGGCTTCCGAAGCGATCTGTAATAAACTTACCTCTAAAGCAAAGTAATTATGCTCTTTCTAATCCCTGCGTACCTTTCCGAGAATTCTCCTTCATCCTATTTTGCGCCTGCAGTTGAGGAGTACATCATGAAAACGGACTTCTTTTTTGTTGAAAATGAAAAGACCGCGCGTAAAGTCATCAAATTTTTTGCACCTGGGAAAAAGCAGGCTGACCTGAAACTATATCTTCTGGATAAATATTCTGAAAGTTCCGACCTGAAGGAGGCGCAGGACCTTATGCGGAAAGGTCAGGACTTTGGTTTACTTTCCGAAGCCGGACTTCCCTGTATTGCGGATCCCGGAAACCTTATGGTGAAATGGTGCCATGAAAACAAAATTCAGGTTATCCCTGTAAACGGACCTTCTTCAATTATTCTCGCGCTTATAGCCAGTGGATTCAACGGTCAGGAATTCACCTTCCATGGTTACCTTCCCATAGACCGGTCTGAAAAGAAGAGTAAAATACTCTGGCTGGAATCTCAGGTGCAGAAAACCGGTTATTCACAAATCTTTATGGAAACTCCCTACCGGAATAATGCACTCTTTGAGGATCTCTGTAAATTCCTGGCTCCAAACACTAAACTTTGTGTCGCAGCAAACATCAATGATCCGGAAACCGAATTTATCCGGACACTCAGCATTAAGGAGTGGCAAAAAAACAAGCCGGAACTTCATAAGATTCCGGCGGTGTTTGTTCTTGGCAAGTAGGGTTTACTTTTTATAATGGTAAGTGAGACCATTCACCGAATCGTCACCCAGGGAGAGGTCGGTCGCATTTACGCTGTTCACCATTTTATCCGGATCATTGGAAAAGTCGATATACATTTTCTCCACATGGTCTGTAGAGGTTACTCCTTTGTAAAGCGAATAATTTCCCTGACTTTGAACGATATCATTTTCCTTAATCGTGTAAGTCCCTTCGGGCGTCAGAATTAACTGCGCGGTCTTTCCGGTATTTGTGGGATTTTCATTTACATTCACACCTGTTGTAGCCACCCAGTCCCAGGCTCCTACATACTGTTCATTTGAAAGCTCGTCGTCGCGGCTGTCGCAGGAAACAATCGAAGTAACAAAAAGGGCGGGCAGAAACAGTCTTGTAAACAATGTTTTTACAGTAGTCATCTTAACTAATTTTATACCCAAATTTAATCAAATTATCCTTCAAAATATTTTGTTTGGCTGGTGAATTACAGAATGCTGACAGTAATCATATTTTTGAAGGATATATAGCCGGGTCATGGAGGTTTCTGTGGCATTAGGGTTTATACCATACCTGTATTTACTAAACTTTTTGCCTTCAGAAAAAACAGAAAGTTGTATTATTACGCTCTTAATTATTGATATATGAGTGAAACACTGTCTGTGGCCGAATTTTTTGAAAAAGTTATTCTAACAGCTAATGACCTTATATGGTCCAATGCCTTAATTATCCTGTGTATTGGTACAGGCATCTACTTCAGCATCCGAACCAAATTTGTACAGGTCAGGTTTATGAAGGACATGATTTCACAGTTGTTTACCGAAGGTTCAAGTGATAAAGGTGTTTCTCCGTTTCAGGCGTTTTCCATTGCCATTGCCGGCAGGGTTGGTACAGGGAATATAGCCGGCGTAGCTACAGCCATTGCAATGGGTGGGCCGGGTGCGGTTTTCTGGATGTGGGCCATTGCTTTCCTTGGAAGTTCCACAGCCTTTATAGAGGCAACTCTGGGGCAGATTTATAAAGTTGAAAAAAACGGGAATTACCGGGGTGGCCCGGCGTATTATATTGAGAGGGGTATGGGTAAAAAGTGGTACGCCGCACTCTTTGCAGTCTGCACTATTGTGGCCTGCGCGCTGTTCCTGCCGGGTGTGCAGTCCAACAGCATTGCGCAGAGTATGAACAGCGCATTTGACTTTGACCCGCTTTGGGTGGGACTTGGTGTTGTACTTATCCTTGTACTCATTATTATAGGAGATGTAAAACGCATAGGCAAATTTTCAGAATTAGCAGTTCCTTTCATGGCTGGCGCCTATATACTTATGGCTTTGGTGATCATCGGGCTTAATATTGAACAGTTACCTGCCATGATTAAACTGATCCTTTCATCAGCTTTTGGTGCCGAGGCTACTTTTGGCGGAATCCTGGGCTCGGCAATTGCCTGGGGCGTAAAACGGGGGATTTACTCCAATGAAGCCGGCCAGGGGACCGCTCCTCATGCCGCCGCTGCCGCCGCAACAACCCACCCGGCAAAACAGGGAATACTGCAGGCTTTCTCGGTGTATATTGATACATTGTTCGTGTGTACAGCTACAGCCCTAATGATTCTTTTCACCGGAATGTATAATGTAAGCGACGGCAACGGTGGTTTCCTTCACCATAACCTGCCGGGAGTGGAAGAGGGAGCACTTTTTACACAGGCGGCCATCTCGGCTCATTTTCCGGCCTTAGGCCATGGATTTGTAGCCTTCGCGCTTCTATTTTTCGCTTTCACCACCATTCTTGCCTATTATTTTATTGCTGAATCCAATCTCTATTATCTGAGAGAGAAAAAAATGCATCCTGCGGTGCTTTGGACACTGCGAATCCTGTTCCTTACCAGTGTGGTTTTCGGTTCTGTTACTACCGGCGGCAATGCATGGGCACTGGGAGACATTGGCGTTGGTTTGATGGCCTGGCTTAACCTGATCGCAGTACTTATACTTCAGAAAAAAGCACTGATTACACTCAAAGATTACGAACAGCAGAAGAAGGAGGGCCGGGACCCTGTCTTTGAACCGGAAAAGCTGGGAATTAAAAATACTTCCGAGTGGTAAGGCATCCCTCCGGGTGGTATAAAGAAAAAGGCAGGTCACCGCGACCTGCCTTTACTGTTTTTATGATATTGTCTTAGGAAATCTCTACGCCATTTTCAACCTGGTTTTCCGGAGTCACGAAGGTCAGTTTACCATCCGGTTTGGTGGCCAGCAGCAGCATACCCTGTGATTCGATACCACGGATTTTTCTGGGCGCCAAATTCAGTAATATCATTACCTGCTTTCCTACACATTCCTCAGGTGTGAAACTTTCAGCAACACCTGATACAACCGTGCGCACATCAACACCTGTATCTACGGTAAATTTGAGAAGTTTGTCCGCTTTTTCCACTTTCTCGGCAGTAAGGATGGTTGCAGTTCTTAAATCGATTTTCGTAAAATCTTCAAACTGTATTTCTTCTTTCATGGGATTGGCTTTAGGATTTGTTTTTTTATTTGACGCTTTGGTCTGTTCCAGCTTGTGGATTTGGAAGTCCACCGTCTCATCTTCTATTTTTGAAAATAAAAGTGCGGCCTCATTTATTTGGTGACCGGTTTCTATCATCAGCTCACGGTCTTTAAGGTCTTGCCAGTTCAGCTGATTACAATTGAACATTCTCAATAGCTTTTCGGAAGTGAAAGGCATAAACGGTTCAGAAAACTGAGCCAAAGCAACTGCGATTTGTGCTGCATTAAAGAGTGAATTGGCAGCCTGCTCCGGGTTTTCTTTTATTGTTTTCCAAGGTTCCTCAATCTGCAGGAACTGGTTGCCGTAGCGCGCCAGATTCATAAGTGCCGAAAGTGAATTCCGGAACTCAAATTTTTCCAGATACATCTTAATCTCACTACCCGCTTTTTTTATTTCTGCCTGTTCCGTTTCGCCTAAAGTACCTTCAGGAATAAAGCCGTTATAGTATTTGTGGATCAGGACCGCGACTCTGTTAATGAAATTTCCAAAAATCCCTACCAGTTCAGAATTGTTCTTGGTCTGGAAGTCTTTCCATGTAAAATTATTGTCTTTGGTTTCGGGTGCTGAAGACAATAACGCGTATCTCAGTACATCCTGCTGGCCAGGGAATTCCTGCACATATTCGTGTGCCCAGACTGCCCAGTTGCGCGAGGTTGATATTTTTTCGTTTTCCAGGTTCAGAAATTCAAAAGCGGGAACATTGGCAGGCATAATGTAATTGCCGTGCGCCTTCATCATTGCCGGGAAAATAATACAGTGAAATACAATATTGTCCTTGCCGATGAAATGAATCAGATCGGAATTTTCATTTTGCCAGAACTCTTTCCAGTCCCTGCCGTTTTTCTCAGCCCATTCCTGGGTAAATGTTATATAGCCAATTGGAGCATCGAACCAAACATACAGGACTTTCCCGTCGGCATCTGGCAGCGGCACAGGCACTCCCCAGTTCAGGTCGCGCGTCATGGCGCGTGGCTTCAGACCGTCTGTAAGCCACGATTTCACCTGTCCGTATACATTTGGTTTCCAGTCATCTTTATGACCTTCAATAATCCATTCATTCAGGAAATCTTCATACTCATTAAGTGGCAGATACCAGTTTTTTGTCTCTTTCAGCACGGGCACATTACCGCTAAGCATTGATTTCGGATTCAGCAGTTCTGAGGGTGAAAGCGTGGCGCCGCATTTTTCGCACTGGTCACCATATGCACCATCGTTAGAACATTTTGGACAGGTGCCTACAATATACCTGTCAGCCAGAAACTCACCGGCCTGCTCATCATAATACTGTTCTGATACCTCTTCCGTAAACTTGTTTTTATCATACAGTGTCTTAAAAAAGTCCTGACTCACCTCACGGTGTCTCCTGGAAGTGGTTCTTGAATATTCGTCAAAGGATATTCCCAGGTCAGAAAAGGATTTTTTAATCACCTCATGATATTGGTCCACGATATCCTGAGGAGTTACGCCTTCCTTTTTAGCCCGTATGGTAATAGGAATACCGTGTTCATCGGATCCACAGATAAATGCGACGTCTTTTCCCAACCTTCGCTGGAATCTCGCGTATACATCTGCAGGAATATAAACACCGGCCAGGTGGCCAATATGTACGGGGCCGTTAGCGTATGGCAGTGCGGCCGTGATTAACTTTTTATCTGACATTTCTTTGAAGCTGTTTGAAGTTGCAAAGATAGGCTTCTGATGTGGATTCGTGATTAATTCTATCGTTAAAAATAGAGCAGGCAGGACAGAAAATGAGATCAGACAGATAATGTTAATTATTTTTTTGCCGGTTTTGCTGAAATGAAGTTCATAAATGCTGCGGGAACCCCGGGCCGGTTATTCAGTCTTCAGCCAAAGTTTTCTCTGAGTATCTTTATTCAAGAATTATCTGCCAATTGATATTGAATTACATACTGTATAGAAGAAACTTTCCTACTTTTAAAGTTAATTAATAACAGTTAAAAATTCGGTCCTGAAAAAAATCAACCTGATTACGGTACTCTTTGTGATAATTGGACTATTTACTTCAGTAAACGGCCAGAATAAAGGCTTCTACGAAAATGTCCAGAAAAAAAACGTGAATAAAGTTCTGGACGACCTTAATGCCTTTGCTGCTCAGGCAGAATTCAAAAGCTATTTTGACCTTTTTGCGGAAGAGTCCACATTTATAGGAACAGATGCTGCGGAAGTTTGGGATAAAAACCAGTTTATGGCGTATTCCAAACCTTATTTTGATAAAGGCAAAGCCTGGAATTTCAGGTCAGTGAAAAGAAATATTTATTTCAGCAAAGACGGCATGTTGGCCTGGTTTGATGAGATTCTGGATACACAGATGAAAATCTGCCGCGGTTCCGGAGTGCTTGAAAGGGTGGGAAACAAATGGAAAATTAAGCAGTATGTGCTTTCTGTGACGGTGCCCAATGATGTGGTGGACGATGTTGTTAAAATAAAGACCCCACTGGAGGACAGTTATCTTAATCAATTCAAATAACGGATTTGATGAGATTTGTATGTTGACTGCGCTCCAAAGTTCACACATCTATTGCGCAAAACACGCCGGATTAATGGAAGACGGAACTTAACCTAAGTCAATGTTCTAATGGATTACGAGCGGTAAATTTGTGAAATAAATCAATAATATATGAAAACTGTATATCACAAAGCAAATACAAGAGGTTTTGCAGACCATGGTTGGCTAAAATCCTATCACAGTTTCAGCTTTGCCAATTATTACAATCCCGAAAGAATGAACTTTGGCGCGCTGCGCGTTCTCAATGATGATCAGGTAGCCTCTGGCATGGGTTTCGGCGCACACCCGCACAGCAATATGGAAATCATTTCCATTCCGCTGGAAGGTGATTTGGAACATAAAGATTCCATGGGAACCACTGCCGTTATCCGCAAAGGCGAAATTCAGGTAATGAGTGCCGGAACGGGTGTGCAGCACAGCGAATACAACAGGAGCAGGGATGAACTTGTGAAATTTCTCCAGATCTGGGTCATTCCAAACAAAATGAATGTACAGCCGCGGTATGACCAAATTAATATCAGTGAAAATGCGGAAATAAATACGTTCCAACAGATCCTTTCGCCTAGTCCCGAGGATGATGGGGTCTGGATTCATCAGGATGCCTGGTTTCATCTTGCCAATTTTGAAAAAGGCTGCAGCCGGGAATACCGTCTGAAAAAAGCAGGTAACGGCGTGTATATCTTTATTCTGAAAGGTTCCGCAAAGATCGGGGATCAGGTTTTGGAAACCCGGGACGGTTTCGGAATCTGGCAAACAGACGCTTTTCAACTGGAAGCCCTTGAAGATTCAGAAATTTTACTGATGGAAGTCCCTATGGTTATCTGATTTCGGATATATTTAACTGAATTATTCAGCTCAACCTCAACCTCAACCTCAATCTCAACCTCAACCTCAACCTTAACCTCAACCTCACCCTCAATATGAAAATACTGGCTTTCGCAGGAAGCAATTCCGAAGTATCTATCAATAAAAAACTGATTTCTTATGTCAGTTTATTTTTCAATGAAGATGATGTAGAAATCCTGGACCTTAATGATTTCGAGATGCCCATTTATAAGCATGAACGGGAACTGCAAAATGGCATTCCTCAGTTAGCAAAAGATTTTGCAGCTAAAATAGACAGCTCCGAACTTATCATTATGTCGCTTGCTGAACATAATTCGGCTTATTCAACAGCTTTTAAGAATGTCTTCGACTGGATTTCGCGCATTAAAGACCGTAAGCATTTTGGAGACAAACCAATATTCTTGATGGCAACTGCGCCCGGAAACGGTGGTGGCAAGAATGTAATTGAAGTATTTTTGAAACGCGCGCCATTCAGCGGTGCCAACGTAATTGAAACCTTCTCTTTACCCAATTTCAGGGACAGATTCGAAGAAGGATTTGGAATTACTGATGCGGAAAAACTGACTGAACTGAAATCAAAGATTGAGACAGTAAAGCAGTTTTTTACCAATTAAAGTCTGGCCAATTCATACAGAAAGCGGGAATTCACCCGCTTTCTCTGTTTATATATCGTACTACTATTATTTCTTGAGTATGGAGAGTGCTTTCCCTCCGAAATGAAACACGGGCAGGGCAATGATTCCGCCTATTATACCTGCCAGTGTATCCCGGAGTAAGGAGTTGGCATTTGGAAGAAAATGATGATGGATCCAGTCAATATTGTGGACAAAGATGCCTCCGGCCACCAATATCAGGGCTACGGTACCGATTACCGCAAGTCCTTTTATCACCCACGGCAGTGCACTAACCAGAAAAGTTCCTACCGTTACCAGAAAACCTTTATCTTTTCCCGACCTCTTGATGATTTTATATCCGGCATCGTCCATGCGAACGATTAAAGCTACAATTCCGTATACACCTACCGTAGCGATGATGGCCACAATAGATACCGAAACAATTTCAACTAGCAATGGGTTAAATTGTGATTTCAGGGCTTCGTATCCTTCTTTTGCAGAGGCAAGCGCAATAATTACAATCTCCAGCGAAAGAATAAAGTCCGTTGTTACCGCCGACTTGATTTTGGATTTTTCCAGTTCATCCCCATTTGCATCATCCGCCACATTTTCCTCAATAACTTCTTCACCTTTTTTATTCCTGTGAAAAAGAAATTCAATAATCTTTTCAACACCTTCATAGGCCAGGTAAAATCCTCCGAAAACCAGGATAATGGTAATTGCAGGCGCATACAGCCACTGTAGGAGGAAGACCGCAGGAACGATAATAATCTTGTTAATGAAGGAACCTTTCATAATCTTCATCAGAACCGGAATTTCCCTTGATTCCAGAAAGCCGGTCGCTTTTTCGGCGTTTACGGCCAGGTCATCGCCCAAAATTCCGGCGGTCTTTTGGGTAGCCACTTTGGCCGTCACCGCTACATCGTCCATCAACGCTGCAATATCATCTAAAATCGCAAAAAATCCTGAAGCCATAGTCTGTTTATTTGGCAGCAAAAATAGATAAATGAATTAAAACGAAGCGTAATTTTTTTGAATCCATTTTTTAAATCCGCTAAAAAATCTTACTTTCGCAGAACAAAATTTTTTAACATTGAAGCCGCAGAGATTACATTCCCTAAGTGAAAAATTCCAGGATTTGGGATGCGCAATCTCCTCCAAAAAATAATAGTGAGCCGACGTCTGTATGATTGTCGGCTTTTTTATTTGGCTTTAGTATAACCTAATGAACATGAGTAACACTTACAAATCCGCCGGTGTAGATAAGGAAGAAGGCTACAAAACCGTTGATAAGATAAAATCTGCCGTGGCAGAAACCCATAATGAGAATGTCCTGAACAACCTGGGAAGTTTTGGAGCATTTTACCAGATCGCCGGTTATAAAAACCCGGTTCTTGTGAGTGGAACAGATGGCGTGGGCACAAAGCTTAAGGTAGCGCTCGATTCTAAGAAGTATGACTCGATTGGTGTGGACTGTTTCGCAATGTGTGCCAATGATATCCTGTGTCACGGTGCAAAACCTCTTTTCTTCCTGGACTATCTCGCGTGCGGAAAACTGGATTCAGAAATAGCTGCCGAAATCGTAATGGGAATGGTGAAGGCCTGTAAGGACAATGAATGTTCGCTGATCGGCGGCGAAACCGCCGAGATGCCCGGTATGTACAAGCCAGGCGATTACGATGTGGCTGGTTTCTGCGTGGGGATTGTGGAAAAAGAGAACATCATCGACGGTTCCAAGATCAAGTCGGGTCATAAAATAATCGCACTGCCCAGTTCTGGATTTCACAGTAACGGATTCTCATTGGTTAGAAAAATATTCACTGACTTTAACGAAGAGTTTGAAGGCAAACCGCTCTATGAAACACTTTTAGTTCCCACCCGACTTTACTATCAGCCAGTACACAAACTGCTGGAGGAAGTTAAGGTAGACGGTATCGCTCATATTACAGGCGGCGGTATCATTGAGAATATTCCGCGAATCATTCCGAACGGATTATCTGCACAGATCGATACATCTGCAATCAGGATTCCTTCTGTCATGCTGGAGCTTGAAAAACGCGGAAATATAGAGCGTACTGAAATGTACGGTACCTTTAATATGGGTGTTGGTATGGTGATCGTAATCGATGCCAACCATGCGGAAAAAGTCCTGAACCTTCTGGATGATGCCTATGAAATAGGAGAGATTACCGAAGGTGAAGAGAAAATAGTACTCAACTAGTCAGGCGCTGACCAATTATTAAGTTTCGAACTCCTTTATGAAGAATATCGTTGTATTGGTATCCGGAGGTGGCACCAACCTTCAGCGCATCATAGACTGCACCGAAAATGGTGAGATTCCGGACGCTAAGGTTACCCTGGTGGTCGCAGACCGTGAATGCTTCGGACTGCAGCGCGCCGAAAAACATGGAATTCCTCATCATTTGATTAAAAGAGGTCAGGAGTTTTCATTGAAACTGGCTCAGGTAGTTCCCGGGGATACGGATCTGGTGATTCTTGCAGGTTTTCTGTCTATACTGAGCACGGAGTTTTGTGAAAAGTTCAGAGGTAAAATCATCAATATTCATCCCGCATTGCTGCCGAAGTTTGGCGGAAAGGGAATGTGGGGACATCATGTACATCAAGCTGTGCTTGATGCCGGAGAAGCTGAAAGCGGTGCCACGGTTCATTTTGTAACGCCGGGGATTGACGAAGGTGAAATTATCCTTCAGAAATCATTTGAAGTTGCGGAAGATGAAACTGTAGAGGGTTTAGCCGAAAAAGTACATAGGATTGAATATGAAATATTCCCCAAGGCAATAAATAAGGTTTTGGGGGCGTGAGTTCCGTAGGAACGAACGATATCTGCATGGGAATTTATTCCAATGTATGACAGTTGAATAAAGTGGCATTATATTGAGACGGCAACTCGTATTTGTTCCGAAAAAGTTAGAAAAATGTCCGGTCGACAGACATTGGGACAGTCAAATAAAAAGTAAAGAAAGAAAGATGTCAAAGAAAAGAGCGCTGATCTCAGTTTCGGATAAATCCGGACTTATCGGTTTTGCAAAATTTTTAGAAGAACAGAATTATGAACTGGTTTCCACAGGCGGTACTTTTAAACACCTGAAGGAAGCGGGACTCAATCCAATTCAGATTGACGAGGTAACGGAATTTCCGGAAATGCTGGACGGCCGTGTAAAAACACTTCACCCAAAAGTTCACGGAGGTTTGCTTGCGGTGCGAAACAGTGAGGAACACATGTCCACCGTACAACAGCACGGAATCGGACTTATCGATATGGTTATCGTTAACCTGTATCCTTTCTTTGAGAATGCAAATGCAGATATTTCACTGGACGAAAAAGTGGAATTCATCGACATTGGCGGACCGTCTATGCTGCGTTCAGGAGCCAAGAACTTCAATTCGGTTACCGTAATTACGGATGTACAGGATTATGATCTTGTTAAGCTGGAAATGGCTGAAACGGGTAATACAACGGCTGAAACCAGAAAGAAATTGGCCGGAAAGGTTTTCAACCTGACTGCCGCTTACGACGCGGCAATTTCCAGAATGTTGCTGGACGAGGAATACCCTCAGTACCTGAATGCCTCCTATAAAAAAGTTGCTGACCTCCGTTACGGAGAAAACCCGCACCAGTCTGCGGCCTTTTACGCTTCTACTACCGAAAATGGTGCCATGAAGGATTTTGAAATCCTGGGCGGAAAGGAACTTTCATTTAACAACCTGCGTGACATGGATCTTTGCTGGAAGGTAGTGAATGAGTTTAAAGATGAAATGGCCTGCTGTGCCGTGAAACACTCCACGCCATGTGGAGTAGCGGTCGGAACTTCAGCTCTGGAAACCTATACCAAAACGTTTGAATGTGATCCTGTATCCATTTTTGGTGGCATTATTGGCATGAATTTTAAAGTGGATGCTGCTACCGCCACGGAACTTAACAAAACCTTCCTCGAAATTGTAATGGCACCGGATTTTGATGAAGATGCCCTGGAAATCCTGAGGAAAAAGAAAAATCTCAGAATCATTAAGATCAAAAATCCCGTATCCGATGCACAAACTTGGGTAAAGGTGGACGGCGGAATTCTGGTTCAGGGATCAGACAGTGACTTTTCAGATAAAATTGAAACAGTAACTGCGGCACAACCCTCAGCAGAGCAGGAAAAAGCGTTGCTGTTTGCTCAGCGCGTTGTAAAATACGTGAAGTCCAACGCTATAGTAGTATCAAACGGGGTACAGGCACTTGGTATCGGCGGCGGGCAGGTAAACCGGATCTGGGCTACAGAACACGCGGTTCAGCGTGCTAAGGAGAAGTTCAGCGGTGATCTTGTCCTGGCTTCAGATGCTTTCTTCCCATTTCGCGATGTGGTAGACTACTGTGCGGCCGAAGGTATTAAAGCCATTATACAGCCCGGCGGAAGTATGCGCGACGAGGATAGCATTGCTGCTGCAAATGAGCACGGTATTCCAATGCTGTTTACTGGTATGCGCCACTTTTTCCACTAAAAAGTGCGGTTAAAAGGCGTAATCTTTTAATTGCCGAATTTGAATTACTCAACCAAAAGAGTAATTTTGTATCATCTAAAAAATAAACTTTAATATGAGAGTACTAATCATAGGAAACGGTGGCCGCGAGGCTGCAATAGGCCGCAAACTTGCTGAAGACCGCAGGATCAGCCAAATATTTTTCGCCAAAGGAAATGCCGCAACAGAGCAGATTGGCAAAAATATCTCCTTAACCGATAACCAGGACTTGGTGAATTTTGCTGCTAAAGAAGCTATTGACCTTACGATTGTAGGTCCGGAGGCATTTCTGGTGAGTGGCATTGTAGATGAGTTTACCAAAGCAGGACTCAATATTTTTGGCCCCTCAAAAAAAGTGGCAAAACTGGAAGGCAGTAAGGCATACTCCAAGAAATTCATGCAGGACTACGGTGTGAAAACAGCAGATGCCCAGATCTTTAATTCCTATGTAGAAGCTAAGGCCTACTTGGAAACTGCTAAATATCCGCTGATAATTAAAGCTTCAGGCTTGGCTCAGGGCAAGGGTGTGGTTTTAGCCGAAGATAAGGATGAAGCTATGAAGACCATTCACGACTTCATGATCGACAAGATTTATGGTGATGCCGGTATCAAGGTAGTTATCGAGGAATATCTTCGTGGCTTTGAGGCGTCGATAATCTGTTTCTCCAACGGTAAAGACCTGTTCCCATGTATTGCTGCAAAAGACTACAAACGTGTGGGTGCCGGAAACCGCGGACCAAATACGGGTGGTATGGGCAGTGTGGCACCAACTCCTGAGTTTACGGCAGAACATGAGCTGGACTTCCGCAAGAACATCCTGGAACCTACCATCGCCGGTCTCAAAGATAATTACCTGATGTTCAAAGGATTTATTTTCTTCGGACTTATGGTTACCGATAAGGGCTGTCACCTGCTGGAATATAATATGCGCTCCGGGGATCCTGAAACTCAGGTGATCCTTCCGCTTTTGGAAAATAACCTTCTGGACACCATTAACGACTGTATTGAAGGAAAAGATATTGAACTCAAGTTTAAAGATGAAAAAGCGGTTTGCCTTGTAATGGCTTCCGGTGGGTATCCTGGGAAGTACGAAACAGGCTACGAAATTACACACCTGGACAGAGCAACTCAAAGTACTGTCCTGTTGGCTGGCGCCTCCACCAAAGCTGGTGGTGTATATACAGCCGGCGGCAGGGTAATCAACCTAGTTGCTACAGGGAAAGATTTTGAAGAAGCCAGGAAGAAAGTGTATAGTGACGCGAAAACGATACAGTTCGACTACGCTTTCTATCGGGACGATATCGCGAAATTCTAATAAATAAAACGTGAGTTTTCACGTTTTTTTGTTTAATATAAACTGCAAACTATTTAAGACACTATGAAGAACGGTATCGTTATTCTGGACTTCGGTTCCCAATACAATCAACTTATAGCCCGCCGCATACGCGAAATGGAAGTGTATTCGGAGGTAATTCCCTATAACACACCACTGGAGGAAATCCTTGCAAAAGAACCCGCAGGTATTGTGCTTTCGGGTGGCCCCAGCTCTGTAAATGCAGAGAACGCCCACTTGATAGACAAAGCGCTGTTTGATCAAAATATTCCTATACTCGGTATCTGTTACGGAATGCAGCTTACCACACATCTTCTGGGTGGCAAGGTGAAGAAAGGGGTGAAAGGCGAATATGGTAAAGCTAAACTGCAAATCGATAAGTCCAACGAACTTTTGGCCGGCGTAAGCAGGTTCTCTACTGTTTGGATGAGCCATTTTGATGAAGTACAGACTGTGCCGCCAGGCTTTAATGTTAACGCTACGACTGATGTAATTTCAGCGATCTCAAACGAAGAGAAAAAGATTTACTGCGTGCAGTTCCACCCCGAGGTTTCACACACTGAAGAAGGTACACGCATGATTGAAAATTTTGTAATTAAGATCTGTAAAGCGCCGCGGGAATGGAAACTCACCAATTATATTGAAAAAACCGTAGCCGAAATCAGGGAAAAAGTTGGCAATGAGAAGGTGATTCTTGGCCTTTCCGGAGGCGTGGATTCTTCTGTAGCTGCAGTGCTGGTACATAAAGCGATTGGAGACCAGCTTACCTGCATTTTTGTGGATACCGGGCTGCTTCGCAAAGATGAAGGCCGTAAGGTGATGGAGAACTATGGTGAGCATTTCCATATGAAGATTGATATGGTGGATGCTTCTGATCGTTTTCTGAGCAAACTGAAAGGTGTCTCTGATCCTGAAGCAAAACGTAAAATTATTGGCAATGAGTTTGTGGCCGTCTTTGATGAAGAATCTCATAAATTCGAAGGTGCCAGATTCCTGGCGCAGGGTACCATTTACCCCGACGTAATTGAGAGCCAGTCTGTAAAAGGACCTTCTGCAGTAATTAAATCACATCACAATGTTGGCGGATTGCCGGAGGAAATGAAGATGGACCTTCTGGAGCCACTGCGTGAACTTTTTAAAGATGAAGTCCGCAAAGTGGGCGAGGAGCTCGGGATTCCCCATCATTTGGTAATGAGGCATCCGTTTCCGGGCCCCGGCTTAGGAATCAGAATCCTTGGCGAGGTTGATGAGGAGAAAGTGAGGATCCTTCAGGAAGCAGATGACATCTTCATAGAAGAACTCTACAAAAATAACCTGTATGAGAAGGTGTCTCAGGCTTTTGTGGTACTGTTGCCGGTGAAGTCGGTAGGTGTGATGGGCGATGAGCGTACTTATGAATATACCGCTGTAGTTCGTTCCGCCAATACCATTGATTTTATGACTGCCACTTTCAGTAAGTTCCCGTGGGAATTTCTGGAAAACGTATCCAACCGTATTATTAACGAAGTACGCGGAATCAACCGTGTGGCTTACGATATATCAAGCAAACCGCCTGCAACGATTGAGTGGGAATAAAAAACTGCAAAATTTATATTTTTAAGCCCCGGGGTCACTGCCTCGGGGCCTATCATTTACGCCGATTCCCTTTTTCTTAAGTCTTTCCTCGGTATACGATCGGGTCACTTTCAGTGTGTCGGCAGATCTGTAAGTGTAAGTCATATTTCTGTTAAAGTTATACCGAATGTAAAAAGGTACTTTCTCGTAGGTATTTCCCAAAAGTACAGCTGCACTGTCACCTTCCCAATACGCATCTTCAATGGTGAATGATGGTCCGAAGTAGGAGAGCTGCCGCACAGTTTTGGATGGCAGATGTACAAGTGATACCTGCTGGTCTGCTTCAAATCCGGGATTTCCGTTTTCGTTAGTAAACCAGTGGTAACTGTCGAAATCTATATATTTCGATTTATCCGGACTGTACACCAGGAAGGGTTCATATATCGGATTGAAATCTTCTTCAAAATTAGCTTTCACCGCAGATGGACTGTATCTAAGGTCAGCGCTGTCCAGTAAGGTAAAACTGTCTGCTGAAAAATCGGGATTTTCCGCTTTATAAAACTTGAGCCACCGTTCCAGATTTTCCGGAAGTTTCTTTGCCGTTTTTATTGTAGTTTCGTTATCATGCGGTACTACATCCTTCTGCACAGTTTCTTTTTTATCTGTACAGGAAATGCAAATGAGTATTGCGGTGAGCAGGAGGTGTTTAATTTTCATCATCAATCATCTTTCAGAAATTCGTTGATTGCATTTTCAGCGCATTGCCTGCCATATTCAATCTGCTGTTTAACTTTAAAAAAATCATGCATGCTGCAGGACTCACGCGACAGCTGAATCAAGATGTCTGGCGGAAAAGCGGTAAGTGAATTTCTGGCATTAGCTTCAATAAGAAGACTAAGTGAGTGTGAAAGCACATTTATGCTTGAGCCCAAATCCACAGCTGAATTTTTCGCGCCTTCAAATTCGATAAAAGCATTTACATCTACCACAATTAACAAGTCCTTCTTCTTCCTGCGGGCATACTCTATAGGAATATTGTTCAGTACACCACCATCAACATAAACATCACCGTCAATTTCCACCGGAGAAAATATAGTCGGTATTGCGACTGAGGCCCGGATGGCGTCGTAAATATCACCCTTTTTGATGCATACCGATTTTTTTGCATAAAGTTGGGTTGCAATCGCTGAAAAGCCAATTTCAAGATCTTCAATATTTACAGTTGGGAACAGTGCCTTCATCTTACGGAATACCCTGTTTCCTTTTAGAAGCCCCCGTCGACGTATAGACAGGTCAATCAGATCCAAAGCCTGAAGTTTCCCCATATGGGTTACCCAGTTTTTGAAATCTTTCAGTTTACCCATCGCGTACAGACCACCTATAAGCGCACCCATGGAGGTACCTGCAATGCTGTGGATATGGAACCCTCTTTCTATAAGCACTTCTATGACGCCTATATGGCCGAATCCGCGGGCGCCACCCCCCGAGAGGACCAGTGAGACCTCGCGGTATGATTTCTTTCTTTTCTTTGAATTAAATAAGGAAAGCAAGTCAGTCAATTCTTTTATTTTTAAAAATACAAAAAATAACATACCATTTGACGCCGATGTAGCTTAAAACACGCTAAAAATTAATTTCAGTAGCTTTGCACCACATTCCACGCGCTGTCTCTGCTCTTTTTAAATTAGAATACCCATGAAAACCACTTTTGCAGATTTTGATCTGTCCGGAAAGTTACTTGATGCTCTGGCAGACCTTAATCTATTTGAACCAACGCCCATTCAGGAAAAAAGCTTTAAAGCCATACTTTCCGGCCGCGATATTATGGGAATTGCCCAGACCGGTACCGGTAAAACCCTGGCTTATCTGCTGCCGGTTCTGCAAATGTGGAAGTACAACAAAACGGGTAATCCAACGGTTCTGATTCTCGTACCTACACGTGAACTCGTAGTTCAGGTTACCGGCGTTCTGGAATCTTTGGCTGCTAATACTACGGCAAGGATCATTGGGATTTATGGCGGGAAAAATATAAACACCCAAAAGCTCCTCTTTAACGACGGCTGCGACATCCTGGTAGGAACTCCGGGTCGTGTAATGGACCTCGCTATAGATAATGCCATTTCCCTGAAGGAAGTGCAGAAACTGGTTATCGATGAGTTTGATGAGATGCTGAGCCTGGGATTCCGTCCTCAGCTTACCCATATCTTCGAGATGATGAAAGCCAAACGGCAGAATATTCTGTTTTCGGCAACGATGACAGAGGCCGTTGATGCTATGCTGGACGAATATTTCGCAAATCCCGTTGAAATTTCATTGGCAAAATCGGGAACACCGCTAGAGAAAATTGCCCAAACCTCTTATCTCGTCCGTAATTTCAACACCAAAGTCAACCTGCTTCAGTACCTGCTGGAAGCAGATGCAGAAATGTCCAGGGTATTGGTGTTTACAAACAATAAAAAACACGCGGATCTTCTCTTTACCAAAATTGATGAGCTGTTTCCTGCTGCTTTTGATGTTATTCACTCCAACAAATCTCAAAATTACAGGCTGAAAGCCATGAAGCGTTTTCAGGACGGCGAAATTCGCGGTCTTATTACAACTGATGTAATGGCCAGAGGTCTTGATATTTCAGATATCACTCATGTTATCAATTTTGAGATCCCGGAAATTCCGGAACAGTACATCCACCGTATTGGTCGGACAGGACGTGCCGACAAAGACGGTAAATCCATTTCATTCTTTACCGAAAAAGAAGAACCGCTTGTTTTTGATATAGAGGTTCTGATGGACAGACAGCTTGAAGTACTTCCATTTCCTGAAACTGTGAAGGTAAATCCCACAAAAATAGCGTCCGAACAGGATGAGGTTGTGATGAAAAATGCACATACCGTGAAAATTGTAGAGGGAGGCGGTGCATTTCACGAGAAAAAAGAAAAAAACAGAAAGGAAAACTGGGGTGGTCCGCATAAAAGGAATCCTCCAAAAACGAAGCCCGGCGCGAACCGCGGGCAGGCAAAAGCGAAAAGCAAAGCCCGCCGTAAGAAGTAGGATGTTACTTTAGGTAAACCTAAACTGTGTTTTTTACAGGTTAATTCACAGCGTCCGTCCAACTTTTGTCTTTGGTTCCGCATTTCCCGGCGCTGTATAACTCTTATACCGTTCTTCATTAATTTCCGTATTTTTGCATCTTCCTGTTTTCAATAACGAAAGCGGCATTTATAATGAGCGAAAAGAAAGAATATATAGAAATTTACGGGGCACGGGAACACAACTTAAAGGACATTGATGTCCGCATCCCGCGTAACGAACTTGTAGTGATTACAGGTTTATCCGGCAGCGGAAAATCTTCCCTGGCATTTGATACTATTTTTGCCGAAGGCCAGCGCCGCTACATTGAGACCTTTTCGGCCTATGCCCGGCAGTTCCTGGGTGGACTGGAAAGACCGGATGTGGATAAGATTGAAGGACTGTCTCCAGTGATCGCTATAGAACAGAAAACAACAAATAAAAATCCGCGTTCCACCGTAGGTACGGTAACCGAACTTTATGATTTCCTCCGACTTCTGTTTGCCAGGGTTTCCGACGCCTATTCCCTGACGTCGGGCCGAAAACTGGTAAGTTATACCGAAGAGCAGATTCTGGAAACCATTAAAGAAAATTATCAGGGCGAAAAAATATTGTTATTGGCCCCAGTTGTGCGCTCCCGGAAAGGACACTATCATGAACTGTTTGTACAGATGGCGCGCAAAGGGTACAGTCAGGCACGTATTGACGGTGTCCTGCAGGATCTGGAGTATGACCTGAAACTCGACAGGTACAAAACGCATGATATCGATATTGTAATTGACCGCTGGATTATTGGCGAAAAAGCGACGGAAGGGCGTATGGAGAAATCGCTTCGTACGGCTCTGGATATGGGTGAGGGCGTTATCGGAATCCAGAAACTTGGCGGCAGTGACATTCAGTATTTTTCAAAAAACCTGATGGACGATGATTCCGGGCAATCGCTGGCTTTACCGGAACCGAACACTTTTTCTTTCAATTCACCTAAAGGTAGCTGCCCCAACTGTAAGGGACTTGGGGTCATCAATAAGATTAACACGGATTATTTTGTTGAAAATCCTAAGTTGTCAATCGGTCAGGGAGCACTTCTGCCGCTGGAGGATATCAAAAACAATAAATGGGTACTCGCTCAACTCAAGAATATCCTCGAAATTTCAAACCTGTCACTCACCACACCTTTCAGGGATATTCCATCGGAGGTGGTGGATTTTATGTATTTCGGGATGTCCCGCGAAATAAGTAAGGATCTTAAGTATGCAGGAATCTCCAAGAAGATCAAGGTGAATTTTGAAGGTCTGGTGGCATATATTCAGGATATTATCAATGACAAAGAAAGTTATGACGCGGTGTTGCTGGAAAGGCATTTTACAACCGAAGAAATTTGTCCTAAATGTAACGGAACGCGACTGCAGCCCGAGAGTCTGAGCTTTAAAATAGACGGCAGTCACATTGCCGAAATCAGTGCCCTTTCGCTTTCAGAGTTTAAGGAATGGCTGGACCAGGTGAAACCGAAATTTTCAAGCAAAAATGCCCTGATCGCCAATGAAATACTGAAGGAAATTGAAACCCGTCTGCAGTTCCTTCTGGATATGGGACTGGACTATCTGAGTCTGAGCCGCAGTTCGCGTACGCTGTCCGGTGGCGAAAGTCAGCGAATCCGCCTGGCTACACAGATCGGTTCACAGTTGGTTAATGTGCTTTACATTCTGGATGAACCCTCTATTGGTCTTCATCAGCGTGATAATGAAAGACTTATTAATTCACTGAAGAACCTGCGGGATATCGGTAATTCCGTTTTGGTAGTGGAACATGACAAAGATATGATCCTGGGAGCAGACCACGTGCTGGATATCGGCCCCCGTGCCGGAAAATTTGGCGGCGAAGTCTTATGGCAGGGTCATCCGGACGATCTGCTGAAAGCTGATACCGTAACCGCAGATTACATGACCGGTAAAAGGCAGATTGAAATTCCTGCTCAAAGGCGGTCAGGCAACGGGAAAAGCATTGTCCTGAAAGGTGCGACAGGCAACAACCTGAAGAATGTAACCCTGGAAATTCCACTGGGAAAACTCGTGGTGGTTACCGGAATTTCCGGTAGTGGAAAATCTTCACTGATCAACGGTACACTGTATCCCATCCTCAACCGTCATTTCTACCGCAGCGTGCAGGAACCTTTGCCTTATAAAAAGATTGAAGGCATCGAACATATAGATAAGATTGTAGATGTAGACCAAACCCCCATCGGGCGGACACCAAGGTCCAATCCTGCCACCTATACCGGTATGTTTACGGATATCAGAAACCTGTTCTCTGAATTGCCGGAGAGTAAAATCCGCGGCTATAAACCAGGCAGATTTTCCTTCAATGTGAAAGGCGGGCGCTGTGAGACTTGTCAGGGAGGTGGTCTCAAAGTGATTGAGATGAATTTCCTGCCCGATGTGTACGTGCACTGCGAAACCTGCAACGGCAAAAGATTTAACCGCGAAACGCTGGAAGTGCGCTACAAAGGAAAATCAATTTCGGATGTGCTGGAGATGACAATTGACGAAGCAGTGGATTTCTTTGCTCCTATTCCCCGGATTTTCAGCAAGGTGAAAACACTCCAGGATGTGGGGTTAGGTTATATCACGCTTGGGCAGCAGTCCACAACGGTTTCGGGTGGTGAAGCCCAGCGTATTAAACTTGCCACGGAACTTGCAAAACGCCAGACCGGCAATACGCTGTATATTCTGGATGAACCTACTACAGGCCTTCACTTTGAGGATGTTAAAGTGCTTATGGATGCCATTAACAGACTTGTAGACCTTGGTAATTCCTTCATCATAATCGAGCATAATATGGATGTCATCAAGCTGGCAGACCATATGATTGACATTGGTCCTGAAGGCGGAAAGCATGGCGGAAAGATTGTAGCTAAAGGTACACCGGAGGAGGTGATCAAAAACTCAAAATCACTGACCGGAAAATTTTTACGTAAGGAACTTAATTAATGTCATGAATTACGAAATCCGCAGGATGAAATCCACCGACAGTGACTCGGTTATCAGCATTTTTAAGCAGGGTGTTGACGGTGGTAATGCCACATTCGACAAAGAGGCGCCCAACTGGGAGAACTGGGATGCGGGATATTTTCATAAGTGCCGCTGGGTAGTAGAGGATGAAAGTGAAAAGGTGATGGGTTGGGCCGCGCTGAAACCCATCAGCACACGTGAATGCTACAGGGGTGTGGCTGAAGTGAGTATTTACCTTGATAATGCGGTGCAGGGACGCGGACTGGGTTCAGTATTGCTCAAAAAATTAATACTGGACAGTGAAGAACACGGCTTCTGGACATTGCAGTCGGGCATTTTCCCTGAAAATGCTGCATCTATAGCTATCCACGCCAAAATGGGATTCCGGGTGGTGGGTACCCGGGAAAAAATTGCGCAAATGAACGGGCGCTGGCGCGATGTCTTGCTGATGGAGCGCCGCAGTTCTGTGATTTGACACAAAAAAAACTGTTTTTTTTTAAACTGAGGTTTAACTTTAAGGAATTGCTGATATCCAAAAATCGCCGGGGACAGTCTTTGGCATTAAGATTGAAAACAATACCTACAACATTTAAAACCTTTAAGAAATGAAAAGCATCTTCAAAATAATTTTAGCGTCAGGACTGGCTTTTACACTGGCTTCATGTGGCGCACTAAATGATCCTTACGGAAATAACTATCCGAATAATTATCCAAATAACGGTACAGTGTACAGAAGTCCGGATGGTACTGTATACCGTCAGGGCGATGTATACAGGGACCGTAACGGTAATGTGTATCAAAACGGAAGGGTAATAAGTTCAGGCGGTGTGTACAGTAACACCCGTGGCCGCAATCAGGTAGGTACGGTGTATCCGCGTAACAATAGAAATCTTCCTCCGGGACAGGCCAAGAAAGTGTATGGCGGTAACGCCAAAGATTATGCTCCGGGTCAGATGAAAAAGAAAAATGGCAACTGGGACAGCAGGAAATGGGACGATGGAAAGAAAAAAGGAAAGTCTTATAAAAAACATAAAAATCACAGATAACCTGTAAGAAAGCGGGCTCCCACCGGGAGCCCGCTTCATTTTAGATCTTTAGTGGAATTATCTGCAAATTAGATTTACCCAATGCCTGTAGGGCCGTCGGTTTCTTTAAATTCATTAAGTAATGTCTTAAAAATCATCACCTCGTCGCCAAAGCGCTTTTCCACCCGCTCACGGATATTCTCAAACTCATTTTCCAGAAATGTGGCCCGCAGTTCCACCGTTTCAAAAATCAGGAGCAGATTAGTGTTTCTCCCCTCATTCAGCATTTCACTTTCAACATCCGAAAGGATGTACTTTTCCACATCATAGAGGTTGTGAGCCAACTGTTTCAGTTCAGTTCTGGCATATTGTTCCCATTGCGGCACAGTAGACTCAATGCAGTGGAAGGTAAGGCTTAAAATACTCATCTTATTTAACTGTTTTTTATGAAGATTGCTCCCGGGTTAAGCCGCAAAAATCGGTATTATTTTCGTAAATTAGCCCGTTATTATTAATTGAAAATCAATAAAAATTTACAGCCTTTTTAAAGCGCTGAAAATCATTTTAATAGTTAAATATGAATACAGAAGGAGAGCGGTTGATACCGATCAGCATTGTAGATGAAATGAAGTCGTCCTACATTGATTATTCAATGTCTGTGATCGTCTCCAGAGCATTGCCTGATGTCAGAGATGGTCTGAAGCCTGTACACAGAAGAGTTCTGTACGGTATGTACGGTTTAAATGTATTTTCCAACCGGAAGCATCTTAAATCGGCCAGGATTGTAGGTGATGTTTTGGGTAAATACCACCCGCATGGCGACAGTTCCGTGTATGATGCCATGGTGAGGATGGCGCAGCCCTGGAGTTTGCGGTATCCCCAGGTAGACGGACAGGGTAACTTCGGTTCCATGGACGGCGACCCGCCGGCGGCTATGAGGTATACCGAGGCACGCCTTAAGAAGATTTCTGATGAGGTCCTGGCAGACCTGGATAAGGATACCGTGGATTTCCAGAATAACTTCGACGACAGTCTTACGGAGCCTACTGTAATGCCTACCCGCATACCCAATCTTTTGGTAAACGGTGCCTCCGGTATTGCTGTGGGTATGGCCACCAATATGGCGCCGCACAATCTCTCTGAAACTGTAGATGCCATCTGTGCCTATATAGACGACCGCGAGATTTCTATAGATGATCTGATGAAGCACATCATCGCACCGGATTTTCCTACCGGAGGAATTATTTACGGCTACGACGGCGTTCGCGACGCTTTCCACACCGGTCGCGGCCGTATCGTGATCCGTGCCAAGGTAAACTTTGAAGAAGTTCACAACAGAAATGCAATCATCATTACCGAAATACCTTATCAGGTAAATAAAGCCGAGATGATTGCACGTACCTCCGATTTGGTAAAAGAGGAAAAGATTCCGGGAATCTATGAGATACGTGATGAATCAGACCGCCGCGGTATGCGTATCGTTTACGAGCTTAAGAACGATGCCATACCTAATGTAGTCCTGAACCTGCTGTATAAGTATACCGCGCTTCAAACCTCTTTCAGCGTAAACAATATTGCCTTGGTGCACGGCAGGCCGGAGCAGCTTAATGTTAAAGACATCATCCATCACTTTGTGGAGCACAGACATGAAGTGGTTATCCGCCGTACAGAGTATGAGCTGAAGAAAGCAAAGGAAAGGGCACATATCCTGGAAGGGTTCATGAAAGTGATTGCTACACAGGAAAGCCTGGATAAGGCAATTGCCATTATACGCAACAGTGCCAACCCAGCCGACGCGAAAGATGGGCTTATTGCTGAATTTGATCTTTCAGACCTTCAGGCACAGGCCATCCTCGATCTTAGACTGGCCCGTCTTACAGGCATGGAACTGGATAAGATCCGGGCCGAGTATGAAGAGATCATGAACATGATCCGCGATTTTGAAGATATCCTGGCCAATGAATCCCGCAGGTTTGAAATCATCAAGACTGAGATGCTGGAGATCAAGGAAAAATATGGCGACGAGAGAAGGACTGAGATCGATTATGCCGGCGGCGATATGTCTATTGAGGACTTTATCCCGAACGAAAATGTAGTAGTAACCATTTCTCACGCCGGATACATAAAAAGGACCTTGCTTTCTGAGTACCGTGTGCAGAGTAGAGGAGGAGTGGGTAACAAGGCGGCAACTACCCGCGATGAAGACTTCCTGGAATATATCGTCTCAGCCACCAACCACCAGTATATGCTGTTCTTTACAGAAAAGGGCAAATGTTACTGGCTGCGAGTATTCGAGATTCCGGAGGGATCCAAAATATCAAAAGGCAGAGCCATCCAGAACCTCATCAATATTGAACCGGACGACAAAGTAAAAGCCTACATCCGCACAAATGACCTGAAGGATGAGGAATATGTAAACCAGATGAATGTGGTGATGATCACCAGGAACGGAACGGTGAAGAAAACATCGCTTGAAGCGTATTCCAGACCAAGAACAAACGGTATCAATGCCATTGAGATCCGCGATAATGACCAGCTTTTGGGAGCGCGGCTTACCGACGGTACTTCCGAGATAATGATTGCCACCAAGAACGGAAAATGCATCCGTTTTCCTGAAGAAAAGGCACGTGCCGTAGGTCGTGGTTCCATTGGAGTGCGGGGTATAGCTCTGGAAGATAATGATGAAGTGATTGGAATGGTTGTAGCCAATGACGTTGCCAATGAAAGTGTGCTGGTAGTGTCTGAAAAAGGATACGGTAAACGTTCAGCGGTGCAGGATTACAGAATCACGAACCGTGGCGGAAAAGGGGTGATCACACTTAATATCACCGAAAAAACAGGAAACCTGATTGCGATCCAGAATGTAAAGGACGGCGACGGTCTGATGATCATCAACAAATCTGGTGTAGCCATCCGCATGGGTGTAGACGAACTCCGCATCATGGGCCGTAACACTCAGGGAGTAAAGGTCATTAATCTGAAAGGGAATGACGAAATTGCGGCCATTGCCAAAGTGGAAATGGATAAGGAGGTGGAAGAAGCCGAATCATTGGACAGTGAGGGCATGCCGGCCGCGGTGATCAGTGACCAGGTAGCGTTCAGTGATGTGCCGCAGTCAGGCGATAACTCGATGACCAATATGGGAGATGAAAGCTTCCTGCGCAAAGTGGAAAAGGAGGAAGCGAAAGAGCAGAAAAACTATGCTCCGGACGAACGCACCGACACTCCGGAAAAGGATGACACTGATGAAGAAGAGGCTGACTCTTAAAATTAATTATTAATTTTATCAGATTTTTAAAATAAGGATTAACAATGAAAAAAATATTTTTAAGCCTTGCGTTGGTCTCGCTGACTTTCGCAACCGCGCAAAAAAAGGAAATAGCCAATGCGGTAAAGGCGGTGGAATCCAATGATTTTGCCGGAGCCAATGCGCAGATTGCTGCAGCGGAGTCTGCAATAGGCGGCAAGACCCAGTTGCTGGAACCCGCACTTTTGGAGCAGTATTACTACGCTAAAGGGTTAGCGCTGTTAAAAACAGGAAAATCGACAGAAGGTGCAGCCTACCTTTCCAGGATTAATGATTTGGGAAAATCGGATATCTATGTGGGCAAGGACGGTAAAAGCAAAGTATACTTTGTTGGAAAAGCTGCGGCGGATGCTTCAGGCATCAGCGGTCTGAAAGCAGAAAAGTTTTCCACAACTACATCAGATAAACTGGCGGTGGCGATTAATCCATTGATACAGTCCAGTAATAAGGCTGCAATAGATGCTTACAACGCTAAAAATTATGCCGTCGCAGGAGCTAAATTCCGTGAATCATATGACTTGCTCAAGGCCGCCGGACAGGTTAATGGTCAGCTTCTGTATAATTCCGCACTTAGCTACGCATATGCCCGTGATAATGATAAAGCGCTGGAAGGCTTTGGTGAGCTCATCAACTCCGGATATACAGGCGTTCAAACAACATATACGGCCAGGGAGAAATCTACAGGAAAAACCATCGACTTAGACAAAGCGACTTGGGAGACACTTAAGAAAAGTCCTGATTACAGTGATTTTAAGACCGAAATGTCGCCAAGTATAGAAGCTGAACTATATGAAACATATGCCAATATTTTGTCTGATGCAGGGAAGTACGACGAAGCTATCGCATTTATTGAGAAAGGTTTGAAGAAGTTCCCTACCAGTGTACGGTTGTCAGAATTACAAAGTCATGCCTATTATAAGGCTGGTAAAACGGCGGAATTTGCTACCTCGCTAAAAAGTTACCTCGCCAAAAATCCAAATGATGCGGTAAGTTGGTACAATCTGGGTGTACTACAGAGCAAAGACCCGGCTCTAAAAAACGATGCCGAAAGCGCTTTTAAGAAAGCAATTGATCTGGATGCAAAAATGATAAATGCCTATCAGAATCTTGCGTACCTAATTATGGGAGACGACGATACCACAATCACACAATATGAAACTTTAAGGAAAGCAGGAAAGGTAGATGAGGCGAATAAAGTAATGGATGCCAGACGCGAACGTTTTAAATCCGCGATTCCAGTTGTGGAAAAATGGCACCAGGCTCATCCTGATAACCTGGATGCAGTAACTCTGTTAAAAGGTATGTATCAGACCACCCGTAACGAAGGCAAGCATAAAGAATTCAAAGCCAAGGAAGATGCTTTGAAAGCTAAAGCAAAATAATTCTTACTTATATCCAGTTCAGGCAGTGCAGCGATGCACTGCTTTTTTATTTTACAAGCATTTTGTCCGTTGCGTTGGAGCTGAGGTGTACGGTTCCTGCGGGTGTATTCACCAGAAAAGATTTATCGAAATTTTCAACTTTAACTATCTCGAACTGCATCTCCAGCTGTATACTCCTGTCATTCAGATAATGCAGGAAGTCATCGTCCGAATAAGTTACTGCTTTAAAAACCACAGAATCCCCGCTTTTGCAGGAACTTAATTTCTTAAGTTCCTGAGCGATGATATTACCGTCCTTATCCGGAATGGGCTCGCCATGCGGGTCAAATTTGGGATAATTCAGGATCTCGTCCATCTTGTCGAAAAAGAGGGTGGAGTGCACATGTTCCAGCTGTTCGGCAATTTCGTGCACATTTTCCCAGCCGAAATTCATCCTTTCCACCAAAAACATCTCGGTAAGCCGGTGTTTGCGCACCACCAGGGCAGCTTCCCTCATGCCCAGAGGAGTGATGATTAGTGGTTTATAATTTTCGTAAATCACCCATTTTTTCTCGGCAAACTTCTTCATCATATTGTTCACTGAAGGCATTTTGACATCCAGAATTTTGCTCAGCTCGTTGATGGTCACGCTATGCGTTTCCGTAGCCAGGTGGAAAATGGCCTTCAGGTAATTCTCTTCAGTATGGGTGTTTCTCAAAATGTTAGATTGTATTTAATGCAAAGCTAACTTTTAATTTTTAAACCCGCAGTATTTCAAATTAACCTTAATTTCCTGCGGCTTGCTTACCTTTACGGGATGAAGTATTCATTTAAAAATGATTATGCCGAAGGTGCTCACCCACGCATTCTGGAAGCTCTTGTAAGGACAAATCTGCAGCAGCAGAACGGATATGGTTCTGATCAATTCAGTCAGGCGGCGGAACAGCTGATCCTTGATTTAAGCAAAAGCCCAAAGTCCCGCGCGCATTTCGTTTCCGGAGGAACGCAGGCCAACATTATTGTCATTTCTGCCCTGCTAAGGCCGCACGAAAGTGTAATCGCAGCAGACACGGGTCATATTTTCACCAATGAGAGTGGTGCCATAGAAGCCACCGGCCATAAAGTTCACGGCGTTCCTACAGCTGACGGGAAACTGCGTGCGCAGGATGTCCAGAACGTACTCGATCAGCATACCAATAAACCGCACCAGCTGAAGCAGAAGATGGTTTACATCTCCAATGCCACCGAAGTGGGTACATTCTACACAAAAAGTGAACTGCAGGAACTTTCTGACTCTTGCCGCCGGCACGGGCTCTGCCTTTTCATGGACGGTGCACGTTTGGGAAATGCTTTAACTGCTGAAGGCAGCGATCTCACTCTTGAACATGTAGCCCGGCTAACCGATGTCTATTATTTGGGAGGCACCAAGAACGGCGCTTTGCTGGGCGAGGCTATCGTCATCAACAATACGGCTTTGCAGGATGAATTTGACTTCCACATTAAACAGAAGGGTGGAATGCTGGCCAAAGGCCGCCTTCTGGGCATACAGTTTCAGGAACTGTTACGCGATCATCTGTATTTCGATCTAGCTCGGCTTGCCAACACCCAGGCTATGCGGATAAAAAAGGCATTTCAGCAGGCCGGCTGCAGCTTTCTATCTGATACCTATACCAACCAGATTTTTCCTGTCATCACGAACACTCAGATAGAAAAACTGTCCACCCATTTTGATTTTTATGTGTGGAAAAAAATAAATGCGGATCAATCTGCTATAAGGATTATTACGTCCTGGGCCACCACAGAAGAAAGCGTGGAGGCATTTATCCGGGAAATTGGAGAATTAGGTCACGAATAAATCCTGTAAAAAGGAAACTGGTTAATTTTCCTTTACCATTTCGGCGAGTTGCTCAAGAACCTGAGCTTGAGAAAACTCACCAAAATATGAGCTGTATTTGCCTTTTGAATTGAAGATGACAAATGAACTGCACGGGTAATGAAAATCAAAAAATGTATGTTCTATGATTGCTTTCGGGTCCTTTTTCCAGGCGATAGATTTTAACTCCTTTACTATGCCTTTCTCTGTTTTATAAAAATATAGCGCCTTTACTCCTGCTATTTTTAATGTTTCCTTTTCCAGATCTTTGAACCATCTTATTTTGTAAGATGTATTTGCAGTTCCGGAAGAGTTGCATCTGTCTGGGCCGGGATGGTAGATAACGATTACGGGCTTCATATCATCAATGGAGGTGCCTGTTCTGGACTCAATACTGCTCTTCAACTCCGTGTAATTTGCAAAGGTTCCGGCTTCCGAGCGGTTGGAGCGGAACATGGCCTTTGTAAGATTCAAAGAGTCATTTTTCACAATTAACAGGTTGGCGCGCTTATATCCGTTAAATTCCTGTTCCGTAATTTTTCGGTTATTCGGATCAAGGTACACAGTTTGTGCATGCAGGCAATAAGAGACTGTGAATATCAGGAAGAAAGTAAATGCCTTTTTCATATGGATAAGCTGTGCACTGCTAAGGTTTTTTATACCTGTCCAGGACTAAAGCCAGATCCTCCGGAATTTCCATGGGTCTGAGCGGTGGTACATTGGCTCCACCGGTATTTCCCACGGGAATTTTCCCTACAAAAGATTTTACACCACCCACAAGGAGTCTGGGAATCTGTCCGATGATTTCACGGCGGTCTTTTATCTTAATCCCAAATTTAAGCATCAGCCAGTGGCTGTAATTGTGCTCACGGGGCCAGGACTGTCCCAACACGTGTGCACGCTCCAAATGCCGCCAGGCCGCAGGCAGATTACCAATTTTCATTTGCTGTCCGTAGGACTTAACTTCATCATTAAAATATACTTTAAGCCCTGCCGGCATACTCCAGTAGAATTTCATGGATTAGTTTAGTTTTGAAAACTGAAATTGCAAAAAATTGCAGAATTGGGCAAGTGATGGAATGATAATATTTGTATTCGTGGAAACGTGATGTTGTTAATGAAGGTTTTGTACGTCCTGATTTCCCAGTTCATTGATGCTTATACTCTTTATCTAAAGTCCATTACCGGAAAAGTTTACCGCAATGCTCAAATCATGAACCTTCCAAAAGGGAAGTTTTGGTTTTGGCGAAACCACTTTTAATGGCTGCGCTCACTTACAATCTGAAAAAATACCTGTAGTTCATTACCCGAAAAGTTCACGGCAATGCCCTAATCATGAACCTTCCAAAAGGGAAGTTTTGGTTTTGCCAGAACCTCTTTCCCACGGCTTCAATATCCTTTGTTTAAGGCCACCTAAAATCCCGAAAATTTTTCATTACTAAAAAAAAGACCTCCTTTAAATCGCTTTAAAAGAGGCCGTTTTTTATTGAATTTTCAGACCTTGCCGCTGAAATCTGAGGTTGCGCAACGGTTACCAATCTTTACTTTGTAATCAGAAAAACGGATAACTTTAGAATAGCAAAACAGAGGTGAACCAGGGT